>CBDUXP010000004.1:0-136706 GCA_965371225.1 uncultured bacterium | reverse complement strand
CGCCTTAAGCCGCAGCCGGACGTGTCCATCCACGGCGTCGTGACCAGTGCGGCGCTGCGGCACCGCGACCGCGAGGGCGGCCGCGACTTCCAGTTCGAACTCACCGTGGGCGTGCGCGCCGTTGGGGCGGAGGGCAACGTGCTCTTCCAGCATCAAGAGAAGGACACGGCGCGGCAGCGCCAGACGATCCGGGATGGCCAGGTGGTCGACGGCATGAAGCCCGAGGAGATTCCCGAGGTCTGGAAGACGCTGGCGGAGAAAGTCTGTTACGCCGCCGCGAAGACCATGGCGACGAACTTCACGCCGGAGAAGCCGGCGGTGGTCAGCAGCTAGTCGGGCGAGGCGGGCAAGCGCTCGCGCACAAGCTGCTTGTTGATCGAGACGCGTTCGCCGCGCCGGTGGGGAGCGTCGAACATGACGTCGTGCATCACCCGTTCGACAATGGATCGCAGCCCGCGCGTGCCGAGGCCGGAGCCCACCGCGTAGCGGGCGATCTCGCGTAGCGCCGGATCCGTCCACGTCAGCCGGATGCCGTCCAGCGCGAGCAGCGCCTGGTACTCCTTCAAGATCGCGTCCGGCGGTTCCTTCAGAATTTTGACCAGTTCCTGCTCGGTGAGGGTTTCCAGCTCCACCACGACGGGCAACCGGCCGACCAGCTCGGCCACGAGCCCGTAGTTCAGGAGATCCTTCGTCGTAATCGCCTCGTCATCCGGCCCCTGCGCCCCGCAGTTGACGAAGCCCACGTTCGGCTGGCGGGCCTTGACCTTGTCCATGTCGGAAAAGGTGCCCGCGCAGATGAAGAGGATATCGCTGGTGTCCATGAGCACGAAGTCGTGCTTGTTCCAGTGCTGGGTGACGTTCATGGGCACGAAAATCTCGGCGCCTTCGAGCAGCTTCAGCAGCGCGTGTTGCACGCCCTCCCCGCCGATGTCCCGCGAGCCGGCCCCCGTGCGCGCGCCCTGGGTGCGGCGCGCGATCTTATCGATCTCGTCGATAAAAATGATGCCCTGTTGCGCCTCCTCGGCCTTGCCCCCGGTGCGGAACAACAGCTCCGCGACCATCACCTCGACGTCCTTCCCGTAATACCCCGCCTCCGTGTACTCGGTGGCGTCGACGACGGTGAACGGCACCTGGAGCACTTCCGCCAAGTGCCGGGCGATATGCGTCTTGCCCGAACCGGTCGGGCCGATGAACAGGATGTTGGACTTGCGGATCACCGGCCCCGGCTGCTGCCGGTGCGCGACGCGCTTCATGTGGTTGTACGCGGCGACGGCGACGGTGCGCTTGGCCGAGGTCTGGCCGATAACGTACCGGTCCAGGTACTCGTAGACCTCCTGCGGGGTGAGGATCGCGGGGCGCGGCGCGCGTTTTGCAGACGATTCCATCAGGCCAGGTGCCAGGGTGGCGGGCCCATCCCCGTACCGAGGCAGGGTAGCATGGGCTTGGGAGAGGGTCAACGCGACACGGGGCCCGCGCGCGCGCAGACGCTTGGCAGGGCTTCACAGAGGCGTGCTAGACTGCGCCGGGGACGGGGAGCAGGATCCGTGCGCCGCGCAGGGGGATGACTATATGGAAATGCTGGAAGTAATGCGGTCCGTGGTCAAGAAGGGCGCCTCGGACTTGCACTTGACCATTGGTGTCCCGCCGATGATCCGCCATCACGGGGAGATCATCCCTCTCATGGATTGCCGTCCCCTTAATTCCGAGGACGTGGAGAAATTGATCTTCAGCATCCTCACCGAACGGCAGAAGAAGGAATTCGAAGAAACCCTGGACCTGGACTGCTCGTACTCCATGCCCGGGCTGTGCCGCTTCCGGGTGAACGTGTACCACCGCAATGGGGGCATGGGCTGCGTGATGCGGGTCATCACCTCGACTGTCCCCTCGATGGCGGACCTCGGTCTGCCCAAAACCGTCCAGGAGTTGGTCGACCTCAAAAGCGGCATGGTGCTGGTGACGGGGCCCACCGGGTCCGGCAAATCCACCACGTTGGCCGCGATCCTCAATCAGATCAACCTGACCAAACGCCACCACATCATGACGGTCGAGGATCCGATCGAGTTCGTGTACACCCACGCCAAATCCATCGTGAACCAGCGCGAAGTCCACCAACACACGCGGTCCTTCAAAGAGGCGCTCCGCCGCGTGTTGCGCCAGGATCCCGACGTGGTGCTCATCGGTGAAATGCGCGACCTGGAAACGATTGAGACGGCGCTGACCGTGGCGGAGACCGGGCATTTGGTGTTCGGGACGCTCCACACCATGGGGGCGGCCCAGACCGTGGACCGCATCGTCGACGCGTTCCCGGCCTACCAGCAGCAGCAGGTTCGCATGCAGGTCGCCGGGGGGCTGAAGGCGGTAGTGTCCCAAATGCTCGTGCCCAAAGCGGACGGCTCGGGCCGGCTGGCCGTGCGCGAGATCATGAAGGTGACGGCCGGGATCGGGGGCCAGATTCGCGACGGGAAGTCCCACCAAATCTACGGGTCCATCCAGACCGGCAAGAACGTCGGCATGATTACCCTCGAGGAGGACGTGGCCCGGTATTACGCCCGCAAGATCATTACCTACGATGTGGCCTCCGCGGTGGTGAACGACCTGAGCACCTTCCACATCCTCTGCCAGCGCAACGGGGTCCCCATCCCCGCGCAGCACACGAAACAGGGCAAGACCGAGGAGCGAAAGCGCCGGGTCGCGCGGTAACCCAGGCCCATGGACGCCGCGAAACTCCGCGCTGCCGCGCGCGAATGCGCCCTGCTCGGCCCCCTGACCGATGCGGAGTTGGACTTGGTCCTCGGCTCCGCCGACGTGGTGACCTATACGAACAACGACTGCATCTTCCGGGCGGGGGACGAGGACACCGACCTCTGCATCATCTCCGAAGGGCAGGTCCGCATCAGCCAGGAATCCGCGAGCGGGGAGGTCAAGACGCTCGCGCTCCTGCCCACCGGGAGCTTCTTCGGAGAAATGGGCATGGCGGCCGGCCTGCCGCGCACGGCCGACGCGTATGCCGCGGGCACCACGACCCTGCGCCGGCTCAAGCAACAGGCCTTGTTCGACCTGATGGAAAGCGGCAGCCCCTCGGGCGCCAAGGTCATGCTCGCGCTGTTCCGGACGGTCGGGCCCCGCGTGCGCCAAACCAATACGGAGCTCGTCTCCCTGTACGCGGCGGGACGACTTCTCAGCACCGAGCGGGAAATGGACCGCCTGCTCGACGGCATGGTGGGGGTGCTCCTGAACGCCACGCAGGCCAAGACGGGAGCCATCCTCCTGCGCAACGTCACGACCGACACGCTTGATGGCGCCGCCGCCCGGGGCTACGGGGAGGAAGACTTTCGCCAATGGTCCGAACCCACGGGCACCGGCGTGGCAAGCCAGGCGCTGGACGCGGGGGAAACCATCCTGGTCGCCGATTGGAACGACGACCCGCGGACGAAGGACCTGGCGGTGACCGGCTATGAGCGGGTGGCGTTGCTCGTCGTGCCGCTCCTGGCGGTCGACGAGCCGCTCGGCGCGTTCGTGCTCGGAGACAAGGTCGCCAGCGGGGGCGAGTTCGTGCGGTTCCGCACCGCGGATCAAATTCTTGTGGAGGGCGTAGCCGCCATGACCGCCGCAGGCATCGCGAACGCCCGACACCAGGCTGAGCTGCTCGAACAAGAGAAGCTCAGCCGCCACTACATCGGGAGCTAGTGCATGGATCGCCGCGATCGAGAGCGGGTCACCCTCCACCTGAGCTGCGGGTCCCTGTTCGACGACTGCTCGGACTCGGACATTCGCAAGGTGATTAATGCCGGCCTGCTGAACTCCTACCACGCCGGTGAACACATCTTCTGGAAGGACGATACCGGGCAGGCGCTGTACGCGATCGTGGCAGGGCGCGTGGAGATTCGCCTGCCCATGGAGGGCGAGGAGGTGGTCCTGGCCGAGCTGGGGCACGGCGAGATCTTCGGCGAAATGGCCCTCATCAGCGGCGAACTGCGGTCCGCCACCGCCGTCGCCGCCTCCGATCTAGAACTGTTCGTCCTGAACGAGTCCGAACTCGAGTGGCTGATGGGCAAGTACCCGAAGATCGCCGTCAAACTGCTCCACAACCTGCTGCGCGTGACCGCGGATCGGCTGCGCGGTGAACTGGAGCGCTTCGAGCGCGACGTGCGCGGGGCCGCCGGCCCCGCAGCCTGACGCGCCGCTTCCGGGCCGCCCCGCGCCCACGGCACTCTTCGGCAAACTACTGACCGCCGATGCCTGACGATCCATCGCCGCCTGAAGAGCAGGCCGCTGAGGGGGCGGCCGAAGCGCCGGAGCCGGATGATGCGCCCTCCCGGTGGGAACGACGCGTGGTGGCCGGTGCGGTGGCCGTGGCCGCGCTCCTGCTCGGTGGCGGCGGTGCGGGTCTCGCCTGGCTGGCGCAGGATCCCGCGTGGGCCCAGGCGGCCCAGGAAACCTGGCGCATCCGCGGAAGCGTGGTCGCGACGCCCCAGGCACACGATTTCCGCGCCCGGTACGCCCAGGAGCTGCTCCAACTGGCGGCGCGCTCGCCCGAGCCTCTCCGGACCTACCTGGACTGGCGGGCGGAGGCGAACTGCGCGACGGTGCGGGCCGACACCCCGCCCGGCACCTTTGCCAGTTGCCGGCAACTCCACCTGGACCGGCTGCTGTACCGCGGCGATGGACCGGGGTTGCTGGCGGCGGCGGAGCACGAACTGGACGGCGCGCCGCCGCACTGGGTCGCGCCCCTGCATCGGTACGCCGCCCGGGGGGGCGTGCTCGCCGGGGAATGGGAGCTGGCGCGGGAGCATACGGTGACCGCCTTCAGCGTCGAGGGGGGCGCCCGTGATGCCCTCCGAGCGGGCTGGCTCTCCCTGAAGGCCGGACAGCAGGCCGTCGCGCTGAATTGGCTGGACCGGGCATTCACCGCCAATGGGGGATACCCCTCGCCCCAGCGGGCAGTGCTTGCCATGACTCCCATGCGGCAGGCGGAGCGGGACCGGTACCTGGCCGCCATCGATGCCGAAGCGGCGTTCTACGACGCGTGCCGGGCCAGCGCACTCGCCACGCTGGACGGGGAGACGGTGGAAATCCCGGACCCGCCCTTCCCATTCTAATAGTTATAAACTGCTATAAATATTACTGTTATCCATATGAAGTATATGTCTTACACAAATAGCTAATCCCTCCACGCTCGCGCCAAGCCGGCCGCGAGCAGCGCCCGTTCGACATCCACGCCGCAGACCGTGGGGTGGGCCACCAAACGCCCGTAGGGATCCCGCTGCCTTGCCGCCGGTGCGAGATGCACTTCCCGGTCCAGCACCAGCACGCGGTTGAGGGCCTGGGCCCGCCGCCCACCGGGCTCGTCGAATTCCGGTGCATCGATCCCCGCGTAGCGCACGCGGATCACTTTGCCGTCGCGCCCTGTGACCCCGATCGTGTCCCCGTCGAAAACCCGGGTACACACGGCGGTGAAAGACGGGGGAGGCTCGATCGCGTCAGCGCTTCCCATCAGGACGACGACGAGCATCACGCAGAAGGGCATGGCACCTCCCTCCGGCCGTGCCGGCCGGTCATACACCATTGTTATACTCCGCCCAGCCCGCGGCCGGCCCGGCGCGCCCTCGGAGAGAGACCCACGCATGGAAGGCGGACTGCTTTCGTTCATCGGCAACACCCCCCTGGTGCCCCTGCGGCGTTTCTGCGCCGTGCCGGGGGTGGAGGTGGCGGCGAAGCTGGAATGGTGCAACCCCGGGGGATCCGTCAAGGACCGCCCCGCCTACAACATGCTCATGGAGGCGGAACGGCGGGGAGACCTGGTGCCGGGGAAACGCATCCTGGAAGCCACTTCGGGCAACACCGGGATCGCCTACGCGTGGATCGGCGCCGCCAAAGGGTGGCCCGTGACCCTCTGCCTGCCCGAAAACGCGTCCCCCGAACGTAAGCGCATCCTCACGGCCCTCGGCGCAGAACTCGTGATTACCCCGGGGGACGAACAGATCGATGGGGCCATCCGGCGCGCCCGGGAGATGGCCCAGGACACGGCGCGCTACTACTACCCGGACCAATACTCTAACGACGACAACTGGCGGGCCCACTACCAGACCACGGCCCCCGAGCTGTGGGACCAGACGCAGGGCAAGATGACGCACTTCGTCGCGGGCCTCGGCACGGCAGGGACCTTCATGGGCACGACCCGGCGGTTGAAGGAGCTGAATCCCGCCATCGCGTGCATCAGCTTCCAGCCGGACGATTCGTGGCACGGCCTGGAGGGGCTGAAGCATATGGCCACCGCCATCGTGCCGGGCATCTACGACGCGACGGTGGCCGACCGGGACATCGCGGTCAGCACGGAGAGCGCGTACGACGCCATGCTGGAACTGGCGCGGCAGGAGGGAATGCTGGTGGGGCCGAGTTCGGCCGCCGCCGCCTATGCCGCGCGCGAGCTGGCGGGCCAGTTGCACGACGCGGGCAAAGAGGGCTACATCTGCGTCATCTTCCCAGACAACGGGAGCAAGTACCTGAGTCTACCGGTGTGGGAAGAGCCGTCCGGAACCTAGGCCGGTTCACCCCAAGTCCAGGCCCCCAAGCACTTCTTCGAGGTCCGCCGCCGTCCGGCGAAAGATCGGCACGTCCACCCGCCGGTACGCGATCGCGCCGTCTTGCCCCACCAGAACCAGCGCCCGTTTCGCCTGGCCGATGAAGTTCAGAGCGCCGTATGCCTTGCAGACCGCTCCCCCCGCGTCCGCCAGCAGCGGGAAGGGGAAGGCATGCTTGTCCGCGAAGCGCTCGTGGGACCGGATCTTCTGCGGGTTGATGGCCAGCACCTGCACCCCCAGGTCCGTGAACACCTCCAGGTTGTCGCGGTAGTCGCACAGTTGCTTCGTGCAGACGGGCGTGTTGTCCCCGGGGTAGAACACCAGCAGCACGGGACCCGCCTGCAGGCGGTCGCCGAGCGCGACCTCACCGTCCGTGGACGGCAGGGTGAAGTCCGGGGCCGGATCACCCACGTCGGGAACTGCGGCCATAGGGCATGCCTCCTGTCTAGTCCGCCGGCGTCATGCCCCCGGCCCCCGAGCGAAAAACCGGGGGGCGCAACGACTGCCGACGGCCCACGCAATCGGCTACAATACGGGCGTGGGGAGCCGCTCTGGAAGAGCCAGACCAGGAGCGTCGGACACGTCACGGTTAACCTGTTTGATACAAGCTTGTTAGCCAGAACTTGCTCATCTAAATTCTAAAGTCAGGACCCCCGCCGCCGTTCCGGCGCGCGGGAGGGGATAGGTGCCTTATGGCAAAAGACTCGCTGACCATCACGGATAACCGCACGGGCAAGACCTACGAGCTACCCATCGAGTACGGCCGGTACGCGGACCAGAGTGCGAACATCCGGGCGATCGATCTCCGGCAGATCAAGGTAACCGAGGAGGAGTTCGGCCTGCTGACCTACGACCCGGGCTTCATGAACACGGCCGCCTGCCGCAGCGGGATCACATTTATCCACGGGGACCGGGGCGTGTTGCAGTACCGGGGCTATCCCATCGACCAGTTGGCCCGACAGGCCTCCTTCCTGGAAACGGCGTATCTGCTGATCAATGGGGAGTTGCCGACGGAAGCCGAATACCAGCTCTGGGTGGACGACGTCACCATTCACACCATGCTGCACGAGAACACCAAGAAGCTGATGGACTCGTTCTGGCACGACGCCCACCCCATGGGCATGTTCGTGTCCACCTTGGCCGCGCTCAGCACCTTTTACCCCCAATCCAAGCGGATCGATGATGCCGGGGAGCGCTACGACTCCATGGTCCGTCTGATTGCAAAGACCCCGACCATGGCGGCCTTCGCGTACCGCCACAGCCTCGGCCTCCCCTACGTCTATCCCCAAAACGACCTCTCGTTCACCGGCAACTTCCTGAACATGCTGTTCAAGATGGCGCGCAACCCCTACGACGTCAACCCCGTGTTGGAGAAGGCGCTCGACGTGCTGTTCATCCTGCACGCGGACCACGAGCAGAACTGCAGCACCTCCACCGGGCGCGTTGTGGGCAGCTCCAACGCCGATCCCTACTGCGCCGCCTCCGCCGCCGCCGGCGCGCTGTACGGCCCCCGGCACGGAGGCGCGAACGAGATGGTGGTCAACATGCTGGCCGAAATCGGTTCGAAAGACCGCGTTCCCGAGTACGTGAAGAGGGCGCAGAGCGGCGATTACCGGCTGTGGGGCTTCGGCCACCGGGTCTACAAGAACTTCGACCCGCGGGCCACGATTATCAAGGACGTCGCCCATCAGGTCTTCGAGGTCACCGGCGCCAATCCGCTGTTGGACATCGCGCTCGAGCTGGAGCGTATCGCGCTGGAAGACGAGTACTTCGTCAAGCGCAAGTTGTACCCGAACGTGGACTTCTACTCCGGCTTGATCTACCAGGCCATGGGCTTTCCCACCGCCATGTTCCCCGTCCTGTTCGCCATCGGCCGCATGCCCGGCTGGCTCGCCCAGTGGCAGGAGATGGTGCTGGACGAGGACAATCGCATCGCCCGCCCGCGCCAAATTTACACGGGCCCCGAAACGCGCGAGTTCACGCCCCGGAGCCAGCGGGGCTGAACCCTTAGGACGCTACGCCCCCCTGGCGGGTGCGCCACGCTTGCCACACGGCGGGATCACTGCCGAGGCGCTCGCCGGTCATGCGCCCCAGGGCGTCACCAATCAGAAACCGCATCGCGTCCCGCTCTTCAGCCTTCATGGTGGACACCAGCAGGTCCACCGCCTGGGGGCCACCGATGCCCTCGACGCAGGCCACCACGGCGTGCCTGCCCTGATGGTCCAGCCCATCCCACACCCTTTGCAAATGCGGCAGGGCGCTGGCGCCATAGCTTTGCAGGGTGCAGGTCAACGCGTTCCGCAGCGTCGCGTCCGCCCCCACGTACGCCCCAGCGAGGGGAGAGAGATACGCCGGTTCGCGCGCCTCAGCGGCCAACCGCACTGCCGCCACACGCACCCGCGGGTCCGGATCGCGCAGCGCGCGCACGCTGAAGGACGCCGTATCCGGATGGTGAAGTGCCCCGAGCCCCCGAAGGGCATGGGCCCGCACCCCGCCATCGGGATCTTCCAGTCCCGCCAGTAGTGTGTCCGTCGCGGCGGGGGACGTGAGGTCGCTGAGCGCAGCGTACAGGCGTTCCCGGTCTTCGCCGCGGGCAGTCTCCAGAGCCGTCAGCAGCCCCGGCACCGCGGCGTCCCCCATGACGCCGAGACCCGCCCGTGCCACCTGGATCGTGTGAGGCTGGTCGACTGCCATCAGGCGCACCAGCACGGGCACGCCATAACGCGTAGGCACATCGAACGCCACGCCCGCGGCAAGGGAAGCGGCGGCCCCCGCGAGCGTCAGGCGCCGGAACCACTGCCCGCCGGTCGCCCGCGGTTTCGGACTTGCGGGAACGTCGAGCGTCGACACGCCGGTGGTGCGCACGACGGGCTCGTCGGACTCGGGCGCGCCTCCCCCCTGCGTGTAGAGATCCTGGGTGACGGCCAGCATCTTCTGCTCGAACTTCTTGGCGCCCGGCCGCGTCCGAACCTGCTTCCGGATGCACACCTCGAGGCGCTCCATCACGTCCGCCGCACACGCCGTGCGCCGGTCCGGATCGCGCTCCACCATCCCATCGATCAGTTTCGCGAGACGCCGCGAGACACTCCGCGTGTGCGCCCGCACCGACAGATAGTCCCCGTTCAACACCGACTCCATGATCTCGAAATGGGTGTCGCCGTCGTAGGGCCACACGCCCGTCAACAGCTCGTACATGGTGACCCCCAGCGCATACAGGTCCGCCCGGCCGTCCAATCGCTTCCCGCGCAGTTGCTCCGGCGAGCAGTAGGCGGGGGTTCCCAGGAATGTGCCCGTCTCGGTCAAGCGGGAGGCGGTCTGCACTCGCGCGATGCCGAAGTCGGCGATCCGAACCTCACCCTGCGCGTTGACCATGATGTTCGACGGTTTGATATCCCGGTGGAACACGCCCTCCCGGTGGGCATACTCCAGCGCGCCGGCCACGTAGTACGCCACCACCACCACTTGCCTCTCAGTAAGCGGGCCGCCGTTCTCCCACAGCTGTTCCAGCGTCTCCCCCACGAAGTACTCCATGGCGAAGAAATGGCGCCCGCGCTGGCTTCCGGCGCGGCCCAGCGTCCGCAGGATGGTGGGGTGGTCGAGTCGCTTTCCGGCCTCCGCCTCGCGCAGAAACCGCTCCACCAACTGCTCCTGGCCGCTGAGTTCGCGGTGCAACACCTTCAGGGCGACCGGGTCGCCCTCCGGCGTATGTGCTAAATAGACAGTGCCCATCCCCCCGGAGCCCAACGGGCGTTCAATCTCATAGGGGCCCAGCGTCCGGCCCACCATCGTGTCTTGCTTCTCCACCATCTGGTCGTGCGTGGTGACTTCTTGCGACGGCGCCGCGCGCACCGCAGCGGGCGGAGCAGCCTGTTGGCGAGAAAACGGGTCCTCGCGGAGACTGGTGGGGGTTCCACCCGCCAGCTGATCCAATTTCCCGCCACCCGCGCCTGCACTATGCCCATAAAAAGCCGTGCTGCACAGGCAACACAACGGCGAAATACTGCTGATTATTATACCCCACGTGGCCGTGGATTTTCACGGGAAGCTGGGGACATGAAACCGTGGCACCTGCTGGCCGCTGCGGCGGTCTCGAGTTGCCTTGTCGGGAGTGTGAGGCTCTGGATGGGCTTCCAACACAACCCACAGGAGGAATGGGGAACAACAAAGGGCGACATATATCCCGGAGGTCGCGGCAACCGCACCGGGCTCGGCTCCGTGGAGTGCTGGCCGCCGGGTCTACGCTTTTGAATCGAAGACGAGTTCCTCGCCGATGGCGTCGAGCATGCCTTTCATCTGGTCGTCCACTTGGACGCCGAAGGCGTCTGCCACACGATCGATGAGGTTGAAGGCTGCGGTGAGCAGCACCATGTCGAAGTAATCCCGTTCGCTCCAGCCGGCGTCACGCACCGCCTGCATGTCGTCTTTCGTGATGCCGCTCGGGTTGACGGTGAGCTTCTCGCAGAACGCGAGCATGGTCGTATGCTTCTCGCTCAGGTCCGCCTTGCGCCAGTCGCGCTTGAGCTGGTGCGCCAAGTCCATATCTCCCCCCGCTCCCACGAGGGCCGCGCCGTGCGCGTTCGTTCAGTAGTGGCAGCGGTTGATGGAGGAGACGACGGTGGAGACCATCTCCTCCTCTTCCCGCGTGAGCCCCGTGCCGCCGAAGGAGCCGACGAAGGACATCTTCTGGAACACGTCCAGAATTTCCGGCCGCAGGGACAGGGACTTGTAAATGTTGGGCACGCTGCCCATGAAGATGGGGGACTCGCGGAGCCGCTCGTACACCTCGGCGGTCAGGCCAGTGGCGTCCTCTTCGCTAGTGGTGGTGATCCACGCCATGATTACCTCCCGATGAGCGCGCCGGGCCGGGCGCGCAGTTGGCGTCTGGGCAGAAACCGTATGGGGGTCAGGCGCCGGCGGCGTCGAGTTCGCCGCGGCGGGCGAGCAATTGCTCCCGCACCTCGTGCGCCGCTGCTTCGGTGAGCGGATAGCGTAGGAATACCAGGATGCTGGCCGCGAATGCGAAGGTGGGGATCACGGCGTAGATCAACCGCAATCCGAAGAGCGCGCTGTCGGTCTGTACCGCCAAGCTGGCGTCGTAGCCCGTGATCCCAATGAGCTGGCCGACGATGAAGATGCTGATGGCGGAACTGGTCTTGCCGAGGAACGTCATGACCCCGAAGTAGGATCCGTCGTTGCGGTCGCCGGTTTCGAGTTCGTCCACATCGATGGTGTCGGGGATCATGGACCAGGGAAACACCATGTGGCTGGCGAGGCCGACGCCGAACAGCGCCGCGTAGATGAACGTCCAGCCGATCCAGCGATCCGGGTGCAGGATCACCAGGGTGGTCAGCGGCAGGGCCGCGAGGATGGCCAGCCCGGCCACGTACGCCATGCGCTTGCCGATCCGGCGCGAGAGGCGCACCCACAACCCCAGGCACGGAATCGCGGCGATCAACAGCGATCCCATGATTGGCGCGAAGAGGTTGGGCATCTGCATCCAGTCGTTGATGAGGAACGGCAGGGTGGTGGTCACCATGATGAACGCGATCTGCGCGATCAGGAACGCGCCGGCGATCTTGCGAAAGTGTGGGTTGCGTAGCGCTTTCAGGGCGACGCGGTACACATCGCCCACGGCCTGCCCCAACGGTTTCGTGTCGCGTGGCCCCGGGTTGATCACCTCGCGCGTGCCGAAGCCCGCCGTGAGCCACGCCGCGGTGCCGAGGCACCCGAACAGGGCCGCCATCGCCGCCCAGCCGGGGCGGGACGCCACCGCCCCATACGGCACGTCGACGAAGAGGCCGACCACATTGGCGGTCAACGCGCCGCCCACGAGAATCGTGATGATCCAGAAGACCTGCCGGAAGCCGATGATGCTGGACCGCTCGTGGTAATCCGGACTCAACTCCCCGCCGAGCGTCAGGTACGGCACCTGGCAAACGGTCACGCCGGTGCTGTACAGCAGAAACGTGATGAGCAGGTAGGGGAACGCGGCGTTGCCCGTGATGTTCGGGAAGGGGCACCAGAGCAGGAAGTACGCCAACCCGAAGGGCACCGCCCCGAACAAGAGAAACGGCCGGCGCCGGCCCCAGCGCGTGCGCGTCTGGTCGCTGATATACCCCATCAGCGGATCCGTGATCGCGTCCCAGAAGCGCCCCACCATCAGCGCGGTGCCCACGAGCCGGGGGTCCAACTGCACGACCTTCGTGAAGTAGAACAGCAGGAAGATGTTGATCGAGTTCTCGGCCAGCCCCGGCGCAGCCTGGCCCACGCCGTACAGCAGCTTCTTGACTGCCGACAGCGCGGTCGCTGGCGCTTCGTCCTGAACTGCCGGTTCTGTCATGGTGCGCGCACGGCGGTCCCCCCTCGCCGGACGCCGGGCGGCAAGCATATCCCGCGGGGGCGGCCCCGTCCACTTCCAAGGTAGCGGGCGGGGGCGATGGCGTCCGGACCGGCGCGGCGGACACGATATCGGAGGCCGGGGCTAGGCGGCCTCCACCTTTTCCACGCGACAGGGGAT
This sequence comes from uncultured bacterium, assembly GCA_965371225.1. Lineage (GTDB taxonomy): Bacteria > Abyssobacteria > SURF-5 > CBDUXP01 > CBDUXP01 > CBDUXP01. Next base: position 123,608 of record CBDUXP010000004.1, on the reverse strand, counting down.
GTGCTTGTGGTACGGCACGCCGCTGGTGGGGTCGCGGTGTTTGGCGCTGATGAGTTCCTGCACGTTCACGCCAACCTGCTCCAACTTGCCCGTCTCCTCATCCGGCCACAAGAGACCGTAGCCGTGGGGCATGCTCAGATTGCCGGGATAAATATCCTCGGTCACCAGGGCGGGCACCAGAACCCGCGCCTGTTCCGTGATGAGGCGCACCGTCTCCCCGTCGGTCACACACAACTCCTCGGCCACCGTCTTGTGCATGCGCAGGTAACTGTTGCGCTGCTTCTTGCGCCAGCTCGGGTCCCGGTGGATCGTATTGGCGTTGTAGTCGGTGCGCTCGCCCGTCTGCAGGATGAACGGCCATTCCGGATTGTTCCGGAAGTCCGTATCCTCTGGAATCGTCAGGTCGCGGAACATGCCGAGCAACTCGGGGGGATGGAGCACGGCCTTCTTGTCCGGCGTGCGGATCTGGTCCCAGTTGGCTTCGGGGTCGACGCGGCACAACTCGACGCCCTCCGGATGGTCCAGGAGCTTCTGGAAGATTTCTTCCCCGGCATCGCCGTCGCCGCTGATGGCCCCGGACGCGACGAGCGCCTGATAGTTGTACATGGCGAATCCGGAACTCAACCCGCGCAGCAGCGTCAGGACCGGCGCGGGATCCCCCGCGGCAATCGCCTCCTCCAGCGCCGCGAAGGGGGGTACCGACTGATAGTCCAACCCCATGGCCTTCGCCAACTCGTAGAAGATGATGCACTCCTGCTTCGCCTCGGCCGGGCCCTCGAGAATCGGCGGCCGAAGCTGCATGTACACCTCCGGGAAACCTTTGGGGAACACGGTGGTCTCCCACTTCTCGTAGCCCACCGGCGCCGGTAGCACGTAGTCCGCCATGCGGGCCGGTTCGTTCATGGTGGGGTCGATCACCACGAGCAGATCGAGATCCTCGAACGCCTCCGTCATGCGCTGGGTGTCGGCGTACGAACGCAGCGGGTTGCAGGCTTCGACGAACAGCGCGCGCAGGCGCTCCGGTCCCGCGTCGAGGATTTCCTCCGGCAGCGCGTTCGGCGGGAACAGGTTGCGGATCATTGGAATATCCGCCACGCGGGTGCGCGGCTTTTCCGACTCCGGCACGTCCCGGAAGATGCCCGCCCCCGTGAACATGCTCACGGGGAAGTGGGCGCCCGCCGGCGTGCACAGGTTGCCCGTGATCAGGTGCAGCAGCGGCAGCAAGTAGCAATTCTCGACCATGAACTTGTTGTGGTAGATGCCGAGATCGGCCTTGACGCTGGCGCTCTCCGCCGTCGCGAACCGCCGTGCCACCGCCACGATGTCCGCCTCGCTGAGGTCGCAGAGCGTCGCCGCCTGCGCCGGGGTCACCAGGTCCGCGATGAACTTGGCCTCCTCCCACCCGTGCCCGTGCTCGGCGATGAACGCGTCGTCGGTGAGGCCTTCCGACACGATGACGTTGAGCATGGCCAGCAGGAAGTACACGTCCGTGCCGGGGCGAATCTGGAGATACTGGTCCGCCATCTTCGCCGTCTCGTGGCGGCGGGGGTCCACCACGATGAGCGTGCGGTCGGGGTCCTTCGCGATCTCGCGCAACACCACGCGGGCCCGCTGAATCCCGTGACTCATCCACGGATTCGTCCCCAGCACCAGGAACACCTCGGATCGGTGCGGGTTGCCCTCGAAGTCCACGCCGTCGCTCCCGAACATGTGCCCGTTCACCCAGTACTTCTGCGTGAACTCCTGGGCCAAGGCGTTGAAGTGCCACGGCGACCCCAGCAAGTTGAGAAAGCTCGCGGCATAGATGAAGTCCAGGTGGTTGCCTTGGCCGCCGCCGCCCACCAGGCCCACGGACCGGGGGCTATGCCGCGCGACGATGTCCTGCAATTTCTCCGCGATCTCGCCGATCGCCTGCTCCCAGGAGATGGGCGCGTGCGTGCCGTCAGGCATTTTCTTCAGCGGCGTCGTCACCCGCTGGGCGTGCGTCGCGTACTTGGCCACCGTCAGCCCCTTGCTGCACGTGTAGCCCTTGCTGAAGGGGTTCGTCTTGTCCCCCTTCACCTTGACGATCGTGTTGTCCTCGACCTTCGCCAGCAGGCCGCAGTTGATACTGCACAGCACGCAGGCCGTGGAATGCCACTCGCCGTTTGAACCGTTGCTGCTCATCTTCGCACGCTCCTTCGCGACCGCCCTCTCGTGAACGGTCATGCCTGGCTGCCGTTGACCTTTTCGAGCCGACAAGGGATGTGCTTGTGGTAGGGCACTCCGCTAATCGGCTCCCGGTGCTTCGCGCTGATGAGGGCCTGGACATTGACCCCCACGGGTTCCAGCTTCCCGGTGTCCTCGTCCTCCCACAACAGGCCGTAGCCGTGCGGCAGGCTGACATTCCCGGGATAGATGTCGTCGGTCACCCGCGCCGGCACCAGCGCCTCGGCGTATTCGGTGATGAGTTTCACCGTCTCCCCATCGGTAATGCTCAACTCTTCGGCCACGGTCTCATGCATCCGCAGTTGGCTCGTGAATTTCTTGCGCCACGACGGATCGCGATGGATCGTGTTCGCACTGTAGTCGCTCCGCTCGCCGGTTTGGAGCACGAGGGGGAACTCCGCGTTCTGCCGGAAGTCGGTGTCGTCGGGAATCTCCAACGCGGCAAACACCTCCACCAGCGGCGGCGGATTGAGGATGACCTTCTTGTCGGGCGTGCGGAGGGACTCCCAGTTGTTGGCCGCGTCGACTTTACACAGCTCGACCCCTTCCGGGTGATCCAGTATCGCCTGGAACACCTGCTCCGGCGCGTTGCCGTCCGCCGTGATCGTGCCCGCGTCCAACAGTTCTTGATACCGCGTCATGGAGAACGAGGTGGCGGCCCCCCGCACCAGGCTCAGGACCGGGGCCTCTTCGCCCGCGTCGATGGCTAGCTCGAGCGCGCCGAAGAGGGGATGGCCGGACACGTCGCGGCCCATCGCCTTGAGGAGCTGGTAGAAGATGATGCCTTCCTGCCGGGTCTCCGGCGGCGCCTCGAGCACGGGCGGCCGCACGTGCGCATAGATCCCCGGATAGCCCTTTGTGAACACCACCGTCTCCCACTTCTCGTAACCGCAGGGCGGGGGCAGCACGTAGTCGGCCATGTGCGCCGCTTCCGTCATCGCCGGGTCGATCACCACCAACAAGTCCAGCGCCCGGAAGGCCTCTTCCATCCGCGTGCTATCCGCGTAGGAGCGCAGCGGATTGGCACCTTCCACGAAGAGCGCCCGCAGCCCAGCTTCCCCGGCGTCGAGGATTTCCTCGGGGAGCGCGTTCGGCGGATACATCCCGAGAATCTGCGGGATGCCGGCCACGCGCGTGCTGGGACGTTCCCGCCGGCCCCCGCCGCCCGTGACGCCCGCACCGCTGAAGAACGAGGCGGGGAACACCGCGCCGCCATCCCTGCACAGGTTGCCGGTCAGGACGTGCAGGAGATCGACCAGGTACACGTTCTCGACGCTGAACTTATTGTGATGCAAACCCAGGTCGACGCGGATGGACGCGCTCGCTGCGGCCGCGAACCGCCGCGCCACCCAGCGGATGTCATCCGCGTCCAGATCGCACAGCCCGGCGGCCCGCTCGGGCGTCACCAGGTCCGCCAGGTAGCGCATGTCCGCCCAACCCGTCGTGTGTGCCGTCATGGACGCCTCGTCCACCAGCCCTTCGTGGACGATGACGTGGACCAGCGCCAGCAGGAAATACACGTCCGTGCCCGGGCGAATCTGCAGGTACCGGTCGGCCAGCTTCGCCGTCTCGTGGCGGCGCGGGTCCACCACGATCAGCGCACGGTCGGGATCCTTCGCAATCGCTTTCAATACGACGCGCGTCCGCTGAAAACCGTGACTCATGTACGGGTTGGACCCGATCACCAGCAGCACTTCGCCGTGTTCCGGCTCCACGTGATAGTCGACCCCGTCGCCGCCGAACGTGTGGCGGTGCACCCAGAATTTATGGGTGTACTCTTGGGCCAGCGCGTTGAAAAACCAGGGTGAGTCGATGGCGCGCAAGAAACTGGTCGCATAGGGCAGGTCCAGGTGATTGCCCTGGCCGCCGCCGCCCGCGAGGCCGATGGCGCCGCCGCCGTGGGCGGCAATGATGCCGTTCAGCTTGTCCGCAATCTCCGCGTAGGCCTGCTCCCATGCGATCGGCGCATGGGTGCCGTCCGCCTGCTTCTTCAGCGGCTGCAGCACCCGCTGCTTGTGGTGGGCGTACTTCGCGATGGTGAGGCCCTTGCTGCAGGTGTAGCCCTGGCTGAAGGGATTGGCCTTGTCGCCCTTGACCTTCGCGATCGTGTTGTCCTCGATCTTCACCAGGAGGCCGCAGTTCAAACTGCACAGGACGCAGGCGGTGTGCTGCCATTCGCCATTGGTACCGGTGGTGCTCATCCCGTCAGACTCCTTGCTGTACAGGTGATGCGATCGCCCGTGGGCAGTCCGGCCGATCTCACCCCGTTTTGCAGCCAATACCCCTCAGAGGCCGGCCACCGTGGGCAATCCCAGATACAAAAACTTGTCATCCCGCCGCGGCGCCGGATTCGGGGGGCGCCTGGCGCCGCACGTGCTCGGCGCGGGACACCTCCGTGTAGGCGCGCAACAGCGCCTTGCACCGCTCCAGATCCGCGTCACTGAAGCCTTCCGCTGCCATCCGTTCTTCAACCGCCGTCATCCCCGCCACCAGACTCCGGCGCATCTCGATGACCTGCCGGCGCGCTCCCTCCGTCAGGCTGACCAACCGCCGGCGCTGATCCTTGGGATCCCGCGTGCGCCGGACGTATCCGTCCCGCTCCAGGCGCCTGACCAGCTCCATGGCCGACGGCGGGGAAATGCGCATGAAATTGGCCACGTCCACCTGGCTCATGGGCTCGTCCAGAAGCTTGGACATCAGCCCCACGCGGCCGGGGCCCCACGGGGGTAAACCCACCATCTCCAGGCTGCTGGCGATCCCGGCCCGGAGGGCACTGGCGGCGGCGGCAAGAATGCCGGCGAATCCACGTTCATGCAGGAAGGGGGGGATATCCGCGTCATCTGGCGCTGGGATGCTGGAAAACTGCCCCGGACCGGGCGAATCGTAATCATTAGGCATGCTAATGATTATATTACCTTACTATTAGAAATTTGCAAGGGCCAGTTTGCGCCAGTCACCACGGCCACCGGGAACTCGGCGGCCGCCGGCGTCCTGTGGACAGGATGGGGACGGTGGGTACGGAAACAGGACTTATCCACACCCTGCCCACGTCTGGATCGGCGCGAGTGGCCAAAGGAAGCGCACATTGGCCGAAAGGTGGCCCACCGGCAAAAATATGCTGTTGACTTTCGTCCCTGATTCGCCTACCCTAATCGCGGCACGAAGGGCGGCGCCATCCTGGCGCCCCGGCCCCGTGCGGGGAGGCATTGGAGTGAAACGACCCACGTTGACGAAGCGCCAGAAGGAAATCCTCGACTTCGTGCGCGAGCACATCCGGGACAAGGGCTACGCGCCCACCCTGGAAGAGATCGGGCAGCACTTCCAGCTCTCCTCCATGGCGACGGTACACAAACACCTATCGAACCTGGCCGCCAAAGGCCTGGTGGAACGCGGGTGGAACCGCAGCCGGGACATGCGCATCGTCGACCTCGACGCCGCGGATGAATCCAGCGTGGAGCTGCCGCTCATGGGCCGCATCGCCGCCGGGGCGCCCATCGAAGCCATCGCCGAGCGCGAAACCATTGCCGTCCCGCGCCACCTCGCGGGGGTGGGCACCGCCGGGCGACGAACCTTCGTCCTCAAGGTCAAAGGCGACTCGATGATCGACGATCATATCCAGGACGGCGACTACGTGATCGTCCGGGAGAGCACCACCGCAGAAGACGGTGAGACCGTCGTGGCCCTCGTGGACAATGAGGCCGCCACCCTGAAACGTTTCTACCTGGAGGATGACCACGTGCGCCTCCAACCGGCCAACCTCGCCATGGACCCCATCCGCGTGGGCCCGGACCGGAACCTGAAAATTCAGGGCGTGGTCGTCGGCCTCATGCGCAAGTACTAACGAAAGGCAGGACACAAGCGCGGCGCCGGCAGAATCGGCCCCGCGCTTTTCCTCACACCGCCATGTTCGCTTTTTGTTCCCTTTGGAAGACCGCCAGCTCCCCTCACCAGCACCGTGGGGCGGTCGGAGCCCTATGAATCCGCGGCCTCTCTCCGCCGCGGCCCTCAGCGCTCCGGCCGCTCCACCGCCCTCCCGCGCCCCGGATCGGGAGGACGCATCCGCCTGTCCCGAGTGCTCCGTGGACCTGGTTCCCGCCGGCGGCTGCGCCTACTGTCCCGCTTGCGGCTGGTCCCGCTGTTGGGGATGATCTCCCACGCCCCGCCGGGACGCGCGCGGGCTCAGTCGTATGGCCACCGGGCGGCCTTCTCCGCCGCGTCACGCGCTTCGACCGCGTCTTCCTTTGCGGTCCGTGCGCCCGCCTTCCGCCTGCGCCGCCCCGATTCCCTGGACCGGCGCAGGCGTCGCGGGGTCCAAGACCACACGGCACGCTGCGCCCAAAACGCGTCCATGTCTCCGAACGCACTCTCGATCCAGTCCATCTTGAAGACATAGGCCGCGAAGAAGGCGAAGAACAAGATGACCACCGGGATACTCGCGATTCCCAGCAGCGGGACCAGGAAAGACATGCCCCGGTACCTTACCGCGTAGAAGCCGGCGGCACACGCGAGCGCATCCCGTCAGCGGTCCGCACGTGCGTACACCAGCGGTGGACTCACTTGCGCAAGAGAGGTAGGGATCTGGGGCGGGCCACCGGCCAACCGGCCGGCGAAGACTATGGCGCCCCCCACGTCGGTCACTGCGCAGAACGCACCGTCCCGCTCGGCCACGATGGCCACCTGGCGAATCGCCTCCAGGGGCAGCGTGGTATCGAGGTTCTGCAGCCGGCCTGCGTCCCAATCCACCACGACCGCTGGGGCAGGGTGCACCCGCGCGCGCAGGCCGGGCTGCCGCGCCAGGGTGGCGGTCAAGCGAGCCCGGTCCACTTCGAGCCGGGTCATCCTCTGGGCAGGGACATTGCCTCCGCCGGTCAGGAGCGGCACGGTGGCTAGGTCGGGGAGAGTCGCTTCGGGCGAATCGATACACGCTGCGAGCGCGCCCAGGGCCGCTAAGGTTTCGGACAGGTCGGGCACGTCGGAAGCGGCGCACCGGTACCGCGCGGTCAAGAGGTGATCGCGCAGGTCGATGCTGCACGCGCCCAGGCGGTTGGCGTCAGCCGCCTCGACCAACGCGTCTGCGGCCCCCGCCCCCAGCCGGTCGCGAAACCACGCCGAATCCTCGGCCGCCCCGACGTAGCGCTCGGTCAGCCGCCGGTCCGCGAACTTGACCGTCGTGGCATCCGGCCGGCGCGGCGGACGGGCTTGGGGTTCCCACCGGCGGGTGAGGGTCCAGCAGCGCTGGTCGGCATTGGCGACAATGAGCCCCAGCCAGGTCGCCGTATCACGCGACGTCACTCCGACCGGATAACGGCCGGCTATACCGCGCAGACAGTGGTCGCCCGCCTGCAGCCCGAGGCGCGCCCCCAGCGCGGCCCAATCCAGGCCACTCACGCGAAGGGACTAGTACGCGTCGGAGGAGTGGTATTCGCGGTCGTGCGACCGGCCGCCGTCCTGGTCCCGATCCCGCGCCTCGATGGCCACCTCCGGCACCTTATGCTCGATATTAATGTAGCGATCCGCCCCCTTGATCAAACGGGGCGAGGTGCTTTCGCGAAAGGCGGCCACCTCGACGCGAATCCCCATGTCCTGCACCGCCTCCAGGAGAGGCAGGTAGTCGCTCGAGCCGCTCACGAGAATGACGGTGTCCACGTGTTGCCGGGCGGCATGCAACATCATGTCCAGCGTGATGTTCATGTCCACCCCCTTCTCGACGTAGGTCTGGGCCACGGCCCGAAGCGGAAAGGCGCGCACCTTAAAATTCCCGTAGCTCAGCGTCTCGAAGAAACTCCAGCTCGGATCGCCCTCCTGCGCGTAGGAGCCGTAGAAATAGGCCCGGCGCAGGTCCCGGCCGGCCGTCAGCACCCGGGCCAACTTCTCGTAGTCGATCCGAACCCCGTGCCCCATATCGTGGCCGTGCGCCTGGTTGTACGCCTTGAGGCCGTGATAGATATTCGACCCGTCCAAAAACACCATGACTCGTTCCATATCACCTATCCCTCTAAACACCCGGGAAACCGGGCGAAAGTCAAACTCCGGACACCGACGCTTCTCGAGAAGCATTCCCGTTTCAGCAAGAACTACCGCAGCCTAGCATGTGATTTCGGAGGGGGCAACGGCGCGCCCGCGCCGCCGCCACGCACCGCAAACAGACGCAAGGCCCGCGGGCACCGGGCCCCGGCCTCCGCCGAAATCCCCCCTCAGGAACGCGCCACGTATTGAAGGCACCAGAGGCGTGTGGTAAAGTTCGCGGATTCATGCGGCTTGTCCGCCAGCCAGTGCTACACTAAATATCGGCCCCTAGACTGGACGCCCCCCTAGATCTTGTGGGCGTTAGCCGCAATATGATCCAGCCCTTGCAGCCGCCGGCAGGCTTTGAGGTCGTAGCCCATCGCGGTCGCCACTGGGTGGTCCGCGAGACGGCGCGCGACGCCCTGTTGGCCCTGCCGGTAGCCGAACCGACCGATTTTGGTCCCGACGGCGACGTACAGGTGCGCCCGGGACGCGCCCGCCACGCGAGCGTGCCGACAGAGGTTGGACGCGTGGTAATCCGCGCCGGACGGCGGGGGGGGATGCTCGGCCGGTTTGTCAGCACCTGGTATCTCGCCATCGGCACGCCACCGCGGCCACTGCGGGAACTGTGTGTAAGCGCGGAAGCCCGCGCGGCCGGCGTGCCCACGCCCGAAGTTCTGGCCGCAGTGTGGGAGCGCGGGGGGCTGGGCCGCTACCGGGCCTGGGTCATCGTCCACGAGATTCCCGACGCCTTGCCATTTGCGCACCTGTGGAGCACGGTGTCGAATGCGCAGGAACGGCGCGCGGCGGTGCAAGCAGCCGCTGCTGCCACGGCGAAATTGCACGACGCCGGCATTGTGCATCCCGACCTGAACGCCACCAACATCTTGCTCCAACGTGCGGACGGCGCGTGGCGCGCGTGGATCATCGACCTGGACGGCGCGCACCGGGTCGGCACACTCACCCCCCAGCAGCGGGCGCGAGCCCTGTGGCGCTTAGTGCGCTCGTGCACGAAACACCAAGCCGCCGGCGTCCCGATTCCCGGGCTCGCGGCCGCACAGTTCTTGAAAGCGTATTTACACCACGCGGCTTGTGGCCCCGCCTCCATGCGCACCGCCCTGCGGTCCACCCGTCCGTGGTTCCGCGCGAAGTGGTGGCTCAGCGATGCCCTCCACGCCTCACGCCCGCTCCACCCTCCCCCCGTATCATGCAAAACGTCACCGTAGGCGATATCACCATCGGCGACGGGCAGCCCTTGTGCGTCATTGGCGGCCCCGACGTCATTGAAGATCAGGCGGGCCTCGAAGAAATCGCCGAAACGATGGCGGAAATTACCGCCCGGCTCGGAATTTCTTTCATCTTCAAGGCCTCCTACGAGAAGGACAACCGCGGGTCCGAACGGAGTTATCGCGGGCCCGGGGTCACGAAGGGGCTGGAGATGCTGGCGAAAGTGCGGGACAAGGTCGGGTGTCCCATCACCTCCGACAGCCACGACGCGCAACAGGTGGAGCCGGCGGGGGAGGTGTTGGACCTGCTGCAAGTGCCGGCGTACCTCTGCCAGCAGACGAGCCTGCTCCTGAAGTTCGGGGAGACCGGGAAACCGGTGAACGTCAAGAAGGGGCAGTTCCTCGCGCCGGCGAACATGGGTAGTGCGGTCGGCAAGCTCCAGAGCACCGGCAACCGGCAGATTCTCGTGACCGAACGGGGCACGTGCTTCGGGTACAACAAGCTCATCAGCGACCTGACCTGCGTGCCGATTCTCCGCGACCTGGGCGTCCCGGTGGTTTACGATGCGACGCATATCGTGCGGAACTACGGGTTTCCCAGCGAAGACATGGTGAACGGCGGCTCGCCGCACTTCGTCCCGCCCCTCGTGCGTGCCGGCATCGCAGCCGGCGCAAACGCGCTCTTCCTGGAGACCCACCCCAAGCCGGAGGACGCCAAGTGCGATGCCTCCAGCATGTGGCCCCTGCACAAGATGGAAGGCCTGCTCACCCAAGCCAAGGCCATTCACGAGGTCATGCGCGGCTGGGGGGAAGCCTAGGCCCATGCGCGAGCGAATCGTGCCACTCAAGCTGCTGCTCTTCGACGTGGACGGGGTCCTCACCGACGGCGGCATGATCTACGGGACGGGGGACGTGGAGATCAAGCGGTTCGATGTGCACGACGGGTTCGGCCTGACCATGGCCAAAGCCGCCGGCCTCCGGGTCGGGATTATGACGGGCCGGCGCTCCGAGGCGGTCACCCGCCGGGCGGAACAGTTGGGCATCGACTGCGTCTGGCAGGGGTACTTCGACAAACGCGTCGCGTATGAAGAACTCAAACGCGCCGAGGGGCTGGCCGATCGCGAGATCGCCTACATGGGCGACGACATCCTGGACCTGCGGGTCCTACAGCTAGTCGGGTTCGCCATCGCGCCTGCGAACGCGCGGGCCGAGGTTCGGGAGCACGTGCACTACGTTACCGAGGCCGCCGGGGGCCACGGGGCGGTTCGCGAATGCGTGGAATACATTCTGCGCACGCTCGGCCGCCTCGACGAGATCAATGACCATTTCGCCAACGGCGAGGTGCCGGCCCGCAACTCCGGCTAGCCACAGGGAGGACCACCCACCGCGTATGAAGATCTTCATCGACACCGCCAATCTGGACGCGATCAAAGAAGCGGCCGCGCTCGGCATCGTAGACGGGGTAACGACGAACCCGACGCTCGTGGCGAAGGAGAATGTCGATCACGAGCGGCGCATCAAGGAAATCGCCGAGGTCGTGGACGGGCCCATCAGCGTCGAGGTCACCACGGTAGAACCCGACGGGATGTACGAGGAAGGCAAAATCTTCGCCACGTGGGCGCCGAACGTCGTCGTGAAGATCCCCATGACTCGGGCGGGCCTCAAGTCGACGTACCAATTGGCCCAAGACGGCATCAAAACAAACGTGACGCTCATCTTCTCGCCGACCCAGGCGCTCATGGCCGCCAAAGCCGGCGCCGGCTACGTCAGTCCCTTCGTCGGCCGCCTCGATGACATTAGTCACGACGGCATGGAGACCGTCGGCCACATCGTCGAGATGTTCTCGCAATATGCCGCCATCGAGACCGAAGTGATCGTCGCCAGCGTGCGCCACCCCCTGCACGTGATCGAAGCCGCCAGGATGGGCGCCGATATCGCCACGATCCCCGCCAAGGTGCTCGACCAGATGATTCTGCACCCGCTGACGGACAAGGGCCTGGCCCAGTTCATGGAGGACGCGAAGGCGTTCCGAAACTAGTGCCCCTCGCCGCCCAGCAGGCCCGCCCGTGCGCACCGCCGCCGGCCGCCGGCGGTACATCCGGGCGCCCCCGCAGGTCACGGCATGGCGCCGCTCGTTCGTGATCGCGCGGCCTTGGCAGCGCGCGTGGCGTCCCACCGTGCGGCGGGGGAGCGCGTGGTGCTGGCCAACGGGTGTTTTGATCTGCTCCACGTGGGGCACGTGCGCTACCTGGAAGCGGCCAAGGCGGAAGGCGACGTCTTGGTGGTCGCCCTCAACAGCGACGCGTCGGTCCGCCGCAATAAGCCCAATGGCCTGCGCCCGCTCATGCCCGAAGCCGAGCGTGCCGCCATCGTGGCCGCACTGAGCGCGGTGGACTACGTGACGATCTTCGACGAGCCCACCGCGGATGCGATTCTGGAGGCCCTGCACCCGGACGTGCACGCCAAGGGGACCGACCACACGCCCGACACCATCCCCGAACGCGCGACGGTCGCCCGGTACGGGGGGCGCATTGCGATCGTGGGCGACGCCAAGACGCACTCCACGTCCGCCCTCATCGCCCGCATCCGGGGAGGCGCGTCGTGAGCCGCCTGCCCGTGACCGCGCTGGTCATCTGCTACAACGAGGCGGAGAACATCGCCCGGTGCCTGGAAAGTCTCGCCTGGGCGGATGACGTGTTCGTGGTCGATTCCTTCAGCACGGACGACACCATGGACATCGTGCGCCGGTACACCGGCCATGTGCTGCAACACGAATTCAGCACGCCGGCGGCGCAGAAGAATTGGGCGCTGCCCCAGTGCACGCACGACTGGGTGCTCGCCGTAGATGCGGACGAGTGGGTCAGCCCGGAACTCCGTGAAGCGGTGGAGCGCGTCTTGGCGACGGCGCCGGCCGCCACGGCGTTCGACGTGAAGCGCGAAAGCTTCTTCTTCGGCCAACATATCAAGCACTGCGGCTGGGAGCGCGATTTCGTCGTGCGGCTGTACGACCGCCGGGTGAGCCGGTACGCGGACGTGCGCGTCCACGAAAAGATCATTACCGACGGGGAAACTGCCCGCCTCCCCGGCGTCCTGTACCACGACACCGTCCGCTCTATGGCGCAGTACTTCGAGAAATTTGACCGCTACACCACGTGGGGCGCGGAAGACCTCCATGCCCGGGGACGGCGCGCCAGCCTGAGCGCGCTGCTGCTTCGCCCACCCGCCCGGTTCTTCAAGATGTACGTCCTGCGCCTCGGGTTCCTGGATGGCGGGGCCGGCCTCGTGCTCTGTCTGCTGGCGGCGTGCAACGTCCTCCTGAAGTACATCAAACTCTGGGGCATGGGCCGGACCACAGCACCCCGGACGGCCAATGGCCCGGCGACCGACGCGCGGGCCCGCCCGGAGCAACACACCGCCTGAGTCCATGCCGAGCCATGCCACTACACTCTCCGGCGCGCCCGCACGCGCGTCCACGCGCCCGCAGGCGAATACCAGCCGGAATACCTTGGACACCATCGCCCAGTGGGTGCGCGACTGCGGCGCGCAACGCGTCTTAGACGTGCCGTGCGGGGAAGGGGCGCTGCTCGCCATGCTGCAGCCCCACGTCGCCAGTTGCGCGGGCGGCGATCTCCAGCCCCAACTCTTCACGCTGCCCGACGTAACGTGCTACGAAGTGGACCTGCAAACCGCGTGGCCGCTGGAATCGGGGGCGTACGACGCGGTCGTCTGCGCGGACGGGATCGAACACGTGGAAAACCCGTTCCACGTCACCCGCGAGGCGGCGCGCGTTCTCGCGCCCGGCGGATACTTCATTCTCAGCACCCCCAATATTCAGGCGATTCGCAGCCGGTGGCGATTTCTGTGGAGCGGGTTTCACAACAAGTTCAAACGACCCTTGGACGAAACCCGCCGCGACCCGCTGCACCATATCAACCCCATCGGGTTTCCCGAGTTGCGCTACGTGCTCCATACGAGCGGGTTTGTCATCGAGCGCGTCGGGATGAACCGCATCAAGCCGGCGTCCTGGCCCTACGCGATCCTGTACCCGTTCGTTGCGCTTTACACATGGCTCGCCTTCCGCCACGAGCATTCGCGTACCCAGGAGCCTCGCAATACGGAAATTCTTCACCAGCTGCTGAGCCCGGCCCTGTTCCTGGGTGAGACCTTGATTCTCCAGGCGCGCAAGCAGGGATGACGCCGTGCGCGTGCTCCATCTGTTCAGCAACAAACGCTGGACCGGCCCGGCCGAGCCCGCTGCCCAGCTTGCCGCCGGACTACAGGCGGCCGGTCTCGAGATCACGTTCGCCTGCGCCGCCGCCGGCAACCGCACTCCCCACCGCATGGCTAGTGAAGCCCGCGCGCGGGGCCTCACGGTGCGCACCGATCTGCACCTCCCCAAACACCCACAACCGCTCACGCTCATGCGCGATGCCCGGGTCCTCGCGAACGAGTTACGCGCCGGCCGGTACGATCTGTTGCACACCCATCAGCCCGTGGATCACTGCACGGCCGGCTTGGCCCGGCGCTGGGCCAAGGTTCCGGTGCCCATCGTCCGCTCGGTGTACGACGGCGCACAGCTGAATGGTTCCTGGTTGAACGGCTTTGCGGTCGGGCATTGGACGGACGCCCTATGCGTCCCCGCGGAACCGATGCGGGCGCACGTGGTGAATCGTGGGTTGCTCTCCGCGGACCGGCTCCATGTGGTCGATGGCGCCGTGGACACGACGCGTTTCGATGTGAGCCGGCCCCTGCCCGACCCCCGGACAGCCTGGGGCCTCGACACAGACCACATCGTGTTCGGCGTGGTGGCGCGGATGCAGCCGTACCGGCGCTTCGACGTGCTCCTTGAGGCATTTCGGACGGCGAGCGCGGCGGCCCCCCAAGCGCGGCTGGTGTTCGTGGGGCGCGGCACGCGGGAAGAGGAAGTGGTGCACCGGCCCGTCCGCCGAATGGGGCTCAGCGATCGCGTACACACCGCCGGTTATCTGGAAGCCGACGAGTACGTGGCCGCGCTGGCCGCAATGGACGTGCTCATCTTCCTGGTGCCGGGGAGCGACGGCACGTGCCGCACCGTCCGGGAGGCCCTCGCTCTGGGCGTTCCCGTGTTAGCGGCGGCGCGCGGCATCCTGCCCTGGCTGGTGGACGACGGGCAGACGGGGTTGGTCATTGAGGACTCAGCGCCGAACCTCGCCGAGGCCATCGTACGCCTGACTACGGACACCCACCTGCGCCGGGCCTTGCAAGAGCGGGCCCGGCGCGTGGGGCGCGAGCGGTTCGCGCTGCACCGCCAGGCCGCGACCGTCCGGGCCGTGTATGAAGCGGTGGCCCATGGCTGAGGCCCTTCCCCTGTCTATCGTCTGTACGACGTGGAATCGCGCGCTGTCCCTGGAAAAGGTGCTGGTTGCGTACACGCGGCAGACGGTGACCGACTTCGAATTCATTGTGGCGGATGACGGGTCGACGGACGACACGGAGGCCATGGTGCAGCGCCTGGCCCCGACGCTGCCGTATCCCGTGCGCTATGCGCGGCACGCCAACGCCGGCTTCCGCAAGGCCGCCACCGTGAACCTGGGCATCGGGCTGGTGCGGAACACTTATATGCTCGTCACGGATTGCGACAGCCTGCCGCACGCGTCCCTCCTGGCCGAACACGTGGCCGCGGCGGCGCCCGGTCGGCTGGTCCTCGGCGAGTGCCTCCGCTTACCCCAGGACGTCACCGACGCGTTGACGCTGGACGCCGTTCGCGCCGGCCGGTACGAAGACGCCCGCACGCCGGACGCTCAGCGCACGTTGGACGCCCTGCAGCGGCGCGCCATCCTTTATACCTGGCTGCGGCAGCGGCGGAAGCCTCGGGTACGGGGCAACAATTTCTCGCTGTTTCTGGACGACTACCGCCGCGTCAACGGGTACGACGAGCAGTTCGTCGGCTGGGGCAACGAAGACGGGGACCTGCGCGAGCGCCTCAAGCGGGTAGGCGTGCGGCCGTATCCGATCGTGAACCGCGCGGTGGTGTACCACATCTGGCACGCGCCACACGAGAGCAAGGCCGACCTGCGGAATAAAACCTACGCGTGGGGCGGGCGCGCGCGCCCCGCGTACTGCGAGGCGGGTCTCCACCAAGCGGACGCGGCCGCCGCGGAGGGTTGATCCTCTGCGCATCGGACTCGATTGTTCCTCCGCCGCCACCGTCGGCGGCACGGGTATCGCCCAATACATCCGCAGTCTCGTGGCGCAACTGGCGGTCGCTCCTCCGGGCGAGGAATACATCGTGTGTTGGCGACTCTCCCGGCACAAGCGGCGCTTCGGGATTACGGAGGACCTCCCCAGCCACGTCCGGCGCGCCGTGTGGCAACCTCCCTTGCGCCCCTTCCGCGCGGGGCGGCTAGACCTGTTTCACGGCCTGGACGTGCGGGTACCGCGCTGGCGCAAGACGCCCGTGGTCGCCACCATCTGCGACGTCTTCTCCGTGGTGTCGGACGAGTTTGCCAACCCGACCTTTCGCAAGAAGAAGTTGGCGCAGTACCAGCGCGCCCTGGAACGCGCCGCCGCCATCATCTGTATCTCGGAAAGTACCGCGGCCGACCTGCGCACACACCTGGACGCGCCGCCGGAGAAGCTCGTGGTGATCTACCTCGGCGTGGCGGATGCCTACGAGCCGGAAGCCGCTTCGGAAATCGACCGGGTGCGGGAGTGGTACCCCATTCCCGAACACTACGTACTCTTCCTCGGCCGCATGGATCGCCGCAAGAACGTGATCCGGCTCGTGCAGGCCTTCGAACGGGCCGCGCCGGACCTGGATCCTGACTTGCATCTTGTGCTGGTCGGCCACGGCGGTTACGGCAGCGAAGAAGCCGAGGCGGTCGTCGAGCGATCTCCCCTGCGCGAGCGCATCCTGCGTTTTCCCTACCTGGAATCCGGACACCTGCCTGCACTCTACGCAGCCGCGTCGGCCCTCGCGTTTCCCAGCCTGTATGAAGGGTTCGGCCTGCCGATCCTGGAAGCCATGGCATCTGGGTGTCCAGTGCTCGCGGGCAACCGCAGCTCGTCGCCGGAGATTGGGGGCGAGGCACTGCTCACCGTGGATCCCACGGATGTCGATGCCATCGCGGACGGGCTGCGCCGACTCATGACCGACGAAGCCTGGCGCGTACACGCCATCCAAAGCGGCTTGGAACGGGCGCGGGACTTCACGTGGCAGCGCACCGCCATCGCCACCCGCCGGTTGTACCACCGGATCGCCTCGGGCGAGCCCGCCGTGTCCGCACAGGCCTCGGGGGCCCCCCGCTAGGGGCTCGCGCATCGGCCATGCCCGTTCCCATCCGGAGCTTCCACCTGAACGAGCTGCGCGGCTGGCGCGGCGGCGAACAGCAAGTCCTGACGCTGCTGAGCGGCCTACGCGACCGCGGACATGAGGCCGTCCTGGTGGCGCAGCCGCGGAGCACGCTGAGTGAGCACGCCTTCGCCGCGGGGATCGAAGTCTTGGAAGTGCCCAGCCGCGGGGAGCTGTCTCCCCAGGCGGTGTTCACCCTGCGCCGCCGGATCGCCGAGCGGCGCCCCGACATTGTGCACTGTCATACGTCGCACACCCACATGCACGGCGTGCTGGCCTGCCTGGGCAAGCCGGAACCGAAGCTGATCGTGTCGCGGCGCGTCGATTTCAGTATCCACAAACTGCCCCTGCGCGTGGCGCTCTGGAAGTACCGCACGCGCGTGGATCGCTACATCGCGATCAGCGAGGCCGTGCGCCGCGTCATGATCGCTGACGGCGTCTGCCCGGACCGTATCGACGTGGTGCTGAGCGGGCTGGATCCGCATCGCGCGGAAGCCACGAAGCCCCTGGACTTCGCCGGGACGTTCGGCATCCGGCCGCAAGGCCCGGTCATCGTTACTGTAGCGGCGCTCGTGGGCCATAAAGGGCACCGGTTTCTCGTGGATGCCATTCCCGCAGTCCTGCAACGCCATCCATCCGCCCGGTTCGTCTTCGTGGGCGAGGGCCCCTTGCAGGAGCCCCTGCGACAGCAGGCGCGGGACCGGGGCGTAGCCGATGCTATACTTTTCGCGGGTTTTCGCGAGGATTACCTCGCCATCACGGCCGTGTGCGACCTGTACGTCATGCCCTCGCACCTGGAAGGCCTCAATACGAGCGTGATCGATGCCATCTTTCTCTCGCGGCCCAGCGTCGTGACCGACGCCGGCGGACTCCCCGAATTGATCGAGGACGGCACCACGGGCCGCGTCGCGGCGAAAGAAGACCCGGTCGCGCTCGCCGCCGCCATTTGCGACATGCTGGAAGCCCCCGACACCGCCAAAACGATGGCGCAGGCGGCCCGCGCCTGGGCACTGCGCCACGTCACAGCCGACTGCATGGTGGACGGCACGCTCCGCACGTACGCCCGCGCTCTTGGGCGCGACGGCTGACGCCATGGGAGTCGCGATCGTCATTCCGGCGCGCTACGCGTCGACGCGCATGCCGGCGAAGGCTCTCGCCGACATCGGCGGCTTGCCCATGGTCGTGCGCTGCGCCCGGCGGGCGCAGCAGTGCTCCCTGGCGGAGACGGTCCTCGTCGCGACCGATGACGCCCGCATCGTCGACGCCTGCACGGCGCACGGCGTCGACGTGGTCATGACGCGGGCCGAGCATCCGTCGGGCACGGATCGGTGCGCGGAGGTCGCCGCAACCCTCGAGACCGAATGGGTGATCAACGTGCAGGGGGACGAGCCGTTCATTCAGCCGGCGGCCATCGACCTGCTCATCGCGTTGATGCAACAGCGGCCGGACGTGAACATGGGGACGCTGGTGCATCCCTGCCGCCGGTGGGATGATTTCATCAGCCCGCACACCGCGAAGGTGGTCGTGAATACGGCGGGCGAGGCGGTGTACTTTTCCCGGAGTCCGATCCCGCATGCCACGCGGGAGGAGTTCGAGACGGCTGCCGACGTCCCGCGCTTTTACCAACACATCGGCCTCTACGGCTTTCGGCGCGAGTTCCTGTTGCGTTACCCGCAACTGCCACGGACACCCGGGGAACGCCAGGAACGGCTGGAACAGTTACGGGCCTTGGAACACGGCGAGCACATTGCGGTTGCGGTAACCGATTACGAACCCATGCACGTGGAGACCGCGGAAGACCTCGAACGCGTCCGCGCGCTGTGCGCGGAGGGGAGTCTCACATGAGGCGGGAAACCCTCGGCGCCACCGTCGGGGCGTTCTCGCGCAACCCCGCCACGTTCCTGATGCTGCTGCGCCGCCTCCCCACCATGCTCCGGCTGTTTTGGCGCGTCTTCTGGGACCGCCGCACCCGCTGGTTCCCGCGCCTTATCCTGCTGGGCACCCTCGCCTATGTAATCTCACCCGTCGACTTCCTGCCCGCCGCGGTGTTCGGCCCCTTGGGGCTGGTCGACGACTTCACCGTGCTCGTGTTCGGTTGCCAGGCGTTCTTGCGCCGGGTGCCCAAGGCCATCGTCGACGAGCACGTGGCCGCCTTGGCCCCTCAAGCCGCGCCCCCACCTCCGTGACCCGGCCCCGCCTCGCCCTGACTCTCGGCGACCCGGCCGGCATTGGACCCGAAGTGGTGGCCCGCGTAAGCAACGACCCGGACGTGCGGGCCGCGATAGATCTGGTGGTCGTGGGCCCGCGTTGGGCCCTCGAGCGCGCGCAGGACACGGTGGGGGCACGGGGCGCCGGGCAGGGTATCGAGATCCACGAAGTGCGGTGCCCGGATGTGGACGTGCCGGAGGTGGGCCGCGCCAGCGCCGCGGGGGGAGCGTGGGCCATGGCCACGCTGGCCGCGGCCGCCGACCTGGCGGAAGCCGGCACCGTGGTGGGCATCGTCACCGGCCCGGTGAGCAAAGCGGCCGTGCACCAGGCGGGGCATCCCGCCTTCGTCGGCCACACGGAATACCTCGGTGAACGTGTGGGCGTGCCCGAGCCCACCATGTTCTTCTGGAGTCCGCAGCTTTGCGTATCACTCGTCACCGTCCATTGTCCCCTGAGCGAGGTGCCCCGGCGCCTGACGCACGAACGGGTCGGCATTACGATCGAGCGCACCGCGGCGGTCCTGCGCGTACTGGATGTGGCGGCCCCACGTCTGGGCGTGTGTGGGCTGAACCCGCACGCGGGGGAGGATGGCCTGTTTGGCGCCGAGGATACGGCCGTCATTGCCCCGGCAGTGGAACGGGCGCGCGCCGGCGGTGTGCACGTGGAAGGACCGCTGCCGGCCGACACGGCATTCATGCGGGCGGGCCGGGGCGATTTCGATGCCACTGTGGCCATGTACCACGACCAGGGCCTGGCGCCGTTCAAGCTCGTCGCGTTCAACAGCGGAGTAAATGTCACGCTCGGGCTGCCATACGTGCGGACCTCCGTGGACCACGGCACCGCGTTCGATCTTGCGGGCCGGGGCACTGCCGATCCCACCAGCCTCAAAACCGCGGTGCTGCTCGCCGCCCGATTTGTCCATGCCGGAACTCCGGCCGGGTGATCTCTGGCAGAAGTACGGCCTGCGCTTCAAGAAGCGGCTGGGCCAGAATTTCCTGCTCGACCCCAACATCAACCGGAAGATGGCCGAGGTGGCCGGGCTGGGGCCGGACGATCAAGTGTTCGAGGTGGGTGCGGGTATCGGCGATCTTACCGCGGTGCTGGCCGATTACGCGGACACCGTCTTCGCCGTCGAGATCGATCCGGCGTTCGCTCCCGTCTTGTGCGAGCGGTTTGCAGACCGGGCCGCCGTGCGCCTCTTCATCGGCGACGTTCTCGTGTACGACGTGGGCGAACTGACGACGCGCTACCTCGCGGCGGACCGCCCCATCAAGATGGTGTCGAATCTGCCCTTCTACATTACGTCCCCGATTCTCACGGCCTTCTTGGAGACACCCGCGCCGTTCCACTCCTTGACGGTTATGGTGCAGCGGGAAGTCGCCGAGCGCCTTGTGTCGGGTCCCGGCGAGAAGAGCTACAGCGTCCTGACGGTGACGACACGCTGTTACGCGCGGACCTCCATCGCACATTACGTGTCACGGACGGCGTTCAAGCCGCGGCCCAAAGTCGAATCCGCCATTGTGCACCTGCGCCGGCACGAACCCCGCGTGCCCGCGGCAGACCGGGCCTGGTTCTTCCGCGTGGTGAAGGCCGCGTTCGGCCAGCGGCGCAAATCCCTGCGCAATGCGCTCACGGCGGGTCCGCTCGTCGGCCTGTCCAAGCCCGACGTGCTCGCCGCCCTGGCGACTGTCAACCTGGATCACCAACGTCGTGGGGAGACGCTCGCCTTCGAGGAGTTTGTAGCCCTTGCCGATGCCTTGCGGCCCCTGGAAGGGCAGGCGCGCGGCCCCGTCCGCAGTCTCGGCTAACCTCCGCCCGGTGGCGACGGCGCGGGCCCGCGCGCCGATAATGTTGACAGTCAGGCCTGAACGTGTGTTATCCTCCGCTGCTGCGATAGTTCTGACTACGCCCGAACGCGCCCGCACCGGTTTCAGGTCAAGAGCGCATCGCACCCCCGGAGGCGCCATGGGAGCCGCCTCCACGAGGACTGGTGGCCGGCCCGCGGGTCGGTGAGGAGGAATACCCCGGTGAAAATGCGTCCGTTAGGTGACCGCATCATTGTTCAAGTGGTTGAGGCGGAGAAGACCACACGTGGCGGTCTGGTATTGCCGGACACCGCCAAGGAGAAACCGCAAGAGGCGGTGGTCAAGTGGGTGGGCCCCGGGCGCCGGTTGGACACCGGCAAGCGCGCAGAGATGTCCGTGAAGAAGGGGGACCACGTGCTATTCGCCCAGTACTCCGGCACTGAAGTCAACATCGGCGACACGGACTACTTGATTCTTCGGGAGATCGATCTCCTGGCAACGCGCACCTAGCCCCGAACTGGGCCACCGCTTACAACCTTCCGTCCGGACGGAACCCTACCGGTTATGAGTAAGGATATTCTCTTCCACGAAGACGCCCGCGCGGCGCTGCTCCAGGGCGTCGATGTGCTGGCGGACGCCGTCAGAATCACGTTGGGACCCAAAGGGCGCAACGTGATGCTCGACAAGAAGTTTGGCCCCCCGACCGTCACCAATGACGGCGTGACCATCGCCAAGGAAATCGAGCTGGCCGACCACTTCAAGAACCTCGGCGCACAGCTCTGCAAAGAGGTGGCCACCAAAACCAACGACATCGCCGGGGACGGCACCACCACCGCCACCATCCTCGCACAAAAAATGATGCAGCTGGGACTGAAGAACGTCATGGCTGGGGCCAATCCTCTGGCTCTGAAGCGCGGCATGGACGCGGCCTGCGAAGCAGTCGTGGCGGCCTTGGAGAAGGCGAGTACGACCGTAGCCAACCAAAAGCAGATCGCGGCGGTGGCCACCATTTCGTCGAACAACGATCCGCTCATTGGCGTGATGATTGCCGAGGCCATGGACGAGGTGGGCAACGACGGCGTCATCACCGTCGAAGAAGCCAAGACCCTCGACACGTCCGTGGATGTAGTGGAGGGGATGCAGTACGACCGGGGCTATCTATCCCCGTATCTCGTAACCGATCCGAATCACATGGAAGCGGTCTACGAGGATGTGTACATCCTGCTGCACGACCAGAAGATTTCGAACCTCCGCGATCTGGTGCCCGTCCTGGAACAGACGGCGCAACTGGGCAAGGCGCTCCTGATTATCGCGGAGGACGTGGATGGGGAAGCGCTCGCGACGCTGGTCGTGAACAAGCTGCGCGGCACCCTCCAGGTGGCGGCGACCAAGGCGCCCGGCTTCGGGGAGCGACGGAAAGCCATCCTCGAGGACATCGCCATCCTGACGCGCGCGGATGTGATTGCGGAAGAGAAGGGGCAGACGCTCGAGAAGGTGGAACTCAAGAATCTCGGTCGCGCCAAGCGAGTCGTGATCACCAAGGACAGCACGACGATCATCGAGGGCGCGGGCACCACCAAGGCCATCAAAGCGCGCTGCAACTTGATCCGGAAGCAGATCGAAGACACCACCTCGGTATACGACAAGGAAAAGTTACAGGAGCGGCTCGCGAAATTGGCGGGGGGCGTGGCCATCGTTCGGGTCGGCGCCGCGACGGAAATCGAAATGAAAGAGAAGAAGGCCCGCGTCGAGGATGCCTTGTCCGCCACCCGCGCCGCCGTGGAAGAGGGCGTGGTTCCGGGCGGGGGCATCGCGCTGCTCCGGGCCGAACGTGCAGTTGCCCGTCTGAGCCTTCACGGTGACTTGGCCACCGGCGCCGCTATCGTCAAGGATGCGTTAAAAGAACCCCTCCGCCAAATTGCGGAGAACGCGGGGCTGGAGGGGAGCGTCGTCGTCGAGCACGTCCGGGCGGACTCGCGGGCGGAGTACGGGCTGAATGCGGCGACGGGCAAGATGGGCGACATCGTGAAGGCGGGGGTGGTCGACCCCACTAAGGTGGTGCGCTCGGCCCTGCAGAACGCCGTGAGCATCGCGGGCATGGTGCTCATGACGGAAGCGGCCGTGACCGACACGCCCCCGAAGGACGACGACGGCGATTCGTAGCACCCGCCCGGCTCGCCGAACGACTGCTGCAACGCCCCTGGCCATTCCTGGCAGGGGCGCGGCCTTTTTTGCTTGAGTTTCGCTTCGGTCGGGAGTATCCTAGGCGGCTAAATTCCCGGAGGTAGCGTAGAGGCGGCCCCGGGACGCAAGGAGCGATCAGCCAATCATGCCCGAAGCCGACTTGTTCAAGGAAGGGCTGGCCTTCGACGATGTCAGCCTGGTGCCCGGCCGGTCGGAAGTGCTGCCGGCGGACGTAGACGTCAGTACGCGGTTCACGCGCAACGTGGTCCTGACGACGCCGCTCGCCAGCGCCGCGATGGATTCGGTGACCGAAGCCCGACTGGCCATCGCCCTGGCCCAGGAAGGCGGCATCGGCATCATCCATAAGAACCTCACCGTCGAGCAGCAGGCCCACGAAGTCGACCGGGTGAAGCGCTCCGAGAGTGGGGTCATCAACGACCCGATCACCCTGACTCCCGACCGCCCCGTTCGCGAGGCGGAGGAATTGATGGGCCGCTATCACATCAGCGGCATTCCCATCACGCACAACGGCGGGACGCTCGTCGGGATCATCACGAACCGCGACCTGCGTTTCCAAACCGAGTGGGACCAACGCATCGGCGACGTGATGACCAAAGAGCACTTGATCACCGTGCGGCCCGGCACCACGCTGGACGACGCCAAGCGCCTGCTGCACGAGCACCGCATCGAAAAACTCTTGGTCACGGATGACGCCGGGAAACTCTGCGGCATGATTACCATCAAGGACATCCGCAAGGCGCAGGATTTCCCGCAAGCCGCGAAGGATGACCGGGGGCGCCTGCGCGTCGGAGCGGCGGTAGGCGTGGGGGTGGATGCCATGGAGCGGGCGCAGGCGCTCGTGGCGGCGGACGTGGACGTGCTCGTCGTGGATACCGCACACGGCCACAACATTCGTGTGCTTGAGACCGTGCGCGAGCTGAAACTCGCGTTCCGCGAGGTGGACCTGGTTGCCGGCAACGTAGTCACGGGGGAGGCCACGCTAGACCTGATCGAGGTGGGCGCGGACGCGATCAAGGTGGGGGTGGGCCCAGCCTCCATCTGCACGACGCGCATCGTGGCGGGCGTCGGCGTCCCGCAGCTCACGGCGATCTGGGATTGCGCGGCGGCGGCGAAGGACACCGGGGTGCCGGTGATCGCGGACGGGGGCATCCGTTGGTCCGGGGACATCGTGAAAGCCCTGGCGGCCGGCGCGCATACCGTGATGACCGGGAGCCTCTTCGCCGGGACCGAAGAGAGCCCCGGCGAGATGGTGTTCTACGAAGGGCGCGGCTACAAGATGTATCGCGGCATGGGCTCCATCGGCGCCATGAAGGACGGCAGCGCGGACCGGTATTTCCAGGACGGGGAAAAGCACAATTTCCGTGACGGGAGCGACGCCAGCTCCAAGTTCGTTCCGGAAGGCATCGAGGGGCGCGTGGCGTTCCGCGGCAAGGTGAGCGATAAGGTCTTCCAGCTTGTGGGCGGGCTCCGCTCGGGGATGGGGTACGTGGGCGCGCGCGACCTGGCGGAACTTCGGGAGAAGGCGCGCT
The DNA here is from genome assembly GCA_965371225.1 of uncultured bacterium. Lineage (GTDB taxonomy): Bacteria > Abyssobacteria > SURF-5 > CBDUXP01 > CBDUXP01 > CBDUXP01. The sequence continues at coordinate 99,091 of CBDUXP010000004.1, read as the reverse complement.
TCGTGCGCCAGACCTTTGCCGCACTGCAAGAAGGCCACCCCCACGACGTGGTGATCACGAAGGAGGCGCCGAATTACACCCGATCCGTGTAACCGCCGCTCTGCCGACTCTCCGCGCACATGACCGCGCCGCCTGCCGATCCCCACCCGGGCGGAATCGTCGTCCTCGACTTCGGCGGGCAAACTACGCAGCTCATCGCCCGCCGCATTCGCGAGAGCCACGTCTTCTGCGACATTCTGCCGTGCACCGCGGACGCGGCGACGCTCCACGCCCGCGCACCGGCGGGCATCGTTTTCTCCGGAGGGCCGGCCAGCGTCATCGAGGGCGCCGCCCCCCGGCCCGATCCCGCCGTCTACGACATGGGCGTGCCCATCCTCGGCATCTGTTACGGCCATCAGGTGATCGCGCACCACTTCGGCGGCGCCATCGCGCCGAACGAACGGCGGGAATTCGGAAAAGCCCAACTGACGCACGGCGCGGGCTCGCCGCTGTTCGCCGGGCTGCCGGCGGAGAGCACCGTTTGGATGAGCCACGGGGATGGCGTCGAGGGCCTGCCGGCCGGATTCGCGTGCATCGGGCAGAGCGCGAACTCCGGCCTCTGTGCGGTCGGCGATCCCCAGCGCCGGATGTTCGGCATCCAGTTTCATCCGGAAGTGACACACACCCAGCACGGGGCCACCATCCTGGAGAACTTCGCCTTCCGTATCTGCGGGTGCGCCCCCACGTGGACCCCGGGGTCCATGATTGCGGACGCCGTGACGCGCGTGCGCACCCAGGTGGGGGACCGGGGCGTGCTGTGCGGGCTGAGTGGCGGGGTGGATTCCGCCGTCACCGCCGCGCTCGTGCACCGGGCGGTCGGGGACCAACTGCATTGCGTGTTCGTGGACACGGGCCTGCTGCGCCTCGGCGAGGGCGACCTCGTGGAAACGGTCTTCCGCGAGGCGTTCCACATCAAGTTGACGGTGGTCGATGCCGTGGATCGGTTCGTGGGCAAGCTGCGGGACGTACAGGATCCGGAAGAGAAGCGGAAGGTGATCGGGCGGGAATTCATCCGCGTGTTCGAGGAAGCCGCCGCGGACCTGGGCCGCTTCGAGTTTTTGGCGCAGGGGACGCTGTATCCCGACGTGATCGAGTCGGTGTCCGTGCGGGGGCCGTCCTCCGTGATCAAGTCGCACCACAATGTGGGTGGCCTGCCCGATGATATGGAGTTCGCCCTGGTGGAGCCGCTGCGCGAGATGTTCAAGGACGAAGTCCGCGCGGTGGGGATCGAACTGGGGCTGCCGGACCACCTGGTGTGGCGACACCCGTTCCCCGGGCCGGGTCTCGCCGTCCGGTGCCTCGGCAGCATCACCCCCGAGCGGCTGGAAACGCTCCGCCAAGCGGACGCCATCGCCATCGAGGAGATTACGGCGGCGGGGCTGTATCGCGAGATCTGGCAGGCCCTGGTGGTGCTGCTCCCGGTGCGCAGCGTGGGCGTCATGGGCGACTACCGCACGTACGAGGAGGCGGCGGTGGTGCGCTGCGTCACGAGTCACGACGGCATGACCGCGGATTGGTATCCCATGCCCGCCGACGTGCTGGGCCGCATCAGCAATCGCATCATCAATGAGGTGCCGGGCATCAACCGGGTGGTGTACGACGTGAGTTCGAAACCCCCCGCGACCATCGAGTGGGAATAGCGTGTATTCCGTGGTGGTACCCCTCTACAATGAAGAGGCATCGCTGCCGCACCTCCACGCCGCGCTCACCCCCGTCATGCAGGCGCTTGAGGCGGACTACGAAATCGTCTACGTGGACGACGGCAGCACCGACGGGAGCCGCCAGGTGATCCGCGACTTGCGCGCCAGCGACCCGGCCGTGCGGCTGGTGGGCTTCAAAGCGAACGCCGGGCAGACGGCCGCCATGGCGGCGGGGTTCAAGGCGGCCCGGGGCGACGTGGTGATCACGCTGGACGCCGACTTGCAGAACGATCCGCGCGACATCCCGACGCTCCTCGAAAAGCTGCCGGAGTACGACGCGGCGGTCGGCTGGCGCCACAAGCGCCACGATTCGGCGTACCGCCTCTGGCAAAGCCGGATCGCCAATGGCGTGCGCAACTGGGTGACCGGCGAGAGCATCGCTGACGTGGGCTGTTCGCTCAAGGCCTACAAGCGGGAATGTCTGCAGGACCTGAAGCTGTACGAAGGCATGCACCGGTTTCTGCCGACGCTGATCAAGATGGCGGGCTACACGGTGGTGGAAGTTCCGGTCAGCCACCGGCCGCGCGAGCGGGGAGTATCGAAGTACGGCATGTGGAACCGCGTCTTCCGGGCCACGATCGACCTGTTCGCGGTGCGCTGGATGAAGTGGCGCCAGTTCGGCTACGAGATCGAAGAGGAACTCTAAATGGACGACCTGTGGGCCCGACTCCTTGAGAATCTCACCGACCGCTGGTTTGTCTGGGGCATGGTCGGGCAGACCGTGTTTTTCTCGCGCTTTCTCGTCCAGTGGATCGTCTCGGAACGGGCCAAGCGCAGCGTCATCCCCAAAGCCTTCTGGTACCTGAGCTTGCTCGGGAGTTTCATGCTGTTCACGTACGCGTTCTTCGGCCGCCAGGATCCCGTCATCGCGCTGGGCCAAACCACCGGGTTCCTCATCTACACGCGCAACCTCATGCTCCTGGCGCGGGAACGGCAGGAGGAGGCCCCTGGCTAACGTGACCGCGCCGGTGGCGCCCCCGATGCTTCCCGCGGCCCCCGTCCGGCAACCCAAGCCGGTCGCGGCCGGGCTCGTGCTCGTGGCGGTCGCCCTCGCCCTGTTCTTCAGCAATCTGGGCGCCCATGATCTCTGGGCGCCGGACGAGGTGCGCTATGCGCTGGTTGCGCGGGAGATGCGCGCAGGAGGGGACTACATCCTGCCCCGCCTCAACGGGGACGTGTACCAGGAGAAGCCCCCCCTGATGTTCTGGCTGACGACCGCGTGCGCCGAGACCTACGGCCGGTGGGTGGAATGGCGCCGGCCCGGGCGGGGACCGCGGGAGCGAGCCGCCTCCGTGAATGAAGTGACCGCACGCCTGCCCTCGGCCTTCGCGGCCCTCTGCACCCTGCTGCTGGTCTGGCGCGCCGGCGCACGCCGGTGGGACGAATGGACGGGGCTCGTGGCGGCGCTCATCCTCGCCACGAGCGTGCAGTTCTTCTGGTTTAGCCGCAATGGGGCGCTGGATGCCGTGCTCACCTTGTGGGTCACCATCGCCATACTCTCCGGCGTCCGTGCCCTGGACGCCGACCGGCGGTGGGGGCCCTGGAGCGTGGGAGTGTTGGCGGGCATGACGGCGGGGCTGCTGACCAAGGGCCCCGTGGCGCTGCTCATCCCGGCGGTGGTGCTGGGCAGTTATGGCTGGACCATCGGCCGCCCCCGTCGAGCCGGCATCCTCCTGGCGGGCGCCGCCGCGTGCGCGCTCCTGCTAGTGGCGCCCTGGTGGCGCGCGGCATACGCCCGCAGCGGGGGCGCGTTCGGCAGCCTGGACGAATTGTTGCGGCAGACGACCGGGCGCCTGGTGACCAGCTACAGCCACCAGAAGCCGGTCTACCACTACGCGGTGGGCCTATTGGGGGAGTTTCTGCCCTGGAGCGTCTTCCTGCCGACGGCGGTCTGGGCCGCGGTGCGCGCGCGGGGGACGGTGGAATGGCCGCGGCTGCGGCTCGCCTGGTGTTGGGTGGTGGCCCCGTTTCTCGTCTTCAGCGCTATCTCCGGCAAGCGGGGCCAGTACTTGCTCCCCATCTACCCCGGGTTAGCCCTGCTCGTCGCGGCGCATCTGCGGCAATACGCCAGCGACCTCCGCCGCCTGCCGCAGGTGCGGAGGGTGATGGTGCCCACGCTCCTGCTATCAATCGGCACGATCGCCACCGGCATGAGCCTGGTGGTGCTGATGCTCCTGACCCGCGATGGAATTCCGGCGACCGCTGGTCCCACGTGGAGCCGGCTCCGGCACGAGTTGGATGGGGCGGGGCCGCTCCTGCGCACCCTGGCAGACCCAGGCATCGGCGGCGGCATCGCCTTTTCGTGCCTGGGCGCCTGGGCCTTGCTCCATCACCTGCCCCGGCCGCCCTCCCGCGTCATTCCTACCATCGTCGTCCTAACGACCCTGGTATTGGGCGTGTGTAGTGGCATCGTCCTGCCGGCCTTCGACTCGGTGAAATCGGCGCGCGGCTTTGCCGAAACTGTCCGCGGATGGCAACACATGGCGGGCGCCAATGCCCAGGTCGTCCTCTTTCATTCCTTCCGGGCGGACATCGCGTTCTATTATGGACGCCACCTGGAGATCGATACTCCGCCGGCGATTACCACGGCCGACACTACTCGGCCCGGACCCCTACTCGCGATTATCGAAGAGAAGCACTACGACCGATACCGCGATACGATTCCCGACCGGTTCGTGCTGGTGCATCGGGATCGGATCGGCTCCCGCATCTGGGTGCTGCTCACCAACCGCCCTCCCGCCACCTGATGGGCCTGCTTCGCCTCCTGTACAGAGGCCTAGCGGCCGTGTTCTTCGTTGGGGCGGCCTGTTTCATCGGGGCGATCGCCGGTCTGGTCGGGCTCGGGCCCAAACTCGGCCCCCGGACCATACGCTGGGCCGGCCTCTGGGTCTTGCGGTCCACGGGGGTAAACGCCACCGTCGAAGGGCTGGAGCATGTGCCGCAAGAAGGCGGCTTTGTCTTGATCTCGAATCACGAGAGTCATTACGACGGCCCTTTCCTATGCGGCTGGTTCCCCCGGGACTTCACCATCGTGGCCAAGACGGAGCTGTTTCGCATTCCGATCATGGGAGCCGGCTTCCGCGGGTTCGGCTTCATTGAGGTAAACCGGGCGGACCACGCGCAATCGATGCAGGAAATGGACGCGGCCACGCGCCACCTGCAGCAGGGGGGCGTAGTGCTGGTATTCCCGGAAGGGCATAGAACAGAATCCGGTGATATACAAGAGTTTAAGAAGGGAGGCTTCGTAATGGCCTTGAAGGCACAAGTGCCGCTGATTCCTGCAGCCATCGCGGGCACACGGGAGGTGCTGCCCTGGCGGAGCGTCAACATCCGGTCCGGCCGCGTCCACTTGCTCATCGGGCCGCCCATTCCGGTCGCCGGCCGAGGGCTGGAGGACCGCGACGCGCTGTTGGCCGAGGCGCAGGACACCATCGCGGATCTCCGGCGGCGCGCCAAGGCCACGCTGAAGGCGGAATCGGAAGCGCATGCGGGAAGCTAAGTGCGTGCTGCACTCCCTGACACCGGGAGCGGGATCCCGGTGAGCCAGCCGCGAGCCGCAGCGCCGGCGGGCCTGCGCCGCCGATTGCGCGCGATGGTCAACTACATCGGCACAATCGCCCTCATCGTTGCGTACGCCCCCCCGGCCATCCTGAGCGGGCTGCTGAACCGGCGGGATTCGCTCGGGGCTTGGTGCAAGCGTTCGTTCGGCCAACGGTTGATGAAACTGTGCGGGGTCCGCACGAGCATCCAGGGACTGGAGCACGTACCGTCCACGGGCGGCTTCGTGTTGGTGGCCAATCATGAGAGCCACTTCGACCCGCCACTGCTCTGCGGCTGGATACCCCGGTCGTTCAGTGCGCTGGCCAAACGGGAACTCTTCAGCCTTCCTGTGCTCGGCCACGGGTTCCGGGGACTCGGGTTCCTGTCGTTGGACCGGGAGAACCGGCGCCAGGCCATGGAAAGTCTGAACGAAGCCGCGCGCTACATCGCCGATGGCGGCGGCATGCTGGTCTTTCCCGAAGGCCACCGCAGCGACAACGGTGAGCTGCTGGAGTTCCAGGCGGGGGCCTTCATTCTGGCCTTGCGGGCCGGAGCGCCAATCCTGCCCGTGGCGATTGCCGGCACCCGGGCGGTGCTGCCGCGCGGCAAGCTCTGCCCGGAGCCCGGGCGCGTGCACGTGGTGGTCGGCCCCTGCATCGACACGCGGGGCAAATCTGTGCGGGAGCGGCGCGCGCTCACCGCCACCACCCGGGACCGGATTACCGAACTGGTCGCCACCGCCCGCGAGCACCTGACGCAGGAAGCCCAACCGGTGGGGCTTCCTTGACCGGACGTGACCTCCAGAATACAATGACGCGGCGCGTCTTCTGCATCGTGTCCAGCCCACTGCCCGCTCCCAGCTGTACGGCCCGCGGCCGCGCTGGCGGCGTCCACCCGCCCCAGGGGCCCCCATGATTCCGCGCTATTCCCGGCCCGAAATTGCCGCGCTCTGGAGCGATCAGGCCCGCCTGCAGTTGTGGCTGGAGGTCGAGTTGCTGGCCTGCGAGGCCCAACACAAACTGGGCAATATCCCGAAGGCCGATCTGGACCGCATCAAGAAGCGGGCGAAGTTTTCGGTCGAACGTACGCAAGAGATCGAGGCCGAGGTCCACCATGACGTGATCGCCTTTCTCACTAACGTGGCGGAGCATGTGGGGCCGTCCTCCCGCTACATCCACATGGGGATGACGTCGTCAGACGTGCTAGACACCGCGCTCGCGGTCCAATGCGCCCGTTCGTGCGACCGGATCGCGGCCGGGCTCGAGGGCCTCCGCGCGGTGCTAAAACGCCGGGCGCGGGAACACAAGGACACGGTCATGATCGGCCGGTCCCACGGCATCCATGCCGAGCCCACCACCTTCGGGATCAAGCTGGCGCTCTGGTACGACGAGATGGGCCGCAACCGCGAGCGGCTCCTGGCCATGCGCGAGCGGATCGCGGTCGGGCAGATCAGCGGGGCGGTGGGCACGTTCGCCAATGTGGATCCCCGCGTCGAGGCTCACGTCTGCAAGAAGCTGGGCCTGACTCCCGCTCCCGCCAGCACGCAGATCATTCAGCGGGACCGGCACGCGGAGTTCGCCCAGGTGCTGGCCCTGATCGGGGGGTCCCTGGAAAAGTGCGCCACCGAGATCCGGAACCTCCAGCGCACGGACATCCACGAGGTGGAAGAGCCCTTTGCCGGCCGCCAGAAGGGGAGTTCCGCCATGCCCCACAAGCGGAACCCCGTCAGTTGTGAGACCGTGTCCGGCCTCGCCCGCGTCGTGCGAAACAATGCGACGGCGGCCCTGGAGAACGTGGCGCTCTGGCATGAGCGCGATATCTCCCACTCCAGCGCCGAACGGATCATTCTCCCGGACAGCGCCATCCTGATCGATTACATGCTCTGGCGGTTCACCCGCGTGATGGACAAGCTGAGGGTGTATCCGGACCGGATGCTGGAGAATCTGCATCGCACCCACGGCCTCATCTACTCTCAGCGCGTGCTGCTCGCCCTGACGGACGCGGGGATGACCCGCGACGATGCCTATCAGGTGGTGCAGAGCTGCGCCATGCAAGTGTGGGAGAACGGCGCCGACTTCCGCACCCTCCTGAAGCAGGAGCCCGACGTCCAGCGCCGGCTGGGCAACGGCGCGCTGGAAGGACTGTTCGACCTGGAGCATCATCTCAAGCACGTGGACACGATTCTCCGCCGAACCGGCGTGCTGCCGGCCGCACGGCGCCGGGGCGAGAAGGCAAAATCCCCACGAAGCAAGGCGGTATCGCGCAGGTGAACGAATTCCCCGTCATCCTGGACACCCGCCTCCCCGGGCGCGAACTCTGGCGACGGGGGAAGGTGCGCGACATCTATACGTACGGCGACGACCTGCTGTTCGTGGCTACGGACCGCGTCAGCGTGTATGACGTGGTGCTGCCGACGGGGATTCCCGACAAGGGGGCCATCCTCACCCAGCTCTCCGCCTACTGGTTCCGCTACTTTGCGGGGGAGGTGCGGCACCACATGATCACGGCGGACTTCAACGAGTTTCCCGCCGACCTACAGGGAGACCGGGCGCAACTGGCGGACCGAAGCATGCTCGTGCGCAAGTCGGAGCCGCTGCCCGTCGAATGCGTCGTCCGGGGATACCTGGCCGGGTCCGGCTGGACGGCCTACCAGCAGCATCAATCCATCTGCGGGGTCCCGCTGCCGCGCGGCCTCGTGGAAGCCGCCCAGCTGCCGGAACCCATCTTTACGCCCACCACCAAAGCCGATACGGGACACGATGAGCCCCTTACGTTCGAAGAGGCGGCCGCCCTCCTCGGGGACCAGGCCCTCGCGGCCCGGATGCGTGACCTCAGCCTGGAGATTTACCGGGCGGCGGCGGACCACGTGGCGCAGAACGGGCTCATCCTCAGCGACACCAAGTTCGAATTCGGCGTGGAGAATGGCGACCTCGTGTGGATCGACGAGGCGCTGACCCCGGATTCATCGCGCTACTGGCTCAGCGCGGAGTACGAACCCGGCCGCCCGCAGCGGAATTTCGACAAGCAATCCATGCGGGACTATGCGGCGGCGCTGGATTGGGACAAGACGCCGCCGGGGCCCGAGCTGCCGCCGGAGGTGGTGCAGGCGAGCCACCGGCAGTACGTGCAAGCGTATGAACAGATCACCGGCGAGCCCTTTGCCCGCACGGAGGCGGTACTGCATGGCTGAGCACGACGCATTGCGCCACGAGTGCGGCGTCTTCGGGATCTTTGGGTATCCCGAGGCGGCGAACCACACCTACCTGGGCCTCTATGCGCTCCAGCACCGCGGCCAGGAGAGCGCCGGCATCACCGTCTGGACCGGCGAGCGGCTGAAGACGCGCAAGGGGATGGGGCTCGTCGCCGAGGTGTTCAACGAGCAGCTCATTCAGGACTTGCAAGGCATGGCCGCCATCGGGCACGTGCGGTACTCCACCAGCGGCTCAAGCCTGCTGCGCAACGCGCAACCGCAATACGCCTCCTGCCGGCAGGGGCAGGTGGCGCTGGCGCACAACGGGAACCTGATCAACGCGCTCGAATTGCGCGAGCGGCTGGAACAGAACGGCAGCATCTTCGTCTCCACAAGCGATACGGAGGTGATTCTGCACCTCATTGCGCGATCGAAAGAGGATGCCATCGAGGACGCCCTCATCGACGCTTTGCAGCAGGTGAAGGGGGCCTACTCGCTGGTGCTCCTCACCGAGAACAAGCTCCTCGCGGCGCGCGACCCGATGGGATTCCGGCCGCTCAGCATTGGGCGCATCGACCACGCCTTCACCGTGGCGTCGGAATCGTGCGCCTTCAGCATCATAGACGCGCAGTTCGTCCGCGACGTGGCTCCGGGGGAAGTGGTCACCATCGATCGTAGCGGCCTGCGCTCCCGCACCCCGTTCGCCGCAACCCAGCCCAAGCAGTGCATCTTCGAGTACGTCTACTTCGCCCGGCCCGACAGCATCATCTACGGCCGCGACGTGGACCGCGTCCGCTACCAACTCGGGGAAGAGCTGGCCCGCGAGGCGCCCGTCGAGGCGGACGTGGTCATCCCCGTCCCCGACTCCTCCGTGTATGCGGCGCTCGGCTTCGCCCACGAAACCGGCATCCCGTACGACATGGGCCTGATCCGCAACCACTACGTGGGCCGGACGTTCATTGAGCCGGCCCAAAGCATCCGCGACTTCGGCGCCAAGGTCAAGTACAGCCCGGTGTCCCGAAGCCTCGCCGGTAAGCGCGTGGTCGTGGTCGACGACTCCATCGTGCGGGGCACCACGAGCCGGAAAATCGTCAAGATGATTCGCACGGCGGGCGCCACCGAGGTCCACTTCCGCGTCTCGAGCCCCCCCGTAAAAAACCCCTGCTTCTACGGGGTCGACACCCCCTCCCGCGGCGAACTCATCGCCGCGTCGCACTCGCTCGAAGAGATGCGCGTGCATTTCCGCGTGGACAGTGTGTACTACCTCTCCATGGAAGGCATGACGAAAGCCTGCGGCGGCGACGGGGAAGCCTTCTGCTACGCCTGTTTCAACGGGGAGTACCCCGTGCCCTTCCAGAACGGCCTGACCAAACTCTCGGTCGAACACCGGCGCCCCATTCAGCTCGAGATTTATGACCGGCACGAACCCCAGCCTGACGTATAAGAACGCGGGCGTCGACATCGACGCCGCCACGGCGGCGATGGGCCGCATCCGGCCACTGGTGGAAAGCACGTTCACCGAAGGCGTGCTGCAGAACACGGGCGGATTTGGCGGCCTGTTCGCGCTGGGCCACTCGGACCTGCAAGACCCGGTCCTCGTCAGCAGCGTGGACAGCGTCGGCACGAAAATCCGCGTCGCCGTCGAAATGAACATCCACGACACGGTGGGCATCGACATCGTGTCCCACTGCGTGAACGACATCCTCGTGCAGGGGGCGCGGCCCCTGTTCTTTCTGGACTACATCGGCATCGGCCGGCTCGACCCCAGCATTATCGAAGCCATCGTGCGCGGAGTCGCCGAGGGTTGCCGGCACGCCGGGTGCGCCCTCATCGGCGGGGAAACGGCCGAGCTGCCCGGCGTTTATACGGATGGCGACTACGACTTGGTCGGGACGATCGTGGGCATTGTCGACCGGGGGAGCGTCATCACCGGTGCCGCCATCGAGGCCGGGGACCGCATCATCGCGCTGCAGTCCAGCGGGCTGCACACGAACGGGTACAGCCTGGCGCGCAAGGTCTGTTTCGACGCGGCCGGTCTGGCGCCGAGCGACCGGGTGGACGACGTGCCGGAACCCATCGGCGATGCCCTCTTGCGTCCGCACCGGTGTTACGCGCCCAGTATCCTCCCCATCCTGGACCGGCACGAGATCCGGGGCATGGCGCACATCACGGGCGGCGGCATGACGGACAACATTCCCCGCATCCTGCCCGAGAACCTTGATGCGCGCATTCGGCTGGACACTTTCGAACCGCTACCGATCTTCCGGGCCATACAACGCCTCGGCAACGTGCCCGACGACGACATGCGCCGCACGTTCAACCTCGGGGTCGGGTACGTCTGCGTCGTCCCACCCGATCGGGTGGATGCGCTGCAGGACGCTCTGACCAAAGCGGGAGAGACCGCCTGGTGCGTGGGCGACATCGTTCCCGGTTCCGGCCAGGTGCGGTATGGCTGAACGGCGTGTCCGCCCCGCCGTGCGTGCGCTCACCCGATTTGAAGTCGCCCTCAAGCCGTCCATGTTCGATGCGGCGGGTGCCGCAGTGCGGGACGCGATGGCCGAGGACCTTGGCCTGGACGCGCGGGCCGTGCGCATCGTGCGCATCACGAATATCCTCGGGCCGCTCACCCCGGCCGATGCCGAACGCATTCGGACCTGCCTGCTTACCGACCCGGTCAGCGAGCGCTCCACCATCAACGAGCCGCTGGGCGGCAAGGCGGACTGGGTCATCGAGGTCGGGTTCCGGCCCGGCGTCACCGACAACGTGGCGCGGACCGTGGCCGACGGGTTGCGCGACACGCTGGGACCCGGCGCCCGGGGCCTGGTGGTCCACACGGCGACCCAATTTCGCATCAGGGGCAGCCTGACGGCCGAAGAGGTGGAGCGCGTCGCCCGCGACCTCCTCGCCAACGAGCTGATCGAACGATGGGCCGTCCTGACCGGCGCGCAGTACGTGCGAGCCGGTGGCGAGACCTTGGAACCGCCCGCCGACTTCACGCCCGTGCCGCCGCGGGTCGAACGCATCAGCCTGGACCTCCCCCCGGACGCGCTGCGGGCGATGAGCCAAGAGCGCATGCTCGCGCTGTCCGTCGCCGAGATGGAAGCCATTCAGGCCCATTACCGGGAGCCTGACGTCCGCGAGCGGCGCGCCGCCCTGGGCCTGGGGCCCGAGCCGACGGACGTGGAATTGGAGGCCCTGGCCCAAACCTGGTCCGAGCACTGCAAGCACAAAATCTTCGCCGCCCGCGTCCGCTATGACGATGGCAGCGGGACGCGACAAACCATCGACAGCCTTTTCAACACCTACATCCGCGGCGGCACCGAGCGCATTGCGAAGGACGTGGACTGGCTCCTGTCCGTGTTCCACGACAATGCGGGGGTGATTCGCTTCACGGACGACTGGTCGCTCGTGATGAAGGTGGAAACTCACAACAGCCCGTCCGCACTCGATCCCTACGGCGGCGCGCTGACCGGCATCGTCGGGTGCAACCGGGATCCTTTCGGTACCGGCCGCGGGGCACGCCTGATCTTCAATACGGACACGTTCTGCTTCGCCCCGCCGAACCACGACGGCCCCCTGCCTCCCCGGCTGCTGCACCCGAAACGGATTTTCAAGGGCGTCCATCGCGGAGTCCGAGATGGCGCGAACCAAAGCGGGATCCCGGACGTGAACGGCAGCATCGTGTTCGACGAGCGTTTCCTCGGCAAACCCCTCGTGTTCTGCGGCACGGGCGGCCTGCTGCCGGCCACGATTGCGGGCACACCGGGCCACGAGAAGCGCGCCCGACCCGGTGATTTGATCGTCATGGCCGGGGGCGACATCGGCAAGGACGGCATCCACGGCGCCACGTTCTCGTCCGAGGAACTGCACGAGGGCTCCCCGGTGTCCGCCGTGCAGATCGGCGACCCCATCGTGCAGAAGAAGATGACGGACTTTCTGCTGGAGGCGCGGGACCGCGGCTTGTACACCTGCATCACGGACAACGGTGCGGGGGGGCTCTCATCCTCCGTCGGCGAAATGGCGCAGGCGCCCGGCGGGTGCGAGTTGCACCTGGACCGCGCGCCCCTGAAGTATGCGGGCCTGCAACCGTGGGAAATCCTGCTCTCAGAGGCGCAGGAGCGGATGACCCTCGCCGTGCCGCCGGACTGTTGGGCGGCGTTCCAAGCCCTGGCGGCGCGCCGCGACGTGACAGTCACCGCCCTGGGCGAGTTCACCGCCTCCGGCCAGTTCATCGCGCGGTTTGGCGGGAAGGTCGTAGCCGCCCTGGACATGGCGTTTTTCCACGACGGGGTACCACAACTGGACCTGCCCGCCACGTGGGTGCCCCCACCCGGCGAACCCCTGGACGACTTGCCGGAACCACCGGACCTGGGGGCCACGCTCAAGCGGATCCTCGGCCGCCTGAACGTGTGCAGCAAGGAGACCTTCGTGCGGCAGTACGACCACGAGGTGCAGGGGGCGAGCGCGATCAAACCCTTTGTGGGCGCAGCCGATGACGGACCAGGCGACGCGGCGGTGTTGCGGCCCCTCGGCGAACGGCCCGACGGGGTGGTGGTCGCCAGCGGCCTGTGTCCGCGGTACAGCGACCTGGACGCCTACCACATGGCCGCCGCCGCAGTGGACGAGGCGGTGCGCAATGCTGTCTGCGTCGGCGGCAGCCTAGACCACATGGCGGGCCTGGACAATTTCTGCTGGCCGGACCCGGTCCCGTCGCCGCAAACGCCGGATGCCGAGTACAAGATGGCGCAACTGGTACGCGCCAACCAGGCGCTCTACGACGTCTGCACCGCGTACGGGGTGCCCTGCATCTCCGGCAAAGACAGCATGAAGAACGACTACCGCATCGGCGACCGCAAGATCTCCATCCCGCCGACGCTGCTGTTCTCCGTGATCGGCGTGATGCCCGACGTCGAGCAGGCGGTGACCATGGACGCCAAACGGGCGGGGGATCTGGTGTACGTGGTGGGCGAGACCGCGGCTCACCTGGGCGGCAGCGAATACGCCGCCGAGCGCGGTCGGCTGGGCGCCCGGGTACCAACAGTGGACACCACCGCGGCGAAAAAGCGGTACCGGGCGCTGACCAAGGCGATCAGGCGCGGGCTCGTGCGCTCGTGTCACGACTGCAGTGACGGGGGCCTGGGCGTGGCCCTGGCCGAGACGGCGTTCGCCGGGGGGCTGGGCATGCGGGTGGACCTGCGCAAGGTGCTCCGGGCCGACGTGGAGCGCGACGACTTTCTCTTGTTCTCCGAATCCCAGAGTCGCTTCGTGGTGACCGTTGCGAAGGCGGATCGGGAATCCTTCGCGCGGGCCATGCGCGGCACGGGAACCCGCTGCGTGGGGGCGGTAACGCGCAAACCCGATTTCGCGATCGTGGGGCTCGGCGGGCAGGTCGTCGTGCGGGAGGATATCGCCGGGCTGAAGGCCGCCTGGCAGGAGCCGCTGGCATGGTAGACGCGAGTCACGTGCGGGTGCTGGTGCTCACGGGGTACGGCATCAACTGCGACTACGAAACCGAGCACGCCTTCACGATGGCGCCGGTCGGCGCCCAGGCCGAACGCGTGCACGTGAACGACCTCATCGACCCCAGCGGGCCCGATGGCCGCCACCTCCACGACTACGACATCTTCGTGGTGCCCGGCGGGTTTTCCTTCGGTGATAACATTGCGGCCGGCCGCGTGCTGGCGAACAAGCTCACTGTGCACCTGGCCGGGTCCATTCATGAATTCCTTGAAGAGGAAAAGCTTATCCTCGGTATTTGCAATGGGTTCCAGGTATTGGTCAAGATGGGGCTGCTCCCCGCAACGGGGGGCCGGCGCGGGCGCCAGGAGGCCACGGTCACGTTCAACGACTCTGGCCGGTTCGAGGATCGCTGGGTCCACATGGCGGCGGACCCCGAGTCGCCCTGCGTCTTCACGCGCAAGCTCCCGGGGCTGTATCTGCCGGTGCGCCACGGCGAGGGCAAGGTGATCCCCAAGGACAAGCGGCTCCTTCGGACCTTGGAGGAGCACCACCTGATCCCCCTGCGGTACGTGGGCCCGGAGGGGGAGCCGGCCGAGTACCCCGGCAACCCCAACGGGTCGGTGGCCGGCATCGCCGGGCTGTGCGACCCGACCGGCCGCGTCTTCGGTCTCATGCCGCACCCGGAGGGTTATCTGTACCGCACCAACCACCCCCGGTGGACCCGCGAACGGGTCCCGGCCCTGGGCCAGGGGGTCGCCATTTTCCGAAACGCCGTACAATACGCCGCCCGGCGGAAGCGCCGGACGTGGAGCAAGGCCTCGTGAGACCGATTCGGCGCGCGCTCTTCAGCGTGTATGACAAGGCGGGCATCGTCGAGCTGGCCACCGCCCTGCACCGGTTCGGCGTCGAGCTGTTGTCTACGGGCGGCACCAAGACGGCGCTCGAAGACGCGGGGCTGCCGGTGACGCCGGTGGCGGAGTACACGGGGTTCCCGGAGATGATGGATGGCCGGGTGAAGACCCTGCACCCGAAAATCCACGGCGGGTTGCTCGCCCTGCGGGACAAGCCGGAGCACATGGCTGCGGCCAAGCAGCACGGCATCGGGATGATCGATCTGATCGTGGTGAATCTCTATCCCTTTCAGGAGACGGTCGCGAAGCCGGACGCCACCGTGGCCGAGGCGATCGAGGACATCGACATCGGCGGCCCGAGCATGCTGCGCTCGGCGGCGAAGAACCACGAGAGCGTCACGGTGCTCACCGATCCGCGGGACTACGACGTGGTGCTGGCCGAGATGCGCGGCAACCAGCGCACCGTCACCCTGGGCACGCGCCGGCGGCTGGCCCAAAAGGTGTTCGCGTACACCGCCGCCTACGATGCCGCCATTGCGACCTATTTTGCGGGGATTTCCGCAAACGGGTCGGAGTATCCCGAGCGGCTGACCCTGGCCCTCCAGAAGGTGCAGGACCTGCGGTACGGGGAAAACCCGCACCAGACGGGCGCGTTCTACCGCGACCCGGGTTCCCAGGACGTGGGCTTGGCCACGGCGGAGGTCCTGGCCGGTAAACCCCTGTCCTACATCAACTACTTGGACCTGGACGCGGCACTCCGCCTCGTAGCGGACTTCTCGATCCCGGCGGCGGCGATCGTGAAGCACACGAATCCCTGCGGGGCCGGCGCGGGCGAATCCATCGACGAGGCCTACGGGCGGGCGTCGGCAGGCGATCCCAAGAGCGCCTTCGGCAGCGTCCAGGGTTTCAACCGCGCGGTCGACCGGCCCCTGGCCGCGCGCATTGCAAAGGAAAACCGCTTCGTCGAAGCCATCGTCGCGCCGGGGTTCAGCCCCGCTGCGATCGAACTGCTCCAGACCAGCCGGTGGTGGGGGGAGAGCGTGCGTCTGCTGGCCGTTGGTGACATGGCGAAGCTGCAAGACGGCATGCCGAACGTGCGGCGCGTCTCAGGCGGCCTCCTGGTGCAAGGCTACGATACCGGCAGCGTCGCACCCGAGGACTGGCAACAGGTCACGGAACGGGGCATCTCGGACGAGGAGCGCGAGGCGTTGCAATTCGCCTGGATCGTTTGCAAGCACGTGAAATCCAACGCCATCGTGCTCGCGCAGGGCCAGACGCTGGTTGGCGCGGGGGCCGGGCAGATGAGCCGTGTGGACGCCAGCGAACTCGCGGTGCAGAAGGCCGGCGACCGCGCGCGGGGCGCCGTGCTCGCCTCCGACGCATTCTTCCCGTTCCGCGACGGCATCGATACTGCGGCGGCGGCCGGGGTGACCGCGATCATCCAACCGGGCGGCTCGAAGGGGGACGAGGATGTGATCGCCGCGGCCGACGAACACGGTCTCGCCATGGTGTTTACCGGCATGCGCCACTTCCGGCATTAGGCATGCGCGTCCTCATTCTCGGCGGCGACGGTCGCGCCCACACCCTGGCCTGGAAGATTGCCCAGAGCCCCGAATGCGAACACCTGGTGTGCGCGCCGGGGAATGCCGGCATCGCAGCCGTGGCGGAGTGCGTTCCCGTGGATATTCTGGACAATGCCGCCGTGGTGGGCCTCGCCCGCGAGCATCGCATTGACCTGGTGGTGGTCAGTCCCGAGGCGCCCCTCTGTAACGGCGTGGTAGACGCGCTGGCAGCCGCAGGCATCACCGCGTTCGGGCCAAGCGCCGCCGCGGCACGGATCGAAGGCAGCAAAGCCTTCGCCAAAGACATCATGCACACCGCCGGAGTACGCACCGCCGCCGCCGAGACATTCGCGGATCCGGACGCGGCCTGGGCGTACGCCCAGCAGATGGGCGCGCCCCTCGCGATCAAGGCGGACGGGTTGGCGGCCGGCAAAGGCGTGACCATTTGCGAGACCTTGGAGCAGGCGCAGGTCGCGATCGATGCGGCCCTGCGCGACAGGGTGTTCGGCGACAGTGGCGCCACGATCCTGGTGGAGCAGTTCCTCGACGGTGAAGAGTGCAGCGTGTTCGGCATCTCCGACGGGCATCACATCATCACGCTCGCCACGTCCCAGGACCACAAACGGATCGGGGAGGGGGACACCGGCCCGAACACCGGCGGCATGGGCGCCTATTCCCCCGCGCCGGTGGTGGATGAGGCGATGCTCGATGACATTGCACGCTCGGTCATGCAGCCCGTGATCGACGCCCTCGCGAACCGGGGCGCGCCGTTCGTCGGCGTGCTGTATGCCGGCCTGATGATTTGCGGGGGGGTGCCGTACGTGCTGGAGTTCAACTGCCGGTTCGGGGATCCGGAGTGCCAGGTCCTCCTGCCGCGGATGGAAAGCGACTTGCTCCCCCTGCTCGTGGCGGCTACTGACGGCACCCTCGCCGACCATGCGGTAACCTGGCGGGAGGATGCGGCCGTGTGTGTCGTGCTCGCCTCCGGGGGCTATCCCGGGACCTACCAGAAGGGGCTGCCGATGACCGGCCTTGACGACGCGGCAGAGATACCAAGCGTGGTGGTTTTCCATGCCGCGAGTTCCCTGACGGATGGCGATGTGGTCACGAACGGGGGCCGCGTGCTCGGCGTGACGGCGCTGGGGAGCGACCTGCGCGAGGCCCTCACGCGCGCGTACGCCGCGGCGGACCGCATCGCATTTGAGGGGAAGTACTGTCGCCGCGACATCGGGCACCGCGCGTTGGCGCGCGTGTCGGCGTAGGGAAACGCACTGGGATGGCCACCGTTGTAATCGTGATGGGCAGCGAGTCGGACTACGACGTGATGGCGCGTGCGGCGGACACGCTCGAGCAGTTCGGCGTGGACCATGAAGTGCGCGTTCTCTCGGCGCATCGCAGCCCCGACGAGACGGCCGCGTTCGCAAAGGGCGCAGCGGAGCGCGGTACGAAGGTCATCATCGCCGGCGCCGGTTATGCGGCGCATTTGGCCGGCGTGATCGCTTCGCATACGACGCTGCCGGTCATCGGCGTTCCCATCGCCAGCTCCGATCTACAGGGGGTGGATGCGCTCCATGCCACGGTGCAGATGCCGAGCGGGGTGCCCGTCGCCACAGTCGCCATCGGCGAGGCGGGCGCCACGAATGCCGCGCTGCTCGCCGTGCAAATGCTTGCGCTGAGCGACGACCGCTTGCGACAGGCCTTCGCGGACCACAAGGCGGAGCTGGGCAAGAGCGTCGTTCAACGCCAAGAAGCGGTCGACAAACGGCGCGGGGGCTGACCTGACGCGCGAGAGCACGGTCGCGCGTCTCACGGACCTGAAGGGGCTCGGCCCGGCCATGGCCACCCGGCTCGCCGAGTTTGAGATCCACACGCCCGCCGACCTGCTCTACCACTTCCCCAGGGAGTACACGGACCGCTCCACCGTCGTCCCCATCGCTGGGCTCGACGTCGGCGAGGACGTCAATCTCATTGGGACCCTCGGGCCGGTCCGGGGCGGCGGCCGCGGTCGCTGGCGCCGGATGCCCGTGACCGCCACGCTGACGGACGAGACGGGCGCCATCGCGCTCGCGTGGTTCAACCAGCCCTACCTCGCCCGCAGCCTGCGGAAGGGGCAGCGCGTGATCTGCACGGGCCGCGTGCGCGAGTACCGCGGCGCGCTGCAACTGACGTCGCCAATGGTGGAGGTGTTGGATGGGCAGAGTAGCGAGGGCGGGTGGCAGTGTCTGCTGCCCCGGTATCGCACGCCACCGGGGATTTCCGACCGGAAGCTTCGGGGGTGGATGGGGGAGCTGCTCCCGCAACGGCAGACGTATCCCGATGGTTTGCCGCCCGACGTGCGCGAGACTCACGGGTTCCCCAGCCTCGCGGACGCGCTCCTGGCCATGCACCAGCCGGACACCCTCGCCGAACACGAAGTGGCGCGCCGCCGATTCATCTTTGAAGAATTCCTCCTGTTCCAGTTGCGCATGCAACAAGCCCGGGCGAGTGCGCCGGCCAAGGAACGGGCGACGGCCCTGTCCGCCCCCGCGGCGTGCCAGGCGTTTCAGGAGGCGTTGCCTTTTGCGCTGACAGAGGATCAGGAGCGGGTGTGGGATGAGTTGGCCGGGCGCTTGGCCGCCACCACACCCGCAAACGTGCTGCTGCAAGGGGACGTGGGCACCGGGAAGACGCTGCTCGCGCTCCAGGCTGCGTTGACCGCCATCCGCGCGGGCGCCCAGGTGGCGCTGATGGCCCCGACGGAAGTGCTCGCGGATCAGCACGCGGCCACGGTCGCGCAATGGCTCGGGTCACATGGCGTGGAGTTCACGACCCTCACCGGCGGCTTGGCGGCGGCGGACCGGCGCCTCCGCCGCGAGCGGGTGGCCGAAGGGGACGTGCCCCTCGTGGTGGGCACGCAGGCGCTCTTCGACGAAGGCGTCCGCTTCGCCCGGCTCGGGCTGGTGATCATCGACGAGCAGCACCGGTTCGGCGTGCTCCAGCGCGCGCGCCTCCAACAGAAAGGCATCGCGCCGCACCTGATCGTCATGACTGCGACGCCGATCCCCCGGACCCTCGCACTGACCCTGTACGGCGACTTCGACCGGCTGACGCTGCGGCAGTTGCCCGCGGGGCGGCAGCCCGTGGCGACCGAACTGCTCGGCCCCACCCCCGGGAAGCAGTGGATCCATCGCGTGCAGGCCGAGCTGGACGCCGGCCGCCAAGCCTTCTGGGTCTGCCCGCTGATTCACCCGCGAGAGGAGACGGAAAGCAGCGAGGGCGCCACGGCGGTCACGGTGCAGATCGACCGGCTCCGGCGCGGACCGTTGAAGGCGTACCATCTCGACCTTCTGCACGGCGGGATGAGCGCGGCCGAGAAATCAGCCGCCATGCGCCGCTTCGCCGCCGGCGAGAGCGACGTCCTCGTCTGCACGTCGGTGATCGAGGTGGGGGTGGACGTCCCCAACGCGAGCGTCATGGTCATCGAGGACGCCCACCGCTTCGGCCTGGCGCAGTTGCACCAACTGCGTGGGCGCCTGGGCCGCGGGGCCCATGCGGGTCTCTGCCTGTTGCGCGGGACGCCGACCACGACGACGGGGGAGGCGCGGCTCGAGATTCTGAAGCGGACGACTGACGGGTTCGAGATCGCGGCGGAGGACCTGGCGCTCCGGGGCCCCGGCGAATTCCTGGGCGTGCGCCAGAGCGGCATCCCGCGCATTCGCCTCGGCCACCTGGTCCACAATGCCGACCTCATGGACGCGGCGGGGCAGTGTGCCCGCAGGCTGCTGGCAGACGATCCGGATCTGCATTGGCCGGACCACGCGGGCCTAAGCGCTAGCCTGGGCATGCTGGATAGCCCCGAACTGGTTTTGTAGTGCCCCGCGTTATCACCGGCATCGCGAAAGGGCGGCGGCTGGCCACCCTGGCCGGTGCGACCGCGCGCCCCACGGCCGATCGCGTCAAGGAAGCGCTCTTCGCCGTGCTCGAGTCGCTGGTCCCGGCGGCCTACGTGCTGGACCTGTGCGCGGGGAGTGGCGGGCTGGGCATCGAGGCGCTCAGCCGCGGAGCCCGGTTCTGCACCTTTGTGGAGTCGGCTGCGAACAGTCGTGACGTCATCAAAGCCAACCTGGAGAAGACGGGGCTCGCATCGTATGCGCGCGTCCTGCCGATGGCGGCGCTAGACGCGATCCGGGTCCTGGCGCAAGAACGGACACCCGCACCGACAGTGGTACTCGCGGATCCACCGTATGCGGACCGCGCGCTTGCGGCGGCCATCGTCAACACCGTGGGGTCGCACGCGCTGCTCGCCCCCGCCGGCGTGCTGAGCGTGGAACGGCCGCGGGGCCACGACCTCCCCCTGGAGGACGTGCCCGGGCTGGAATTCTGGCAGGTGAAACGGTACGGGCGCACCAGTTTGGTGTTGTACCGGGCACCGGAAACCACAGGATGATGGCGTCCGTGCGGGCACGCGGCAAGGTCAAGTGCCCCAAGATATTGTGGCGTTACGGTTCAACTGCAAAAGTAGGGCAAGATAGGGTAGGCCCGGCCCCGGCCCAAGCCACATAGTGTGGCACGGGAGTCGCGGTGGGCAGGTCTTGTGGTGTAACCTAGATGATTGGGAGACGATTGAGCGAGGGAAACGATGCGGTGTCCGTTCTGCAGCCATCTAGACGATAAAGTCGTCGACAGTCGCACGATCAAAGAGGGCGAACTGATTCGACGGCGGCGCGAGTGTCTCGCGTGCAGTCGCCGCTTCACCACGTACGAACGGATTGAAGAGATCCCGTTGATGGTGGTGAAGAAGGATGGGCGGCGCGAACCCTTCGACCGGGCGAAGATCGTCATCGGGATGCTCAAGGCGTGCGAGAAACGGCCGGTCAGCGTGGAGCATTTGGAGAGCGTGGTCGATCGGATTGAAACGAAGATCGCCACGAGTCTCGCCAAGGAAGTGAACAGCGAGCAGCTCGGGCAGATGGTGATGGATTCCTTGCGCGAACTCGACGAGGTCGCCTACGTCCGCTTTGCGTCGGTGTACCGCTCGTTTAAGGATATCGACGAATTCATGGACGTGCTCTCGCAATTGTATGGCAAGGAAGGCCAACCGAAAGACGCGGACGAATCCGCCACGCAGAATTGACGTGGCCCCGGAGCGCTGCTAGCCTGGGCCCGGCGCGTTCCCACGGACGCGATTTTGGGGAGTGGCCAAATTGGTAAGGCACCTGACTCTGGATCAGGGGATTGCAGGTTCGAGTCCTGCCTCCCCAGCCACCAACGGCGCGGAATTCCGCGCCGTTGTCGCATTGTGGGTTTTGTCCTGAACGACCTACGACGACCGTTCACCACCGCGAATGGCGCCCAAGTGTTTCCCCAGTGTTTCCTCGAGCGTTGACGCCCCACCTCCGTCGGGGCGTTCGCGCTCCGGGGCCGACGCAACTCCACGCCCGCCCGGGAGCGTATACCTGACTGAGAAGGGGAGCTG
Organism: uncultured bacterium; assembly: GCA_965371225.1. Taxonomy (GTDB): domain Bacteria; phylum Abyssobacteria; class SURF-5; order CBDUXP01; family CBDUXP01; genus CBDUXP01. The sequence goes on along the minus strand of CBDUXP010000004.1, from coordinate 77,294 downwards.
ATGCTGACCGAGCTTGGACAGTTGACCTGGTCGTTCTTCAAGGTGGGGATCTTGGCCTATGGCGGGGGGCCCTCCATGATCCCGCTCATCCAGGAGGAGGTGGTGGACGTCCACCAGTGGATGACCATCGAGGAGTTCACCGACGCGCTCGCCATGGGCTACGCGCTGCCGGGGCCCATCGCCTGCAAGATGGCCGGCATCGTCGGTATCCAGGTGGCCGGCATCCCCGGCGTCATCGTGGCGAACGTGGCCATTGTCTTGCCCTCGCTCGTCGCCATGCTTCTGCTCATGTCCATGTTCCTGCAGTTCAAGGACTCGCCGCTCGTCGCCGGCACGCTCAAGGCCGTGCGCCCAGCCGTGGTCGGTCTCCTTCTTGTGGTTGTCTGGGAGATGTTCCCGCGCGCGGTCACCAATATGAGCACCGGCGTCATCAGCGCCGCCACGTTTGGCGTCATCGCGTTCTTGGGGCTCCACCCCGCGTGGGCCATCGTCGCCGCCGGCATGATCGGGCTCGCCGCATACCGCTGAGGCGCGTGGTTGCACGCTGTCCCGTGAAACCCCTATATTGAGTTCGGCGCGGCGGGGTTTCCCGATCGCGCCTCTTTCTGGCCCCTTCGTCTAGTGGTTAGGACGGGTGGTTCTCAGCCATCAAACACCAGTTCGATTCTGGTAGGGGCTACTACAGTGCCGCACGTGGGACACGGCTCGGCGTCCCACCCCGCCCTGGTGCCCCGCCGTCCGCTGCCTGAGGCTTACGTGAGCCGTGCGGCGGGTCGCGGTTGGTGCTGCTTCCGACAGGCCGCACAGAAGTGGTGCGCCTCCGTCCGGTAGCCGAACCGTTCCGCAAGCAAGATGAGCAGCAGCCCGAGGAACGGCCCGACAATGGAAGCGAACGTGGCGATGATTACCAGCACGCCCACGATTTCCAACGCCAGTCGGAGCCCACTCGCAATACGCACCCGCAGGCGGCGCACGTCCAGCTGCCCGCCGCAGCCTTCACACACGGAATCCAGCAGACTAAAGCAGTTCGGGCACACACGCGTCGACCCCGGCACCGTGTGCGCACAGGTCGGACACGTCATGGCTTCGCGTGGCCGCAGCGCGGAGCTTCCCACCCCCGGCGCGGCCGGCAGTACTTCCTGCATACCCCACCCCCCTGCGACATAAGTTACTACTCGGTCGCCCCGGACGCCAGCCCCCCAGACTCTACTCACTTTCTCCGAGGCGATTGCCTCGATGCGGTACGCACCAACCGGCACAAACGCGTCGCCCGTTTGATGAGGGCGAGGCACCTCGTCCACGAGAGGGAGTTGGACTCGCCGATGACGCCGATGAGGGGGAGTGGGCGGCCGATGCGGCGCTTACCGACACAGATCCCCTTCGTGTAGCCCGAGGGTATGCTATGGATGCACGGCGGCAAGCCGGCGTGTTTGACGATGAGTGAGACAAGATCCGCAGCGGACAAACCCACCGGTGATCTGTCGGTCGGGCGTCTATCGGTCGGCCGGCGCGTGCAGTTCGCACTGGGTTTATGCGGACTCGTGGTAGCGCTGGCCTATGTTGGCAGCGTCGTCGTTCGCGCGTACGCGTATTATCGCGACCTGTCGAGCGGGAAATACGTGTGGAGCGCGCCCGCCCACGTGCCACATCCCACCATGGGGTACGTCACCGCCCCGAACGTGGAAGGCGTCATGCGATTCGGCCGGGATGCGGAAATCCCCTTACGGCACGACGCGCGGAGCATGCGCGTGCCCGCAGCCAACCTGCCTCAGCCGCCGGAAACCGGGCCACGCATCATGGCTTTCGGGGATTCGTGGACCTACGGCTACAGGTGTCCCGCGGAAGACGTCTACGTTGAGCGGGTCGCCGCCGCCCTGGATGGTCGCGCCATCAATGCGGGAGTCTCAGGCTACGGACTAGCGGAATGCGTCTTGCGGGCGCGGCTGGCGATTCCCGAGCACCGGCCCGATATTGTGCTGGTCCAGACCTCGCCGTGGCTGATCCAGCGCTCCCTCTCGCCGATTCAAAAGGGCTTGGCTGGGTTGAAGGCGAGGCCCCATTTCGGGAAGGGAGGTGACGGCTCCATCGAGATCCTGCCGCCCGTATTCGAGACGGTCTTTTGGGACCTGCCTCTCTATCGGTACATGCAGCGGGGGGAGCATCGCCCAGGATTTGCCACTTTCCTGCGACAGGTCGGCTGGCGCCGGGTGTCCCGCGACGACCTACACCTGCTGCAGTACCGCGTCCAACAGCGTTGGGGGACACTTGCGGATCTTCCGGACGATCGGCTGGCGGTCCTCCGGCTGGCGCTAGGGGAAATCGCAGCGGTGTGCGCCCAGAACGATGCGCAGATGATCGTCCTGTACATGTGGTGGCCTTTGGATGGCCAACCGGACTTTGTGGAGGCTGATTTGGGCCTGCCTGAGGCGCAGGTGGTGAACGTCACCGGCGCCCTGTTAGCCGAGCTGCCCGAACCGAGGCTAGCGGCCTATGAAGGGAGCTATGCCTTTCGGCATGGCAATCCCCCGCGGAAAGTGGACGGGCACCCGAATCCGGACGCGCACGCCGCCATGGCGGCTGTCATCGTGGACGCACTGGGCGGCGCTGGCATAAGCGGCCGCCAGTCTGCCCCATAACGCGTTCCCGCCTTCGTCCCGACGGCCCGCGGCGGAGGCGGCGTTACGCGGCCCGTGCCGCGAGCGCCATGCGGACCATCTCGGCCCGGATGCTGTCCACCGTGACACAGGCCGCGGCATACGCGAAGTAATAGACGCGGGTGGCACCGCGCACGTGAAATCCTTCAGGATCGAGTGCGATCAGCTCGGGTTCCAGCTCGGTGGTGCCGTGGTAGTGCCGGCACAGGTCGCGCAGCGTGTCCCGGTGGTCCGCGTTCATGTGGTCCAGCACGCGCCGTTCCGCAGCGGCCCAGGCGGAAGCGGGCAGGGTCCAGTCCGCAGCTTCTACCCAGTGAATGTTGCCGAAGCCGCCGATGTACCGCACCCGCGTAGGCGTGATGCGGTAGAACGCGAAGTCGTGCGCCTCAAAGTACCGCCAGTGGCCCGGGAAGTGCGCCATGTAGCGGGCCCGGATCGCCTCCAGGTCGGTCGGCCGGGGGCAGTGCGCCTTGCCGAGGATGGACACGCGGGCGGCCGCTTGCTTGTCGGGGCTGTCGTCGTCCAGCACGGTCAGGCAGACTTCCGGATGGGCGTTCATGTTTTGCGTGTGCTGCGCGATCGCACTGACCAGCACGATGGGCATCCCCTCGGGGGTCAGCGCGTACGGCGTCACCGAGCCGAACGGGTAGCCCGGGAGGTCGACCGAATGCGTCGACAGCACGCCGACGCCGCGGGTGCGCACGAACCGCCGCGCCACCACGGCGGGGGATTCCTCAGGGGATTCCTGCTGTACCTGATCTCCGCTCCCGTTCGCTGAAGTGACCATGCGAGGAAGGATACACGCAGATGAGCCGTCAGCGCTGTGTGGCGCCTCACTACTGGGGATATTGCCGCCGCCAAACCTCGGCCACGGGATCGTGCGGCAGGGGCCCCGCATAGGCGATCCAGCCGCGTGTGCTACCATCGGCCTGCTTCCGCTCCGGTGAAAGTAGCATGCAAGACCAATGACGCACGAAGGTCCATGGTCCCGGACGCGCCGCTGGGTATTCGCTCCCTTCGCCCTCCCGGCGACGCCGGGAATGATCGCGCGCAATGTGACGCTCGTCCGCGTGATCTGGGGCCTGAATCTGGTCCACGGCTATATCGACGTGGCCGGCTTCGCGGTGTTGTCCGACAATCCCCGCGTCATGGGGCTACGGGCAATCATAGGCGCGGCGCTGGGTGTGTGCGTCGTCGTGGGGTTTGCCACCCCCCTCGCCTTGGCGCTGCTAATCATTCAGTACTTTTCGCCGTCCCCGTTCGGGTTCACACTGGGCGACCAGGTGCAAACCATCGTGGCGTGGGGCTTGATCTTCCTGGGCGCTGGCCGCACGGCCAGCGTAGATGCCCGGTTGGCGCGGGCCCCCATCGTCGGGCGGGTGATTCGCGCGCTGTATGTGTGTGCGGTGTCCCCGGACCGAGCCGGGCTGGCGCGGGTCCGGTGGCTGCTCATCGCGCTGTTCTGGTTCGTCGCAGCCATCGCATCGATCTACCACGTGCAGGATCCGAATTGGCGTCGCGCAGAAGTGCTACAGATCATGACCGTCTCGCCCGCCTGGGTGCGCCAGTATGCATCCATGATCGCGTTTCGCAACGCGGTGCCGTGGGCATTCGACCTGTTCTGCTCCGTGGCCCTGATCGTGCAGCTCTCTTGGGAGATGCTGTTCCTCCCGCTCATGTATTGGAAATGGACGCGCCCGTTTGCCGTTCTGCAGGGCTTGGCGTTCTACCTGGTGTCGATCTTTTTCCTGCCTCTCGGGTATCTCCCGGGGGCAGAACTGTGCATGTGGCTGCTCACGTTCAATTACACAGGCGTGATTCCCGTCCCCGCGGTGACTTTCTACTCGGACGGCCACCACCCACGCACCCGCCGCCTCCGGCGGTGGATCGAACGGTGCGACTTCTACGAACGCGTCACGACCACTGAACTGATCCAGGCGCCCGAACGGGTGCAGGAGGCCGCCGCCGCCGGCGGGGGACCGGTCCTCGAACGGAAGGGAACCCTGTGGGTTGGCTACGACGCCTACTGGGCCCTCACGCTGCGCGTCTTCCCGTTGATGTTGCTCTTCCCCATTGTGGCCCTCGGCAAAGTGACTGGTCTGGGGCCCCGGTGGATGCGGGGTGGCCCGCCCGGCGAGGCACCCAACCGGGAATTCCCTTCGGAGCAGCCCCGGGCCGCCGCCCCCAGTGTTCCCCTTCCGGTTCCTGCGTTCAGCCGCCGGCTCCAGAACGGGCTCATGGTTGCCATGGCGCTTTTCTTGCCCGTGCACCTCGTAATCGCCCTTCCACCGGACATCGGATTTGCGTGGGCGCAACCGCTCGCCACCTCCGAGGTGAGCGAGTGGTACCTCCTGTTTGGCCAGAGGCGGGTTGACGTCCTGAACGCCAACGCCCTGTTCATGGACGAAAGTTTCACCATCCTGTATGAGACGGATCAGGAGGGGACGCCCATTCGCGTCGTCCCCCTCACGGACCACACTGGCCGGCGGCTGTCGTTCTGGCAAAACGATCTCTTCCAATATACCTACGGCATGAACTGGCAACGGGCGCCCATGAACACCAAATTTGACGCGGGCGCCGTGGACAGCCCCACGGCGGGCACGCATGCGTTTCTCCGGCGCGTGGCCCGGCTGGACGCGAGTATCCAGGGCGTCACCGGCAAGCGCTACTACGAGTCCCTGTACTTCAAGCGGACCCTGAACCGCGATCTCGGGTTCCCCGCGTGGTCGGACCTCCGGCCCGGGTCCAGTGACCGGGTCGTCATGGGCGAACTGGAGGTGGACTACGCGGCTCAGCAGTGGGCGTTCAGCTACAACTTGCCGCCAGGGCACGGGAGTGAACGGGAGCGCCTTGAGGCGACGCTAGCCCATTTGCGGGAGCGCCACCGTTCGCGGAGCGATCGCGGGCGGGACGGCTAGGGGGCGTAACTGGACCGCGCCTGCACACCCCAGTGGTCGCCCTGGCGCGTCACGACCCACAGCGCCTGGTGCTCCGCGTACCGCGTCCCGTCTTCCCGATAGCGGCTGAAGCGCACGTCGAAGTGCACCTTGTCCGGCCCCGCGTGGACCACGTCGGCCGCGTCGAGCGTGCTGTGGTGCCACCCCTCCACCTCCGCGAGCCGTTCGAACGGGATGCGGTACTCGCCGGGGGTTTCGGTCACCATCACGCGGCCGCTGGCCAGGCGCACGTGCGGATAGTGCAGGGCGGTCCGAATGACCTCGATATCCCGTCCGTTGAACCCTTTAAAGAAGTCCTCGATGGCCTGCCGGGCCTCGCTGGCGGACATGCGGCATGCCTCCTCTCGCGCTACCACGCTATCAGCCCAGGGACCAGAAGGCTGCCCGCGCGGCCCTGGGCCGGGCCAAGGGACAGGAGGGAGGAAGACCTTGCCGGCCTCCCCCAAATGCCTATTGTGGTACGCCGTGAGGGCCCGGGCAGCGATATCCTTGCAGGCTAGTTGGACGAACGTCAGTCGGCTGTCCTCGACCCGCCGCGCCAGGTTTCCGGCGCCTCCCGACCCCCGCAGCCGCCCGACAGCCAGTGGAACTCACACGAGTCGTGGAGGGAAGAATGGCTGGGATGCAGTTACCCCTAGTGGCGAAGCAGAGTACACGCGCGGAGCGCACGGTGCGCCGGCCGGCCAAACGGAAAGCCCGGGCCAAGCGGACCCTCAAACCCGTGCATTGGCGGGTGCAACACATTCATGGCTGGATGCCCAGAACGGTCGAGCTTCGCCGCACGTCCCGCGTCGAGCAGCAACTGCTCCGGGCCGCGGAGCTGGGCAACGTCGTCGGAGTGGGCCAGTTGATCCAAGAAGGCGTCGATGTGAACGGGGGACAGGACGGGACGGCCCTGCACCGGGCAGCCGCGGAAGGCCACCAGGACGTCGCGCGCCTCTTGCTGGACCACGGGGCCCATATCGATGCGTGCGATGCTTGGGGCGAGACACCTCTGCACGCGGCCGCGGGAAACTTCTGGCGCAAGGGACGGCAGGAACAGATCGTGCGGTTCCTACTGCAACACGGGGCCGATGCCACCGCGCGCAGTTTTTCGCATTGGACCCCCCTGCACCGGTGCGCGATGACCGGCGACTGCACCGTCGCCACCCTGCTGCTGATTTACGGGGCGGACATGGACGCCCGCTCCAAGGAAGGGTGGACGCCGCTGAGCATGGCCCAGCGCGACGACCGTTTGGAGCTAGCCGCCCTGCTCCGCCGCCGCGGCGCCCGGTAGGCACCCTCAGCCGGGCCGCAGCCGGCAAGGTTCCGCCCGGCTTCCCAGCGTTGCGGCGGTCCCGATCCGACCGTAGGCTTTTCACATGCGCCCTCCAACCCGCATGTCTTCTGCAGGGCTCTCGCAACACTCCACACGCAAGGGGAATTCGGACAGCAACCCGCGCCGGGATACAGGGTGGCTGGCGCGACTGATCGCGCAGCGCGCAGCCGCGATTCAGCACCAGATGCAAACCGCAGAGGCGGCAACCGTTCCCGAAGTTCGCGACGGCCACTTCCGGAACGCACGCGTGCTCGCCCGGGAGATCGCGAAGGCGGTCGACGGGCACTTCCGGACCCCAGCCACGTTCCGGTACATCCGGCCCATCATGGGCGCGCACCGGCCCGCCTACAGCGACGGGTTGGATGTCCCCATGCCGGCCGTGTCCCACCAGTGCGTCACATGCTCTCACTGGTACCCGATTACGGAACGCCGGTCGGCCCAACGGGGCAATTGCCGCAAGCCCATGCTCGCCACCCGGGTCCAAGCCGGACGGGGACAGTGGCCCGCCAAGGCCCGGGCCGAGACCTGCGAAGACTGGCAACGCAGCCCCGCCGTGTAGGGCCGGGACAGCCCCGCCCGGCAACCATTATTATTCGCGCCTGCCCCTGGCCGCCCTGGGGGCCCTCACGCGATCGTTCACGCCCCAGGGGTGCGTCTCTCGATCGGTATCCCCTGTCAAGCCAGGAGGTTCCGGGCCGATATTGCAGTAGAATCTCCAGCGGGTGCCTGCCTGAAGTGGAGGGGAACGATGCGCGGTCTCACCATGATCGGCGTCGGCGGGCTCGCGTGCTTCCTCGGGGCCGGGGCCGCGTGGGCAGATTTTCAGACGGGCCTCACCGCCTATAAGCGCGGCGACTTTTCGACAGCGTTCGCCGAATGGCGCACCGCGGCCGAGCAGGGGCACCCGAAAGCGCAGTACGGGCTGAGCATGCTGTACGCAGGCGGGGAAGGGATCCGGCAGAGCCCCGCCTTGGCGGTCAAGTGGTGCAGTCAGGCCGCCGTCCAGGGGCTGGCGGAAGCGCAATTCAACCTCGGCACGCTCTACGCGGCGGGCACCGTGGTCCGCCAGGATTACCCCCGAGCCCTGGCCTGGTACCGGCAGGCGGCGGTGCAGGGCCACGCGGAAGCCCAGTTCGCCCTGGGGCTGGCCCATTACACCGGCAGACGGGCCCCGCAGGATTTCGTGCGAGCCTTTGCGTGGCTGAACTTGGCGGCGAGTCAGGGGCATCCCAAGGCCGCGCTAACGCGGGATGCACTCGCGGCCCGCATGGCGCCGGAACAGGTCGCGGAAGCGCGCCGGCTCGCCCGGGCGTGGCGCGACCAGGACGCGGCCATCGCGCCGCATCCCCAGTTCCAGACCCCGCGCCCACACCGCCTCCACGCCGCCCAGCGCTAGCCCCGCCCACGGGGAACCGGATACAACGCGGGCGGCCGCGACCATGAAGATTTCGCTTGCCCGGCACAGGTGTTGAGTGTATTATTACAGTAGACACTCTGCGTTACCGACTGTCGCACGGCATGTACCTTCGAATCGACTCCCGCGACGGCACCCCCATCTACAAACAGATCGCGCGTGAGATCCGCCACGCGGTCGCGCTGGGGGCCCTGAAGCCGCAGGATCGCCTGCCATCCGTCCGCGAGCTGGCGCAGCAACTCACGGTGAACCCGAACACCGTGGCCAAAGCCTACCGGGAGCTGGAGCACCAAGGCCTGGTCGAGGCCCGCCACGGGTCCGGTTCCTTCGTGCGGGATCGGGCGGTGGCGCTCTCCATGGCCGAGCGGCGCGGGATCGTGGCGCACCTGATCGACGAAGCGCTCCTGGAAGCGCGGCACCTGCAACTGCCCGAGCGCGCGTTGGCGGCCCTGGTGCAGGAACGGTTGGAACGATTAGAAACCCTGGAGCGGCGCGAGGCGACCAAACCGTGAACGAGCCGGTGTGAGAGGGGGATGGCATGGCTGACATGGCGATTCACGCTGACGGCTTGACCTACCGCTACGGGAAAACGCCTGCGGTCGACGGCCTCTCGTTCACGGTGCCGACGGGCAGTGTGTGCGGCTTCCTGGGGCGCAACGGAGCGGGCAAGACCACCACCATCGAAATGCTTGTGGGCTTGCTCAAGCCCCGCGCAGGCCAGTCCCGCGTTCTCGGCTTCGATCCCGTGCGCCAGGCCATCGAGGTCCGCCGCCGCGTCGGGTTCTTCGCCGAGCATCAGCAGATGTACGGCTGGATGAAGGTAAAAGAGATTATTCGTTTCACCGCAGGCTTTTACGATGACTGGGACGCGGGCTTCGCGGCGGCCTTGACGACGCGGTACGAGCTGGACCTCAAGCAGAAGGTGAAGGCCCTTTCCAAGGGGCAGCAGGCGCGGCTGGCCATTCTGCTCGCCGCCGCGTTCCACCCGGAGATGCTCATCCTGGACGACCCCACGCTTGGGCTGGACCCGATTGCGCGGCAGGAGATTCTTGGCGACCTCATCCGCTTGATTCAGGAGCAGGGCCGAACGGTCTTCATCTCCAGTCACTTGCTGGATGAACTCGCCCAGGTGGCCGACCACGCCGTCATCATCGACAAGGGACGTCTGGTGGCCAACGAGCCCATCAACCAACTCACGGCGCGGGTCAAGGAAATCCTGCTCACCTTCCCCAACGGCGCCCCCGAGCGATTGCCCGTGCCGGGCATCCTCAAAGCGCGGCGGCACGGGCGGCAGTACGCGCTCACCACCGAACACTTCACTGCTGACTTGAAGGAGCAGCTTCGAAGCGACTTTTCCGCAGTGAATTGTGAAGTGCGGGACTTGCCCATCGACCGCATCTTCGCCGATCTGGTCCTCCGCGATCGGCCCGACAACCCCGCCTGACCATGCGCGGACTCTGGTGGAAAACCTGGCGCGAGACGTGGCTCCCCGTCGAGGTGGCGGTGCCCGGGTGCATGGTGGTCGCACTTGTGCTCGACGCCTGGGTCCGTCGGTTGCCCCAGTCCCAGGCTTATCTGGAACTCACCAGAATCGGGCCCGACTACATCGCCTTCGCGTTCGCCGGACTGGTGGCGGCACTGCTGATCCTGGCCATGGCTGAGGCCCCGCGGGGGCTGGGGCTCGACCGTGCCCGGGCCTTCCTCCGCACACGGCCTCACGATTCGAGAGCGCTTCTGGGCCCCTACGTGGCGCTGGCGGCGCTGCACATTGCGGCGGCGTTCGGCGCCATCCTGTTGTACGCCGAGATCGTGGACCGGCCCAGCGGACGGCCGCCCCTGTGGAGCTTCACCGGCCTTGTGGAGTGGCCACTCGTGTTCTGGTTGCTGTCCGGGACGGCGATGCTCGGCGCACTCGCCGGCTCGGACCGACGCAGCACGGGGCCGTGGGTTGGTCTCGCGCTGGGGGCGTTGACGGTGCTGGAGACCTGCCGAATGGCTCTGTACCCGGCGCACGGGTTCGTCCAACGGGTCGCACTGGGGCTACTGATCCCGGGCGCCGCCGCGGTCCTCGCCGTCACGGACTGCCCCGCGTGGCGCCGCGGCGCGCGCGTGGTACTGGTGGGGATCGTGGCGGTCTGTCTGACCGTGCTGGGAATTCGGAATTACCTGCAGCGCGGGTCACCCGAGCGGGCCGTCGCCGCCGTCGCGCGGCGGGCGGCCGCCGGCGCCGACCTGCAGGCCCTGAACCACACGGCCGAGCAGCGGAGCCTGGTGGAAGCCAGACGTGCGAGCACCAAGTGGGTGGGTGCGGGGCAGACTTGGCGCATGTACCGGCGCGCGATGGACCGGACCGTGACGCGCGCGTTGGCGCACCCGGATCCCCGGGTCGGCGACGCATTTGTGCTTATGCGCCCCCACCTGGCACCGAGGCGCGCCCTCGCCGCGATGCGATCGGTCCCGGGAGGACTGCTGTGGTGCCGGAGCGGGACGATCCCCGATTGCATTTGGGTCCAATTCGAGCCCGCGTGGCCCGCGGACGCGAGCGAGGACGCGGCCCTGTTCACGCTGATGGACATGCACTGGCAGCAACTGGCCCGCGGCCAGCGGAAAGATAGCGCGGCATTCACGGCCGGGAAACGCTTGGCGCAGATGGCGGAGGACGCCCCCAGCACGGCCCGGCGTACGGCACTGCTCCGGCACATCGGCCAATGGCCGGAGTGGGCGGAAGAGCGAACACCGGCCCCCGTACGGGCGAACCTGACGCTGGCACGACACGTCCGTCCCTACGTGGCAGTACCGGAGTGGGTAGAGGGACGACCCTGGCGCACGGAGCATCCCGATGCCCGGCTCGCGGCCCTCATCGACCTCTCCCCCTACGCCCCGCCGTGGATGGCGACGGAGGCTCGTGACCTGCTGGCCGCGACACCTGGGCTCCGCGCTGGGGAGCAGGAAATCCTCACCACGTACCTCCCCGCCCATGAAGTGCGCGGGGCGCTTGTGGCCCGTTGGCGTGCGTTCCCCTACGAGCGCGGCACCACCTTCGAGGCGGCGCGGGAGCAGACCCCCGCGTTGGCCCTGGAGTGGCTCCGCGAGCAGCCGTTGGATCCGACCGTGCGGTCCCTGTTGCAACACGTTGCCGCAAGTGCGGACTGGATCCCGCGCGGGGTGGGGCGCCGATGGAACGTATCCGACTTGTCCTATCGCCGCGCAGCGTTGGCTGCCCACCTGATCGAACGCGTATCCCCTCAAGCGGCCATCCTCCTGCCGGGCATGCTCGGGGAGATGGTGCGCTTTCTGGAAGAAGTGGAACGGCCGCGCGACGGTTTAGTGGCTGTGCGCGCATTGGAGAAAGTCACGGGCGAACGCCACGGCTGGGACGTGCGGGCGTGGCACCGCTGGCTCGCCAGGCAGGCGCCCATGCAGGTGGGGTCATGAGTCTGCTCTGGAAAGAGTGGCGAGTCCTTTGGCTGCGGTGCGCGGTCGCGCTCGGCCAGGTAGCACTGGGGTTGGTGCTGATCGGGGAATTGGGCCGTCGCGTCGGTCCCCTGGAGACGGCCTTACACCTCTTTGTAGGCGATGCCACCTCGGTGCTCCACGGCAACCATCCCGGCGTGGTGATCGCCTTGGGCTTGCTCCTAAGCTTGTGGGCGTGCGCGGTCGGTCACGACGCGGTGGCAGGGGAGACCGCCGAAAATACGTGGACCTTCCTGCGATCGCGGCCCATGCGCGCGCGCGGCCTGGTGGCGGCCAAGCTGGCCCCACGCGCGGCGTTGGTGGTCTTGCCCTTCCTGTTGTATCGCGGGGCAGTCTTCGGGTATCTGTTCTGGGGCGCACCGTTCGACAGCGGCTTGAATTCCCTCTCCGCAGAACAGCAGCTCGATGCGCAGTACATCCTGACCAGCCCCCCGTATTCATTCGTGTACGGGGAGGTGCTCGTACTGGTCCACGCCCTGCAATGCTTGGCGCTTGCCGTCATCATGGGATCGTTCACCGGGAACAAGGGCCTGGCCTTCGGTGCGTCGCTCGTAGGCGGGATGTTGTTGGCGACTGTGGAATTTTGGCTGTTCGAAGACGCGTGGACCACCGCTGCGACGCAATGGCAAGCGCCGGTCAGCCCGTTCCTCGCCGTCTGCACCGGAGCGGTCGCGCTGATGGCCGTCGCCGTAGCGCGCGTGGCGACGCCTGGCCCGCTCTTGACTGGGGGGCGTATTTGGTCCCGCGTCGCACTTCCTGACACGGGGGCGTTAATGCTGTGGGTCATCCTGTTCGTGGCCGGCTTCATCGTCTTCATCATGTGGGGCGGCTCGCCCTTGCTATTCGGCGCTGAGCCCGGAGCGTAATGAGTCCTTCAGCCTTGATTTGCCGCAAATTGACAGAGGCGAAGGGAATACGTACACTTCTGGGCTCAGCCGGGCTGTTGCCTCGATGCGCAGGCGCGTCCCGGGCTGGCTGAAGGAATCCATCCGTGGCGAAGAAGAAGGACATGCTGGCCATCGTGAATACCGGCGGGAAGCAGTATCCCGTGCGGGAGGGCGACACCATCACCGTCGAGAAGCTCGACGCGGAGGTGGGCGCGACGGTGGAATTGGAGACGGTCGGCGCGTTCGGCGAGGATGGCGCGCTGGCCAAGACGGCGCCGAAGGTGAAGGCAGAGGTTCTGGTGCAGGACCGCGCGCGGAAGATCGTCGTCTTCAAGAAAAAGCGGCGCAAGGGCTACCATAAGAAGCAGGGCCACCGGCAGCAGCAGACCACGGTCCGCATCGAGAAAATTGGCTAGCTGGGCGGGTAAAAGAATATGGCACATAAAAAAGGGCAAGGCTCCACCCGCAACGGGCGCGATTCGAACTCGCAGCGCCTGGGGGTGAAGAAGTACGGGGGCGAGACCGTGCGCGCGGGCAACATCATCATTCGCCAGCGGGGCACGCGGATCCATCCCGGCACGAACGTGGGCTGCGGCAACGACCATACGCTGTTCGCGCTGGTGGATGGCGTGGTCACCTTTGAACGGTATGACAAGAAACGAAAAAAAGTCAGCGTGTACCCGCCGGCCGCGAATTAGAGCGGCCCCGGACTCGCGGATGTGCACACCCCCTCCCTGCGAGGGGGTTTTCGTTTTTAGGGCGTCAACCACCAAGACACCAAGAACACGGAGAGGAACCGGTAGAATCAACGCAGTGACACGGACACCAATCGCGATGGACCCTGCGGTGGACTCCTGAGCGGAAACCTCTTGGTGTCTTGGTGGTTCGGGACCGCATATGAGCAACGCTTTTGTCGACGTCCAGCGCATCGTGTGCATCGCCGGGAACGGCGGGAACGGGTGCGTCAGTTTTCGCCGGGAGAAGTACGTCCCGAAGGGCGGCCCCGACGGCGGCGGCGGCGGCAAGGGCGGAGACGTCATCCTGCGGGTGACGGAGAATGTGGCCACCTTGCTGGACCTAAAGTACCACCCCCAACAGAAGGGGGACCGCGGCCAACACGGCAAGGGGCAACGGAAGGCCGGGCGGGCGGGTGCCGACCACATCGTGCCCGTGCCCGCCGGCACCGTGGTCCGGGAAGAGGCGTCCGGCCAGATTTGCGCCGACCTGGTCGAGGTCGACCAGGAGTTCACCGCCGCCCGCGGTGGCATGGGCGGCCGCGGCAACGCGGTGCTGGCCACGCGCGAGAACCGGCTGCCGAAATTCGCGGAAAAGGGTGAGCCCGGCGAGCACCGGGAGCTACTGCTCGAACTCAAGCTCATCGCCGACGCCGCGCTGGTCGGACTGCCGAATGCGGGCAAGAGCACGCTGCTGGGCCAGCTTTCCGCGGCGAACCCGAAAATCGCGCCGTATCCCTTCACCACCCTGTCCCCGAACCTGGGCGTCGTCGAGGACGACGACTATCGCCGTTTCGTGGTGGCCGACATCCCGGGACTCATCGAGGGAGCCCATGAAGGGGTCGGCCTCGGGCATGACTTTCTCCGGCACATCGAGCGGACGAAAGTCATCGTCTACCTCATCGACCTGAGCGGCGCGGACCCCGTGGCCGATTACCGGACGCTGCATCGGGAACTGCGCATGCATGACGCGTCGCTGACGGAGCGGCCCGCCGTGGTGGCGGCGAACAAGCTCGACCTGGAGCCCGCCCGCGCGCAACTGGACGCCTTCACCGCGGCCCTGCGCGGCGAAGTCGGGGAGATCGTGCCGATGAGTGCCCTGGAAGGCCAGGGGATCGAGGACATGCGCGCGGCCACGACTCGGGCCTTGGACCGGCTCGCGGCGGAGGAGCGGGACCGGCCTCGCGTATTCGAGGTGGAGGCATACTATGGATACGAAGCCCCCTGGAGCGTGGAGCCGGAGGACGGCGCGTGGCGCGTGACCGGCACGAAGCCCGAGCGCTGGGCGCAGATGACGGACTGGGAAAACGACGAGGCCGTGCGATACTTCAACCATCGCCTGAAGAAGTTGGGCCTGGCCACCACCCTGGGCCGCCTGGGCGTCAAGGAAGACGCCACGGTGCGCATCGGGGACATGGAGTTCACGTACCATGTGGGGTAACAACCCCCCCGTCGTTTTCAAAGTCGGCACCAGCCTGCTGAGCGACGAGCAAGGCCGGCTGACAGACCGTTGGCTTCGGCCCATCGTGGCCGAGCTGGCCGCGTGGGCGCATGCAGGGCGGCGACTGATCCTCGTGACCTCCGGCGCGGTGGGCGCCGGGCTCGGCGAGCTGGGCCGGACCGCGCGGCCCCGGGGCCTCCAAGAGAAGCAGGCCATCGCGGCCGTCGGCCAGGGCCTGCTCATGCACGTGTACCACGACCTGTTCGCGGCGCACGACCTGCGCGTGGCGCAGGTGCTGCTCACGCGGGAGGGGCTCCGCGACCGGCAGATGTATCTCAACGCGCGCAACACGCTCGTAGCGTTGCTCGAATTCGGCGGCGTGGTTCCAATTGTCAACGAGAACGATACGGTTGCGGTGGAAGAGTTGCGCTTTGGGGAGAATGACACGCTGGCCGCCATCGTGGCGTCCAAGATCGGCGCGGACCTCCTGGTGGTGCTAACCGACGTGGACGGATTCTTCGATCGAGATCCCGGCACGGGCGGCGGCACGCTCATTCCCGAGATTCGCGAGATCACCCCGGAGATCGAACAGATGGCGGGGGGCGCCGCGTCTGATCGCGCGCGCGGGGGCATGGTCTCCAAACTCGAAGCCGCCAAGATGTGCATGCGGACCGGGGTGCGGATGATCGTCACGAACGGCACGGTGCCCGACCGGCTCGCGGCCTTGCGTGAGAATGCCCCGGCGCCCGCGACGGTGTTCTATCCCGCGGACGGACGTCTGTCGCACCGGAAGCGGTGGATTGCTTTCGGGTCCGAAGCCCGCGGCACCCTCGTGCTCGACGCAGGCGCGGCGCGCGCCATCTCCGAACAGGGCAAGAGCCTGCTCCCGGCGGGGATCACGGACGTCCAGGGCGAGTTCGATATGGGGGACACCATCGTCCTGGCGGACCCCTCGGGAGCGGAGATCGGCCGCGGATTGGTGAACTTCAGCGCCGCGGACGTGCGCCGCATCAAAGGCCTGCACACGCGTGACCTGCCGGGCGTGCTCGGGGACGTGCAGTATGATGAGGTCGTGCACCGGAACAACCTGGTCTAGCCCGGGGGACTGACCGTGAAACGCAACACCGCCATCGAACGCGAAGTCGTCCGGGTCGCCCGGCAGGCGCGGGCCGCCGCGCGGGAGATGGCGCTCGCGGACACCGCGGCGAAAGACGCAGTGCTGACCGCCATCGCGGACGCCATTCTCGCGCAGCACGACGCGCTCCGGGCGGCGAATGAGCAAGACCTGGCCAGCCCGGCGGCGGCAAAGCTCAGCGCAGCTCTCCGCGACCGGCTGACGCTAACCACGCCGCGCATCGAGCTGATGGCGGCAGGGCTGCGCGATCTCATCGCGCTCCCGGATCCCGTGGGGGTCACCCTCAATGCTCACCGGCGGCCGAACGGATTACAGATCGCGCGCGTGCGCGTCCCCATCGGCGTCATCGGCATGATCTACGAATCCCGGCCGAACGTGACGGCGGACGCGGCCGGACTCTGCATCAAGAGCGGCAACGCGGTCATCCTGCGCGGCGGGTCGGAGGCGTTCCACTCCAACCGCGCTATCGTCGAGATTATCCAGGCGTGCCTGGACGCGGGCGGCCTGCCGAAACATGCCGCCCAAGGATTCAGCACCACGGATCGCGCGGCCATCGACGTGCTGTTGCAGCAGGACGACAGCATCGACATGATCGTCCCGCGGGGGGGCAAGGCGCTCATCCGGAAGATCATGGACACGTCATCCATCCCCGTCGTGAAACACCTGGACGGGGTCTGCCACACCTATGTGGATGCGCACGCGGACCTGGCGATGGCCGCGGAGGTCTGCTTCAATGCCAAGCACCAGAAACCCAGCGTGTGCTGCGCGATGGAAAGCATGCTGGTGCACCGCACGGTGGCGAAGAAGTTCTTGCCACGCATGGCCAAGCGTTTCGCGAAAGCCGGCGTAACGCTCGTGGGTTGCGCCGAGACCCGCAAACTCGTCCCCGACGCCGGCCGCGCCACCAAGGCAACCTGGGGAACGGAGTACTTGGACTACGTGCTCAGCGTAAAGGTCGTGGCCTCGCTGGACGCGGCCCTGCAACACATCGCCACGTACGGTTCCAGCCATTCCGACGCGATCGTCACCGACGACTACTCGGCGGCGGAACGGTTTCTCACTGAGGTGGATTCCGCGGCCGTGTTCGTCAACGCTTCCACGTACTTCCACGACGGCTATGAGTTCGGCCTGGGCGCGGAGATGGGCATCAGCACGGATCGGCTCCACTGCCGCGGCCCCATGGGCCTGGAGGAACTGACCACCTACAAGTGGCTCGTTCGAGGCAGCGGGCACATCCGCACCTGACCGACGCATGGCGGCACGGCGCCTCGGGCTGTTCGGCGGCACCTTCGATCCCATCCACACGGCGCACCTGATCGCCGCGGAAACCGTACGGGACCGCCTCGGCTTGGAGGAAGTCTGGTTCATTCCGACCCACGTCCCGCCGCACAAGGACGCGCCGAACATCAGCGCGCAAGACCGGCTCGCCATGGTCGAGGCCGCGATTGCGGACCATCCCGCGTTCCGCGTGTCCCGCGTAGAACTGGACCGGCCCGGGCCCTCCTATGCCGAAGACACGTTGGACGCCGTGCGGGCGCAAGTCACCGACACGGACCTGTTTTACATTATCGGCGCCGACATGCTGCGCGACCTGCATACGTGGCGCCACCCGGAGCGGATTGTCACCCTCGCCCAGTTCGTGGCGGTGACCCGCCCGGGGGACCGCTTGGACGGCCCCCAGTCCGCTGCCGCGGCGCAGGTGATGCCGCTCGAGATGCCGCCCCTGGCCATCTCATCCACGGACATCCGGGCGCGTGTCGCGGACGGCCGCAGCATTCGGTATCTCGTGCCCGAAGCCGTCGCGAAGTACATCGAGCAGCAGCAGTTGTATCGCGCCGTCTCCGTATAGGAACTGGATCATCAGCCCAATACGTAACTACTGTTATATAAGTATATTACATTGATCTAGTTCATCTAAATTCTAGAAAGCGTGCGCACGGGACTCCGGCAACCGGTCCCCGGACACGGGGGCCCCACGTTCCTCTGCCTCCGCGCGTGCGACTCGCGCTACTATGGATGGACGCCCCATGCCGCAATACGAGCTGACCGCCATTCGCGCGTTCGTCGAAGAGCACGTGCCCGCCGGGCTGCGCAAGCATTGTGAGCGCACCGCCGCCCGGGCCCGCACTCTCGCCAAGCATCACCGCGTGGACGCCGACAAAGCCGAGGCGGCCGGCCTGCTCCACGATTTCGTAAAGTATTTCAGCCGGGAGGAACTGGACGAGGCGATCCGTGAGATCGGCTTCGGTACGCTGGAGTTCGCGGGCATGCCCGATGAAGTCGTTCATGGCCCCGCCGGTGCGCTGTTAGTAGAGCAACAGTTGGACATCAGCGACAAGGAAATCCTCGAAGCGATCAGTCTGCACAGCACCGCCGATGCGGAGATGGGCGACGTGGCCAAGATCGTCTTCCTGGCGGATTTCACGGAGACGGGGCGTGACCTGGCAGACGCTGAACGGGATCGGGAAGTCTGTCTGGGCGATCTGGACGCGGCGGTGCTCCACATCCTGTCCCGCAAGATCGCGCACGTGATCGCCCAACGCCAGCCGGTGGATGGCCGCGCCTGGCAGGCGTACAACGCGTTCGCCGAACGCGTAGCCGCCAAGCGCGCGTCGGCCTAACCCGTTTCTTGTTCCGCGCCGGACGCGCGGCTACACTACGCCCTGTGCGAGTGACCGCGCCGGTGGTCGGCTCCGACCTTCTCCCCGCACCCCGCGGCGCGCGCCGCCCATGCTGACCCGCGATGAGGTCACCAAGCAGTACGGCGCGGGGCCGCCCATGCTGACTCTGGATGAGGCCGCTAAGCAGTACGGCGCCGGGCCGCCGGTGTTCGAGCCGGTTTCGGCCCATCTCTCGGCCGCCACCTGCGTAGCCGTGCGCGGCCCGCACGGCGCCGGGAAAAGCACCCTGTTACGCATGATTGCCGGATTGGAACGCCCCACCATGGGGACGATCTCCATCTGGGAGACGGAGGGCGGGGAAGCCGCCCTGCGCCGGGCCACGAGCCTCATCCTCCCGGATCACGGGCTCTTCCCATCCCGCACCGCCATGGAGAACTTGATCCTGAGCCAACGCCTGGCCGGCCATCCCCGCGCGGTGGCCATCGAGGCGGCCTACGCCATGTTGCAGCGGTTGGACCTGGTCGCCGTGGCCGACCGGTTTCCGGAAGCCCTGTCCCGCAGCGAGCACCGGCTCACGTGCATCGCCCGTGCCGTGCTGCGCCGGCCGCGCCTGCTGGTAGCCGATGAGCCGGGGGAAGGCCTGCGCCCCGAGGCCGCAGCGGCAGCACGGCAACTGCTGCGCGAGGCGGTGACACAGGGCGCGCTGCTCATCATGGCCTCCACGGCGGATGACCCGGCCGCGCCGGAACCGGCCGAGGTGATCACCCTGTCCCGGCCACCCAAGGCCGCCGCCGCCGCATGCTAGCCCTGGCCATCCGCGAAGGACTGCGGAACGTCCGGCGGCACCGCGCGCTGAGCTTGGTGCTGTCCGGGTCCATCGGGCTCGGGCTCGTGTTGGCGGCATTCCTGGCCGCCTTGGGGCAAGCAATCACGCAGCGACTCGCCGCATGGGAGAGTCGCGTCGAACTCGTAGCCTTCGTGCCCGCGGAGACCGCGCCCGCCGAACTTGCCCGCATCCGGGCGGCGCTCGAGGCGCTGCCGGAAGTCACCGCGCTTGCGTACACTTCCCCCGAAGAAGGGTGGCGCCAGTTGATCCAGGGCGTGGAAGCGGCCGACGACCTGGTGAGCGCCGCCGAGGTGGGGCTCGTCCCCGGCGCCTTCACGCTGCGCCTCCGCCGGGGTGCGGTGGAACTCGAGGACCTGGAGCGCCTCGCCCGGGAATGTGCGAGCGTACCCGGCGTGGCTGAAGTGGAGTACGCCGCGGACCTGCTGACCCGGTACGCCGCCCTCCGCCAAGATTTGCGGCGGGTGATTCGGCTGGGTCTGCTCCTGTTGATGGTGCTGCTGGCCGGCCTGAGCGCGGGCACGATCCAGCTCGGCTTGAACGCGCGGCGCGGCGAAGTCCGGAGTTGGGTGTGGGAAGGAGCGCAACCCGCGTTCCTGAGCGTGGTGTGTGCCACCGAAGCGGCGTTGCAGGGGCTGTTGGGCAGCGGCTGGGCCGTGTGCGCATACGTGCTGGGCGAACGGCTGGCCGTGACCCGCTGGGGGTTTACACCGCCGTCCCATTGGCCGCTCTTCACGCTCATCCTGGTGCTGGGGCCCGCCCTCGGCGTCGTGGCCAGTCTGCTTTCCACGCGCCGGCTCATCCGTGCGCTGGGCCTCTCCGTCGTGGTCCTCGTGGCGGCCTGGCCCACCTCGGCGCGAGCCTCTGAGGAACCGGGAGAGCCGGACTCCGGACCATTGACCACGCAGGAGTTCGACGCCCAACGGATGCGCGACGATTTAGATCGCCTCAGGGAGCAGCGGGAGCTGGCCCTGCAAGAGGCCAGGCGCCTTGGCGGAGAGTCGATCAGCCTGCTGGGTGAGATCGAACAGCTTGGTGTCATTCAAGATACATTGCACAATCGCATGGCCAACCTGAGGCTAGAATCCGAGCAGCTCCGCATCGAAAGCGCGGCCCTTCACGTGCAGATTCGCGAAACTGAAGAGGCGCACCGCAGCCAGGGAGACCGGGTCGTGGCGCTCAGTCGCCTGTTAGAACGGGCGCCGGAACCCACGGCGCTGTCGGTCTTGTTGGCCGACCGCCCCCACGGGGAAACGATCCGACGGGCCCGCGTGCGGGACGCCCTCTTGCGTCACCGGCTGGAAGCCTTCGGCGAGCTAGAGCGCGCCCAGCGGGTCCTGCGAAATCAGCGGCACGCCCTGGACGGGGCGCATGCCGAGAGCGAAGCCCTGGCAGCTGAGCTGGCAGCCAACGTGGCAGCCCAGGAAGCGGCCCGTACGGAACGGCGGGCGCTCTTGCAGACCGTCCAAGCCGAGCAAGCCATCGCCGCCGCGACCGCGGCCGAGGCGCAGGCGAGCATGGGGGAGCTGGAAGGCCTGCTGAGGGACCTCCCGGCGGGCGTGGATCCGGCCCGCGCGTTCTACGGTCCGGTCCCGTTTCCGGAACTGCGGGGGGTACTCCCCCGGCCCGTGGAGCACGCCAAGGTGGCGCGCGGTTTCGGACGGCATGTGGCCCCGGTGTTCCTGACCGTCACGCGCCACGACGGCTGGCTGCTGACCCCGGAGGCTGGAGGGGCACCGGTTCTAGCCGTCCACGACGGGCGCGTGCGCTACCTGGGGTGGCTGCACGGCTATGGTAGACTGCTGGTCCTCGACCACGGGGGTGGTTATCAGACGGTGTATGGCCACTGCGCGGATTTCTTCGTAGAGCCGGGGCAGGTGGTCCGAGCGGGGGATCTGGTCGCCACGGTCGGCCGGACGGGCCCTCTGGCCACCCCGGCCCTGTATTTTGCGGTGCGGGTCCAGGGCAAAGCGGCGGATCCGGCTGTATGGTTGGAAGGAACAGAAAGGTAAGGCATGCGGCGACCGCGGGGTGAAATGGGGTTTTTGATGGTGGCGGTGCTCTGCATCGGCCTGCTGATCGGTGAGGGGCTTTCCAAGGGCTTGGGGGCCCAGGCGGACGAAATCTATCCGCAAGTGGAGGTGTTGATGGAAGCACTCGGCATCATTGAGCTTGAATATGTCGAGCCCGTCTCCACTCAAGAACTGATCTACGGCGCCCTGAACGGCATGCTGCGGGAGCTGGACCAGTACAGCCAGTTCATGAAGCCGGACATGTACCGGGAGCTGAACGTGGAAACCCGGGGCCACTTCGGCGGCCTCGGCATCGTGATCGGCCAGGATGACTCGGAGGTGCTCACCGTCATGAGTCCCATCGCCGGGACGCCGGCGGCCAAGGCCGGCATCCTCCCCGGCGACAAGATCGTCGCCATCGAAGGCCAGAGCACCGCGGACATGAGCCTCGTGGAAGCCGTGAAGCTCCTGCGTGGGCCGCGCGGATCGAAAGTGACCATCACCGTCCTGCGCCTGCAAGAGAACGGGGACGGCGCCACCGAGCCCGAACAGTTCGACGTCACGCTCACGCGCGCCGAGATCGAGATTCCCAGCCTGAAGGGCGAAATGCTGGAGAATCACATTGGCTATGTGCGGCTGATCGAGTTCAAGGAAGCGACGGCGCGCGACTTGAAGAAGGAGTTGGCGGCGTTGAAGACTCAGGGAATGGAGGCGGTCGTCCTGGACCTGCGGAACAATCCCGGCGGCCTGCTGCAGGCGGCGGCCGAGGTGAGCGACGTCTTCCTGAGCAAGGGCGAACTCATCGTCAGCACCGAGTCGCGGAATCCGCGGCAGAACATGCAGTTTAATGCGACGCATCCGCCGCAAATAACCGAGGACATGCCCATCGTCGTGCTCTTGAACCAAGGCAGCGCCAGCGCCTCCGAAATCGTGGCGGGCGCGCTGAAAGATCATCGGCGGGCCGCCATCATCGGCGAAAAGAGCTTTGGCAAGGGGAGCGTGCAAAGCATTATTCCCCTGGGCGACACGTCCGCGTTGCGCCTGACGACGGCGCGCTACTTGACCCCGAGCGGGGTGTCCATCAGCGGCACGGGCATCGAACCGGATGTGGAGGTGAAGGGCTCGCGCGACCTGATGGCGCAGTTGTTGCGCGCCGGCGCCCGCGTGTCGACGCCGGGCGTCGAGTTCCCCAATCCCGAGGAGTTGCCGGAACTTATCGAGGACGTGCAACTCAAGCAGGCGGTCGCGTTCCTGCGGCAGTACGACCGCGCCGCGGACCTGGATACGAACTTGACGAGGCTGCGCGAACGTGGCCTGCTCGTCGCGGCCATACCGGACGACCCGGAGGACGCCGCGGCCGCGACCAGCGAGAACTAAGTCGTGGCCACGGCGCGCGCGGACGGACGAGCGCCGAACGCCCTGCGGGCCGTAACCCTCGAACGCCACTACACCCGGTTCGCGCCCGGGTCGGTGCGCGCCAGTTTCGGCGATACCATGGTGCTGTGCACAGTGCACGCGGAAGACCGTGTCCCGGAGTGGCGACGCGACGCCGCGCTGGGCTGGGTGACCGCGGAGTACAGCATGCTGCCCGGATCCACGCCCCACCGCACCGCTCGCGAACGGGACCGGATCAAGGGCCGCACCGCGGAGATCCAACGCCTCATCGGCCGTTCCCTGCGCGCGGTGGTCGACATGAAACGCTTGGGTCCGCGGACGCTGCTGGTGGACTGCGACGTGCTGCAGGCGGACGGCGGCACGCGCACCGCGGCGGTGACTGGCGCCTACGTCGCGCTGTACGACGCGTGCCAGGCCCTCCGCGACCGCGGCGACCTGGAGGCGTGGCCGATCCAGCAGAGCGTGGCGGCGGTCAGCGTCGGCATCGTGGGAGGCCAAGCCTGCCTGGATTTGGACTATAAGGAAGACGTGACCGCCGACGTGGACCTCAACGTGGTCATGACGGAAGACGGCCGGTTCGTGGAAGTGCAGGGCACCGCCGAGCACAAGCCCTTCGACCGGGCCGGGCTCGCGTGCATGCTCGACCGTGCGGAGGAAGGGATTCGCACGCTCATGGCGCACCAGCGCGCATCGCTCGGGTTGGAAGGCTAGCGGGATGATCGTGGTCATCGCGACTGGGAATCCAGGCAAGGTGCGCGAAATCATCGCCGCGCTCGACGATGACGGCATCGCGTGGAAAACCCTCGCCGATTTTCCGGACGTGGCGGAGCCCGAGGAGACCGGCACCAGCTTCATGGAGAACGCCGCGCTCAAGGCACGGTACTACCTGACGCACACGGCGGAACCCACCCTGGCGGAAGACTCCGGCCTGGAAGTGGACGCGCTCGGCGGGCAGCCCGGCATCTACTCGGCCCGGTACGCGGGGGAACCCTCCGACGATGCGGCGAACAACGCAAAGTTGTTGCGCGATCTCGCACAGGTCCCCGCCCCAGACCGCACCGCCCGATACCACAGTGCGTTCGCTCTGGCCCTGCCCGACGGCCGAGTCGAATCCGCCACCGGCCAGGTTGAAGGCACCATCGCGCCCCGCTGCACCGGCACCCACGGCTTCGGCTACGACCCCCTGTTCGTGCCCGAGGGATACGATCAGACGTTCGGTGTCCTGGATCCCGGCGTCAAGCGCGCCATCGGACACCGGCAACGGGCGCTCCGGGCGCTGCTGCCGAAGCTGCGGCGCGCGCTGACGGAGCTGAACCCCGCGCCATGACCGCAGTCCTCCAACACCTCACCCTGCACCCGCACCGGCCCGACGACGAGACGGTCGCCGCGGCCGTCGCCTGCCTGCGGAGTGGCGGCTTGGTGCTGGCGCCGACGGACACCACGTACGGGCTCCTCGCGGACGCCGAACAGCCGGCCGCGCACGCCCGGGTCTTCGCGGCAAAGGAGCGCCCGCGCGACCAACCGGTGCCCTACCTGCTGGCAGACCTGGCGCAGGTGCAAGCCTTTCTGGCCTCAAGCCTCCCCAGGGAAGTGGAGGCGGTGGCCGGCCGGTTCTGGCCCGGCGCCCTCACCCTCGTGATGGCCGGCACGGACGCGGTGGCGCCGCACCTCCTGGACGCCCGGGGAACGGTGGCGATCCGCGTGCCGGCTCACCCCTTCGTGCGGGCCCTGGCCGAGGGCGTGGGCGGCCCGCTCACGGGCACAAGCGCCAACCGGAGCGGCCAACCGCCGGCCACCACCGCGCGCGAGGCCGCGCTCCAGTTGGGAGCGGTCGCCGACTGCCTGGTCGACGGGGGCATGGCGGTGGGCGCTCCATCGACGATAATAGATACGACCCGCTCACCGTGGCGCGTACTCCGCCCCGGCCCGATCCCGGCCGCGGCGGTGGCGCAGACGGCGGGCGTGCCCGTCCAGGAGGCCTGAGCATGCGGCTCGCATTCGGATCGGACCATGCCGGCTATCGATTGAAGCGCCAGCTACTGGAATACGCAGCGGCGCAGGGCCACGAGTGTGCCGATCACGGTACGGACGATACGGCGTCGTGCGACTACGCTGACTTCGCGCACAAAGTGGCGCGGGCCGTGCAAGCCGGTGAGGCGGACCGCGGCGTGCTCGTGTGCGGCACCGGGCTGGGGGTCAGCATGGCCGCGAACAAGCACCAGGGGATCCGCGCCGCCTTGTGCCGCGACGAGTTTTCCGCACGCATGTCCCGCGCGCACGGCGACGCGAACGTGCTGTGCCTCGGTGAACGCGTGACGGGGGAGGACTTCGCGAAGTCCATCCTGGATGTGTGGCTCACCACCGACTTCGACGGCGGACGGCATACCGCCCGCGTGGCGAAGATCGATTTGGAGTAACCGACGAGCCCGTGCAGTAGACTGCGCTGGCAGAAGAGCGTGCCCGTGAGGCGCGCAGCACCGGCCCACGGCCCACCCGCCGCGCCGGGGAAGGACACACCGCCGTGAGTACCATCAGCACCATGTCAGCGCTGGCGCAGGTCGATCCGGCCGTGTTCGAGGCCATCCAGGCCGAGGAGCGGCGGCAGCGGGACGGCCTCGAACTCATCGCGGCGGAGAACTACGTGAGTGCCGCCGTGCGCGAGGCCATGTCCTGCGTCATGACCAACAAGTACGCCGAGGGATACCCCGGCCGGCGCTACTACGGCGGCTGTGAACACGTGGATGTGGCGGAAAACCTGGCGCGCGAGCGGGTCACGCAACTCTTCGACGCGCAGTACGCCAACGTGCAACCCCACAGCGGCTCCCAGGCCAACATGGCGGTGTACTTCGCGCTGCTCCAACCCGGCGATACGATCCTGGGGCTGGACCTGTCGCACGGCGGCCACTTGACCCACGGGCGCAACGTGAACTTCTCCGGCATCTTCTTCAACGCGGTTGGCTACCTGGTGGATCCCGAGACGGAGCGGATCGACATGGACCGGGTGCGGGCGGCGGCGCAGGAGCACCAGCCCAAGCTGATCGTCGCGGGGGGCAGCGCCTATTCGCGGCACATCGACTTCGCCGCGTTTCGCGCGATCGCGGACGAGGTCGGCGCCTACCTGATGGTGGACATGGCGCACTTCGCGGGCCTCGTGGCCGGGGACGTACACCCGACCCCCGTCCCGCACGCGCACGTGGTCACGTCCACGACGCACAAGACGCTGCGCGGGCCCCGCGGCGGTTTCATCCTGTCCAACGATGAGGAAACCGCGAAGAAATTCGACAAGATGATCTTCCCCGGCATCCAAGGCGGCCCGCTGATGCACATCATCGCGGCCAAAGCCGTGGCCTTCAAGGAGGCCGCGGAACCGGCCTTCACGGAGTACGCCGCGCAAGTGTGCCGCAACGCGAAGCGGCTGGCGGCCGAGCTGACCGCGCGGAACTTCCGCATCTGCACGGGCGGAACGGACACGCACCTGCTGCTCGTGGACCTGCGACCGCGCGGCCTGACAGGGAAAGCGGTGCAGAACACCCTGGACGAGGCGGGGATCACGACGAACAAGAACACGATCCCGTACGATCCGGAAAAGCCCTTCGTCACCAGCGGCGTCCGCCTGGGCACGCCGGCCCTCACGAGCCGGGGGATGGGCGAGGAAGAGATGGCGACCGTCGCGGCGTTGATCGACGAAGCCTTGAGGGACGGTGCCGATCTCCCTGCGGTGCGTGCGAAGGTGGAGGCCCTGTGCGCCAACTTCCCCGTGCCCGGCCTGGATAGCTGACCCCGCCCATGGAAATCAGCCGCCCCCAGGCCCCGCGCGCCTGTCCAGTAGACGAGCCCGCGCTCACCCCGCGCGAGATCGTCGTGGAGCTGGACCGGTTCATCATCGGCCAGGGGGACGCCAAGCGCATGGTCGCCATCGCCCTGCGCAATCGGTGGCGGCGCCAGCAATTGCCCGACGACCTGCGCGACGAGGTGGCGCCGAAAAACATCATCATGATCGGGCCGACGGGCGTCGGGAAAACGGAAATCGCGCGGCGCCTGGCGCGGCTGACCGGCGCGCCGTTCCTGAAGGTGGAGGCGTCCAAGTACACGGAGGTCGGGTACGTGGGCCGCGATGTGGAATCCATGGTGCGGGACCTGCTGCACGTGGGGATCAGCATGGTGCGGAAGGAGATGGAGCGCGGGGTGCGCGAGCGCGCCGAGGCCGCGGCGGAGGAGCGGTTGCTGGACCTGCTGCTGCCCAAACCGCTGGTGGACAACCCCGAGGAGCGGGAGCGGGCGCAGCGGACACGAGACAAGCTGCGCGACCGCCTGCGCACGGGCGGGTTCGACGACACCGAGGTCGAGGTGGAGATCGAGGAAACCCCGAGCCTGCCCCTGATGACGCTGGGCGGCCAGGGGGCCGAGGGGATCGACACCTCGGGGCTCGAGGACATGCTCGGCCAGCTGATGCCGAAGCGCCGGAAGAGCCGCACGCTGCGCATCCCCGAGGCGCGGGACATCGTCCTGGCGCAGGAGATGGCCCACCTCATCGACGAGGATGACGTGGTGACGCGCGCGCGCGAGCGGGTGCAGCAGGGTGGCATCATCTTCATCGATGAAGTGGACAAGATTGCCAGCCGCCAGGGCCATCTACAGGGCGGGGAAGTGTCGCGCGAAGGAGTGCAGCGGGACATCCTGCCCATCGTCGAAGGCTCGACCGTCACGACGAAATTCGGCACCATCGACACGCACCACATTCTGTTCATCGCAGCGGGCGCGTTTCATACCGCCAAACCCACCGACCTCATCCCCGAATTGCAGGGCCGCTTTCCCCTCCGCGTGGAGCTCGACACCCTCGGCGCGGACGAGTTCCGGCGCATCCTGGAAGAACCGGACACCGCGCTCACCAAGCAGTACACGGCGCTGCTGGCCACCGAAGGGGTGGAACTCCACTTCCAGCCCGATGGCATCCAGGCGTTGGCGGCCGCAGCGGCGACGGTCAACGAGAACACGCAGAACATCGGCGCCCGGCGCTTGCACACGGTGATGGAGAAAGTGCTGGAAGAAGTGCTGTTCCACGCCCCGGACATGCGCGGCACCACCGTGACCGTGGACGCAGCCATGGTGGACCGGTGCCTGTCGGACATCATCAAGGACCGCGACCTGAGCCGGTACATCCTGTAGCCGCGCGCCGCGAAGACTCCGCATGCCGCCCCGCGTGATGGCCATCCAGTTCCCGCAGGCGCCGACCGGCGCGGGGGTCGTGGCCGCCTACACCACGCGCCACGGCGGCGTCAGTGTGGCCCCGTTTTCCGGGCTGAACTGCGGCTACTCTGCCGGCGACGCGCAGGAAGCCGTGTGGGAAAATCGCCGGCGCGCGTTGGGCGATCTCGGACTGGATGCCGAGGCGCTCGTGGTCGGCGGCCAAGTGCACGGCAAATGCGTCGCCACCGTCGACGCCGGGGACCGGGGGCGCGGCGCGCACAGCGCGGAAACCGTCCTGCCCGCCACCGATGGGCTGTTGACCGACGTGCCGGCCCTGCCCCTCGCGGTCTCCACCGCGGATTGTGTCCCCGTCTTCCTGTACGCGCCCGCCCGCGGCGTGGTGGGTGTGCTCCACGCGGGGTGGCGCGGAACGCTCCGGGGCATTCTGCAGGCGGCGCTGGCGACGATGCAGGAGCGATGGCAGTTGTCTCCCGCCCAGGTTCACGTGACCCTGGGCCCGGCCATCGGCGCCTGCTGCTTCGAAATTGGCGCAGACGTGGCCCGCGAAGCGGCGGCCCACGACGCGACGGCGGGCCACCTCCAGGCCACCGGACCCGGGAAATGGCACCTGGACCTGCGTGGGCACCTCGCCGCCCAGTGCATCGCGGCCGGCATCCCCGGCGCCCACATCGCGGTGGACGGACCCTGTACCAAATGCGCCAGCGATCGGGTGTACAGCTACCGCGCGGAAGGGCCGCGCAGCGGGCGCACCCTGTCCGTCATCGCGGTTCGGGAGGCGGCATGAGCGACCTGGGCCGCCCGCGCGTCACCCTGGCACTCAGCAGCGGCATCTCGCTGACCATGGCGCACGTGGGCGTGCTGGAGGCGCTCGAGCAGGCGCGCATCCCCATTGACGGCATTGCCGCGTGCAGCGGGGGCGCCATGGTCGCCGCCCTCTACGCCGGCGGCATGGGCATCCCCGCGATGCGCGAGCTGGCTGGGCAGATCGGCTGGCGGGACTTCACGGACGTCCGGTTTCCGCGCATGGGGTTCCTGTCCAATGCGAAGCTCGAATCCTTCGTGGAATCACTCATCGGCCCCAAGACGTTCGCCGACCTGTCCGTACAACTCGCCATCATCTGCTGTAATCTGACCACGGGCGAGGAGGTCGTGATGCGCGAGGGGCGCGTCGGGCGGGCGGTCCGGGCCACGTGCAGCATTCCTCAGCTCTTCCAGCCGGTGGACGACAACGGGCGCCTGCTGTGCGATGGCGGGGTGCTCAACAAGATCCCCGTGGGCGTGGCGCGGGACTTGGGCGGCGACATCGTGATCGCGGTGGACGTGAGCGTACACAGTCGACAGACGCGCGTGCCCACGAGCCTGCTGGGGGTGACCGCCAAGTTGATGTCGCTGATAGGCGAGGACCGCGCGGAGCGGGAGCGCGCCTCCGCGGATGTGCTGATCGCGCCGAACCTGGCCGACTTCCCCAGCTACGAGTTCCGCCGCTCCGATGAGGTGATTGCCATCGGCCGCGCAGCCATGGAGGCGCGGCTCCCGCAGCTCGAGGAATTGGCCAATCAGTGGCACGCGCGGCAGACGTGGCATGGACGCCTCCGGACGTGGTGGACTGGCGAAGGCGCGCAGGCTTGAGGGGTGATTGGGCGGCTGGTACCATAGCCGCCGATTCGTGATCCAGCCCGTCCAAGTTTTTCACCGGTAACGACTTCCAGCCGACACCGCGGAGCGTCGCTCCGCACGAGCAGAGGCATGGCGAAGAAATACGTGTACGCATTCGGGGCGGGGGGCGCTGAGGGCCGCGCGGACATGCGCAATCTCCTCGGCGGCAAGGGGGCCAACCTCGCCGAGATGTCCAACTTGGGCCTGCCCGTGCCCGTCGGGTTCACGCTCACGACGGACGTCTGCACCGCCTATTACGCGAACGAGCGCCGGTACCCCGCGAGCCTGGAGCGCGAGGTGAGGCGGCACCTGAAGCAGGTGGAGCGCGAAATGGGCCGCACCTTCGGCGACGCGCAGCACCCGCTGCTCGTTTCGGTCCGGTCCGGCGCCCGCGTCTCCATGCCCGGCATGATGGACACGATTCTGAATCTGGGGCTGAATGACGACACCGTGCAGGGGCTGATCCTGGCCTCGGGCGATCCGCGCTTCGCCTACGACTCCTACCGGCGCTTCGTCCAGATGTACGGCGATGTGGTGCTCGAGGTCGACAAGGCGCTGTTCGAGGCGGAGATCGAGAAGGCCAAGACCAGCCACGGGGTCGAACTGGATACGGACTTGGGGGCCCACGAATGGGCGGACCTGGTGCGCATCTTTAAGGAGATCGTTCAGGCCCAGACGAAGCAGGCCTTCCCCGAGGACCCGGGGGACCAACTGTGGGGCGCCGTGGGTGCGGTGTTCGGTTCGTGGATGAACGAGCGCGCCAGCGTCTACCGCGACTTCCACAACATCTCCAGCGAGTGGGGCACGGCGGTGAACGTGCAGTCCATGGTCTTCGGCAACATGGGAGACGACTGCGCCACCGGCGTGGCGTTTACGCGGGACCCCAGCACGGGCGAGCGGTGCTTCTTCGGGGAGTATCTCGTGAACGCGCAGGGCGAGGACGTGGTGGCCGGCATCCGCACGCCACAGCCCATCAACGTGGCGAGCAAACAGGACAGCTCCCTGCCGTCCCTCGAGGAACAGATGCCGAAGGTCTACCGGGACCTCGAGCGCATCTACCGGAAACTCGAGAAGCACTACCGCGACATGCAGGACATCGAATTCACCATCGAGCGCGGCCGCCTGTGGATGCTCCAGACGCGCACGGGCAAGCGTACGGCCGCGGCCGCCCTGCGCATCGCGTGCGAGATGGTGGACGAGCGGCTGATCTCGAAATCCGAAGCGTTGCAGCGGGTGGACGCCGAACAGCTCGACCAACTGTTGCACCCCCGGTTTGACCCGAGCGCCGCGCGCACGGTGGTCGCCAAGGGATTACCCGCGTCGCCCGGTGCCGCGACCGGCCAGATCGTGTTCACCGCGGCCACTGCGGAAACCTGGGCCGAGGAGGGGAAGGATGTCATCCTCGTCCGCGTCGAAACCTCCCCGGAAGACATCAAGGGCATGCTGGCCGCGAAGGGCATCCTGACCGCGCGGGGCGGCATGACCTCCCACGCCGCGGTGGTGGCCCGCGGCTGGGGCAAGTGCTGTGTCGCCGGCTGTGGGGACGTGCGGATCGACTACGCGGCGAACCAGTTTTCCGTAAACGGGGTCCCCTATGCGGAAGGGGAGTGGATCAGCCTGGACGGCGGGACGGGCGAGGTCATGCAGGGGCAGGTGCCCACCGTGGAACCTGAGCCGAGCGGCGACTTCGAGCGGCTGCTGGGCTGGGCGGACGCCGTCCGGCGCCTCCGGGTGCGCACGAACGCGGACACGCCCGAAGACAGCAAGAAGGCGCGCGCGTTCGGGGCCGAGGGGATCGGACTCTGCCGCACGGAACACATGTTCTTCGAGGGGGAGCGCATCACCGCCATGCGCGAGATGATCCTTGCGGAGGACACCGCGGGCCGCGAGCGTGCGCTGGCGAAGCTGTTGCCGTTTCAGCGGGACGATTTCGTCGGCATCTTCGAAGCCATGGACGGGCTCCCGGTCACCATCCGCCTGCTGGACCCGCCGCTGCACGAGTTCCTGCCTCACGAGCCGGCCGCGCAGGAAGAGATGGCTCAGACCATGGGCATCACGGTGGCCGCCCTGCGGGACAAGGTAGCGGCGCTCCACGAGTTCAACCCCATGCACGGCCACCGGGGGTGCCGCCTGGGCTTGACGTATCCCGAGATTTACCAGATGCAAGCCCAGGCGATCTTCGAGGCCGCCTGCCAAGCCAAGAAGCAAGGCATACGCGTGCTGCCGGAAGTGATGATCCCCCTGGTGGGGGACGTGAGCGAGCTGGCGCGGTTGAGGCGCGACGTGGTCGCGATTGCCGAAGCGATCCTGCGGGCCACCCGCGTCAAGTTGAAATACCTAGTTGGCACCATGATCGAGGTGCCCCGCGCCGCCCTGACCGCCGACGCGATTGCGAAAGAGGCTGAGTTTTTCTCCTTTGGTACCAATGACTTAACGCAGATGACCTACGGCTTTAGTCGAGATGATGCCGGCGCGTTCATCAGCGAGTATCTGGAACAAGGCATTCTGGAGCAAGACCCCTTCCAAGTTCTGGATCAGACCGGGGTAGGCCAACTGGTGGCCATGGCCGCGGAGAAGGGGCGCGCCGCCCGCAAGGACCTGAAACTGGGCATCTGCGGCGAGCACGGGGGCGACCCGGCCTCCGTGAAGTTCTGTCACCGCGTCGGGCTCGACTATGTGAGCTGTTCGCCGTTCCGGGTGCCGATCGCGCGCCTCGCCGCCGCGCAGGCCGCCCTGGAGGACGGGGCCGGGAAGGGCGCGGGCCGAAAACCGGCCAAGCGCACACCCGCGAAGAAGACACGGGCGAAGCGGGCGGGCACGAAGAAGAGCGCTCGGAAAAAGGCCGTCCGCACCGCGCGCAAGAAAGTGTCCGCGAAACGGAAGACCACGAAGCGCAAAACGGCCAGGAAGGCCCCCGCGCGCAGGAAGTCGACGAAACGGGCCGCTGTCAGGCGCGCGACCACGCGGCGGCGCCGGTAGGAAAGGACTCCGAGGGCGACTCCACCATGGGCACTCTCGAATACGCACAGATCGCCGGCATCGCGATCTTCTGTATTTTCCTGTGGTTCTACCTGGATCGAAACCTCTAGCCGGATGCGCCGCCTGACCCGGGGAGCGCTCGCGCTCGGCCTACTCCTCGCGAGCTGCGGGGGCCGGCCCGAAGCAACCCCGCCGACACCGTCCGCGGAGCCGGAGGCGCCAGCCCCCGCTGCCGCGCCGCGACTCGCCACGGCCCCCGAGCGGGGACCGTATGTCCCCGAAATCGGCCGCTACGGCGGAACCTTGCGCTTGAGCACCTTTTCGGCGCCGAAGCGGTTCAATCCGATCACGGCCGCCGAAACCACCTCGGGGCTCGTCACGGGCTATGTCTTCGAAGGCTTGACGACGCGCAACTTGGCGACGGGCGAAGTGGAGCCGCACCTGGCCACGTCGTGGGATGTCAATGGGGACGGGACGGAATACACCTTTCACTTGCGCAAGGACGTCACCTGGTTCGATGGCAAGCCGTTCACGTCCGCCGATGTGCTGTTCACCCTTGAGGCCATCTTCCATCCCAGCGTAGGCAGCAGCACGAGCTTCATCCTCACCATCGACGGCGAGCAGGTGCGGGCGACGGCCCCGGACGCCCACACGGTGGTCTTCCATCTTCCTTCCCCCTACGCGCCGTTCCTGCGGGCCGCCAGCTTCGCGATCGTCCCGAAACACAAGTTGGAAGCCCCCTTGCGCGCCGGCGAGTTGGAAAGCACGTGGGGGGTCGATACGCCGCCGGCAGACGTGATCGGTACCGGTCCGTTCCGCTTCGTCCAATACCAGCCGGGGGAACGGTTCATCCTGCAGCGCAATCCCACGTACTGGAAGAAAGACGCCGAGGGCAACCGGCTGCCGTATCTCAAGCGGATCGTCTACAACGTGGTGCAATCCCGCGACGTGGAAATGCTGAAGTTCCAACAGGGCGAAACCGACACATACGGCATGCGGGGCAAGGACTACCAGATCCTGAAGCCCCAGGAGGCGGAGCGGGGGTTCACCATCTATGCGACCGGCCCCGCCTTCGGCTCCGCGTTCGCCTTCTTCAACCAGAATCGAGGGACCAACC
Organism: uncultured bacterium; assembly: GCA_965371225.1. Classification (GTDB taxonomy): domain Bacteria; phylum Abyssobacteria; class SURF-5; order CBDUXP01; family CBDUXP01; genus CBDUXP01. The sequence goes on along the minus strand of CBDUXP010000004.1, from coordinate 43,448 downwards.
CGGAGACGGGCCAACCGTACGTCGCACCGCACAAGCTGGCGTGGTTCACCAGCCGCACGTTCCGGCAGGCGGTGGCCCATGCCGTGGACAAGCAGAACATCATCGACATCGTCATGAACGGGTTGGGGTATCCCCAGTGGGGGCCCGTGAGTCCGAGCGCAGGGTTCTTTTACAACCCGAACGTGCGGGAGTACCCCTACGATCTGGCCAAGGCCCGGGCGCTGCTGGCCGAGATCGGCATGCGGGACCGGGACGGCGACGGGGTGCTGGAGGATGCCCAGGGCCACGACGTGGAGTTCACGTTCTTCACGAATTCCGGCAATGACGTGCGCATCGAGATCGCGGAGATCCTGCGGAAAGACCTGGAACAGCTAGGCATGAAGGTGCACTTCAACCAGATCGAGTTCAACACGCTCGTCGACAAGCTGGACGCCACCTTCGACTGGGACTGCATCCTGCTCGGGCTGACCGGCGGGGATGAACCCCATTTCAGCAAGAACGTCTGGGATTCCAAAGGCACGGTGCACATGTGGTATCCCGAACAGCCCGAACCCGCCACCCCCTGGGAAGCCCGCATCGATGCGCTGTTCAATGCGGGGGTGCAGGAACTCGATCGCGCCAAGCGCAAAGCGATCTACGACGAGTGGCAGGTGATCGTGTCCGAGGAGGTGCCCCTCATCTATACCTGTTTAACCGAGGCGCTGTACCCCGTGCAGAACCGGTTCGGCAACCTGTATCCGACGGCGCTGGGGGGCGCCTTTCACAACGTGGACGAAATCTACGTTCTCTCTGGACCGTAGGCGCGCGGCCCCGGCATGACGGCCTACATCGTCCGGCGCATCCTCGTGTTGGTGCCGCTTCTGGTGGCGATGTCGTTCGTGACGTTCATGGCGCTCCAGCTCGCGCCCGGGGACATGCTCGCCGGCTACCGGCACAACCCCCTGTTCTCCGCCGAGAAAATTGCCGAGCAGGAAGCGCGGTTCCACCTGGACAAGCCCCCGCTCGTGCAGTACGGCTACTGGTTGGGCAACCTGGCGCGCGGCGACCTGGGCTACAGCTTCAGCCAGAAGCTACCGGTGCGGAAGGTCATCGCGGCCCGTGCGGTCCGGACCATCGCCCTGAACGTGGTCACCATCGCGTTCACGTGGCTCATCGCCCTGCCGCTGGGCATCTACTGCGCCGTCCACTTGTACAGCCTGACCGACCGGCTGTTCGCCGGCGTGGCCTTCGTCGGCATGTCCTTTCCCGGTTTCTTTCTCGCGCTGCTCCTGTTGTTCCTGCTGGGGGCCGTGTGGGGGCTGGTGCCCATCGGCGGATTCACCTCGACCGACTTCGCGGACCTTCCCCTCTGGGGCAAGGCGCTGGACATCGCGCACCACATGGTCGTGCCGGTCATCGTGCTCACCACGGGAGCACTCGCGGCCCTGCAACGGTTGATGCGCGGCAACATGCTCGAGGTGCTGCGGGAACAGTACGTGCTCACCGCCCGCGCGAAGGGGCTGCCCGAGCGCCGCGTCATCTACCGCCACGCGGTGCGCAACGCGATCAACCCGATGATCACCCTCTTTGGGTTCCAACTGTCGAGCCTGTTGAGCGGCGCGGCCCTGGTGGAAATCATCTGCAGCTACCCGGGGCTGGGCACCGTCATGCTGGAAGCGGTGCGCAGTCAGGACCTGTTCCTCGTCATGGGGAGCACCATGGTGAGCGGCGTGCTGCTCATCCTGGGCAATCTGTTCGCCGACGTGCTCCTCGCCGTGGTGGATCCCCGCATATCGTATCAATGACCGATCCCGTCCAACCGACGCGCAGTCTCACCGCCCTGGCCGTCCGGCAGTTGCGGCGCAACTGGTTCGCCATGGCCAGCTTCTGGACGCTCGTGCTGTTTTACGGCTGCGCCATCTTCGCCGACGTGCTGGCGCCGTACCATTACGACAACGAGTCGCGGCGGCATTCGTACAACCCACCCACGCGGGTGCGGCTGCAGGACGCGGAGGGCCAGTGGCACTGGCCGCCCTTTGTGTACCCCACGTCGTACCGCTTCGACGAAAACTACCGGCGCGTGTATACGGAAGACACGGCCCGCCCGGTGTCCCTGCGGTTCTGGGTGCGGGGCGATGCGCACAAAGTCCTCTGGCTGTTCCCTTCGGACCGCCACCTCTTCGGCTTGGCGGACGACACCGCGCGCCTCTACCTGTGTGGCGCGGACTCGCGCGGGCGCGACCTGCTCTCGCGCATGCTGTACGGCGCGCGCGTCTCGCTGAGCATCGGGTTCGCGGGCGTCTTTGTCTCCCTGGTGCTCGGGCTGACCGTGGGGGGCATCGCGGGCTACTTTCGCGGGCGGACCGACAATGCACTCATGCGCCTGTGCGAGATGATCATGATGATTCCCGGCTTCTACCTCCTGCTGGCGCTCCGCGCCGCGTTCCCGCCGGAGATGGGGTCCGTCCAGATGTACTTTCTCATCGTGCTGATCCTGAGTTTCATCGGCTGGGCCGGGACGGCGCGCATCATCCGGGGTATGGTGCTCTCGTTCGCGACCGGGCCGATGGTGCAAGCGGCCGAAGCCGCCGGGCTGCCCCAGTCCCGGATCATCCGGCGCTACGCCGTGCCCGTCACGTACAGCTTCGTGGTGGTCTCCCTGACGCTCAGCATCCCTGGCTATATGCTGGGGGAGAGCGCGCTGAGCGTGTTGGGACTCGGCATTCAGGATCCGTACGCCAGCTGGGGTAACCTGTTGCAGGATGCGATGGGCATCTCCGAATTGCAACTCCACCCCTGGGTGCTCATCCCCGGCTTTTTGATCTTCATCGTCACCATGGCGTTCAACTTCCTGGGCGATGGACTGCGCGACGCCCTCGACCCGCACATGGCCGTGCAGGCGCCCGTCTAATGCCCCTGCTCGAGATTCAAGGCCTGCGCACGGAGTTTCACACGGACGCCGGGTTGGCGCCCGCGGTGGACGGGGTGGACCTGACCCTGGACGCGGGCAAGACGCTGGGGCTCGTGGGCGAAAGCGGCTGCGGCAAGAGCGTCACCGCCCTCAGCATCATGCGGCTCGTGGCGTCGCCGCCGGGCCGCATTGCGGGCGGGCGCATCCTGTTCGACGGGCAGGACCTGCTCGCGCTGGCCGAGGGCGACATGCGCGCGCTCCGTGGCAATGACATCGCCATGATCTTCCAGGAGCCGCAAACGTCCCTGAACCCGGTCTTCACCATCGGCTCCCAGATTGCCGAGGCCCTCATCCTGCACAAGGGCCTCTCGCGGGGCGCCGCCCGGACCGAAACGGTCGAGCTGCTGCGCAAAGTGGGGATCGCGTCGCCGGACACGCGCTACGACGCCTACCCGCATCACCTGTCGGGGGGCATGAAGCAGCGCGTGATGATCGCCATGGCCCTGTCGTGCAACCCAAAGCTGCTCATCGCGGACGAGCCCACCACGGCTCTGGACGTCACGATCCAGGCACAAATCCTCGACCTGCTCGCGCAACTGCAACGCGAGTTCGGCATGGCGATCCTGCTCATCACCCACGATCTGGGGATCGTCGCCGAGGTGGCGGACACCGTCGCGGTCATGTACGCCGGGCAGATCGTGGAAACCGCGCCGGTGGGGGACTTGTTCGCGAATCCGCGGCATCCCTACACGGTCGGCCTCTTTGATTCGCTGCCAACGCTGACGGGGGAGCCGACGCGCCTGAAGGTCATCGACGGCGTGGTGCCGGAACCGACGCACTTTCCCGACGGCTGCCGTTTCGGACCCCGCTGCCAACTCGCACAGGAACCGTGCCGTGCCGCCGTGCCGGAACCGGAGCGGGTGGGGGACGAGCACCTGAGCCGCTGCATCCGGTGGCGGGAGACGGGAACGCGCTGATGTCAGGCGGGCTGCTCCGAGGCATCGTCGTCGCCAACGCGCTCGCAGCGTTCGCCCTCGCGTTCTGGGCGTTCGGCGCCGCGCGGCGGGACCATCGCAACCCCTGGATCGCGTTCGCGTGGCAAGCCATCGGTGGCGCCTGCCTGGGTGCGGTCGCGGCGGCCCTGGCAGCCGGCACATACCAAGGCGCCATCGAGCGCCGCCGCGCACCCTGGGCGCGGGCCGCGTTCGTCGCCCTCTGCTCGCTGCCAGGCTGGGTGGCGGTGTGGATATGGGACGACGCGCGGAGTCGCGAGCTGAAGCCGGGCTTCTGGGCGGTCCTGGCGTTCGTGCTGACGGCGGCGGGCGTGGTGCCGTGGCTCCTGGTGCTGCCCTGGTATCTGCGGCACCGGCCGGCCGTGGTCGATCCCGTGTTCGACGCCGCCCGCGTGCGCGAACGGTTCGCGGCGGCCGGGCGCATCCAGGCGATGAACGGGGACCTACTGCAGGTGACCAACCTGAAACAGTATTTTCCCGTGCACCGGGGCGTGCTGCAGCGCGCCGTCGGGCACGTAAAGGCGGTGGACGATGTCTCCCTCAGCGTCAAGGTTGGGGAGACGCTGGGCTTGGTGGGGGAGAGCGGCTGCGGCAAGACCACGCTTGGCCGCACGCTGTTGCACCTCATTCCTCCCACGGCCGGGCGCGTGGTGTTCGACGGGTTGCCGCTCACGGACCTCTCAGCCAATGAACTGCGCGTCACCCGCACGCAGATGCAGATCATCTTCCAGGATCCGTACGCGTCCCTGAACCCGCGCATGACGGTGGAACATCTGGTGGGTGAAGCGATGGTGGTGCATGACCTGTGCACGCCGCGGGAGCGGCGGGACGCGGTGGCAGCGCAACTCGAGCGCGTGGGGCTGGCCGCCAGCCACCTGGACCGCTACCCCCACGAATTCAGCGGCGGCCAGCGGCAGCGCATCGGCGTAGCGCGGGCGGTCGCCCTGCGCCCGAAGTTCATCGTGTGCGACGAGGCCGTCTCCGCCCTGGACGTGTCCATCCAGGCGCAGATCATCAACCTGCTGCAGGACCTGCAGGAACAAGACGGCATCGCGTACCTGTTCCTCGCCCACGACCTGAGCGTGGTGCGGCACATCAGTGCCCGGATCGCAGTTATGTACCTCGGCAAGATTGTGGAGTTGGCGCCGCGCGACGCGCTGTTCCGGCGCCCGCGCCACCCCTACACGCAGGCGCTGCTCTCCGCCATTCCGGTACCGGACCCCACGGCCCGACCGGAACGCATCTTTCTGCCGGGGGACGTGCCGACGCCGCTGGAACCACCGGCCGGGTGCCGGTTTCACCCGCGCTGCGCGTACGCCACCGAGGAGTGTCGCGCGCAGACGCCGGTGCTCGGTACCGACTCCGATCCCGCGCATCAGTTCGCGTGCTTCCATCCGCTGGATTGAAGTCCGTATCCGCAGATTGCGCAGATTACGCAGATGGAAGAGCGAGATCCACGGACTTACGCGATCATCGGCGCCGCTATGGAAGTGCACCGGGAGTTGGGCAGGGGTTCTTAGAGGCTGTGTATCAGAATGCCCTGGCTCTCGAATTCGACATACGCAGTATCCCCTACGAGCGCGAAGTTGGCTTGCCGATCTTCTACAAGAATCAGAAGCTCGTGCCTGTGTATAGGTCCGATTTCATATGTTTCGATGCCGTGATTGTTGAACTCAAGGCGATGGCCCACCTGGGTGGGGTGGAGGAAGCCCAACTCATCAATTATCTGAAAGCCACCAGTCATGACGTTGGCCTCTTACTGAACTTCGGAAGCGGTTCCCTAGAATTCCGCCGTCTGGTATTTTCCCAATCTGCGTCATCTGCGCAATCTGCGGATAGTTCCTCTCTGTAGCGTGCCCCCCAGATGTCAGCGGAAGGCGGCCGGATCTTTCTCGTAAACGTCGGCGTGAACGCGCGGCATGGGGCCGCGCGAAGTCCGCTGTTCGCCGATGGATCGTTCGAGTGGGTCCCAATACCGGAAGACCCGCGCTTCGACGGTCCCCATAGCCTGCAGTACCGCGACCTGCCGCGCTGGACGGGCCCGGGCACGCTGGCGGGCTTCGTGCCGCAGCCCTGGACCCAACGCGCCGCCCACGCCGATCCCGACTTCGTACACGGGACCTACGGCGACGAGTGCCAGCGCACGGCGCGGGCGCGGGGTCTACGGGCGGCGGTCCCGGGCGACTGGCTGTTCTTTCTCTCCCGCCTGGTGCCGTGGGCCGAGGGACGGTGGGTGGGCCCCCCGTGCTTCGCCTTGGTGGGCGCCCTGCGTGTGACCCAGGCCATCCACGATCTGCGGTCGCTTCCCGTGGGCGGGTCTGCTAGACTGGCCAAAAATGCCCACTGCCGGCGGGGCCGAAATAATCCCGCCGGATGGGACGGGTTCTCGATATTTGTGGGCGGGGCCGGGACCGGCCGGTTCAGAGAGGCGTGCGTGGTCGATAAGTCTTTTGCCGCAAGGCTCTTGCGCGATGCTCAGGGGCACCCTTTCGCGTGGCCCGCCCATCGCACGCCGCTCCAGGTCATCGGTTCCTACACGCGGACGTGCCGGCTCGTGCTGGATCCGGCGCGACGGACCGACCGCCGGCGCTACGACGCCTTCTGGCGCCACCTGGCCCCCTACGTGCACTCGCTCGCCCCCCTCCCGGGATGTTGACGGCCCCCAGTCCCATCGAAGTGGCCGCGCCCTGCCGCATCGACTTGGCGGGGGGGACGCTGGACGTGTATCCGCTGTACCTGTTCGAGGAGGACGGCCGCACCTTGAACATGGCCATCTCGATAACGAGCACGGCGCGGATCGTTCCCCGGGAGGATGGGCGGGTGCTGTTGCGCTCGGAGGACCTGGATGCCGAAGCCCAGTATCCCGACGTGGACCACGTGAGTCCCGATGGGCCCCTGGGGCTCGTGGCGCGCGCGGTCCGGTGTTACCCGCCCCCGTGCGGCGTGACGGTCACCGTGCACAGCGAGGCGCCCCACGGCAGCGGGCTCGGGGCGTCCTCGGCGCTGCTGATGGCGGTGAGCGTGGGGCTCACGCACCTGCGCGGCGAGACGCCCAGCCTCCGCGACCTCATCGACGTGGGCGCGAACCTAGAGGCGCAGACCATCGGCATCCCCACCGGCAAGCAGGATTACTATCCGGCCCTGTACGGTGGGGTGGCGGTCTTGCAGTTCGGGGTACGCGAGGCCTCGCGCTGGGAGCTGTGCCCGTCCGCCGCGGCGCGCGCGCACCTGGAGCAGCACCTGGTGCTTGCCTTCACGGGCATCTCGCATTTCTCCGGGGCCAACAATTGGGAGATACTGCGCAATTACATGGATGGGAATATGCTGACGCGGGAGGCCCTGCACCGCATCGGCACCACGGCCCGGAAAGTCGAGCACTGTCTGAGGACCGAGACATGGGAGCTGCTTCCGGAACTCCTCGCGGAAGAGTGGGCCAACCGCCGGACGCTGGGGGAGGGGGTCTCTACGCCGCGGGTGGAACACCTGATGGCCACCGCGCACGCCGCCGGGGGCGAGGCCAGCAAGCTGTGCGGCGCCGGGGGAGGGGGATGCATGGTGACTTACGTTCAACCGGAGCGGCGCAGCGCCGTGGAGCAGGCACTGCAGGAAGCCGGCGCGGACGTGCTCCCATTCCGCATCGCGACCGAGGGTGCGCAGGTGCGGGAAGCGGTGGCGGGCTGATGCGGGGGCGGACTGCCCTGCTGGGCGCGCTGGCGCTGGGCACGCTCGTGGGATGCGCCAGCGCACCGCTGCACCGCGACCACCCGGAGCCCGATCCGCGTATCAAGGGGGAAATCACGCCGGACAAAGTGGAACGGGCCCTGCGCATGCGCACCATGCGCCGCTTGGAATACTTGAACGCGAATAAGGAGCGGTTCCAGCGAGAAATCATCCGGACGCGCATCCGGGGGGAGAACTACTACTTCCGGTTCTACGACTGGTTCCCCGGCGATTGGGAGGATGTGAAGGTCAAGGTCACTACTCGACCGACTACCAAGCCGGTCGTGGTGACCTACGAAGGGGCGGTGGAGTATCCCCGCGTCCGGTACGAAACGCTCTACGCGAGCAATGCCAATCGCATCAAAACGACGGACCAATTCGTGCGGGACGAGGGCACCGTGCGGGAACGGTATGAATTCGTGGGCACCGCCTGGCTGCTGCGTGATTCGTATTTCAATGTGGACCGCACCTCCATTTACCGGGACGATGCGTGGGTGCCGGTCGGGCAACGGCTCCGGCGCGTCGAGGAAAAGCAACCGGAATTCTTCCTGGAGAAGATCACGAACCTGTTTCGGGGGCGCCGCTAGCCCCGAGGCATTATGCAATCCGACGATGCCGTCCAGCGCAAGCGCTTCTTCAAACCGCGCATTCAGAACCGGCTGCTGCTAGCGTTCATCACAGTGGCGGTGGTTCCCATGACCATGGCCTTCCTCGCCGTGGTCAAGCTGAACGAGGGCGTCCTGGAGCGGGAGATCCGCACGCGGCTGGAGACGGCGAGTGTGGAAGCCGGCGCCCTGATCGCCGGCGTGCAGGACGACGCGCTGCAGTTGGCGCGCGAATTGGCGGACAATTCGACGCTCCACGGCCTTTTCGTCCGGAAAACCCCCACCACATTCGAGCCGCCTGCCGGGGTAGAGGCCGGCCGGCTCGTCGGCCTCTGGCTGCCTGATCCCGCGCCCGGACTGGCCGTCAGCCCCGAGCACCCCCTCCTGCCTGAGGGAGGCGTGCGCACGCTCATGATCGCGCGCCTCGATGGGAACGACCGCTTGCTGGCCGGCGCGGTGGTGCCCGTGTTCCGCGACGGGACGCGCGTGGGTCAGCTTGCGGTGGGCCACCCGCTGGGGAAGAGCTTCGCCCAGGACGTGGAGATCCAGACCGGGGTGGTGGCCCGCATCTACCACGAACACAAGGGGCAGCAATCGGTCCGGCTGCTCTTTGCCGCAGACAGTGTCGGCCTCGAAGAAGCGATGCGCGACCGCGTGCGTGACCTCGCCCAGTTCCTGTTCGAGCATCCGGACCTCACGATCATCATCGAGGGCCACACGGACGATTCCGGCGATGGGGAACACAACTACCATCTCTCGGAGCGGCGGGGGGGGGCGGTGGCCGTCGCGCTCCACGCCGCCGGCGTCCCGCGGTGGCGGATTTCCAATTTGAACTACGGCGAGGCGCGCCCCATCGCGCGCAACGACACGGCCGAAGGCCGGGCGCTCAACCGCCGGGTGGAAGTGCGCTTCGCCTCCGAGGATGAAGAGGTCGCCAACATTCGGGACTTGCCGATGGCCGACGAGGTCCAAGAACTCCTGTTGATCCAGCAACAGCCACACTACGACCGGCGCGCGCGGCTCAAGGGCGAGCCCTACCGGGCGCTCTACCACCCCCTGGTCAGCCGAAGCGGGCGCGTGCTCGGCATCCTGTTTCTGGGGATCCCGCAGAACTATACTTTCGCGGCCACGATGGGCACCTGGCGGTTCTATCCCCTCTGGTTCGGCCTCGGCGTCTGCCTCGCCCTGGGCCTGGGCTACATGGTGTCCCGTACCATCAGCCGTCCCCTGCGCCGCTTCGTGATCGGCGTGCGCCAAGTCGCCCACGGGAACATCGACCTGCACGTGGAGGTAGACGCCCAGGACGAATTGGGCGACCTGGCCAATGCGTTCAACAGCATGACGCACGAACTGCGGGCGCTCCGCGAGCGGGAAGCGGAGTATCGCCGCCGGGACCGGCTGGCGGCCCTGGGCGAGATGGCGGCCGGCATCGCCCACGAAATCCGCAATCCGCTCAATGTCATGCGCAATGCCGCCCAACGGCTCTTGCGGGCGACCCCGGAAGGGTCGGGCGAGGAGCGGGAGATGAGCCGGTTCATCGTCGAGGAAGTGGATCGCCTCAGCCGGGTGGTCACGCAATTCCTCACCTTCGCCCGCCACCCGCTGCCCGAGCCGCAGCCCACCGACGTGAACGCCCTGGTGCGGCGCACGGTGGACGCGCTGGAGCCGGAAGCGGACGCCGCCGGGGTTCGGGTGGACCTGCACCTGGACCCGGCTCTGCGACCGGCCCACCTGGATCCCGAGCAAGGCTACCGGGTGCTCATGAATTTGATGCAGAACGCGTTCCAGCAGATGGCGCCGGCGGGGACGGGGGTGCTGACCCTGCGCACGCGCAACATCGCGCCGGCGGAGGAGGAGGCTGACGGCGCCGCCGGGTTCGTGCAACTGGAGGTCCAGGATACCGGGCCGGGGATTCCCGCGGACCACCTGGACCGCGTCTTCAATCCCTTCTTCACGACGCGGGAGAACGGGGTCGGCCTGGGCCTCTCGCTCGTGCACAACATCATCACGGCCCATGACGGGGAGATCACGGTCACCAGCACCGAGGGCAGCGGTGCCGCGTTTGTGATCTCCCTCCCCACCAGCACCACCGCGCCGACGCCGGCTCCGGCCACGGACGCGCCAACCGATACCGCCGTCCCAGGCAGTGTCCTGCAGCCTACGCCATGAGCCCCACCATCTTGATCGCAGAAGACGAAGCGCGGATGCGGCGCATTCTGGAGTTGGAATTCAGCCAGGAGGGGTGGCGCGTGCTCCTGGCGGAGAACGGCGACGCGGCGCAGGCCGAGTTGGCCGCACACCAGGTGGACCTGCTGGTGACGGATGTGCGCATGGGGCAGACCAGCGGCATGGACCTCTTACGCCATGCGCGCGAGATCCACCCGGACCTGCCGGTCATCATGATGACGGCCTACGGGAGCGTCGAGAACGCGGTCGAAGCCATGCATCTGGGCGCCCGTGATTACGTGATCAAGCCGTTCGAGGTGGAGGACCTGCGCCTGAAAGCGGCGCGGGCCCTGGAGGAGCGGGCGGTGCGCGCCGAGAATCGCGCGCTCAAGGCGCAGTTGGCCGGGGCGGCCGCCGGGACGGAAGCCATCGGGGCGTGCCCGGCCATGCAGCAGGTCTTCGAGATCATGCGCAGCGTCGCGGACACCCCCTCGACCGTGCTCATCACCGGGGAAAGCGGCACCGGCAAAGAGGTCCTGGCCTGCGAACTGCACAAATGCAGCGACCGATCCGACCAGCCATTCGTGGTGGTGAACTGCGCCGCCCTGACCGAGACACTCGCGGAGAGTGAACTGTTTGGCCACGTCAAAGGCGCGTTCACCTCCGCGCAGGCCGACCGCATCGGGCGCTTTGAACTGGCCGATGGGGGGACCATCTTCCTGGACGAACTCGCCCTCATTAACCTGACCCTGCAGGGCAAGCTCTTGCGCGTCATCCAGGAGAAAACCTTTGAGCGCGTGGGCAGCACCACGACCGTGAAGGTAGACGTGCGGATCATCGGCGCCACGAATACGGACTTGCGCGCCATGATCGCCCAGGGCACGTTCCGGGAAGACCTGTACTACCGCCTGAACGTGGTGGCCATCGACCTCCCCCGGCTGCGGGACCGGGCCGAGGACCTGCCGCTCCTGGTGGAACACTTCTTGACCAAGCACGCGACGCTCCTGGGCCGGCCCCGGCCGACCATCGCGCCGGGGACCCTGGACTCGATCGCCGGCTACCACTGGCCGGGCAACGTGCGCGAGCTGGAGAACGTGATTCAACGCGCGATCCTGCTGTGCAAAGACCAACGCATCGGGCCCGAACAACTGGCGTTGCACCTGGCGGCGACGCCCCCGCCGCCGGACGCCGGCCCGCTGCCGGACGGGGAGGACGGGTGGGGGGAGGTCGGGTTCTCCCTGACGGCGCTGACGGAGGATCTGGAGCGCCGGTACATCACGCAGGCCCTGATGGAAACGGGGGGGAACAAGTCGCGCGCGGCGGACCTCCTGGGCATCACCCGCAAGATTTTGCGCTACAAGATCGAAAAGTACGGGATCGAGGCCGCCGTCTAGGCCCGTGGGAGCGCCATTCTGATCGGCCCAAAAAGGCCGATGCTGTAACTCTTTTTCCAAGAAGGTGTTATAGGCACACTTAACCGCTCATGCCCGCTGCGGCGCCCAAACTGGACGGCATTCTGCGCGAATTGGACCGCCACCGTCTCCAGAGCCAGAGGCAGGCTTCAATCGCACCAACATTTGTAAATATATGTTTTACAACATGTTAGCGCTGCATACTTTAGGCTACTTATTCAAATAACGTTTTTGGCGCACTCCTTGCGTATCCGTGGGCAAGATTCGAGCACTCGAGGCATAACCCACACTCGGCGCTGAGGCGCCCCTCATCTGTCCGTCCATGAGCCCGACCCATCCTGGCGCTCTCCTTGAGCGCGCCCCCCGCATTCATCCAACAGCCAGCATCGGCCGCGATGTGGTTCTGGAGCCGGGCGTGGCCATCCACGCGCTCGTGGTCGTGGACGACGGGGTCTGTATTGGCGCCGGCACGGTCCTGCATCCGCACGTCACCATAGGGCGTAACACGCGCCTCGGGAGCGGGTGCATTCTGCATCCGCACAGTTCCGTGCGGGAAAACTGCGCTTTGGGAAATCGGGTGGTGCTGGAGTCCGGCTGCACCGTGGGGAGTGATGGGTTCGGGTTCGCGACGAACAACGGCACGCACCACAAAATTCCCCAGGCCGGTCGCGCCGTGCTCGAAGACGATGTGCGCATCGGCGCGAATGCCACGGTCGATCGAGCTACTTTAGGCGAGACGCGGATTCGGCGGGGGACGTATATCCAGAACTTAGCGCAGGTGGGCCACAACGTGGAGTTGGGCGAAGGCTGCACAGTGGAGTTTCAGGCGGGCATCGCGGGCAGCACGAAGATCGGGGCCGGCGTGCGCATCGGCAAGAAGGCGGGGGTGGTGGGGCACGCCACCATCGGCGACCGCGCAGACATCGATGATTTTTCCGGTGCCATCAAGCCCGTCAAGGCCGGCGAACACATCGCCGGGGTGCCCGCCGTCCCCGTAGAGGTGAACGACAACATTCAAGAGGCACTCCAGGCGCTTCCGGAGCTGGTAAAGGAACTCCAGCACCTGCGCCGCCGCCTGGCGGAACTCGAGGCCCAGGAACCGGTGCCCGCCGGTTGAGCCCCCTGCGGCATCCGCGTCATGCCCGCGCCGGCCCCATTCGGAGGCCGGCGTTTCTGTTTTCTGCCCCGGCCGCGGGGGCCCCGCGTGTTTGACTTCAGCGGGTTCATGGAGCGCTTGGTGCGCCATATCGTGCGCCATACCGCCGACCTGGCGCATATCGACTGCGACCGGCTCGTGTTCGGCGTGACCCAACAGCGCCGGTTTGGCAGTACGGGTCTCTTCGCCAAGGTCATCCCGCTGCGGTTCGAGGAGGGCCGGTTCTCCACCCGCGCCCACGGCGCGCACTGGGCCGTCCCACGCTACACCCACCACGGACGGGAGGTGCTGTACATCGTCGCCTTCTGCTTGCCCCGGTTCCTGAACATGCCCTACGAACGCAAGGGGGAGACGATCTTCCACGAGCTGTACCACATCAGCCCCGCGTTCAACGGTGACCTGCGCCGCTTCCCGGGCAAGTACTACCAGCACGGGCCGGACGCGCGGAAATACGATGCGCACGTGCTCCGCCTGTTCCAAGCCTACGAGCACCTGGCGGGCGCGCAGCCCATCCTGACCCGCCTGCGTTCCCGGTTCCACCATATCGAGCACCGGTTCGGCAGCGTGACGGGCCTGTTCGCCCGCACCCCCGAACCGATCCGCGTCGACAGCGCCGATGCGCAATTGCCCCTGACCGAACTGCACGTGCGACGACGGCCGCTCCTCTCCCATCAGGCGCGCGCCCGCTGCCGCGCGTAGTTGGACAGGGATTTCGGCGCACCGCTATACTAAGCGCATTCGGCGGGCCTGGCGCCGCACCTGGACATGCCCGAACATAACGCCCCCCTGGAGGAACTGCTCGAGGCCGCCGAAGCGTCGGTCACGCGCCCGACCGCCTCTCCCCGCATGCTCATGGCCGCCATGGCGGCCACCGTCGTCCTGCTCGTCGTCGTCTCGCTGACCCTCGCCGTCGCCAGCGGGGGCCGCTGGGGACAGGAAGCGCGGCTCCTCCAAGCGCTGGCGCCCCGGCATTCCACTCCGGACGCGTACCGCACGCGGGTGCGCGTGACCGAGGCCGACGTCCGCTTCGTCACGACCCCCTTCGGCACGCACGAAGTGCACCTCGCCGGCGTGGTGCAAAACAACGGGGATCGGGTGCTCGACCGCGCCGACCTGGACATCAGGCTCATCCATCTGTTCCGCGACGAACAGTACGCCTACACGTTTTCGCCGGTCACACCGACCGTGGAGGGGGTGGATCGCCCCGGCCCCCTGCTGGCCCGAAGCAGCCGCGCGTTTCACTACCGCGTTCCGGACTTTCCTGCCGACGTAGAGCAGCGCGACGTACGGATTCGGTGGGGGATTGGCACCGTGCAGTTCCACGAGGATCTGCCGATCCCCACCCCCTTGCCCAAACCGGCTTCATGAGCGCGCGGCTCCGGACCGCGGACCTGGCAGCGCGCTACCGCGACCGCCGGGAGGCGGTGGAGCAGTGGTTCGCCGAGCGCGCGACCGAGGTACCGCTGCCGCTGTACGCGTCCGCCGACATCCGTGACGCCGGCTTCAAGGCCGCGCCGGTGGATCTCAACCTCTTTCCGTCCGGGTACAACAACCTCCAAGGGGAGGCCCTCACGGCGGGCAAAGCCGCCTGGCGCGCCGAGTTGGACCGGCGATTCCCCGACGTGCGGAGCATCTGCCTGATTCCGGAGAGCCACACGCGTAACCGCTTCTACCTCCAAAACGTCACCACCATCGTCCGCATGCTGACCGAAGCGGGATACACAGCGACGGTGGCCACGGTGGATCCCCGGTTCGTGAATCCTGAAACGCAACTTACCGCCGCGGACGAGACCCCGCTCACCCTGTATAAGGCCGAACGGCAAGGCGACACGCTGGTGGTGGACGGAACGGCTCCCGACCTGATCCTGCTGAACAACGACCTGGCCGACGGGGTGCCGGAGGCGCTCACCGGGCTGGCGCAGCCAGTGGCGCCGCCGCCGGGCATGGGCTGGCACGGCCGGCGGAAGGGAGCCCACCAGGCGCATTACCAGCGGCTGGCGACTGCATGGGCGGAGCTGCTGGACATCGACCCGTGGTGTGTCGTCCCCCTCAGTGCGGAGGTGGGGTCCGTCGATTTCCACGAGCCGGACACCTTCGGCCCGCTCGTGGACACGGTGGACCGGATCATCGGTGAGACACGCCGCAAGTACGAGGAGTACGGCGTGGAGGCGACGCCTTACTGTTTCATTAAGGATGCGGCCGGCACCTACGGGATGGGTATCATCACCGCCCGCTCGGGAGCCGAGGTGGCGGGCTTGAACCGCAAACAGCGCAACAAGATGGACCGCGGGAAAGCGAACGCCATCATCACGCGCGTCCTGGTGCAGGAGGGCATTCCGACCGTCACGCGGATGGACGGCGCCGAAGCGGAACCGGTGCTCTACGCCGTGGGCGAGCGCATCATCGGCGGCTTCGTCCGCTACCACCCCTCCCGCGCACCAGGGGAGAGTCTGAACGCCAAGGGTGCGCGGTTCGCGGCGCTACAAGGGGAGTGGGGGCCGGAAGCGCCTGGGAAACCTGTGGAAGATGATGTGGTGCTGGATTTCTATGCGGCGGTCGCGCGCCTCGGCGTCTTGGCGGCTGGGCACGAAATCGCCGCCCTGGCTTCAGCCCTGCGGTAGCGGCCACGTGCCGAGTGGCCTACACCGTGTTCGTGGAGCCGCGCAGCGGGCGAACCGCTGCACTCACCAGAGGTTGATTCAGCACAGTACGTGTTCGTGAGGGCTCTTTTCACAGCGCAAAAAAATGCCCCGGGCTGAATAAACGGCCGCGGCCGGCGTCAAAGCTACCAGAACACGGAGACCAGCCCCGCCGGCCCCGCGCCGGCTCGAAAGGAACACCACATGCGTCACGCCACTTATGCTCTCGCCGCTCTGGTCGGCCTCGGCCTCGTCCTGGGGACTCCTCAGGCCGCGAGCGCCAGCGATGAATTCGAGCGGGCCTTCAAGTACGAACTCGGGTCCATCAGCGCCCATGTCGTCGCGGGCGCCGTCCATGCGGCCGCAAGCTCCCATGGGGGCTATGGCAGCCACTACGGAAGCCACCGCGTGTACTCCCAGCCCCATTACTCCTACGGTGGCCACGGCTCCTACGGCCGCCACGGCTCCTACGGCCGCCACGGCTACGCACCGCGGCACTATGGGTATCGCTCTGGC
This sequence comes from uncultured bacterium, assembly GCA_965371225.1. Lineage (GTDB taxonomy): Bacteria > Abyssobacteria > SURF-5 > CBDUXP01 > CBDUXP01 > CBDUXP01. The sequence goes on along the minus strand of CBDUXP010000004.1, from coordinate 27,331 downwards.
TACGGCCACTCGCGCCACTACCGGAGCAGGTACGGCCACGGCGGCTACGGACATCGCTCCCGGCATGGCCGCGGGCATGGCAGCCACTCCGGCCGCCGCCATTAGCATCTCCCACGGCGGGCCATCCCCTCCCCAGACGCCCCGCCAAGCCCCCGAGGCCCCCGCCTCGGGGGCTTTACAAATATAGTCATAGCCACTAATTACGATAGGCAATTACAGCATATTCATCAATAATATATTGCGATTTTGTAATAATTGGGGTACACTGTTGGGATGACGGGCCAACTAGGCCGGTCGCAGTCCCGCATGCCCACCTTGATTCCCGAGCGCATTGAACAGCTATTGGCCGATGTGGGGGAACTCCCTGCCTTGCCGGACGTGCCCCTGCGGGTCCTGAAGATGGCGGGGGATGACACGCTGCCGATCGGGGAGATCAGTGCGGTCATCCAGCGGGACCCGGCCCTGACGATCAATATCCTCCGCGTCTCCAACTCCGCGTATTACGGCGTCCGCCAGCGGGTGTCCTCGCTGACCATGGCCATGACCCTGCTGGGCCTCAACGAGATCGTGAATCTGGTGGTCGGGGTGGCCATCATCTCCATGTTCGGGGGGCCGGGCCGGGAGCGCCAGCTTCCCGGCCGCGCCTTTTGGCGGCACAGCCTGGGCACCGCGGTGGCCTCCAAGATGCTCGTGGAGCATTTCCGTTTCGACGGCTACGAAGACGCCTTCGTCGCCGGTCTCATTCACGACATCGGCGTGCTGATCTGCTCCCAATACTTGCCCGGCCAGTTCCGGCAAGTGCTGGATGTGATGGAGCACACGGGCCAGGGCATGGCGCACGCCGAGCAAGAAGTAATGGGGACGTCCCATGCGGAGATCGGCGCGTGGGCCGCGCAGCATTGGCAGTTGCCACCGTTGCTGGTGGAAGCGCTACGGTTCCACCACACGCCCCTGGACGCGCTCGCCCAGGCGGCCGCTAGCGAGCGCCCGGCCTTGGCGGCGATCGTGCACTTGGCCGACCGGGTCGCGGCCGAGGATGCCTTGCCGTTCCTCGAATCGCAGGAAGATCAGGAACCCCTGGACGAGGACGTGGCATGGAACATCATCCTGGCGGAAAACCCGAAGAACACGCGGGACGAAGTGCGCGAGTACGCGGCCGCTTTCAACGACCATCGGCCCAAGCTTGACATGTTGATGGCCGCACTGAGTTAAGGGAAACGGCACTATGAAAACGGTCCTGGCCCTGAGCCAGCAACCCGCCCTACACACGCACCTCCAGCAGGTCGCGGAAACCGGCCGCTTTCGCGTGGACGAAGTGCATACCATGCCCGATCTGCGGACGGAGGCCACCCGGGAGCAGTTCGACCTGCTCATCACGGACCACACCACGATGATCTCGGCCGAGAGCCAAGAGCTGGAGGACTTCCTCACCCGCAGCCCCCAGACGGCCGTCATCCTCGTGATGCCCGACGCGTCGCCCGACGTGCTGGTGGAAGCCATGCGCCGCGGCGCGACGGACGTGATCCACGGCCCGTTCGATAGCAACGAACTGATCGGCCGATTCGACAAGCTGCTCGAACTTCGCCGCCTTCGCAACGAAATCGACTTCCACCGCCGGCAACAGCCGGTCATCTACCACTTCGAGGACATCATCGGCGAATCGCCGCAGATGAAACAGGTCTTCGAGACCTTGCGCCGCGTCGCCCCCACCGACGCTTCCGTGCTCATTACGGGCGAAACGGGCACCGGGAAAGAACTCATTGCGGGGGCGATCCACTTCAACAGCCCGCGCCGACGCGCCGCGTTCATCCGCGTGAACTGCGCGGCCTTGCCGGACAATCTGCTCGAGAGCGAACTGTTCGGCCACGAGAAGGGCGCGTTCACCGGTGCGCACAAGCAGCGGGTCGGCCGGTTCGAGCAGGCCGACGGGGGCACCATGTTCCTGGATGAGATTGGGGACATGGGGATCGCGATCCAAGCCAAGATCCTGCGCATGTTGCAGGAGCACGAGTTTGAGCGGCTCGGGGGGTCGCAGACGATCCGCGTGGACGTGCGCATCATCGCGGCCACGAATAAGAACCTGCCGCAATTGTTGCAGGAAGGGGGGTTCCGGGAGGACCTGTTCTACCGGCTGAACGTCGTCAACATCCAGCTGGCGGCGCTCCGCGATCGGCGCGACGACATCCCGCCGCTGGTCCATGGATTCATCGACAAGTACTCCCGCCAGTTAGGGGTGCCGGTCCGAGGGTTGGCCCCGGACGCCATGGAGACGCTCTTGGAGTGCAACTGGCCGGGCAATATCCGGCAGCTGCAGAACGTGCTCGAGCGCGCAGTCATCATGTGCGACAGCGAGCAGATCGGGCTCGATCACCTGGCTCTGGAGGCCAGCTCGGCCCCGACTACCAACGGCCTCCTGGTGGATATCCCTGACGCCGGCATCAGCCTGGAAGAAGTCGAACGGCGCCTCATCATGCGCGCGCTGGAAAAAAGTGGCGGCGTGCAGAAACGCGCCGCGGCCCTGCTTCAGATCAGCCCCCGCGTCATCAATTACAAGATCAAAAAGCACGGGATCAACGCCAAAGGGTGACCGCGCGCCCGCTTCGCAACATGCCAGGCGTCGCATATAATGGTGGCGGGAGTCGACCGCAGGCCCGGAGCGCCGTGCGGCAGGGGGATACGAGGATGCTGACGCGGGTTAAGCGGGGGACGGCCGGCGCGCTCTTGTGCGTCCTCGCCGCCTGTGGGGGCGCCGAGTTCGATACGTGGGCGCGGGATGTGTGTGCCCGCAACGATGCCATTGATGAAGAGGCGCGCGAAATCCTCCCCAAGTCGAACATCGCGGCGGACGACTACTTCCTCGAAAAAATCACCATGCTGCTCAATCGCAAGCAGGAACTCAAGAGCGAAGTCGACAACTATCAGCCGCCGTTTTCTCGGGCCCCGCTGCAAAACAAGCTGTCCATCTCGTTGAACAACAGCATCCGCTACCTGCGCGTCTTGCAAGAGCAGTACACCATCGCCAAGGAAAGCATCGAAGCGTTGCACACGGAAGACGGGGTGCGCGACGATCCCTTCGACGCGGATAACGTGATTCGGGAACTCGTCTCCGACAAGGCCGCCTACCGCGTGGATCCGCGCGAAGTGCTCATGAAACGCCAGTACGAGAAACTGTATGCCGAGGTTCGCGCGCAGCTGGGATTGGAACCCCTGGGCTTCTAACCATGAATGAGCGCACGCGCAATTTCGTGTACGCCTTGATCGCAACGGCCCTCTTCGCCGCGGGCCTCCTGGCCGCGTACGGTCTGCGGGACACGAGCTTCGGCAGTTTTCCGCATCAGATCGACAAGGTCCGGCCCGGCGGCGTGCTGCCGCGCAACCGCTAGCCCGCGTGGCAACCACCATTCCGGGGCCCGCCGGCCGCCTGGAAGTGGCCGTAGGCGAGCCGGCGGAGGCGTGCGACTGCTGGATCGTCGTCTGCCACCCTCATCCCCAGTACGGCGGGAACCGGCACAACACGGTGGTGGCGGCCATCGCCGAGGCGGCCTCCGACCTGGACTATGGGATCGTCACCTTCAATTTCCGGGGGGTGGGGGAGAGCGCCGGCGCATTTGACGGCGGCCAGGGAGAGGTAGAAGACCTGTGTGCGGTGCTCGCCCATTTGGAACAGGCGCACGGGTGCCCGCCGGGGCGCGTGGTGGTCGCGGGCTACTCCTTTGGCGCCGCCGTGGCCGCGCAGATTCTGACGCGGGAGGTGCAGCCCCGCGCGGCGCTCTGGGTGTCCCCACCCATCGGCATGCTGCCCTTGCCGGAGACCGCGATCCACTGGAACGGACCCAAGACCATGCTGGCCGCCGAGCACGACCAGTTCTGTGCTCCGGGCGAGGCAGAAGCCCTGTGTGCCGCGGCCAATCCGCCCATCGCCTACGCGACGATTCCGGGCGCCGACCATTTTTACGGGGGGCACGAAGCCGCCGTCTCGGCGGCCGTCCGCGAGTGGCTGCGCACACTCAAGGAACCCACCCCGTAACGCGGGACCGGGGGCGCCGCCCCGGGTGCGGGGGCCGCAGGGGTAGCGGAACTCGATCCGGTGGTGGAGCGGCTGCTTGCGGCAGGGATGGTGGCGCTGGGTATACTCGCACCCTTCCCGGGCGTAGCCCCGTTCCCCAACCCTGCCCGGACCGTAATGACCACTACCCTAGCCGTCACCGTGGCCGACGTTGAGGCCGCCCGCGAGCGCATCCGGAACGCGATCTACCTGTCCCCCCTGGCGCGGAGCGAGATGCTGTCCCGCCGCTTCAAGTGCAACCTGTACTTGAAGCTCGAAAACCTTCAGATGTCAGGCTCTTTCAAAGAGCGTGGGGCGCTCAACAAGCTGCTGCAACTGCCCCCGGAACAGCTCAAGCGCGGGCTGATCGTCGCCTCGGCGGGGAACCACGCCCAGGGCGTGGCCTACCACGGCACCCGCCTGGGCGCGCCGGTGACCGTCGTCATGAAGGGCGACGCGCCGCTCACCAAGGTCAGCGCCTGCCGGAATTTCGGTGCGGAGGTGATCCTGCACGGCGAAGATTTCGAAGCGGCCTTGGGGGAAGCGATGCGGCTCTGCACCGAACGCGGCCTGACCCTGGTGCACCCGTTCGACGACCCACAGATCATCGCGGGGCAAGGCACCATTGGATTGGAAGTGATCGAGCAATGTCCGCAGGTGGATGTGATCGTGGCCCCCCTCGGGGGCGGAGGCCTCGTCTCGGGAATCGCCACGGCCCTCAAAGCACGCAAACCGGAAGCCCGAGTCGTCGGCGTCGAAGCGGCCGCGATGCCAGCCGCCCGAGCCGCGCTTGAGGCCGGCCACCCCGTCGAGATTCCCCCCGCCAGCAGCATCGCTGACGGCATTTGCGTCCGGCAGATTGGCGACAAGACGTTCCCCATCATCCGGACGCTGGTGGACGAGGTGGTCGCGGTGGCGGAAGACGAAATTGCGGCCGCGGTGCTGACCCTGCTGGAAGACGAAAAGACCGTGGCGGAAGGGGCAGGTGCCGCCACGCTCGCCGCCGTCATGCACGGCAAGCTGCCCGTCGAAGGGCGCCACGTGGTCCTCATCGTTTCGGGAGGCAACATTGACGTGGGCCTCATCAGCAACATCATCGAGATGGGCGAACTCAAAAGCGGCCGGCTGCTTCAGTTGCGCATTCGCCTGCGCGATCAGCCCGGAGAGCTGCTCCACATCAGTCAGATCTTTGCGGACCGGCGCGCCAACGTCATCCAGATCCACCATTCCCGATCAGTCGAGGGCCTGCGTCTGGGCGAGGCGCTGGTGGACGTGGAGCTGGAAACGCGGGACTTCGATCACATCGCGGAGATCAAGACCGCCCTGGAGGCCGACGGCTATCAGGTCGGTGCGCCGTGACGGTCGGCCCGGTCCCGGCCCCACAGGCTCAGGCCGGCCCACCGCCGGGTTCACGGGAGCAGGGCCGTCACACGGCTCGATACTGTGGTCCGACGGGTGCGGCCACAAGGGGCGGTGGATCCGCCCGGTCCAGGCGACCGCAGGGGCCGGGCGGTCGTTGTCTGCGAGGTGGGGCTGGTGCTAGACTGTGCGCCCCGGCCGGCGCGGCGACCCCCAGGGGCGACTGCGTCGGCGCTTTGCGTCAATGTCTGAATATGCGTGCGGTAACGTCTTGGTGGTCAGCAACTTGAAGCACGGGATACACAAAGCCACGATGGGCCAAACCCCGGTCAACGCTCAGGAACGACGAGCAGTCAGCCCCCCCAAAGTTTCGATGTGAGGATCAGCCGCTGTTTCGGCTGATGCCGTTGCGGAAGACAGCAACTCTCCTTCCACAGCCCTCACCTATGTGCAGCAGCCCCCCGGTCTCCGGGGGGCTGCTTTTGTGGTATCGCGCCCCCGGTGCTGCCCGGCACGACAAGAGATCGCGCGGGAGGGGAAAGCGGAAAGCCCCCGGCGCAACAGTGCGCCGAGGGCTTCCGTGCATGGGAGAGAGTGGGGCGTTGCGGTCAGGTCCGAAGACCATGTGCCCGCAAACGCCGCCGTGCATCGCGTCGGCTATGGGCCGACACGAAACCGGTTAAAAGAACGCGCTTGCTCTCGGGGTCCCACTGGAAGTACAAGAAATCATGTCGCCGGCTCCTGGTGGCCATGTTGCTCGACTCCGCGGGCACTGGCAGTCCAGATGCAGGCCACGTGCCACCCGGGCATGATCCGCCGTAAACAACCAGCCCCCCCACACTTACAACGGTCGGGCCTGCCAGGCCCCGGTCGCCCCGCGGCCAATCTTGCCGGACTCTGCCGGTCGAGGCGGAGAAAATTACCCAGGCGGCAGCCTTTCGCCGGGTGCAACGAGTGCATATAATGCTCGGCAACGGCGCGGAACGCAGGGGGATTCATGAAAAACACAGCCAAAGCAGCCGATTGGGTGGGCAGCCCGCTCTTCGAAGATTTCAAGGAGCGGGAGATCAAACGGGTGCTCAAGCTGGGGATGCTGGAGTGGACGGGTGAAGGGGTCCCGGTGTTCTTACGGGGGGATACCGGGGACAACATGTTCCTGGTAGCGGAAGGTAAGGTCCGGATTCATGACTTCATCGACGGGCAGGACGTGCAGATCGCGCAATTGGGACCCGGGGAGATCTTCGGGGAAATGGCCGCCCTCAGCAGCCAGCCCCGGTCCGCACACGCCACCACGATCGTCGACACCATGCTCCTGTCGTTCACCGAAGCGGACCTGGAGCATTTCTTCCACAAGGAGCCAAAAATCAGCGCCAAGCTGATGACCAACCTGTTCCACATCGGCGTCAGGCGGCTGCTCCAGCACCTGACCGAGGCGAACAATCGGATGACGCAGCAACTCTCACCGGTCACGAGCGAGGACATGCCGAAAATCTTCGCCGGCATCAAGACCGACCTCAAAAAGAAAATCCTGGGCGGGGGCGAAATCAAGGTGTACCGGGCCGGCCAAGTTCTCTTCAAGCGCGGCCAGATGGGCGACAGCTTGTACGTGGTGCTCCGGGGCGAGGTGCACATCGTGCTCCCCTCCCAGGCCGGGAATGAAGTGATGGCGGTGGTGGACGAGGGCGGGATGCTCGGGGAGGTGGCCCTCGCCACCGGGGGGAAGCGCACGGCGGCGGCCTTGGCCGCCAAGCCGACCCAGGTGCTCCAACTGTCCGAAGACGCGCTGGACAAACTCCTGCGCCGCCAGCCCAAAGCCGCGACCCGGCTGCTACTCAACCTGTTCCGTATCGTGGCCGCGCGTTTGCGAGTCGCCACCCATCTGGCCTACCAAGCCTAGCGTCCGCCGCGCGTGAGCGCCTTCACTCTGCGCCCGACCGAGGCCCACTGGCCCATGATTCGGGTGCTATCGGACCACGCGTGCTCCATCGGGCGCCACATTGAGAACAGCACCACGCTCCGGCACGTGAGCATCTCGCGCCGCCACGCGGAGCTGGAGGTGCGAAAGGGCGCGCTGCTGGTTCGGGACCTGGGAAGCTTGAACGGCACCTACGTCAACGGGGCCCGGGTAACCGAAACCGAACTCCAGGATCAGGACGCGGTCCAGTTCGGCAGTCTCCGGTTCATCGTCGAGGCCGCCGAGGCGGCGATGGATTCCGGACAGCGGATCGTGCGCAAGTTCTCGCCGAGCGGGCGCACGTTTGCGACTTCCGGCGAACACCTGGCGGCGACGAGCCTGCGAGTGTCCAGCGGCGACGGGCCCGCCAGTGCCGCCTCCCGGCTGGCCACCCTCCTGGCCATCACCAACGCGCTCGGGGGCTGCCGCAACGAGACGCAACTGGGAGAGCGCATCCTCGATGAACTCAAAGAGATCATCACCTTCGATCAAGCGGCCATGTTGCTGCTGGACGAGGCAGACCGGCTGTATCCGGTCGTCGCGCGGCCCGCACAAAGCCGGCCCGTGGTGTCGCGGCACGTCAGCATGACCATCGTCCGCGAGGCGCTGCGCCGCGGCGAGGCGGTCATGACCACGGACGCCTCGGCCGACCCGCGATTCGAAAAGGCGCAGAGTGTCATGGAGTTTTCGGTCCGCTCGGCCGTGTGCTTTCCGCTCATCAACGGGGCGACCCGCCTCGGGGCGCTGTACTTCGACAATCGGGTGCTGCCCGGCGTCTACACCGACGGCGACTTGGAGTACCTCGGCGCCTTCGCCGCGCAGGCCGCCCTCGCCCTGTCCCACATGCAGCTCCAACGGCAGCTGCGGGAAGAGGCCGTGGTACAGGCGAACTTCTCGCGGTTCTTTTCGCCCGCGACCGTCCAGGCGATCGTGAAGGAGGACGAGCCCCTGTCGTTGGGCGGAGAAGAGCGGGAGGTCACCGTGCTCTTCGCGGATCTGCGGGGCTTCACCTCGCTCGGGGAAGCGCTGCCGCCCCTGCAGCTTGCGGAACTCCTCAATGAGTACTTCCCCCAGATGGTCGACATCATCTTCGAGCACGACGGGACGTTGGAGAAGTACATCGGGGACGGACTCCTGGCGGTGTGGGGCGCGCCGGTCGCCCACGGCGACGACGCATGCCGGGCCACGCGCGCCGCCAAGCAGATGCAAGAAGCGCTCGTGGACCTCAATGCGTGGTGGGCGAACGAAGGTCGCTCCTACCACATCGAAGTCGGCATCGGCATCAACACCGGCCCCGCTTTCGCGGGCAACATTGGCTCGGAGCGGTACCTGCAGTACGCCACCATCGGGGACACGACGAATACGGCCAGTCGCCTGTGCGACGCCGCCCGGGGGGGCGAAATCCTGGTCAGCGGGCTGACGGCGGAACAAGCCGCGGACGGCGATATCACGTTTGGGCCCGTGACGTTTCTCCAGTTGAAAGGCAAGCGGGAGCCATTCGCGGTGCGCAGCGTCCAGTAAGCGCCTGGGGGGGCGCGACGGCCGCGGCACGGCCGCTGTGCCCGGACACGGGTGGATTGCGCTGCCGCGAAGGGCCCCAGTACAATGGGAGTTCGGCTACTTCGAACCGCCTTCCTGGGAGATTGTATGACCCGACCCACGACCCTCGGTGAACTGCGCGAATCCGGTTACGAGCCTCGGCCCGTCAAGGAGGAGATGCGGCGCAACCTCATTGCGAATATGCAACGGGAAGACCCGCTGTTCCCGGGCATCATCGGCTTCGAAGACACCGTGATCCCCCAAATCGAGATCGCCATTCTCGCCGGGCATGACATGACCTTCCTGGGCGAACGGGGCCAGGCTAAGACGCGGCTCATTCGGGCGCTGACGAGCTTGCTGGACGAGCAGATTCCCACCATCACCGGCTCGGAAATTCACGACGATCCTTTCAACCCCATCTCCAAGTTTGCCAAGGAGGCCATCGCGGAACAGGGCGACCGCACGCCCATCCGGTGGGTGCCGCGAGACGAGCGGTACGCCGAGAAGCTGGCGACCCCGGACGTGACCACCGCGGACCTCATCGGCGAAGTGGACCCGATCAAAGTGGCCGAGGGGCGCTACCTGGCCGACGAACACGTGATCCACTACGGCCTCATTCCGCGGGCCAACCGGGGGATCTTCTGCATCAACGAACTCCCGGACCTCAGTGAGCGCATCCAGGTGGGGCTGTTCAACATCATGGAGGAGCGCGACGTCCAGATTCGGGGCTTCAAAATCCGCCTGCCCTTGGACGTGTACATCGTGGCGAGCGCGAACCCGGAGGACTACACGAACCGCGGCCGGATCATCACCCCGCTGAAGGACCGGTACGGCGCCCAGATTCGCACCCACTATCCGCTCCTGCCCGAGATGGAGGTGCAGGTGATGGAGCAGGAGCGCACGGCCTTCACCCACGAAGGGGTCACGCTCACCGTACCGCAATTCATGAAGGAGATCGTCGCGGAAATCACCCGCGAGGCGCGCGAGCACGCAGCGATCAACCAGCGCAGCGGCGTCAGCGTGCGCATGTCCATCTGCAACTACGAGAGTCTCTGCGCCACCGCCATCCGGCGGGCCATCTGCCTAGGCGAGAAGTTCGCCTCGCCCCGGATCAGCGATCTGCGCTACCTGGCCGCGTCCAGCATGGGCAAGATCGAGGTGGAAGCCATCGAGGAGGACGAGGACGGCAAGATCCTGGACGAACTGCTGCGCCGGGCCGTACGCAAGGTGTTCAACCAGTACCTCAGCGTCTCGTTCTTCGATCCGTTCATTACGCTGTTCGACAGCGGCACCACCCTGCTGGTGGGCAACACGATGAAATCCGGGGATTACATCCACCTGCTAAACGCGGTGGAAGGGTTGAAGGACGGCGTCATGTTCCTCGGCAGTTTCGAGGAGCCCGCCGCAGTGGCGTCCGCGGTCGAGTTCATCCTCGAAGGCCTGCACCTGAATCGCAAGCTGAACAAGTACGTGGAAGAGGACACGTGGAACTATCGCGGAAACGGGTAGCCAACCTCCGGAGCTTCGCGCATCGCTACGGCGCGTGGGACGGCAATCAGACGTATGAAGACGTCGACACCGGCAAGGTGTTTGACCAGATTGCCGACTACTTCTTCCAGTACAACGACATCACCATCAGCCTGCATCTGATCCTGCGCGAAGGGGTCATGGACGCGGACGGCAACCCCCTCGTCAGCGGCATCGAGGCCCTGCTCGAGCAACTGCAGCAGCGGCGGCAGGAACTGCTCGAACAGTACACCCTGGACCACTCCCTGGATGAGATTCGCGACCGGGTGAACGCCATCCGCGAGCGCGAGCGGGAGACGGTGGAGAAGCGCGGCCCGGACCTGCCCCCCGGCGACAAGGACGAGCGCCTGCAGGACCTGAACGCGTTGCCGCGCCGCCTCAGCCAGGCGATTCGGGAACTCAAGAACTATCGGGATGAGCACGGGTTTCTGGATCCGGAGGCCGCGAAGGCGCTGGAGGAGCTGCTCAAGCAACTTGAGGATGTCGAGACCATGGAGCGCTTCCGCGACCACTATCCCTTTACGGGTGACGAGGCGCGGGACTTCGAGCAGACCCAGGCCCTCATGGAGGAGATGCGCCTCCTGGAGCAGATCGAGCAGGCCTTGCGCAACGGCCGCTGGAGCCTGCGGATCGACTTTCCCGAAGGCGCCACCCCCGAAGAGCTGCGCGAAGCCCTCGGCGACGAGCTGTACAACCAGCTCACGCGCCTCCAGACGTTGACCCAGCGGCTGGAGGATGAGGGCTACCTCAAGAAAAAGGGGGACCGGTATCAACTGACGCCGCGGGGCAAGCGGCGCATCGGCGAGAAGGCGCTCCGCGACATCTTCGACAACGCCACCCGCGACCGGATCGGCAAGCACGAGGTGCACAAGCGCGGCGCATCCCATACGCCCAGCGAGCGCACGAAGCGGTACGACTTCGGCGACGCGCTCTTCCTGGACCTGGGCGAGACCCTGCGCAACGCGCTGGCCCGGGGCGGCCGGGGCGACGGGCCGCGTCCCGTCCTGGATTTGAAGGCGGAGGATTTCGAGGTCTACCAGACCGAGTACCAGACCAAGTCGGCTACGGTGCTGCTGCTCGACACGAGTTGGTCCATGGCCTGGTTCAACCGCTTTACCGCCGCGAAGAAAGTCGCCATCGCCCTCAATAGCCTCATCCGCACGCGCTACCCGAAGGACAGCCTGTACATCATCGGCTTCGACTCGCACGCGCGGATGATCGAGGCCGAGAACCTCATCGACGTGTCCTGGGCCGGCGGCGTATACGGCACGAACATGCAGCACGCCCTCCAGATGGCCCGGCAGTTGCTCGCCCGGGAAGGCGGCAAGAACAAGCAAGTCATCATGATCTCCGACGGGGAGCCCACGGCCCATTTCGACCACGGCCAGTTGTTCTTCCAATATCCCCCCAGCCAGCGGACCCTGGACGCCACCCTGCGCGAGGTGATGCGCTGCACCCGCCAGAACATCACCATCAACGTGTTCATGCTGGAGGAGTACAGCTACCTGCGCGAGTTCGTGGAGAAGATCACGAAAATCAACCGGGGCCGGGCATTCTTCACCACACCCGACCAATTGGGACGCTACCTGCTGGTCGATTACCGAAACCGGCGGCGGAAGCAGATCCGGTAGGCGCAGCCGTGGACAGCACCGAGCGCCACGACCTCATCAACATCATTTCCCCCGCGCTGACGTACGCGCAGAACCTGCGGTTGGGCTTCTACGGCGAGTTGACGGAGGAGCAGGAACAGGCCGTGCGCAAGATCGAGGCGTGCATCAAAGATCTGTCCGCGCGCATGCACGCCGACGCCCGCAAGCCGGGGCCCTAGCCTAGCCGCCCTTAGCGTCCCCGCCGCCGCAGGACGCGCACGGCCCCGAACTCCTGCGCCGGAGCGTACCGCGTGTGGATGTACTGCGTCAGGGGACTCTCCGCGAACAGCGCCGGATCGTAGCCCGGGAACGCCTGGCGCAACAGTTCGGGATGCGCGAGCGGATCGAGCACCACGTAGGACACCCGCGACGTCTGCAACCGGTCGATCACCTCGTCAATCGCCGCTTTGCCCTGGTAACCCGGAATGCAGATGTTGTAGCGCGTCGGGTTGGGCCGATCCGCCAAGTAGTAGAAGTACGGGGCATACGGGTAGACGAAGATCGGCTCCTCCGGTCCGGTCACCGCCTGCAGGTACGCGATGGTCTGCGCGATATCTGAGTCCGCTGCCGAATAGCCCGGTGCCAGATCGCGCGGATACCTCAGAAAACCCAGGGCGCCCAACCGCACGCTGCCCCAACGGCGCTGCTCCCATTGGTCGCTCGCGCCCCAGGACACGGCCAGAGCGACCGCGAGCCCCACCGCACCGCGGCGCACCCACCGCCCAGGGCCCGGGCCCCCCGGTTCCGCCCGGGACAGCAGGAGCGTCGCCCCAACAAAGCCCCACGGGGCCACTGTCAGGAGGTGCAAGACGTCCGGCCGAGTCCACGCGGTCAGCCACATGGCGACGCCCACCACGCCCACGGTCAGGTCCGCCCACGCAGCGGGATTGGGCGCGGAAATCCACCGCACGAGCCCGCGACCCAGCACGGCGAAGAGACACCCCGGCAGAGCAACGAGCAGCAGGAGCCGGAGCAGGGCGGACAGGGGGAGGCCCAGCGTAGAACCGACGGCGTGCCACTTGCGCGGATCGAAGAGGATGCCCGCCCCGTAGCCGTATGGCACCGCATTCGCCACGCCGTACCCCTCCCGCGTCCATCCGAACGCCGCCGCCAGCATGGGCGCGAATTGATCGCGCGCGGCCAGGCCAATACACAGCGGCGTGAGCACGAGGACCACGCCCACTGCGAAGGCATCTTCGGGACCCACCAGCCGGTTGCGGGGCCGGTCGAGGAACCGGACCGCGTGGACCATGTACGCCACGGCCAGCAGCACGGCGACCGCGCCCAGGGCCACCCCCTTGTGCTGCGCCACCAGGAGCACCGCGCCCGTCGCCAGGCCGGTGAGGAACCACGGCCGCCAGGGCGCCCGGACCGCCCCGATCTCGAGCATCGCCCAGGTGGCGAGGAGCGCGAACGTGGTGCTGACCCAGTGGATGCTGGCGATGCACCAGTGGCTTAGCCCGAAGACCAGGGCCAACGCGGCCGGGAGAAGCGCCACGAGAGGCCGCTGGGTCGCCCGGGCGGCCACGGCCCACGTGGCGACGACGCTCGCGGCCCCGAACAGCACCACCGCAACGCGCAGCTCGAAGATATTCGGGTCTGGACCGCTGAGGCGGAGCGCGGCGGCCACGACGGCGTAGAGCCCCGGGGGAACGAACTCGAAGATGTCCACGTACAACCGTTCCCCGGCGAAGATCCGCAGGGTCCCGAGGATGATCTTCGCTTCGTCGCTATCTAGGCCGACCCGATTCCAGAACGGGAAGAGATAGCTCGCCGCCACAGCGAACACGAGGAGCCCCAGCCACGGGCGGCTCCCGGCTGGGGTGACCTGCGACGGCGGTCCAGGAGCCATGGCGCGATGGGCCAGCTTACGGGCGCCCCTGGGGGGTGTCAAGCAAATTGACCTGGCCGCGAGCGGCTTCTTATACTCACGCCAGCATGCCGAGCCCGGATCTCGCGGCCCAACTGGCCACCCTGTACACCGCCAAGCTGTTCGACGGCTTCACCGAGCGCGAGATTGACAGCATTACCGCGCTGGGCCACTGCAACACCTTCCCGGACGGGGAACACGTCTTCTGGCAGGGCGACCCCGGCGTGGCCATGTACGCGGTGCTCGCCGGCGCGGTGCGCATCGCCCGGGATGTGGACGGCGCGCTGCATGAAATCGACACCTGCGAAGTCGGGGATGTGTTCGGCGAGTCCGCGCTGATTAGCAGTGAAGGTCGAGCCGCATCCGCCATCGCCGTCGGGAACACCGAACTGTTCGTCATCAACGAGACCGTACTGGAGGTGCTCATGCGCAAGCAGCCGCGCATGGCCGCCAAAATCTTCGTCAACTTGATCCGGATCGTCGGGTCCCGCTTGCGGACGCACATCAATCGCCGAACCGTCGAATCCTGACGGGTCGCCCGGGCGTTCCTCCAGCCGTGCATGCCTGAGCCCCTGCCCGTTCTGATCGATACCGATCCGGCCATCGGCCTCCCCGGATGTGACGTGGACGACGCGGTGGCGCTGGTGCAGGCGTGCCGGCATCCCGCGTTGGACGTCCGGGGCGTCACGGCCGTCTTCGGGAACGCGGCCATCGACGATACGGACCGCCTGGCGCGCGAGGTGCTGGCGCTCGCCGGGTGTGGGGACGTGCCGGTCGCCCGCGGAGCCGCCGGAGCGCATGAGCTGGAGGTGCGCACGCCGGCAGTGGACGCGTTGATTGCCGCGTTGGCGGCCGGGCCGCATACCGTGCTGGCCCTCGGGCCGCTGACGAATATTGCGGGGGCCCTCCGCCACGCCCCCCACATCGCCGCGAACGTCACCCAATTGGTTTTCGTCGGCGGCCGCCGGCCCGGCGTCGAGTTTCTCCTGGGCACCGCCACGGCGGGCGTGATGGACTTGAACTTCGAGCTGGACCCGGCCGCCGCCCAGGTGGTCCTGGACCAGGCCTTTCCCCTGGTGTACGCCGGATTCGAAGTCTCGGTGGGGGTGGCCGTCACCCGGGCGGACGTGGCCGCGCTGGCCGCAGCCGACACGCCGGTGGCGCGATACCTCCGGGGGCCGCTGGACGCGTGGGTGGATCATTGGCAGGCGAGCTTCGGCCTGGATTACTTCCATCCGTGGGATGCGGTCGCTGTGGGGTATCTTACGGACCCGGAACTCTACACCGTGCACGATTTGAAAACCGAAATCGTCGAGCGAGACGGCCGGCCATTGCTGCACGCGCTGCCCGAGGGTCCCGCCCGCACGGTGACCTTTTGCACCGCGGTCGAGGCCGAGCCGTTCCGGGCGCGGTTGTTTTCGCTGCTGCGGTGACCATGTTCATTCTGGACGAAACCTCCGCCCCGGGGCTGGCGGCCGACGCCGGGCTGCTCGCCAATGCGGGAGGGGAGACCCACCTGCTCGAAGGCGGCTTCATGAACACCGTCCTCCGCGTGCGGGATGCGGGCGAGACCAGCATCGTGCTCAAGCAAGCGTTGCCGCACCTGCGGGCGTTTCCGGAGATTTGCGCCACGCCGGAGCGGCTGCGCTTCGAGTACGAGGCGCTCGCGTACCTCGCGGCACAACCGCCGTGGCCCGGCGCCGACGTGCCGCGCCCGCTCTGGTTCGACGCGGAGCGCAACGTGCTGGCGATGACGGACCTGGGTGCGGACCGGCGCCGCCTCGAGGACGCGCTCATCGCGGGCGACGTGGACACCGGCGTCGCGGGGAATCTGGGGACGTTCCTCGCAGCCTTGCACAATCGCACCGCCGAGCAGCCCGCCCTCGCGGCGCGCTTCGCGAACGCGGCCATGCACGCGTTGCGCCTGGAGTTCTGTTTCTTCGGGTTCTGCGACGATCCCCAGGTGGTCCCGCACATCGAAGGGTTGGCGCAGGCCTTCACGGAACGCAAGCAGGTGTTGCTCCACGGCGACTTCTGGACCGCGTCCGTCCTGGTGGACGGGCCGCGCCCGGGTGTCTACGACCTGGAGTTCTGCAACTACGGCGACCCGGCCCAGGACGTGGGATTCATGCTGGCGCACTACCTGCTTCACGCCTATAACTCCCCGGCCATGGCGCCGGCCGTGCGCACCGCGGTAGACGCGTTCTGGGGCGCGTACCAAGGCGACGTCACGTACGCACAGGATGCCGGGTTCGAGCGCCGCGCCGTCCAGCAGATCGGGGTCGAAATGCTGTTCCGCGTCTCCGGCATTAACACCGTCGCGTACGTGCAGGATCCGGAACGGAAGGCCGCCATCGCGACGGCGGCGAAGCGCTGCATCATCGACCCGGCCTGCCGCGTGCGGGACCTGGGGAACTGAAGATGCCGTTCCACCCACCCCGGGCCTACGTGCTCGCCATGCCGCCCGCGACCGAATGCAAGCGCCGGGGCTTGAGCGACACGTTTGGTCCCGAGCCGGCGGAGGCGTTCTGGGCGGCGTGGCACCGGGACCTCCTGCCACCGCTGTTCGCCGATGGCGAAGCCGACGTGCGGCTCGCCTACGGGCCGCGGAGCGCCATGGCGTACTACCGGCCGTTCGTGCAACGCCCCGGCCAGCTCTGCTTCATCCCCGCCCGCAACCTGCCCGCGCGCTGGGCGCGTATGGTGGAGGTGGGCTTGGCCGCGACGGACAAGGTCATCGTCGCCGCCAGCGATGTGCCCGACCTGTCGCCGCAATTCCTCGACGACGTGTTCACGAAGCTGGACAGCGTGGATGTGGTCATCGGGCGGGAACGCGGGGAGCGCTTCTGGTGCATTGGGCAGCGCACCTGGAACCCGGCGCTGTGGGAGTACGATTTTGCCGAGCAGCCGCCCATGCCCGGCTTCGCGGCCCATGCGGAACAGTTGGGCATGAGCGTCGAGGTTGCGTACGATAGTGAGGACGTGGACGGGCCGGACGCGGTACGCGCGCTGCCTGCCCGGCTCGACGCGGCCCGGTTCCCCAACACCCTCGCGGCGATGGCGGCCCTGGGCGTCTGACTCCCGCCGAGACCAACGGTACTACCGTGCAACGCACCCTCGTAATGTTCGCGAAGTTCCCTGAGGTGGGCAAGGTGAAAACCCGCCTGGCGCTGGGGACCGCCGAGACGCAGGGGCATGGGCTGAAGGACGTGCGCCGGCGCCAGGACGCGACGGCACTGGGGAACAGCCTGGCCCTCGAATGGACCAGCCAGCTCTATGGGGCGTTCGTACAGGATCGCGTCGAGGCGCACGAGCAGGGGGACTACCGGTTCCTGCTGGGTGTCTCCTCGCCCGAGGATCCCGCGCGCTTTGCGCAGTTGCTCGGGTACCCGGTGGCGACGATCCTCCTCGAGGGCGAGATCATGGGCGACCTGTTGCGCTCGGCATTCCAGCAATTGCTCCCGGGAAACGTGCTCATCACCGCGTCCGACTATCCCGCGCTGCCACCGGTCGTCGTCCAGGATGCCTTCACCGCGCTCGAGACGGCGGACGTGGCCCTGGTCCCCGCGCACGACGGGGCCTACAACCTCATCGGCATGCGCGTCTGGCGGGACATCTTCGACCTGACCGCGTGGTCATCCGGCCGCGAACTCGCGGAGACGGAGGCGCTGCTGGCGGAGCGGGGCATTTCCCGCACGATACTGCGCCAACATGTCATCCGCGACGTGGACACCATGGCGGACCTGCAGGCCATATGGCGCAACCTGGATACCGCCGCCGCGCCCCGCACCGCGGCATATCTCAAGCTCTGGCAGCAGGAACTCGCGCTGGCCGTCTAGCCCGCGACCGGACTCGCGGACGCCTTCGCGACGAGCACGTCGTAGGCCCCGAGCGTCACGGGGCCCCTCTCGAGCATGGAATCCGGCGCGCGGCTCACACTCGCGAGCACCCGCCACTGCGCCCCGCCGGCGGGCAGCGCATACGTCTGCGGGTGGCGATCGAAGTTCAGGCAGACGATGGCGCGCTCGGCCTCCCACGTGCGCTCGTAGCAGAACAGGGCAGGGGAGCCGGTCTCGATCTGCCGGTACGCGCCCCGGTGCAGCGCAGGTTCCCGCTTCCGCAGGTGGATCAACGTGCGGTACCACTGCAGGAGTGACGCTGGATCGTCCGACTGGCGCGCGACGTTGCACGTGGGGTAATCGGCATTGACCGGCAGCCACGGTGTTCCCGTCGTGAAGTCGCCCTGCGGCGCGGCGGACCACTGCATGGGCGTCCGCTCCCCATCGCGCCCCACCGGGGCCGGCCAGTACTGCTTGCCGAGCGGGTCCTGCAACTGCGCTTTCGTGATGCGGCCGTTGCGCATCCCAATCTCCTCGCCGTAATACAAGAACGGCGTCCCGCGCAGGGTGAGGAGCATTGCGGCCGCGACGCGCGCCCGCGCGTCCGCTTCGCCGGCCACCTCAAACCGCGTATAGGCGCGGGGGATATCGTGATTGCTCAGCGTGTAGTTGGGCCACACGGTCTCACCCAACGCGTGCTCCCACTGCTCGACTGTGCGCGCGAAGGCCGCGGCGTCCCATTTGCCGAAGGGGAACGCGAAGTTGAACGCCTGGTGCAGCCCCTCGCCATCCGCGCAGTAGGCCACCGGCAGCGTCGGCTCGCCCCCGGGCTCCTGCCACACCTCGCCGACCGTCATCCGCGCCGGATACGCGTCCACCACGCGGCGGATCTCTTTCATGATCTCGATCGTTTCCGGCCGGTTGCGGTCGTACACGTGATGCTGGCGGTCGTACGCGCGCCGCCCGAAGGGTTTCGTGGGATTGTCCCGAAATTCGGCGTCCTTGAGATACCAATTCGCCACATCCAGCCGAAACCCGTCCACCCCCAGGTCCAGCCAAAACCGGAACACGTCCCACATGGCCGCTTGGACCTCGGGATTGCGCCAGTTCACATCCGGCTGTTCGGCGAGGAAGGAGTGCATGTAGTACTGCTCCGTGCGTGCATCCCACTCCCACGCCCGCCCGCCGAAACTGGCCATCCAATTGTTCGGGTAGGTGCCCTCCGGCCCGTCGTGCCACAGGTACCAGTCGCGCTTGGGATTGTCGCGCGAGGCGCGCGCTTCCACGAACCACGGATGCTCGTGCGAGGTGTGGCTCAACACCAGGTCCATGATGATATGGATGCCCCGCCGGTGCGCCTCGGTGAGCAACTCCTGGAAGTCGTCCATGGTGCCGAACTCCGGGCTGATGGCGCAGTAATCGCTCACGTCGTAGCCGAAGTCGTGCATGGGGGAGGGATAGATGGGGGACAGCCAGATGCCATCGATCCCCAGGCTGCGCTCGGTGCCGTCGTTCAGATGGTCCAGGTGCGCGATGAGGCCGCGCAGGTCCCCGATGCCGTCGCCGTTGCTGTCCGCAAAGCTGCGCGGGTAAATCTGGTAGATGACGCCGTCCTGCCACCACGGGCGCGCCGCCTCAGCACTCATCCGTGTTCTCCCGCCTCCCTCACCCCGCGCCATCACGGGGGCCGCCTAGTATATGGGGCGCGATTGGCGGGCATCCCGCGGGCCGGATAGACTGGGCCCACGCCCGAGGGGAGGCCCGAGCATGGCTTACGAAGAGATTCTCTACGACGTCACCGACCGCATCGCCACCGTCACCCTGAACCGGCCGCAGGCGCTCAACGCGTGGACCCGGCGCATGGCCGTCGAGTACCGCCACGCCATCGGCACGGCCGAGCAGGACGACGACGTGCGCGCCATCATCGTGACGGGCGCGGGGCGCGGCTTCTGCGCCGGCGCGGACATGAACATGCTCAGCAACATCAGCGAGAGCGGCAACGTGGACCGGGGGAATACCACAGACCTGCCGGTGCTCACGCCCGGGTCCGAACACGACCCGCGCGCCGACTTCCAGCAAGAGAACTCGTGGCCCCTCGCCGTGCGCAAGCCGTTCATCGCCGCGATCAACGGCGCCGCCGCCGGCCTGGGCTTCGTCCACGCCCTGTACTGCGACATTCGCTTCGCCGCGGACACCGCCAAGTTCACCACGGCTTTCGCCCGGCGCGGGCTGATCGGTGAACACGGGATTAGCTGGATGCTGCCGCGCCTGATCGGCACCTCGAACGCGCTGGACCTGCTGTTCTCCGGCCGCGTCATCATGGCGGACGAAGCGCTGCGCATGGGGCTCGTCAGCCGCGTGGTGCCCGCGGACGAGCTGCTGCCCATGACCCGCGAGTACGTCAAGGAGCTGACGACCCTGGCCTCCCCACGTTCCCAGGCGATCATGAAATGGCAGGTCTACAACGCGCTCACTGAAGACCTCGCCAAGGCGACGGAGGTGGCGAACGAGGAGATGCTCAAGAGCCTCAAGTGCGACGACTTCAAAGAGGGCGTCGCCTCGTTCGTCGAAAAGCGCACGCCCGACTTCACCGGCGCATAGGCGGGAGCCGGGCGGGGGCTAGCGGAGCCGTTTGCTGAGCCGCTCGGCCAGGCGCCCCATGGCGGGGGAGCGGTCGTCCTTGGCGAAGTGCACGTTCAAGATGGAACACTGACGTTCGTCCCGCACCGCCTCGGTCAGGGCCGCCTCGAACTCCCCCTCAGTCTGGACATTGAAGCCGCGCCCCTGGCCGAACAAGTCCACGATGCGGTGGTACTGCCAGTCGGCGATGTCGTTGTAGCGCCCGTCCTGAATCTGCCGCTCCGTGGCGTACCCGTGGTTGTTCAAGACGATGATGATCGCGTTGTGTTCCAGGCGCAGGAGCGTGGACATTTCGTGGCCGGTCATCTGGAACGCCCCGTCCCCCACGATCACGAGCGGTCGCAGGTCCGGATCGGCGCACTGCACCCCCAGCGCCGCAGGCACCGCGAACCCCATGGACGTGTAGTAGGCGGGGGACACGAATTCCGTGCGCGCGTGGATGTTGAGGTCGCTCGCCCCGAACAAGCTGTCCCCGATGTCCGCCACCACGACCATATCGTCCGTCAGCATCACATCGATCTGCTGGAAGCAGCGCGTAATGGTCATGGCGGCGTTCTTCCGTACCTTGAATTTCTTGGCGATCGGCCGCTTGATGGGCCGCGGCTTGTAGGCGGGCAGCTTCACGTCCGCCAAGCCCACCATGAAATCCTCTAACCGCACGTCGCCGAACGTGTGATAGCCGATCCGGATGCGTTCGCTGGTCGCGTCGATGCACTTCGCGGGATCCAAATCCGCCGTAAAGATCCCCAAGTTGATGTCCGTCATGAACGCGCCCAGCAGGAGGACGCAGTCCGCCGCCTCGACGCGCTTCTGCACCTGGGGCCACCCCATGGTCCCCTCATATATCCCCAGATACTGCGGATGATTCTCCCGAATGACGGATTTGCCCAGCAGCGTCGCCGCGACGGGAATTTTCGTGTGCTCGATAAGTTCCACCAACTCATCCTGCAACCCGAAGCGGTGGACTTCCACTCCCGCCAGTATCACCGGCCGCTTCGCCTTCTTCAATCGCGCGGTCGCCTCCGCCAGCGCCTCCTCCAGCGCAAGCGGATTCGATTCGCGGCCGGTGGGGCGGCGGCGGCGGTCCCTCGGAACCGGCAGGTGCACGCGGTCCCGGGGCAGTTCCAGATACACCGGCCGCTTGTGCGTTTCGCACGCGTCCAGCACCCGCCGAATCTCGGCCGCCGCGGTGTCTCCGTCCTGCAAGACCGCGTGGGCCACGGTGATCTTCTCGAAAATCTCCTTCTGCGTGTTGAAATCGCGGACTTTGTGGTGGAGCAGGGGATTGTCCGTCCGTTCCAGCATGCCCGGCGCGCCGCTGATCACCACCACGGGCGACTTTTCCGCATAGGCGCCGGCCACGGAATTGCACAGGTTCAGGCCGCCCACGCAGTAGGTGACACACGTGGCGCCGATCCCATTGATCCGCGCGTACGCATCGGCCGCGAACCCCGCCGCCGCCTCCGTGCACGTGGTCACCAGGGTGACCTCGCTCGCCTCAATCATGTCGTAGAACCCGAGCACGTAATCGCCCGGGATGCCGAAGATGTGATGCAGGCCGCGCCGGTGCAGTTCCTTCAGCAGGTGTACACCGATTGAATCCGTTGCCGACCGAGCCATCGCGCCTCCCCGCTCTGCGGACACTATATAGGGCGGGCCGCGGCCCAGGGCCGGGTCAGGACGCCGCGAGCCACTCCCGCACGCGCGCGGTCACCTTGGGGGCCGAGAGGCCCAACTCGTCCGCGACACGGCTGCCGGGCGCGCTGGCGCCGAACCGATCGATCCCGATGACCAGTCCCGCCAGCCCCACAAGGCCGCGCCACTCGCGCGTGGTCCCGGCCTCCACGGCACAGCGGCGCGCCCCGTCCGGCAGCACGGACGCGCGATACGCCGCATCTTGGGCGTCGAACAGCTCGACCGAGGGCATGCTCACAACCCGGATGGCATGCCCTTCCGCGCGCAACGTCCGCGCCGCGTCGACCGCCACACCCACTTCCGAACCCGTCGCGACGATCACCGCGTCCGGCGCACCCGCGCACTCGTCAACCACGTAACCGCCGCGAGAGACGTCCGCCGGTTCGAAGCCTGCCGGGCGCTCGAGCGGTGGCATCCCCTGTCGCGACAGGATGAAGCACGACGGGTGCGTACGATCCCGCAGCGCGTACGCCCAGAGGATCGCCGTCTCCACCGCGTCCGAGGGACGGAACACGTTCAGGCCCGGAATGGCGCGCAGCGCGCCGATCTGCTCGATGGGCTGGTGGGTGGGGCCGTCTTCGCCCACGTAGATGCTGTCGTGCGTGAACGCGAACAGGCTGGGCAATTCCATGAGCGCGGCGAGCCGGATGGCCGGGCGCATGTAGTCGCTGAACACGAGGAACGTGGCGGTGAATGCGCGCCAGCACCCGTAGAGGTTCAGCCCGTTCACCACGCAGCCCATGCCGAACTCGCGGACGCCGAAGTGAAAATTGCGGCCCAGGAACCGCTGGCGGGCCGGTGCCGTCCGGTCGTCCCCCACGGCGGGGGCATCCACAATCGTGTTGTTGTTCGACGGGGTAAGGTCCGCGGAACCTCCGACGAAATTCGGCACGGCCTCGGCGACGGCCTGGATCACCGCACCGGTGAGCGCGCGCGTCGCACCGCTCTTGCCCCCAACTCGGGTCAACAGCCGCGCATCGAAATCCTCCGGCAGTTCCGCGCTCCACGCACCGTCCCAGAGATCCGCCAAGGCGGGATTCGCCTCGCGCCAGTCGGCGAAGCCCGCCTGCCACGCGTCGTACCGCTGCTGCCGGGCCGGCGCGAGGCTGGCAAAGAACTCGCGCACGTCGGCGGGCACGCGAAACGGCTCGTCCGTCGGCCAGCCGTACGCTTCCTTCGTGCGAATGGCCTCCTCTTCGCCGAGCGCCGCGCCGTGCGCCTTGGAGGTGCCGCCGACGCCGGGGCTGCCGTACCCGATGGTGGTCCGCGCCACGATCAGGCTGGGACGCTCACTTTCGGCTTCCGCGTTCCGCGTGGCCAGGCGGACGGCATCGTGGTCCGTGCCGTCGATGTGCTGCACGTGCCAGTCGAACGCCTCGAAGCGCTTGCCCACGTCTTCGGTGAAGGTGAGATCGATGGGCCCGTCGATGGAGATGCGGTTCGCGTCGTAGAAAAAGACGAGCTTGCCCAAGCCCAGGTGCCCGGCATAGGACGCCGCCTCGGATGACACGCCCTCCATCAGGTCGCCATCGCCCATGGTGCCGTAGATGTAGCCGGGGACGGGATTGAAGGCGTCGGTCGCGAACTTGGCTTCGGCCATGTGCGCACCCAGAGCCAGGCCCACCGCCGTGGCGAAGCCGGTGCCCAGGGGCCCGGTGGTCAGCTCCACGCCCGGCGCGCATCCATACTCCGGATGCCCGGGCGTTTTGCTGCCCCACTGGCGGAAATTCTTGATCTCCTCAAGGGGCAAGTCGTATCCGCTCAGGTGCAGCATCGCGTACAGCAGCATGGAAGCGTGGCCCCCGGACAGTACGAACCGGTCGCGCCCCGGCCAGGCCGGATCCTGGGGGTAGTACGACATGACGTCCGACCACAGCACGAAGGCAAGATCGGCCAGTCCCATGGGGGCGCCCGGGTGCCCGCACGCTGCTGCGTTGGTGGCGTCGATGGCCAGCGTGCGGATCGTATTCACGCACTCGCGCGCAAGCGCGGGGGAGGGAGCGGTGTCGACGGTGCTCATGGCGGGCCTTTCTGCGGAGCGACGGCCAGACGCAGCATAAATGCGACCACCTCCCGGAAGTATACGCCGGAGTGCCGGCCGGCGGCGTGGGCGCCGGCCGCATTCCCGCGCGGAGAAAACGGCGGGCGGGCGGGCCGCTCGCGCGTCGGCGCCGCGCGCAGCGGTTGGTGCGGAAGGGGGGATTTGAACCCCCACGGGATTTCTCCCACTAGCCCCTCAAGCTAGCGTGTCTGCCGGTTCCACCACTTCCGCGGACGGAGCGCGGATGGTACCACCGGCCTGGCAGGGAGTCAACGCGAGAGCCGTTCGCAGGCGAGGTGTAACGCGAGCGCCACGTTCGGGTCCGCCGCCGCATCCATGGGGCGCGCGCAGACTGCCCGTGCCTCCGCCGTCCGACCCGCCCGCACATACGCGCGCACCAGGGCGAGCCGCACTTTTAAGGCTTCCGGTGTGCGCTCCGCGGCCGCGGCGTAGGCCGCGATGGCCCCGGCGGCGTCATCCAACGCGTCCAGAATCAGGCCCCGGTCGTACAAGACCTGCCACGCGTCGGGCAGTTGCTCCAGAGCCTGGTCGCTGAAAGTCAGCGCTTCGGCGTACCGCGTACCGACGTACAACACCTCGGCCATTCCCGCGAGCGCCCAAGGATGACGGGGGTTGATCTCCAGCGCGGCGCGGAACTCCCGGTCCGCCGCGTCCAGATTCCCCCGGCGCTGATTCATCAGCCCCCAGTTGAATCGCGCATCCGCATTGCGGTCTCCGATGCGGGCGGCACGCGCGTAGATCCGAGACTCCGAAGCGTAGTCCCGGTTGCGCCAGGCGGTCCGCGCGAGCAGGCAACCCAGGAGCCCGACCACCAAGACCCGCCCGGCACCGCGAAGGGCGGGCCAGTTCGCGAACCGTGCCAGCAGCGCGCCGGCGACCAGACAGAACGCGGCCGATGGGAGGTACAGGTAGCGCTCAGCCATGGGATTCTTCAGGGGTACCACGTTCAGCACTGGCCCCAGCAGGAGCAGAAACCCCATCCAGCCGCCGAATATGACGGGCTCCCGCCTGCGCACCAGCCACGCCCCGAGGGTCATCCCCGCGAGCAGCAGGAATGCCAACAGGAACCGTCCATCCAGCGGCGAATGGACCACGTGAAGGTTGTGATAGAGGGACAGGCGCGCGGGCCAGAGGAGGAGCCCCACGTATTGCACGAGGACCGGCACCATGGAGAGTCCGGCCGTAGAGCGCGTGCCCCCGAACCAGGGCGGCGTGTCCCCTGGGGGCGCGAGTACGCCGAATCGCCACACCGCATAGACCGCGGCCACGGCCAGGAAGGGCGCATGCCACCGCCACGCCCGCGCCAGGCCCGCCAGACGCGGCGGCTTCGCTTCGCCCCATTCCCACAGCAGCAACAGGGCGGGCAGGGGAAGGGCCATCTCCTTCCCGAGCAGGCCGAGGCCGTAGGCGGCCACGCCCACCGCGAGCCAGGGCCAGGCCCGGGCCTGGTCCCGGGCCCGGAGGAACGCGGTGAAGGCCACCAGAACACCCAGGGCCGGCCAGAGGTCCACCCGCCCGGTAATGAGGCTGACCGTCTCCGTGTGGATGGGGTGGACGGCGAAGAGGGCGCCCGCAAGCATGCCGGCCGGGGGCGAGACGAGCCGGGAACCGATCCCGGCCAGCAGGAGGCTGCACGCGAGGTGCAGCAGCGCGTTGGTCACGTGAAAGCCCAGGGGGGACCCCCGCCACAGGGCCCAATCGATCATGTACGACGCCGTCACCAGCGGACGGTAGTAGAACTCGCCGGACACCTCGAAATACCGCTGGCTGGGCACGGCCGCCAGCAGACGCGGGAGATTACCCATGTCGTGCAGGAACGGGCGGTCCCGGATCAATTCCAGATCGTCCCAGACGAACGGATTGCCGAGGGTGTTCGCGAACGCCAACAGCCCGAGCATCGCCACAGCCGCCAGGGCCAGGAAGGGGAGGGGAGACGAGGCATGCGCCGGAGCGCCGGGCCGGGCCATGGGCAGCTAGGCTAGTGCCGGCTGGTCCGTTCCGCAAGCACCGCCCACGGGCGCGGTACACTACGCGGCCTATGCCGCAGCGGTTGACCGTCCGGGCGTACGCCAAGATCAACCTGCACCTGGAGGTCGGGCAGCGCGATCCCCGCACCGGCTATCACGCCCTGGAGACCCTGTTCCAAACCGTCAGCCTGTTCGACACCCTGCGGGTCACGCCGGCCGCGGACCTCCGCCTGGTGGGCCGGCTGGGGGGGACGCCCCGGGACGCGGCGAATCTCATCCTGCAGGCGGCCGCCGCGCTTCAGAAGGCCAGCCGCCGCGACCGAGGCGCACGGATCCATCTGACCAAGCGCATTCCGCTGGCGGCGGGATTGGGCGGGGGAAGCACGGACGCCGCAGCCATCCTCTACACGCTTAACCGCTTTTGGAACACTGGGCTTCCGGATACAAAGCTCAGGCAGATTGCGAAGGCCCTTGGCGCCGACGTGCCCTTCCTGCTGGGGGGCGGCTGCGCCATGGGGACACGCCGGGGGGACCGCGTCTGGCCTGTGGAAGCTCCGGAACGGCGGTGGTGGTTTGTTCTGGTCACCTCCACCCAGGGCACACCAACGGCGCAAGCGTATGGGCGGCTGGCGGCCCGGGACAAGGCCACGGACATCACCCCCGCCACGCCCCGGCCCTCCGCGCGGCTCCGGGGGTTGGCTCGGGCCTGGAGCCGGGGAGCCTGGCCCCAGCCCACGTGCAACAGCTTCGAACGTACCGCATTCGCCGCCAGGCCCCGCCTCAGGGCCTTCGTGCACGCCCTGAAGGCCGCCGGGGCGGTCCAGGCCCACTTGAGCGGCAGCGGGCCGGCGGTGTTCGGGCTCTATGCCTCGGCGCGGACGGCGCGCGAAGCCGCAGGAGGGCTTGCCCTGAAGGAAGGGGAGCGGGTCTTCGTGGCGCGGCCCGTCGCAGACAGCCCCCGTGTCGTGCGCGTCTGACCTTGCTAGGTGCCGGGTGGTACAGTAAGATACGAAATTCCATCCGGGTTGAACCTCCGTCTTACCGGAGCCTGCGGGCCACACCAGCCTGGCGGGCCGCCAATTTTGGGGAGTCGCCAAGGGGTAAGGCATCGGTCTTTGGCACCGACATTCGCAGGTTCGAATCCTGCCTCCCCAGCCGCAACACATGCCGAAGCGAAAGATACAG
>CBDUXP010000003.1:0-138876 GCA_965371225.1 uncultured bacterium | reverse complement strand
GGAGAAGGACAGGAGGAGCACGAAGAACGTGAGCAGCAAACTCATGAGATCGCCGTACGTCACCATCCACGTGGGCGCACCGCGGCCCTCGGCCTGGGCCTTTTTATTGTTGCGCGCCATACCCGGTGCTTAGCGCCCCTCCACGACGATCGTGTCGCGGAGCTTCGGCGAGATGAACGCCTTGAGCTTTTGTTCGACCACCCGCGGATTGTCACCCGACTGGATGGACAGAATGCCCTCGATGATGACCTCCTTCGCGAGAATTTCCGTTTCCGTGCGGTTCTTGAGTTTGCACGCCAGGGGAATGGCCAGGAAGTTGGCCAGAACCGCCCCGTAGAACGTGGTCAGCAACGCGGTCGCCATGCCGGCACCGATTTGAGAAGGGTCATCCATGGTCTTCAACATCTGGACGAGCCCAATGAGGGTGCCGATCATGCCGAACGCCGGCGCCAGCTCTCCCACCTTGTTCAGCACGCCCTGGCCGGTCGCGTGCCGGCTCTCGACGTACGTGAGTTCGGTAATGAGGATGTCCTTGATCAGATCGGGGGCGGTGCCATCGATGGCGAGCCGCACGCCCTGGGCGAGAAACGGATCGGCGGCGTTCTCCACCTCGGACTCCAAGGTGAGGATGCCCTCACGCCGCGCCTTCGTCGCGTACGACACCAGCGTCTGAATGATCGCCGTGGGCGAGGAGGTGCTCTGCGTGAACGCATTGCGCACTGTGCCGAAGACGCCGAGCACATCGGTCAAGGGGTACGCGATGAGCGTGGCGGAGATAGAGCCGCCGATGACGATAAGAATCGACGGCGGGTGGACAAAGATGAGCGGACTGGCGTTGAGCATCATGCCCATGAGCATGACGGAGACGCCACCCACTATCCCGATGATCGTGCCGAGGTCCATCAGATGCCTCTAGCCGCGCGCGGGCGGCGGCGCTTCCACCCAGGCCCGAAAGATCGCTCGCTTGTAGGCGATGATACGGTCAACCACGTCCTGTACGGTCTCCTGAACCAGCAGCTTCTGCTCCGTACTCAAGGTAATGATGGTGTCCGGCGTGGCTTCGATAAATTTTACCATGTCTGCGTTCAGAGTGACCTGGGTCCCGTCCAGCCGGGTGACCATAATCATGCGCCGCGCGTCATCTTTCCCGGCGTCCGGGCGGCCGGCCCGGCGGCGGCTGCCGCCGGACCGACCAGAACGCCGTCATGTTTACCGGACCAGGCTGATCAGCTCCTGGAGCAACGTATCGGCTACCGTGATGGTCCGGGCGTTCGCCTGGAACCCCCGTTGCACCACGATCGTGTTGCTGAACTCCCGGGCGAGGTCGGTGTTCGACCCTTCCAGGAAGCCGCTGGCCAGGCTGCCACGCCCGCCCACGGTCGGCACGCCCACCTGGGGATCCCCAGAATTGGGCGACACCACGAACCGATTTTCCCCCACGGTGAGCAAACCCACCGGGTTGTTGAACGTGGCCAGAGCGATCTGCCCCAGGCTCTGGGACAGGCCGTTGCTGAACTGGCCGGTGATCACCCCGTCGACGCCGACGAAGAATTCCACCAGGTCACCCTGGGGGAAGCCGTCCTGATTATTCAGGGCCAGATCAGCCTGGCCGGCGAGGTACGAGGTGCCGGTGAAGTCCAGCGCCACGATGAGCGGATCGAGCGCGCCCGTCGCCGTCCGTGGAATGACCACCTGGGCGACACCGCCCATGGCATCCAGGGCGCTGACGAGTTGACCGTTGACGTCATACGTGAGCGTCCCGTTGCCCACCGGCGAACCCAAGGGGCTCTCGGCGAAGTACTGCACCGTGGACGGACCCGTGCGCACGAACGTGACGGTCAGCGGCACGCTGTTCCCGAGCGAGTCGAACACGGTCAGTCCGCTGACCGTGAAGCTCTCGCCCGCCTGCGTCGCCGCCGTGATCGCGAACGTGTTGCCCACGAGCGGGTCGAACAGGGCATTGAACGGCGCAGCCCCAGCTCCATTAGAGTTCAGGGAAATGTCCGTGATGAGGTTGTCCGTTCCAATGTCGGACACCACCACGAGCTCCCCCGTTCCGCTAATGGTCACGGTCCCAGCCACGAGGCCCAAGGAGGCCTGCAGGAACGTCGCCAGGTCGTTGTACGTGGAACCCGCCGCCACCGTGAACGTGGCCGGCGCGATGCTCCCCGTGCCCTTCATGGCATTCAGGGTGATCACATCCCCGACCGCGAGGCCCAACACCGTCGCGGTGGGGAACTCCAGGGCCGTCAGCAGCGTGCCCGCTACGGCGAACACCCCAGCACCAGCTTCCAGCATGGGGCCGGTGTTGGTGTTGCCGTCCACCGCGATCAAGCCGCTGGCGTCAAAGTTGCCACTGAAGAACGCGTTCTGGGTCGCCTGTGCGAGCGCCAACCCCGCAGGGATGACGATCGACGTGGGTACGCCGCTCGTGTTCACGACCCCGTTCACGGCCTGGAACCCTTGGAGGGCTAGCCCGGTCGCGGGATCCACCAGCGTGCCGTCATCCGCCACCCCGAACGAGCCATCGCGCGTGTAACTCACGTTCTGCGCGTTGGCATCGGCCAGGACGAAGAAGCCGGCACCGAGAATGGCCAGGTCGTTGGAATCACCCGTGGACGCCAACGAGCCTTGCGTGAAGCTGCGGCGAATGGTCGCTGCGGTCACCCCCAGGCCCAACTGGCTGGGATTGGTGCCGAACAGCGCGCCGCTCGGCGCGGTTCCCCCAGAGACGGTCTGAGAGAACACAGTTTCGAACAGGGGGGAACTGGCCTTGAAACCCGTTGTATTCACGTTCGCGAGGTTGTCCCCGATCACGTTCAACGCGTCTCCTAGGGTCAGGAGCCCCGATATACCATTGGAAAGGGCTGTTGTTACACCCATTGCCCAATTTCCTCACTCTCTAAGCCGACCGGCGCTTCAGTCAGTCCGCGCCGGCCCGACCTCCTCCAGGAGGTCCAGTCGGGAGGGGTCGACTACCCCTGCGGCTTATGTCTTTCGCTATCTGCACTCCGCCCGGCGGGCGCAATGACGGCGCTATCGATGTTCGTGATCACCGTCGCCGCCGCAGTGTCCGGCTCCAGAGCCGTGACCACCACGCGGTTGGGAACGTTGACCACGAGACCGATGCCGTCGAGCAGCACCAGGGCATCGCGTGCGGATTTCGCATCCGCTGCCGCGACGGCCTCGGCGAGCCGCTGCTCCGCGTCGGGCGTCAAGGTAATGGACCGGGCCCGCAGGCGCGCCTCCGCATGCGCACTGAACCGCACCGGTTGCCGCTGCAGGGTGTCGCGCAGGACCGTGTCAAACGATGTCCCGGCGGCCTCCTGTGCGTCGGACCGTTGCGGTGTCGGGCGCTCGATCGGACCGATCGATCGCGCGGCGCCGTGGACCTTGTCCGCATCTACCA
The DNA here is from genome assembly GCA_965371225.1 of uncultured bacterium. GTDB lineage: Bacteria > Abyssobacteria > SURF-5 > CBDUXP01 > CBDUXP01 > CBDUXP01. Next base: position 135,467 of record CBDUXP010000003.1, on the reverse strand, counting down.
TGGAGCGATCCTCTTACGCGGCAGCTGGGGCAGCAGTGTCAGGCACCGCCGGCGGCAGCACCCGCACCAATCCAGCCATCGACAAGGTGTGGCCCGTGTCCAGGACGAGTGTGGCCGTGTCATTCAGCAGAATGACCTCCACCACTTCGCCTTGCACGACGCCCCCCTGCTCCAGGATCCCTTCGACACGCTTGCCGATGAGCCCTGTGGCCTGGAAGGCTTCCATGCTCGCGAGTGCAGCGTTGAACGCTTTCACCTCGTCCAGAATATTGAACTGGGTGATCTGCGACAGGAATTCCGCGTCGGACACGGGGTCCAGCGGATCCTGATGCTGCAATTGCGCGACCATGAGCATAAGAAAGTCGCTCTGTTGCAGTTGATTTTTCGTACGGCCCTGTTCCACCAATTCCGCAATCTGCTCGTTCATGCGATCAGTGGCATCAGCACCGCTAGTCAGCGGAATGATCATTGCGTCATCCCTGTATCCTTTCTCTACGCGACCAGGTCCAAGCGCCCGCCATGGAGAAGCACGGCCGTGGGTGGGCCGCCCTCAACAGACGCCGGAGCCGCCGCGTCGTGCATCCGCCCACGCTGTGATGTGTGGGTCGGTTGCCCGTCGCCGCGGTTGGTCGGTTCCCCACGGTCCTCCATCTCCGTAGAGATGGTCAGGTCGTGGAACACCAACCCCTGATCGGTCAATTGTTGTCGTAATTGCGGTAACTGCTCCTGCAGCACCTCGCGGACCTGGTGCGACTGCACCGCCAACTCGATGAGGACCACATCGCGGTCTTGCATCACGTGGATGGTGAGGCGTCCCAGGGCCTGAGGCTCCAGGCGCAGATGAACGACTCCGCCATGCTCGCGCACCAGGAACCGCGCCGACCGCACGATCTGATCGGGCAGCCGGTCCAGTGACGTCGCCTTCCCCGAGCCGGTCCCGAGCGATTCCGCCCGGGCCGCCTGTTCCGGCACGTCGATCGCACCCGTGAAGGTCACCGGCCCGATCTCCGCGTTCGCCAAGCGCTCAAGCCCGACGGCCTGAGGCGCTGCGGCAGCCCGGGGGGCCGCCTGCTCCGGCAGGATGCTACTGCGCGCCGCCCGAAGCGCCTCAAGGCGCTCCGCCAATTGCTCCACCGCCGGGGGCGGTTCGGAGCTATCGGCAGGCGGCATCGCCTGCTCCGCCGTCACGGGCAACCGGAACGGACTCGCAGCACGCATCTCGGGCGCGTCCACTGCCGGTGGATTCACCGGTGGCGGAGCGTTGGACGGCTCCGTCGCGGGTTTATCCTCAGACAGCAGGGTGCGCACGAGGGCGCTGGCCGGCCGCCCCGCAAAGGTCACGGGGGACACGGTCGCGTCCGGCAGCGGCGTGAACCGCGGCAGGTCGACCGGGGCCGCCCGTGGCGCGTCGGCCGGGCGTGGAGCCTCCACCGCCGCGTTGGACGGGACAGGCACTTCGCCACGAGCCGGCAGCAGCGTCGGAGTTGCGGTCGCCGGGAGCGGCGCTCGCCCTTCCAACACAGTCGCCTCTGGCGGTCCAGCCGCCACAGTACCGGCCGAAGCTGGCACGGTGGGCGTGTGTTCCGGACTCGCAGTCCGCGCGGGAAGCGCAGACGCGAGCGCGGGGACCGACGTGGGTGGTGTCGGTACCGGTGGACGCGCTTCCAGCAGCGGCCCGGGCTCGGATACGGGTGCGGGTGCCCCAACGGGCGCTTCCGGCGGCGTATCCGCCGGCAGCACGGTCGTCAGTGCGGTGAGCACCGCTGGGGCACGCGGCCCCTCGGCACTCGTCGCGGCGGCTGCCACGACCGGACCGGGTGGTGCCCCGGCAGCGGTCGGCAAGTCACCGACATGCCCAGCACTCGGACCCATCCGCAGCACCGGCACGCTATCATTCCCCCCCACCGGCTCGACCGGTTGGCCGAGCGCTCGGGGCGGCGTGATAAACGCACCTGCCGGTTCCGGAAGCGGGACCAGTGGAGCGAACACACCCGTCGGTTCCGGAAGCGGGACCGGTACGGTGAACGGTCCCGGCGCGGGTAGCGCGGGAACGGACGCCGGCACGGGTGTGCTGCCCGCCGGTACGGCTGGCAATGGCACGGGTGTCCCGAGCTGATTCCCGAACTCGGTGGCGACGGTGGCATTGGGAGACTCCGGCGGCGCCGCGCCAGAGGGCGGGGCGTGAGCCGGCAGTCCGGCCCCCAACGCCGTCGCGATCGCCGCGACGCCATCGGGTGGCGCATTTGCCGCATCGTCGCTGCCGGTATCCGCGAACAGCGGGACGTGTTGCACAAGCATGGCAGACAGTTCGGCGGCCTGCGGGTCGCTCTCGGCCAAGCCGAAGACGCTCAGCGCGTGCTGAAACAGCGCGTCGAACGTCTCGAACCCCGCCAGCGCGGCGCCGGGCATGCCCGAGCCGAGCGGCGGTAGGCCGAGAAGCGCTAACAGATCCACCGATGAAGTTGTCTGCATATCTATAAGTTTCACCTCCTTTCTCTCAAGATTTCCGGTTCGGTCTCCCGACCGGGTGTTACGACGCTGGCAGGTCAGCCCGAGCGATCCGCTCACTGAGCAGAGCGGCCTTCTCGGGATTCATCTCCTCCAGAATCGCACCGGATTCGCGTTGTTTCGACTCCAGCAGCACGGTCACGGCCAGGCGTTCGGGCAGCTTCTCGACGATCTGCGCCGCTGCCGCCGCGTCCATGGTGGATAACATGCGGCTTAACGCCGCCACGTTGGCCTCCTGCTGGCGATCCAATTCTTCTCGGTAGCGGCGCACCGCCTCCAGCTCCGCCGCCATCGCCTCCCGTTGCGCGTCGAGCGACTCGCGTTCCACCGCGAACTGTTCCCGCTCACGGTCCAGGTTCACGCGCGCCTCTTCCACGGCAGCCGCTTCTTCTCTCAGGAGGGCCGCAAGGGGCGTGGGATCCACGCGTTCGCGCGCCGGGGGTTCTGGCGTGGCGCGGAGCGTCCACAGCAGGTCCACGCCCTCTTCGCCCCAAAGTCCCTGCTGGTTCAGCAAGAAGTAGGACACCCCCACCAGGGTGAGGACAAAGACGAGAAAGATCAGGCTGCCGCGCATGCCTTACGCCTCGCGCTCCCGCACGGCGGCCTGGTGCTTCACGGTGAAGATCGTGTTGGCGATGCTGTCGAAGTGCGCCCGCTCCCGCGCCGCCAGGTCCTGGTAGAACTGGGTGCGTCGGCGCTCCTTCAAGTTGCTGAAGACCTGCTTCCCGCGCTCGGCTTCCACGAGCAAGGCACGGATTTTCTCTGCGCGGTCCGTCATTTCTCGAATGCGCTCGTGCTGCTCGTCGAGCGCTTGGTCGAGGAACTGCGCGTACTGCACCGCCCGCCGCAGGGTGGGGGCGTCCAGGTGCGGGTCCCCCAGGCAATCGGCGTAGTACTGCTGCTGGGCGTTCTGCGCATCCTTGAGCGTGACCAGCGTGTCCTGTTCCTGGTGCACCAGGCGCATGGCGCGCGCCAACCGGCTGGCGATTTCGTCCACCACGCGCTGCTTCTGTCGCAGCAAGGTGTCGAACCGAAAGCGGAACCCCATCAGTCCATATCCTCGAACGGATAGTCGGCAAAGAGCTGCTCGAGCTGGGGAATGGTGTCCTCCCACCCGCGCCGCCCGTCGATGGGTTGGCGCAGGAAGGCTTGCGCCGCCTCGTACTTGGTCATGGCATAGTCAATGCGCGCGTTCGAACCGGCCACGTACGCGCCGATATTGATCAGGTCCTCCGCTTCCTGATAGGTGCTCAGGACGTTGCGCAGGATCCGCGCCGCCCGCAGGTGGGCGGGCGGGACGATGTCCACCATCAGCCGGCTCACGGACGCCAGCACGTCCACAGCCGGATACTGGTTCCGTTCGGCCAAGGACCGGGACAAGGCGATGTGGCCGTCCAACACGGAGCGCACCGCGTCGCTGATCGGCTCATTAAAGTCGTCCGCTTCCACGTACACGGCGTAGATGCCGGTGATGCTGCCGTGAGGCGCGTGGCCGGTCCGTTCCAGGAGGCGCGGCAACATGGCGAACACGCTGGGCGGATAGCCCTTTGTGGTCGGCGGCTCGCCCACCGCGAGGCCGATCTCCCGCTGGGCCATGGCGAACCGCGTCACGGAATCCATCATGAAGAGCACGTCATTCCCCAGGTCCCGGAAGTACTCCGCGATGGCGGTCGCGACGGCCGCGCCGTGGACGCGCAACAGGGCGGACTCGTCCGACGTCACGACTACCACGACGCTGTGGGCCAATCCCTCGGGCCCCAGATTCTTTTCGAGGAATTCGCGCACTTCCCGTCCCCGTTCGCCGATGAGCGCCACCACATTGATCGACGCCGCGGAGTTCCGGGCGATCATGCCTAGCAGCACGCTCTTGCCCACGCCACTGCCCGAGAAGACCCCGATGCGCTGGCCGCGTCCGATGGTGAGGGGCGCATCGATCGCCGCGATCCCCAGGGGGAGCGGTTCCGTGATCCGCGCGCGGGCGAGCGCCCGTTGCGCCGGACGGTAGATGGGAACGTAGGCCTCGCCCGGGACGGGACCTTTCCCGTCGATGGGCCGGCCCAACCCGTCCAGAACGCGGCCCAGCAGGTTGTGGCCCACGGCGAGTTCATCCTGACGCGGGTGGGGAACCACACGGCAGTCCGGTCCGATGCCGTGGACGGAGCCGAACGGCATGAGCAACGCGCGGTTCTCGCGAAAGCCGACCACTTCGGCGGGGACGGGCTCCAACCCGCGGGGGCCCGCGATCGCGCAGCGCGAGCCGAGCGCGAGCCCGGGGCTGGTGGCTTCGACGATCAGGCCGGTGATGCGCACGACTTTCCCGCACTCCACGTGGATGGGCGCAGTCTGAATGCGGTCGAGGAGGGCCGGCATGTCTACCACCGCCATGGGTTAGGCCTCCTCCTCCGCCGCCGTGGGCGCGTCGATGCGGCCGCCGCCCGGCACCGCCTCGGCGCGGATCCGTTCGATGACGCGCTCAACAGTGGCATCCAATTGGATGGTGGGCGTGTCCAGTAGACAGCCGCCGGGCGCCACCGCGTCATCCGCGACGATCGTGAGGTCGTGCACGTCCGGAAACGCCTGTTGCAGCGACTCGCGTTCCCGCTCCACCACGTCTACCACAGTGGGGTGCACGTGCACCGCCACGGCGCCGCGCTCGCTCAATGCGCGGACCGCCTGGGTCGTCACGTGGCGCATGGTTTCGGGATGGTCGCCGGTGATGTCCCCGAGCATGCGCTGGACGATGGCCAGGGCGAGGGCGACCACGTTGTCGGTCAGTTGCGCTTCGAGCCGCTGCTGTTCGGCCTGGACCGCCTCGGCGACCGCGCGCAGGGTCCCGGTCATCGCCTCGTATTCCTGCATCCCCTGTGCCGTTCCGGTGGCTTCGCCCACCGCTCGGCCACGCGATTCGGCGGCCCGGCGAATATCCGCCGCCTGCGCTTCGGCATGTTCGATGAGCACCCGCGCCTCTTCGTCGGCGCGGCGCAAGCGCTCCTCCGGCGTGATCAGCTCCTCGGTGAGAGAGGGGGCCTCACCGGCGATGTCGGCTTCGGTAAATGGCGCTTCCTCAAACGGCGTCAGGGGCAGGCCCTCTTCGGGGCGGACGATGCGGGACATGGGGCTAACCGACCAACTCGTCGTCGTCTCCGCGGCCGACGATCATGATCTCGCCCGCATCATCGAGCCGGCGGACCACCTCGACGATTTTCGATTGGGCGGCCTCCACGTCGCGCAGGCGGACAGGCCCCATGTAGTCCATGTCTTCGCGAATCATGTCGGACGCGCGGCTGGACATGTTGTTGAACACTTTGTCCTTGACCTCATCGGCGGCGGCTTTGAGCGCCAGCGAGAGATCCTTGTTGTCCACCTCTTTGAGCACGCGCTGAATGCCCGCATCGTTGACGAGCACGATGTCGTCGAAGACGAACATGAGCGCGCGAATCTCCTCCGCGAGTTCGGGGTCCTGCTCCTGCAGGTTCATGAGGATGCCCTTCTCCGTGGAGCGGTCGGCCATGGTGAGAATCTGGGCCACGTTCTGCACCCCACCGACTTTCAGCATGTCCGGCTGGAACAGCTCGACCATCTTGCTTTCCAGGACTGCCTCGATTTCCCGCACGATGTCGGGTGAGGTCTGCTCCAACACGGACATACGCAGGGTCACCTCGGTCTGCAAGTCCTCCGGCAGTGCCCCCAGGACCGTCGCAGCCGTGCCCGGCGGCAGGTGCGCGAGGATGAGGGCGATGGTCTGGGGGTGCTCACTCGCAATGAAGTTGAGCACCTGCACGGGATCCGCCTTGCGGATGAAGTCGAACGGAATTTCCTGGAGGTTGCTTTCCAGCCGCGCGAGGATCTGGCTCGCCTTTTCCTCGCCGACGGCCTGTTCGAGGACGGTCCGCGCGTACTCGATCCCTCCAAACGATACGTACTCGCGCGCCAGCACGAGTTGGTGAAACTCATCAATGATGTCGGCCTTCGTCTCCGGAGAGACGGTCCCGAGGCTGGCGATTTCCAACGTCAGGTCTTCCATGTCTTCCGGGGACAACTGCTGCATGATCGCGGAGGAGGCCTCGGGCCCCAGCGTGACCATGAGGATGGCGGCTTTTTGCCGGCCGGTTAGATCGCGGGCACTCATCGAACCGTCTCCTGGCGGAACGCTAGCGTTCCACCATCCAACTCTTCACCAGAGCGGCCAGGTCATCCGGCCGTTCCCGGCTCAGTTCTTGTAGTTGCGCCGAACGCGTTTCAGTATCCGTCGGGGCGCCGGCGGTCAGGTCTAACGCCGCGCCCAGCGACGCGGCGCCTTCGCCCATGGGGGCCATCGGCCGGGGCCGACGCGCCATCGCGGCGACCATGCGGCGGACTACGCCGAACGCCACCAGAGCCACCACGATGATTCCGACGTACCGCAACACGATCGTCCCGGTTTCGAACAGCCGCTGGCGTTCCGCCTGCTCCTGGGCCACCAATTCAGCCTCCTGCACACTCGTGTCCAGGGGCACGTTGAGCACTTCGACGGTTGGGTCGCCGGAACCCCCGACGGCCGCCAGCACCAGCCGCCTGAGGCTCTCCATCTCTTCCGGGGTCCGCGCCTGATACGTTTTCTCGCCGCCCCCGTCGGGCACGGTGTACGTGCCGTCCACCACCACCGAAACGGACAGGCCCTTGAGGGTGCTCGGCGATTTCACGATGTGCTCGACCGTCTTGTCGATTTCGTAGTTGGTCGTCGTGTTGTCGCTCTTCGTCGTCGAGCCCCCGCCGCCGCCCGCCGCCCCCACGTTCGTGGCGGTCGGCAGATTTGCGGTCAGCCCCACGGCGCCGCCGGTATCGGGTGCGCCGCTCGTCGACTTTTCGGATTGCCGCTGTTCGCTCCGGACCACCTGACTGTCCGGATCGAAACGCTCGACCGTGCGCTCGACGCGGTCGAAGTCGATGTCCACCGTCACGGCCACCGCCGAGCGGCGCGGGCCCACCACGCGATCCAGAATGACGCGCACTTTGGCTTCGAGCGAGCGCTCTACCGCCCGGCGCACTTCCAACTGTGAGGTGGACAACCCCGCCGCGCTGGCGGGATCCGTCGGTGCCGCGAGTGCATTTGCGTACTGGTCGGTAATCGTGATCCTGTGCGGGCTGAGCCGTTCCACGCTGCTGCTGACGAGGTGCTGGATGGCCGCCACCTGCCCGCGGCTGAGCACACGCCCGGGCTGCAGCGCGAGGAAGACGGCCGCGGTCGGCTCGGCCTGGTCGCGCCCGAACAGCCGGCGTTCGGGGAGGACGAGTTGCACGCGCGCAAACCGCACCTCTTGCAAGTGATTGATGGTTCGGGCCAGCTCCCCTTCCGTCGCCCGCTTGAAGTTCACTTTCTGCGCAAAATCCGTAATACCGAACTCGCTGCGGTCGAATAGTTCGAAGCCGATACCGGAACTGAAGGGCAGTCCCGCCTGCGCCAGGGTCAGCCGGGTCTCGGCCACCCGTTGCCGTTCCACCTCGATGGTGCCGCCGCTCTCGCGCACGCGAAAGGGGATGTCGCGTTCCCGCAGCGCCTCGACCACCGCGCCGGCATCCTGGTCGGTCAAGCCGGAGTACAACACGGCCATGTCCCCTTGGCCGGTGAAGAAGATCACGGAACCGAGGCCCAGCACCACCGCGGCGATCGCGCCCACCAACACGCCCCGCTGGCCAAGGCTGCTGTTGGCCCACGCGGAGCGGAACTGTTCGACGAACTGCGTAAGGATGTTCATGGACGCCGGTTACTCCGCCTTCCTACAAGGGGATGCGGTTGATTTCCTCGTAGGCCGCGAGAATCTTGTTGCGAATTTCCATCATGGTGCGAAAGGCCATGTCCGCCCGCTCGATCGCCAGCATGGCCTGGCTCACGTTGGTCACTGCCCCCGTCACGAGCCCATCGATGGCCTGATCCGCCTGCGCCTGCAATTGCTCAATCTCCCTGATCGAGTCGGAGAGCAGGTCTTTGAAATCCGGGCCGCCGGTCTGCGGCTTACCCGGGGCGGACGGCTGGGTGGGCTGTACGCCCCCGGCCCCGTCGATGCCGCCGACTTGTCCAATGTCCACCATAATCCGTGCTCCTCGTCCGTCCCCGCGTTACGCCTCGATGATGCTCCGGGCGCGGGCCACCATGCGCTTGGTCGCATTCAATGCGGCCACGTTTGCTTCGTATGCGCGCGCGGCGGCCAACATGTCCACCGTCTCGGTAATCGGATTCACGTTCGGCATGGCCACGTACCCGTCCGCATTCGCATCGGGATGGCCGGGGTTGTACACCTGGGGGAACGGCGTGGGGTCATCCACGATGCCTGTTACGCGCACGCCGCCGGAATCCTTGCGGTCGGCCCGCAGCTGTTCTCCCAACACCACCACGAGCTGACGGCGAAAGGGGGTCCCGTCCGGCGTTCGCGTGGTGTTCACGTTCGCGAGGTTGTTGGCGATGACCTCGATCCGGCGCCGTTCGGCCATGAGGCCGGCGGCACTGATTTCAAACGCGGAGCGCACGAGTCATTCTCCTACCGGGCCCGCAGCACGTCCCGCACGAGCCGGTTCCGGTTTTTCAGAATTTCCGCCAAGGTGGTGAAGTTGTTGCGCGCCAACTGCGTCATCTCATAATCCAAATCCACCCGGTTCCCGTCGGTCCGATGGGTCGCCTGCTGCGACGGCGCGATGACCAGCCCGGGCAGGCCACGCGCGCCGCCCAAGTGCTGCGCGTCCGTCCGCGCCAGGCTCGTGGCACCGGACCGTCCAGCCAGCGCGGCCCGCAGCGAGGCTTGGAAATCCACCTGCTGCGGCGAGAAGCCCGGCGTGTCCACGTTGGCGATGTTGTTCGCCGTATAGCGCTGGGCTTCCTCCCAAATGGGCAGCGCCGTTTCCAGCAACCGGCTCACATCTGCCATGAGTGCTTCCTTCGGGGGCTGCGGCACGGCGGCGGACCTGTACACCAGACGCGGGACATCTCGCACAGAAATGAGCAAGATTCACGCCACCCCCCGGTGGTAGTACGCTGCATAAGCTCTGTCATAGTAATGAGTTACGCGCAATGCCTCGGGCCGATTCCGCCACCCGCGGGCCTCGCGGCAGCTTTTACCGGGTGGTGGGGCAAGAGTTGCCTAGGCCGCGTCATTCACCGCCTTCCGCTCCGCCCGCGCCTTGGCGTCGTCCAGCACGCCTGTTGCCCGGTATTCGTTCAGTTTGTTGCGCAGGGTGCGCACGCTGATCTGCAACACTTCGGCCGTCCGGCTCTTGTTGTTGTTGTACGCGCCGAGCGTTTTCAAGATGAGGGTCTGCTCGATCTCCGCGACGGTCGTGCCCACCGGAGCGAACACGCCGTTGCCGGAAGGTTGCGGGGCCCGCCGCAGGTCGGTGAACGGGAACAGGTCGGGTCCGAGCACATCGGTCTCCGCTAACACCACGGCTCGTTCGATGGCGTTCTGCAGTTCGCGGACGTTCCCGGGCCAATCATGGCGCCGCAGGTGCTCCAGCGTCTCCCGGGGGAGCGTGGCCGGCGGCTTCCCGTTCTCTGCGCAGTAGCGCTTCACGAAGTGATCGAGGAGCAGGGGCAGATCCCCGAGCCGCTCCCGCAGGGGCGGCAGGTGGATCGGGACCACATTGAGCCGGAAGAACAGATCCTCCCGGAACGCACCCTCGGCAATGGCCGCCTCCAGGTGGCGGTTCGACGTGCTGACGATGCGCACGTCCACCTGGATGGGTTTGGTGCCGCCTACGCGCTCGAACTCGCGCTCTTGCAGGACTCGCAAGAGCTTGCTTTGCAAGCCGGGATCCAGTTCGGACACTTCATCCAGCAGCAGCGTCCCTTCGTCCGCCAACTCGAAGCGGCCGATCTTCTTGCTGATCGCGTGCGTGAACGCGCCTTTCTCGTGGCCAAACAGCTCGCTTTCGAGCAAGCCGGGGGCCAGCGCCGCGCAGTTCACTTTGATGAAGGGCCCATCCTTCCGCGGACTGTGGTAGTGAATGGCGCGCGCGATCAACTCTTTGCCCACCCCGCTCTCGCCGCGGACGAGCACGCTGGCGCGGCTGGCGGCGACCCGCTTCACCTCATCGTAAATCTTCGCCATCTGTGGGGAATTCCCGACCATCTGCTGGAAATCGTACGGGGCGCTGACGACTTCGCGGAGGTACTGGTTCTCCTGCTCCAACCGGCGTTGGCGTACCGCGCGCGCGACCACGTGTTCGATTTCATCGGGCGTGAACGGTTTCATGATGTAATCCACGGCCCCGGACTTGAGCGCGCGCACGGCAGACTCCACAGACGCGTAGGCCGTCATCAGGACGACGGCGGTGTCCGGCTGCAACTGGCGCACCTGTTCGAGCACCTCCAACCCGTCCATCCCCGGCATCTTCATGTCCGTGATGCACAGGTCGAAGCTCTGCTGTCGCAGGTGGTCTAGCCCCGCGGCGCCGTTGTTCGCCGTCTGCACGGCGAAGCCGCCACGGGTCAGCGTTTCCGTCAGGAAATCCCGCATCAGCGGTTCGTCATCGATCACCAGAATGTGCGCCCCACTCATGGCAGCTCCTTACGTCTCGGGCCGCTCGCGCGGCCGCGGTAGATACACGGAAAACGTCGTGCCGGACTCGTCACTGGCGGCGTGCAGCCACCCGGAATGGCTCTCCACAATCTTGAGGGCCGTCGCCAAGCCCAGGCCGGTCCCCTTCTCTCTCGTGGTGAAGAAGGGGTTGAAAATCTTCTCGAGCACGTTCGCCGGGATGCCGACCCCCGTATCGTGCACCTGCAGTTCGACCCACTCGCGCTGGAGGTTGGCGTCGTACGGCTCCCACGCTTCGTCGGTGAGGGTCCGGTGCGCGAGCCGCACCTTCAGCGTGCCGCCGTCGGGCATGGCCTGCACGGCGTTCAGCATCATGTTCAGGAGCGCGCGCCGCAGTTGCTCGGGATCCGCGCGGACGCGGATCGGGTCCGCCGGGAAGGCGCGCTCCAGCCGGACGTCTTGCGCCGCCGCCTGTCCTTCCACAAACGCCCACGTCGACTCCACCAAGTCACGGAGATCGAGAAGTTGCATGTGATACTGGATCGGTCGCGTGAAGAGCAGCAGTTCCGTCACGACGCGATTCAAGCTCCGCGTACCCAACAGGATCTGGTCGACCAACCGGCGGCGCGGATCCCCCTCGGCCACGTCCCGCGCCAACAGGGCGGCGAACCCTTCGATCCCGCCGAGGGGATTGCGAATCTCATGAGCCACGGTGGCCGCCATCTCGCCGAGGGCACTCAACCGGTCCCGCTGGCGCGCCCGGGCTTCCAGTTCACGAATCTCGCTCAAATCCTCGAAGATCTTCACGGAGCCGATGACTTGGCCCGCAGCGTCATGCATGAGGGACGTGCTCTCGCGCACCGGGACCGGCCGGCCGTGGACGTCGAGCAACTCCCCGGTGAGGAATTGCCCTTCGGCCGGGACTTGGCCGGCGCCCAGTGCGGCCGGCTCGACGCCGAACGGCACCCCAACCAGGTCCTCGTACGCCTGCCCCAGCGCCGCCTGCGCGCGGTACCCCGTAATGCGTTCCGCCCCCTCGTTGAACGCGGTAATCCGCCCGTCGAGGTCGACCGCGATCACCCCGTTCGTCACGCTGTCGAGCACGCAATTCAGGTACTCCTTGATTTCCGTGACCTCGGCGATGCGCGCTTGCAGGGCGGCATTCGTCTCTTCAAGTTCGGCATTCAACCGGTGGATTTCTGTCTGGAGGTTGCTGTAGGCCTCTTCCAGCTTGGCCGTGTGCTCGTTGAACAGGCGCAACACCGCGTCCAGCGAGTCGGTAGCTCCCTCGATCTGCGGTAGCACCCCGGAGGGTGGCAGATGCGCGTGCGCCATTAGCCCCCCAAATCCAGGCGGCGGGTGGGCGCGGCGGTCGGGCGGGGTTGATAGGACTGCAGGGCCTGTCGCCCCCGCCCCAACTGTGTGAGTTCACGCTCCACGTCCAGCTTGGTCGCCGCGAGTTTCGCCTCGCACGCGCGCTCCATCTCGAGTAGTTGTTCCAGCAGGGTGCGGAGTTCGTCCACCACGCCGCGGAGCCGGTCGCGCACGGGGCCGGCGAGGTCCTCGCGGTGTGCTTCCCAGACCGCGCGATAGGGCGAATTCTGTTCCTCCAGCCCGGCAATCTCGCCGAGCAGGGTCGACTTGCGCGCGAGCAAGGTGTGGAAGGCGACCAAGTCGTGGCGCTCCAAGGCCGCCGCTTGCTCGGCGCCCAGCGCCAGCACGGCGCGGTAGTGGCCCGCCTGCGCGTCGAGCTGCTCGGCGAAGCGTTCGACCTGGGTGGTGATGGTGGCGTCCACGGTCATGTCCGGTTCGCCCGCTGCGCCGCGTCCGCCTGCAACTGCGAGAACTGCGCCTTTTCCCGGGCGAAGGGCACCCACGGCGCCTGCGGATGGCCGGCGATCATGGCTTCGTACGCGGTAACGGCGCGGGCGTACTCCTGCAGGTGGGCGTAGCAGTTGGCCATCTGATAAGCGGCCCACGCGCGGTCGTGGGAGGAGTACACGTCCCCGCGCACGCGCCCAAAGTAGTCCGCCGCGCGCGAGAAGATCCGGGCGGCGAAAAGATGCTCGGCCCAGGCCAGATAGGTCGGCGCGAGTTCCGGGGGCGGGGGCGCCGGGGCTTCTCGGCCGGAGTCGAAACGCTCCATCATCTCGCGGGCGCGCGCCGTCTGGCCCAGGACCATGAGGGCTTGAGCCTGCAGCCCCTGCACTTCCAGTGGCGCCGCTCCCAAGCGCGCCTCGCCTTGCGCCATCACGTCACGCACGTCCGCGGGATGCCCCGTGTGCAAGAGGGCCGCCGCTTGCACCGAGAGGAAACGCGTGAACGCGGCATCGTCCAGCCCCCCCGGGCGCACCCCGGCGACACTGGCGGACACGCCGGCCCAGTTGCGGGTGCGCACGCGCACCTCCGCCAGGGTCAGGCGCAGTTCATCGGACGGCGCGGCTCCCACGGCCGCGGCCAGCTCCGTCTCCGCTTCGTCCCACAATTGCATACCCGCCAGGAGGGTGGCTTTCGCTTCATGCACCGCGGCGAGGCTCGCAGCTCCTCCGGCCATGGCGCCATACAGCGTCACGACCCGGTACGCCTCCTCCGTGTACCCCTGGGCCTGCAGCAACCGCACCAGCCGGTTCGCCGCCACGCGCGTCTCCTCCGCGATGGGATATCGCGCCAGCATCTCCCAGTACACGGTCAGCGCCTGAGCCGGCTCGTTGGCCGCTTCCAGCGCTTCGGCCAAGCGAAGCTGATGCGCAGCGACTTTGGGCGCCGCCGTGGCGGCCCGCTCTGCGTACTCGACGGCCCGCTTCGCGTTGCCCTCTTCCAGGTACGCGTCGCGCAGGGCCGCCAGGAGCCGGGGATGCTCCGGCGCGTGCACCAGCAGGTCGGCGTACAGGTCCCGGGCGGCGAGCGTGTCGCCCGCCACGCGGTGCATGCGGCCACGCAGCAACGCCGCGTCGATCGCCTGCGGTCGCGCGGGATAGGCGGTTACGAGAAAGTCAAAGCTCGACGCGGCCTTTGCCGAATCGCCGAGCTGTTGCGCCAACGTCGCAAACTTCAGCCACGCGGCGGGTTGTTGCGTCGTGTGGGGCGCGCCGCGGAGCCACACTTCCCACCAGTTCTTGGCGCCGCGCAGGTCGCCCTGCGTTTCGGCCAGGTCCGCCAGCCGCGCGATGGCCCCCCAGCGCACGGTCGGCGCGGTACGGGCATGGGCCAGTTCCTGCCAGAGTTGTTGCGCGTCGGCCGCATGGCCCTCCGCCAAGAGGACGTCCCCGTGGCGCAGGCGAGCCGCGGGGGCGAGGGCGGCTTCCGGGAATTCGTTCCACACACGCTCGAATGCGTCCGCCGCTGCGGGGTACCGGGCACCGGCGAACAACACTTCGGCTAATCCGAAATGGGCCTCGGCGCGACCGGCGGCCCGGGGATACCGGTCCAGGAGCCTGCGGTAGGCACGCTCGGCCTCCGGCCAAAGCTCCTGAGCCCGATAGCTTTCCGCCACTCGCCGGTGGGCGTCCGTGACGCGCGGATGCAGCGGATCGGCAGCAATCGCCGCCAGGTAATGCTCGCGGGCGCGGGAGAACCGCAGGTTCGTCGGCACGTCGGGATCGAGGAAATAGCTCTCCCCGAGCGCAAACCGGATGTCCGCCTCGCGGCCACTCCCCACTACCGCGACCAGGGGCCGCAGGCCTTGGCGCGCCCGGGCGCACTCGCCGCGCTCCAGGTCGGCAACCGCTTGGAAATACTGCAAATCCTCAACCCCCGTGGCATCGGGAAAGCGGCGGGCAAGCAGGCGGTGCGAGAAGTCTGCCTCGAACAACGCAAAGCCCACATACGCGGCCACGGCGGCCAGGATGCCGGCGGTGAACGCTAAGCGGCCCTTGGACGTGGCGACCCACTGCACCCCCCCGCGCGCACCGGGACCAAGTCGGGCGGTGAGGGCGCGCGGCAGCAGCACGTTGACGAGCCGGCCCAGAAGGGCAAGCGGCGCACCGACGATGGTGCGCGGCAGACTCCCACCGCTAAAGGCGGCCGCCTGCAGTTCAGGCTCCGCATCGGTGACGCCGCTGGGTTCGAGCGCCGCGGCCTCTTCCGACTCGGCGCTCGGCTCGGGTTCGGCGGAAACCTCTTCCCCCTCCGCAGACGCGGACTCTGGAAGGGCGGGGGGCTCCGATGCGGGGGCGGGCTCAGCCTCCAGTACGGGCGGGGGCGATTCGACAGGCGCCTCAGATTCCTGCACCGCAGCGGCCGGTTCGGGTTCCGGCGGGGCGGACGTATCCGGACTCGCTGCCGGCGGAGCACTCGCGTCCGCAACGGCGGCGGCCGCGTCGTCGGGCGGTTCAGGCGTTAACGCTTCCGGCGGCTCGGACGCCACGGGCGCTGCGGGTTCCTCCGGGACAGGGGTTGGCTCCGGCGGTTCGGATTCGATGGGAGGGGGCTCTGACGCGACCGAGACATCCTCGGCCAGGATCTCGTCGATGAGCGCATCCGTTTCTGGGGGCAGATCAACGACGGTGATGGCCTTGCTCGAAGCGGCGGTAATATCGAGTTCGAGTTCGGGTATGGCATCAGCGGCTGCCGGTAGCGCGGCCTCGTGCTCCCCCTCAACCGCCGCCAATTCGTCCGCCAGGGCCGCGGTCGGATCCCATTGCCCCGTCTCCCCCGGCACGGTCTCCGCCCAGGAAGCGGCTGGGGGATCCGTCGCCGCCGCGTCCGGATCCCCTTCCTCCTCGCGGCGCTGACTCAGCCGGGCATACTGATCGGCCGCCTCGGCTCGGTGGAGTTCGGCCAGATGCTCCAGCTCTTCAGGGTCCGTGGTGCCCAGGAGCGCCTCGGCACGCCGGATGAGATCTTCTTCTTCCGATTCCCGCTCCGACATCCGCGCTGCTGGACTGGACGGGTCGGGCTCCATCTCGTCCTTGAAGAGATCGAGGAGTTCATCCATCTCCTCGGCGGTGGTCGCACGGGTAACGTCACCAACGGGGGTCCCGTCGGCCAGGATAACTTCGCTGTCCGGCCCGCCTGCGGCCCCGGAATCACGTCCGGGCCCCTCGCCGGGCTCGCTGTCCGGTGTTGGCCGGTCGGATTCGGCCATCCGACTTCCTTATCCATCTCACGGGGCGGGAACGGGAGACGGTGTCCCTCAGGGGTAAGCTACTCTCAGTAGTGTCCCTAGCAGTCCTGAGCTACCGTATGTTGGGGAAGGCTATCACAAAAGCCCTGTCGGGTCAACGTGTTACCGCCAGAGTCTGCAATTCTGCTGAAAGTAATGCTACCACGAATCGGCAAAAATTGACTAGTGCTGAAACAGGCACTATCCAGCGTGGTCCATCGAATTGCCGCCCGTGGGAGCCCCATGAGGGGCTTGAGGAGCCAGTGGCGGACACCATATAATTCGGCGCCTCTGCCGCACCGCGTCAACTCGCGGTATAGTGAAGAGGCTGGATCACGCTCGACCCATCCACGGCGGGCCATGAGTTCTACGACGCGCACACTTTCCTCCATGAATTTCGGCGAGTATTTCACTGCCAGTTCGATCCTGCCCGACCTCACCTGCGACAATAAACTCGACGCGATTCAGCAGCTCATTACCACCGTCAAGCGCTACCGGCGCCTCCCGGATGGGGAGATGATCGCGGAGCGCGTCTTGGAGCGGGAAGCCCTGGATTCCACCGGGATCGGACATGCCGTGGCCATCCCCCACGCGCGCATCCCCGCGTTGAAACGTATCGTGTGCGCCCTCGGGCGCCACAAGGACGGCCTGGATTTCGACAGCATCGACCGGGCGCCCGTGCACCTGGTCTTCCTCATCCTGTACCCGCCGAAGGAAGCGGCGCGGTATCTGTTTATCATCAGCACCCTGACGCGGATGCTGCTGCATGACGGTCTGGCGGACCGCATCCTGCATGCCCCGGCCGATCGTCTCCTGGACGAACTCTTGACTGCCGCGGATCAGTACTCAGAGAATCCCACCCTGGACGACCGCGCCTCCCCGGCGAGCAGTGTCCTTCCGCCGACGGCGCTCAGTCCGGAGGTGTCCCGGCTCATCCGGCTGCAGCGGTTGGAGGATCAGCGGCCGGCGGGCTCCCGATCCAACGCCGCATTGGAAGAGCGCATCGCCCACGTCCGCTCCTGCATTTCAGAGCGCGTGCGCCGCCACTATGAAAAGCTGCGGCGGCGAGGCGGCCTGGCAATTGTCGCCTCCGAAGCGGGCATCTGTCAGGGATGTTACATGCAGTTTTCGACCGCCTACGCCCAGGAGCTGCGGGCCACCGAGCGCCTCGCCACCTGCCCGTCCTGCACCCGCTACTTGTACGTGGTGTCCTGAGGGCGGCCGCTACCCCTGGACCGACGCGGCGGCCCGGCGCCGGCTGACGTACACCAGCCAGGCGCACCCCACCCCCACCACCGCCACGACACTGATCCACTGGGACAAGCTGAGGGCCCCGTACATGGGGTTGCCGTCTCCGCGCACGAACTCAATAACAAATCGGCTGGCGGCGTACGTCAACACGTAGAGTGAGATCATCGCGCCGGGCTGCGGGAGCCGGGTGCGCAGCCGCCAGAGCACGGCCGCCCAGCACAATTGGGCGGCGGCCTCATACAGCTGCGTGGGATGGACGGGATGGGGGGGGGGGGGCGACGGGAACGTGACGCCCACCGGCAACTCGCACACCACCCCGTAGCAGCAGCCGTTGAGAAAACAGCCGAGCCGCCCGATGCCTTGGCCCAGGGCGATCGCGGGCGCGCTGAGGTCCACCACGGTCATGACGGGGAGCCCGCGGCGCCAGAGAAACACGGCGCTGGCCGCCACGGCACCGACAAGTCCCCCGTAGAACACGAGGCCGCCATGCCACAGCTTCAGGGCCTCCAAGGGATCCTGCACCACCGTGTCCCAGCTGTAGAACAGGATGTAGAACACCCGCGACCCCACGATCGCGGAGAGGATGACCCACACGCCCAGGTCGGAGATGGCGTCCGGGTCTACGCCAATGCGTGGCGCATCCCGCCGCGCCAGCGCGATGCCCGCGAGGAAAGCCAGCGCCAGCATGACGCCGTAGCTGCGCACGGGGAAGCGCCCCAGTTCAAACAGGATCGGAAACATCGGAAGACGCGGGCGGAACGGGAGTTGGCAGCAGCAGGTTGAAGCCGATGATGGCGATCACGCCGACCAGGATGCAGGCGTCCGCGACGTTGAAAGCGTACCAATGGTACGACCCCAGGTACCAATCGATGAAGTCCGTCACGTGGCCGATCGCCACGCGGTCGATGGAGTTGCCCACGGCTCCGGCGATGATGGCACTCCACGCCACCTGCCCCCCGCGGGTTAGCGGCAGCGCCACGTAGCCCCACAGCAGGAGGGGGACGGTCAGAAGGTTGAGCACCTTGAACAAGCCGGGCACGGCACGAAACAAGCCAAACACAATCCCCGTGTTCTGCCCGTGGACCAGATCGAAACACCCCGGGATGACGGTCAAGGCGTCGCCCGGGGGAATATGGGCGCGGACCAGCCCCTTCGTCACCTGATCCAGCAGCACGCCCCCGGCGACAATGCCGACCAGGAGCCACCAGCCGTGGGGGGAACGCGAAGGCGCCATCGGGGCCCGTGCCTCGCTCAGGGCCGCTCAGCCTCCTCGGCGCAGCGGATGCACAGGCGCGCGTAGGGAATCACCTTCAAGCGAGCCACGTTGATCGGTTCGGCGCACACCTGGCATCGGCCGAACGTGCCATCCTGCAGCCGGTCGCGCGCTTCCTCGAGCAGCCGGAGCCGATCGGTTTCGCCCGTAGCGATGTTGAGTTCCATCTCGCGGGCGAAGTTGTCCGTAGCCACATCGGCCATGTGGAAGCCGTACCCGCTCAAGTCCCCTGACATCTCGCGCCCGGAATGCGTGAGGTTGTTCTGCGTGATGGCGTCCACATCCTGCGCTAACTGGTCGCGAACTCGATGCAGCGCTTTTTCAATTTCGGCCAGGTCACGTTTGCCGAATTTCACCGGGGGGAGTTTTTCCTCCGCCAGTGGCGTCAGGCCCAGGTCCGCCGCGGGGTCGGGGGGCGGCGCCGTCGCCAGGGCCGCTGCTGCCGCGCTGTCGGCCTTCTTGGTGGCGAGGGTCGGCCTCCGAACCTTCGATCCGCTGGCTTTCCGCTTTGCGGGGGACTTGGTCGCGGTTTTCTTTGTTCCCGCCTTCGTGGTCGCGGCTTTCTTCGCGGTCCCCTTGGTGGCACCCGTCCCCTTCTTCCGGCTGGTCGTCGTGCTCTTCGCCTTGGGCTTCGCCTTGGCCTTCGGTCGGGAGGTCTTGGAGGTCGTGCTCCGCGTGCCACCGGATTTGGATTTGGAGGATTTTGTCGTCGAGCGCTTCGCCATGCTTACCTCTTCAGGCCCCCACCACTGCGATGCAACGGTCGCAGAGCACCGGGTGCGCCGGATGCGCACCGACCGATTCCAGATACCGCCAACATCTACCGCACTTTGCCCCGCGCGCCCGCGCCACGTCAACCGTCACCCCATCCCCGACCGTGCGGTGCAGCGTCCCGGGGGTGTCCGGTGGGGTCGCCACCACGGTCGCCGCCGAGACAATGCACACGGCGGCGAAGTCGGCGCCGAGCGCCTCAACCGCACTGCGCCTCTCCGCGTCGGCAATGGTTACGGTCACGGCCGCTTCGAGGCCGGAGCCAATCTTCTTCGCCGCCCGCGGCCCTTCCAAGGCGGCGAGCACCGCCTCGCGCACCCCGAGAATGCGCACCCACTCCGCGGCGAGGTCCGGATCGCGCCACGCCGAGTCCGGCTCCGGCCAGGCAGCCAAGTGCACGCTGGTGCCATCCGTGCCGGGCACGAGATGCCAGACTTCGTCCGCGGTGTAGGCCAAGATGGGCGCTGCCAGGCGCGCCAGCGTGTGAAGCGCGCGGTACATCACGGCCCGGGTAGCGCGCCGTGCCGGCTCGTCGGCCGGTTCGCAGTACAGCCGATCCTTCCGCACATCGAGATAGAGATTGCTCAGATCGATGCTGCAGAACCTTTTCAACTGCTGCAAGGCCAGATGGTACTCGAAATCCTCATAACTGCCCGTCACGCCGCCGCACATGTCGTGCAACCGGTGCAGGATGTACCGGTCCAGGTCGTCGCAGTCTTCCAGACGCAGCGGATGCGCCGCCGGGTCGTAGTCCGCGACGTTGCCGAGCAGGAAGCGGAACGTGTTGCGGAGATTCCGATACGTATCCGCGTTGCGTTGCAGGATTTCATCGCTGATGCGGATGTCGCCCCGAAAATTTTCGCTGGCCACCCACAAGCGCAGGATGTCCGCTCCGTACTTCTTGAGCACCTTGCTCGGCAGGATGTTGTTCCCGAGGGACTTGGACATCTTCCGGCCATCCGCCGCCACCACGTACCCGTGTGTAAGCACCGCCCGGTACGGCGATCGCGCGCGCGTGGCCATGGCCGGCACCAAGGAGGACTGGAACCAGCCGCGGTGCTGGTCGCTGCCTTCCAGGTACAGGTCCGCCGGATACTGCAACTCCTCGCGCGTCTCGAGCACCGCGCGGTGACTCACCCCGCTTTCGAACCACACATCGAGGATGTCTTCCTCTTTGGTGAGTTGCGCACTGCCGCACCCCGGGCAGCGCGTGCCCTCGGGCATCAGCGCGGTCAGTTCGCGGGTGAACCACACGTCGGCGCCGTGTTGCCTCACGAGTTCGATCACGTGTGCGCTAATGCGCTCATCGAACACCACCTCACCGCAATCCGCGCAGTAGAACACGGGAATGGGCACCCCCCACGCCCGCTGGCGGCTGATGCACCAATCCGGCCGCTGCGCGAGGGTGTTGCTGAAGCGTTCTCGCGCCGACGGGGGAATCCATTTCACTTCCTGTGCCGCGTCGAGCGCGGACGCGCGCAGCCCGTCGTGATCCATGCTGATGAACCACTGCGGCGTGCTCCGGAAGATGACCGGATTGCTGCAACGCCAGCAGTGCGGGTAACTGTGCTCCAGGGTGTCGCTTCGTACGAGGGCGCCCGACTCGCGCAACGCGTCCACGATCGGCGCGTTCGCGTCGAAGACGGACATCCCGGCCCATTGGGGGACGTCTTCGGTGAAGCACCCTGCGTCGTTCACGGGACTGAACACGTCTAACCCGTAGCGCAGGCCAACCACGAAGTCCTCCTGCCCGTGGCCGGGCGCCGTGTGCACGCACCCGGTCCCCTGCTCCAGCGTCACGTGCGTCCCCAGGATGACTGGGCATTCGCGGTCCGCCAGCGGATGCCGGTACACGGCCCCTTCCAGCTCGCGTCCCGGGAAGCGCGCGAGCACTTCGTAGTCGGTCGTGTCCAGAACGCTGACGTAGGCCGGCAACAACGCGTCGGCAATGATGACCCGATCGTCTCCCACGCGCGCGACAACGTACTCGTGGTCGGGATGTACCGCTGTGGCCCGGTTGGCGGGGAGCGTCCACGGCGTCGTCGTCCAAATTACGATCCCGACGTCGCCCGGCACCGTGTCGAAGCCGCGCACCACGGGAAACCGCACGTAGATGGAAGGGGAGGTGTGCTCCGCGTACTCCACTTCCGCTTCCGCGAGGGCCGTGCGGCACTGACAACACCAGAGGATGGGTTTTTTCCCCCGCACGATGTAGCCCTTGTGGTACATCTCGGCGAACACCTGCACGATGGCGGCTTCGTAAGTCGGGCTCAACGTCAGGTAGGGATCGTCCCAGGTCCCGAATACCCCGAGGCGCTGGAAATCCCGGCTCATGGAGTCGACGAACGAGAGCGCGTAGTCGCGGCACAAGGCGCGAATCTCCGCCTTGGACATGGTGGCGGCCTTCGGCCCCAACTCCTGCAGCACCTTGAATTCGATCGGCAACCCATGACAGTCGTACCCGGGAACGTACGGCGCGTCCCGGCCCCGCATGGTCTGGTATTTGACGACGAAATCTTTGAGCAGCTTGTTCAGCGTCGTGCCCAGATGAATGTCGCCGTTCGCGTACGGCGGCCCGTCGTGCAGGATGTACGGTGGGGCACCGGCGCGCGCGGCGCGAATTTGTGCGTAGACATCCGCGGCCTGCCAGGCGGCGAGCCGCTCCGGTTCCCGCTTGGGCAGGTTCGCCCGCATGGGGAACGGGGTCTTCGGCAGCAGCACCGTCTCCGAATAGTTGACGGCCTCGGATGTTTGGATCGTCGATCGTTGGGACATACGTGTGCCCGCGCGCAATAGGCCCGCGCGACCGCATTTCTAGGGTAGCGAATCATGGTAGACCCCCGGAACAGGGGGGTCAAGCGGCGCGGGCCACTGTCAGACCGCAGCCCACCGCAGCGGCCCCGGGCCCGCGAAAACTGGTCCTTCTGTCCCGGATGGATCGGGGGCCGGCGCCCGCGCGCGCGGCCAGTTCGTCAGATGCGAAGCGTCAGCGGTTAGGAGAACTGCAGTGGATCGCAGGCCATGCCGAATGCATCCGCCACGGCCGGATACGTGAGGCGGCCGTCGGCGAGATTCACCCCCCGCAAGAGCGCGGGATCCGCTGCGACGGCGGCTTCCCAACCTTGGTCCGCGATGGCGAGCGCGTAATGCAACGTCGCATTCGTCAGGGCATACGTCGAGGTCTGCGGCACCGCGCCCGGCATGTTCGCCACACAGTAGTGCACCACGCGATCCACGATGTAGCGGGGATCGTGGTGCGTGGTGGGCCGCGTGGTGGTCGAGCACCCGCCTTGGTCCACCGCCACGTCCACCAGCGCGGACCCGGGCTCCATCTGGCGCAGCAATCGCCGGTTGAGGAGCTTCGGCGCCTTGGCCCCGGGGATGAGCACGCCGGCAATCACCAGGTCCGCGTCCGCAACCGCCGCTTCGATGTTCGCCGAATTGGACATGAGCGTCGTCACGTGCCCCTGCACCACGTCGCGCACGTACGACAGGCGCAGCGGGTTGATGTCGACGATCGTCACGTCCGCGCCGAAGCCTACGGCCACGACGCACGCGTTGAGGCCGACCACACCGGCGCCCAGGATCGTGACGCGGCCCCGCCGCACACCACTCACCCCCGGCAGCAGAATCCCCTTGCCACCCTCGCGCAGCTCGAGCGACTTCGCCCCCGCCTGGATGGACAGCCGGCCTGCCACTTCGGACATGGGCACGAGCAGCGGCAGCGTCCCGTCGTCCAGTTGGACGGTTTCGTAGGCGATGCCGACAATCTTGCGTTTCAGCAGTGCGCGGGTGAGCTTCTCGGACGCGGCCAGATGCAGGTAGGTGAACAGCACCAAGCCGGGCCGCAGGAATGGGTACTCGGCCGGCAGCGGTTCCTTGACTTTCAGGACGAGCTGCGCCCGCTCCCACACCCGGACCGCGTCCCGCACGATCGACCCGCCCGCGGCCCGAAAAGCCGCGTCGGGAATGTGGCTGCCCACTCCCGCCCCCGCCTCGACGAACACGGTGTGGCCGTGCGCCGTCAGCGCGGCTACGCCCGATGGGGTGATCGCCACGCGGTGCTCGTCGGCCTTGATCTCTTTCGGAATGCCGACGCGCATGGGTCGTCTATGCCGCCGGGAGGGCGGGGGTGCACACTCGGGTCACGTGCGCTATCCGGCCCCGGGGATCGTGATGGGCGCCACGGCCGGATGCGCGCCCGCGTGGGCGGCCAGGTCGCGGCTCGGCCGTACGTGCTCCGGCCCCTTGGCGTAGCCGCTCATGTCGAAGTTACCAAAGGTCGCGTCCCCGTTGTCGTGAATGCAAATCCGCAGCGATTTCGGCAAGCGCCCGTCCACGGTCCGGGCCGGATTCACGATGCCGTCCCACACGATGTCCGGCAGCGGGCTGCCGAGGATCGCAGCGGCGGCCTCGCCGAGATCGCCCGCCGGCTTCGCCCCACCGGCGCCGAAGATGTTGTGGTGCACGTGGACCGTTTCGGGAAACGGATCGTAGGTTGGGTCCTGGATCTCGTTGCCCGAGGAGAGGTAGCTGACAATCGAGAGATTGGCCGTTTGGTTGTTCCGTGAAATGTTCTGGAAAATCTCCACGTTGTCGTTGGCCATGAGCATGATGCCGGTTCCCGGTGGCACCCCGGCCACGATGTTGCCCGCCGGCGCGAAGTTCGGATGGTTGTTGTTCACCACCAGGTTGTTGAACACGCGCACGTCCCGCCCGCCCTGCATGGGCAGGTCCGGCAGGTCGAACACCAGAATGCCGCCGGTGTTGTTCGTCACGAAGTTTTCGTACACGTCCGCACCGTGCGAGTTCTCGATCTCGATCCCCGCGACGTTGTACTCCGCGCGGCAGTACCGCACGATAATGTTCTTCGACTGGCCCACGTAGAGCCCCGCATCCGACGCGCCGATGGAGACGCAGCCTTCGATCAGCACGTCCTCGCTCTCGACCGGGTACAGGCCGTAGGCGCCGTTCGACTCCTTCGGCCCGCCCGTCCACTCGGTGCGCAGGTTGCGAAACGTAATGCCCTTCGCGCCCTTCGCCTTGATCGCGTCGCCTTTCGTGTCCTCGATGGCGAAATTCTCCAGCACCACCCCGTTGCTGGTCACCAACAGCCCCTCGCTGCCCGCATCCTGCCGCGCGAACGACAGGACAGTCTGGTCCAGCCCCGCGCCGCGCACGGTCACGCGGTCCACGTCAAGCGAGAGGCTGCGCGTGAAATGGAACGTGCCTTGCGCCAATTCAATGACCGTGCCCGGCTCGGCGAGGATGAGCGCTTCCTGCAGCTCTTCCTGCACGTTCGGGCCCGGTTTCACCACGACAGTGTTGCCGGCGTGGGCCGCGCGCGCTGGTGCGTACGCGAGCAGGCATCCCATCAGCACGATCCCAGATACAGACTTGGCTTGACGCATGACGTGCACTCCCTGTGAATGGCTTACGGGCGCGGCAGCCGCCCGAGGACGTCGAGGGCTTCGGCAATCACGTCCTCGATGATCTCCGCGGCGGACTTGATCTCATCAATAATGCCGCAGACCTGGCCTGTCGGCAGGCACCCGCGGTCCGTATCCTCGGTCACGCCGTAGAAGTCCATGACTCCTGCCTGGGTCGAGACCATCGCTTGCGCGGGAAACGGCTGGATCTCGTCTTCGCGGCCGACCCACGACTGCACGTAGGAATTGTTCAGCGTGCGGAGCTGCTTTCCCGTGTAGCACTTGGTCAGGGTAGTGTCGTTCGCGCGCGCCTCGATGATCTTGTGCTTCCACGTCTCCTGCGCGTGCGCTTCCTTGCTGGCGATGAACCGCGTGCCCATCACGGCGGCCTGCGCGCCAAGCGCAAGCGCCGCCACCAGCGAGCCACCCGTGCCCATGCCCCCGGCCGCGAGCACCGGCGTGTCCCCACACGTGCGCACCACCTGCGGCACGAGGCTCATGGTGCCGATGTTGCCCGTATGGCCGCCGGCGTCCGTGCCTTGAGCGACCACGAAATCCACGTCCGCCGCCAGCACCTTTTCCGCGTGGCGCACGGCGCCGACCATGGAGCCGACGATCATGCCCGCCTGGCGCGCGGGCTCCATGACCCCCGCCGGCACGCCGAGCGCGCTCAGGAAGATCGGCACCCCTTCATCGAACATGACCTCGAGCTGCTCATCGAAGAGGCCCGGGATCGGCACCAACAGGTCCAGCGCCCACGGCTTGTCCGTCTTGTCCTTAATCTCGCGGATGTGTTCGCGGATCTGCTTCGGGCTCAGGCCCGCCGCGCCGTAAACCCCGAGGCCGCCCGCGTTCGAGACCGCCGCCACAATATCCGGCCACGACACGCCGCCCATCCCCGCCAGCACAATCGGGACTTCAATACCCACCATCTCACAGAACGGCGTCCGTAACGCCTCACGACCGTTCGCCATGATAACTGCCTCCTCCGGCAACCCGGGCTCAATCTCCGGCAGGATTCTATCCGGAAACGCTCTCCCCTCGCGCCGGTCGCCCCCGCAGCCCGGCGGCGCGCCGGAGGGGTTTCAGGTCCCGCGCGCGGCCGATTCCGCCCCGGCAGGCGGCCGCGAGGCGCCGAACAGGTGCGCGTCCACGATGGGCATCAACGCTTTCAAGCGCCGTTCCAGTTCCTCCCGATAGGCTTCGAGCGCCGCCTTGTCCGCATCCGCCGGAATGCGGAGCGGTTCGCCCGTCACCGCGTGCGCGCGGCCCCTACCGGGGATGGGGGGCACCATGAAGCCCGCCCAGGTCTTGCGGAGGGTCAGGCCGCGCACAAAGCGCGTGCGCATGGGCACCAGTGGAAAGCCCGTGTCGCGCGCCAGGTAGACGGCCCCCCACTTCGCTTCGAACGCAGGGCCGCGCGACCCGTCGCCGGTCAGAATCGCGCTGCGCCGCGTCCGGGTGCATTCTTCCGCCAGGCGCTCGACCACGCTGACGCGCCCGCCGTCGCTGTGCTTGCCGCCCTTCACCACGTGCACGCCATTCGCCTCCACCCCACACCCGCCCAAGGCGCCGGCCCGCCCGTCGCTCACCATGAGGACCAGCGGATAGCCCCGCTCTTGTGCGGCTTGCGTGATCAGGTACGCCATGGACGGCAGGATGTCCTCGTGCCACGCGCACAGGATGACGGGCTCGCCGCGGGCGATGAAGTCGGGCAGCGAGCCGCTCTCGCTCCACGACACCCAGCGGCGCACGGTGTACATCCATATGCGCGCGAGTCCCCCGATGACCGGATAGAACACGACCTCTTGCGCGTCCGAGATGCGCCGCCGCATGCGCCGCACCCGGGGCGACTTCCACCAACGTTTCCACCGTCCGGCCTCAGGCATTGGCAGGATCCGCAATGCGCGGCAGGCCGTCGCGGAGCCCGCGGCGGATGGGCCCGGATTTCCGCGTTTCCGCTTCGGCGACAGGCGCCAGCGCGTTCAACCGCCGCTCCAACTCGGCCCGGCACCGTTCCAACGTGGTTTTGTCCGCGTCGGGCGGGACCACAAGCGGCTCCCCCGACGCCACGTGCGCGCGGCCAATGGGCCACGGCCAGGGAAGTTGCATCCGGGCCCAGTTGGGCAGAGTCCACGCATGGGAGAACCACGTACGCAGAGGGACGATGGGCAGGCCGGTGTCCCGCGCGAGATGGACGGCCCCCCACCGCGCCTCGTTCGCCGGCCCGCGGGACCCGTCGCCCGTAATGATCGGCGCGCAGCCAGTGGCGCGGCATTCCTCGGCAAGCCGTTCGACCACGCCGACACGGCCGCCGTCCCGATGCTTGCCGCCCATCACGAACGCGAAGCCGTAGCCCCGGAGCATAAAGGACCCCAGGATGGCGGCGCGCCCGTCGCTGATCATGAACGTCTTGGGATACCGATGGCCCTGCGCGGCGAGAAACAGCGTGGTCGTGAGCACATCCTGGTGCCACATGCACAGGATGGCGGGGCGGCGGCGAGTAACGAAGCTGCGGAACGGCCCACTCTCGCTCCAGCGGACGCCGCGGTGCAAGATGCCGATCCAGGCGTGCGTCCCGGCCCAGAGCAGGGGATACAGCAGCAGCTGGAGGCTCGACAGGCGCCGGCGCGCCCACCGCAGGCCGGGCGACTTCCTCCAGCGACGCGGAGCCCCCATTAACGCAGCCCCGGTGGCCGTCGGACCGCCCTCATGGGTCGGCCACTGCGCCACGGGGCGCGAGTGCGCCGCCCGCCCGGAGGACGGCGCTGGGCAGCCGACGGTCCAACACCCCTTCCATGTACCGGGACGCGGCGAGCACCCCGTCGAGCGACACGCCGGTCTCGATGCCGAGGCCGTCGAGCAGGTACACCAGATCCTCCGTGGCCAGGTTGCCGGTCGCGCCCGGCGCGTAGGGGCACCCGCCAAGGCCGCCGGCTGACGAGTCGTAGGTGGCAATGCCGTAGTCCAAGCCGGTCACCACATTGGCCAGCGCGGTCCCACGCGTGTTGTGAAGGTGGAGGGCCAACACGGCGGTTCCCACCGCCGGTACGAGCACGTCCAACAGATGCGCCACGCTGCCGGGTGTCGCGACGCCGATGGTGTCGCTGATCGACAGCTCGTAACACCCGATCGCGAGCAACTGTTCGCACACCTGGAGCACGGCGGCCGCGTCGACCGCCCCTTCGTACGGGCAGCCGAAGCAGGTGGATACGTAGGCGCGCACGGGGATGCCCGCGTCGCAGGCTTCGGCGGTGACGGGGGTGAATCGCGCAATGGATTCGGCGATGGAGCAGTTGATGTTCTTCCGGTTGAACGATTCCGTGGCCGCGGTGAAGACGGCGATCTCTTGCACGCCCGCCTCGCGCGCGGCGCTCATCCCCCTGTCGTTCGGAACCAGGGCGGAGTAGACCACGCCGGCCGGCGGCGACAGCTGGGGGTACAGCTCCCGCGCATCCGCAAGCTGGGGCACCCACTTCGGATTGACGAACGAGGTCACCTCGATCCGGCGCAGGCCGGCCTGCGTCAGCAATCGGATGAATTCCAGCTTGTCCGCCGTGGCGATGGGTTCGGATTCGTTCTGCAAGCCGTCGCGAGGACCGACTTCCACGATGCTGACGCGCGTGGGGCGGGTCATGCGTCGTCCGCCGTCAACGCGAGCAGGTGTTCGCCACCTTCCACGTTCTGCCCCTCGACCACGAACACCGCCTCGACCGTGCCCGCATAGGGTGCCTGGACGGCCATCTCCATCTTCATGGATTCGAGCACGACCAGTCTGTCGCCCTCACGCACGCGATCGCCAACCTGGACCAGCACCTCGCGCACCACGCCGGGCAGGGACGCCACCAGTTCCGCGTCGCCCCCTGGGGGCGCAGCGCGGCGGCGCCCGTCGCCGACTTCATATGCCACCGTGCGGCCGTCCACCCACAACTCGCGCTGCCGGCCGCGGGCGGCCGCGGCGCAGCTGATGCGCCGGCCCCCGTGCCGCAGGAGGAACGCGTGCGCGTCCAGCAGATGCACCGCCACGGTCACCGCGCGCCCGTCAATGGTGACCTGCACGCCCTCATCCACCCAGCGGGCTTCCACGGCGCGCTCGGCGTCGCCGATGCGTAAGTGCAGTCTCATGTCCCCAACCGCCAGCGGCTCGGCACGCCGAACGGATCGTAGTCGTTTACCGGCTGGCCGTTCGCAGCGACCGGCGCCCCCGCGCGCAACAGCTCCGCCACAGCGGCAGCGACGAACACGTCGTCATCCACGGAAACGGGTGCGGACCAGTCCGCGTACCGGGCTTCGACGTACTGCGTGGAAATCCTATTGTGGCGCACCTCCGCATCGGCCACGAGCGCCTGCAGAAACGGAACGTTCGTCTTGATGCCCAGCACCACATAGTGGTCCAACGCCCAGGCCATCTTCCGCAGCGCGTCCTCCCGGTCCTCGCCGCGCACGATGAGCTTGGCGATCATGGGATCGAAGTACACCGTAACCGCGTCCCCCGCATCCAGGCCGCTATCGACCCGCACGTCGATCCCTTCCGGATGCCGCAGGTACCGGACGGTGCCGGTCGAAGGGAGAAACCGGTTGCCGGCATCCTCGGCGTACACGCGACACTCCACCGCATGTCCGCGGGGGACCGTGTCCGCGGGCGTCAAGGTGAGGGGCTCGCCGGCCGCGATGCGCAGTTGCCACTTCACCAGGTCCACGCCGGTCACGAACTCGGTCACGGGGTGTTCCACCTGCAACCGGGTGTTCATTTCCAGGAAGTAGAACTCGCCCGCCGTGTCCAACAGGAACTCCACCGTGCCGGCCCCCACGTACTGGACGGCCCGGGCCGCGTCCACCGCCGCGGCGTGCATCGCTTCCCGCGTGGCCGGATCCAGGACGACGCAAGGGCTCTCTTCCAGAATTTTTTGGTGGCGCCGCTGTAACGAGCAGTCCCGTTCGCCGAGCGCGAGGATGGTGCCCTGCGCATCGGCCAGGATTTGGACCTCCACGTGCCGCGGACCTGCCAGGTAGCGTTCGAGCAGGACGGCATCATCGCCGAACGCGGCGGCGGCCACCCGGCGGACACTGGCCAGGGCGTTCGGGAACGCCGCCGGTTCTTCCACCGCCTGCATGCCTTTACCCCCACCGCCCGCGGACGCCTTGATGAGCACCGGGTAGCCGACGGCTTCGGCGGCTTGGGCGAGGCCGGCGTCGTCCAGCCCACTACCGGACACTCCGGGCAGGGTGGGCACGCCGGCCGCGGCCATGATGTCTTTCGCCCGGCGTTTGGAACCCATGTCGGCGATCGCGGCGGGCGGCGGGCCGATGAAGACAAGCCCCGCATCGGCGCACTCCTGGGCAAAGGCGGCGTTCTCCGCCAGGAATCCATAGCCCGGGTGCACCGCGTCGGCGCCGGCGGTCGCCGCCACGGTGCGGAGCGCTTCGCCGTTCAGGTACGTCTCGAGCGCCGTGGTGCCGCCGAGGGGGTACGCCTCATCGGCTTCGCGGACGTGTTTGGCGTCCGCGTCGGGCTCGGCATACGCCGCCACGGTCGCGATACCCAACTCCCGACACGCGCGGATGACGCGGCAGGCAATCTCGCCGCGATTGGCGATCAACACTTTGCGCAGCATGGCGCGCTAGGTCCAACCGGGTGGCCGCTTCTGCAGGAAGGCCGCCATCCCCTCCTGGCCTTCTTCTCCTGCGCGGAGGCGCGCGATGAGTTGCGCTGTGTAGTCGCGCACCTCGTCGAGGGGCGTGGTGTGGACGGTGTTCAGCAGGGCCTTGGCCGCGGCGACCGCGCCCGGCGCGCCGGTGAGCACCTCGGCGGTCCGCCGTTGCACGATGCCGTCCAGATTGGCCTGGTGCACGAGGGTATGCAGGAGGCCCATCTCATAGGCGCGCGCCGCGTCGAACCGTTCGCCCGTCAGGAACAGTTCCGTGAGCGGCGCGAGGCCGGTCTTGCGAATCACGTAGGGCGCGATGACGGCCGGGACCACCCCCAGATTCACTTCCGTAAAGGCGAACTTCGCGGTGTCCACGGCCACGGCCAGATCGCAACAGGCGATGAGCCCCAGGCCTCCGCCGAACGCGGCCCCGTTGATACGGCCGAGGATCGCCTTCGGGCAATTGACCATCGCTTGAAACATGGCGTCCAAGCGGTGGGCGTCGGCCACGTTTTCCTCTTCGGTGAAGTCCGCCATGGACTTCATCCAGTTCAAGTCCGCCCCGGCGCTGAAGGACCGGCCCGCGCCGGTCAGCACGATGACGCGGACGGCGGCATCCTGGCCCAAGTCCTGAAAGGCGCGGGTCACCTCCGCAATCATCTCGGGGTTGAACGCGTTGTGCACGTCCGGGCGGTTCAAGGTGATGGTCGCCACGGTTTTGTTCGTCGCGATGTCGATGGTGCGCGGCATGGGGTTCACATCCGGAAAATCCCGTATCGACTCTCGGGAATGGGGGCGTTAAGGGTGGCGGACAGGGCGAGGCCGAGCGCCGTGCGCGTGTCGGCGGGGTCGAGGAGCCCGTCGTCCCAGAGCCGGCCCGAGGCAAAGTACGCGTCGCCTTCCCGCTCGTATCGTTCGATGATCGGGCGGCGGAACGCCTCCTGCGCCTCGTCGGACATGGGCTCGCGCGCGAGTTTCACTTGCAGGAGCACATCGGCCGCCTGCTCCGGTCCCATCACGCTGATCCGTCCGTTCGGCCACATGAAGAGGAACCGCGGTTCGTACGCGCGCCCGCACATCCCGTAATTCCCCGCGCCGTAGGAGCCGCCGATGATGAGGGTCAGCTTCGGCACCTGCACACAGGACACGGCGGTGACCAGCTTCGCGCCGTCTTTGATGATGCCCCCGGCCTCGTACTCGCGCCCCACCATGAACCCGGAAATGTTCTGGAGGAACAGCAGCGGAATGCGGCGCTGGCCGCAGAGGGTCACGAAGTGCGCGCCCTTCACCGCGGATGCGCTGAAGAGGATACCGTTGTTCGCCACGATGCCGATCGGATACCCGTGCAGATGCGCGAAGCCACAGACGAGCGTGGGACCGTACAGCGACTTGAACTCGTCGAACACCGAGCCATCCACCAGACGCGCAATGACTTCGCGCACGTCGTAGGGTTCGCGCACCGTCTCCGGGAGCACACCGTACAGTTCGTCGGTGGGATACAGCGGCTCTTCGGGGGCGCGGCAGACGAGGTCGTGCGACTTCCGATGATTCAGGGACGCGACGATGCCTCGCGTGATCTCCAGCGCATGGTGGTCGTCTTGCGCGAAATGGTCCGTCACCCCCGACTCGCGGCAGTGCAGCGTGGCGCCCCCCAACTCCTCGGCCGTGACGTCTTCCCCCGTCGCGGCTTTCACGAGCGGCGGGCCCCCGAGGAAGATCGTGCCCGTGCCGGTGACGATGACCGCTTCATCGGCCATAGCCGGGATGTACGCGCCGCCGGCCGTGCAGTAGCCCATCACCACGGCGATTTGGGGGATACCGACTTCGGACATACGCGCCTGGTTATAGAAGATGCGACCGAAGTGATGCCGGTCGGGAAACACGTTGGCCTGTTCCGGAAGAAAGGCGCCGCCCGAATCCACCAGGTACAGACACGGCAGCCGATTCTCCAGCGCCACCTCCTGGAGGCGGAGATGCTTCTTGACCGTCAGCGGGTAGTACGTCCCGCCCTTCACGGTGGCGTCGTTGGCGACGATCGCGCACTCGACACCGCTGATGCGACCAATGCCGGTGACGATTCCCGCGCCCGGCGCTTCGTCGTCGTACTGGGCCCACGCCGCCAAGGGCGCCAGCTCCAGAAACGGCGAGCCGGCGTCCAGCAGTTCGTCAATCCGCTCCCGCGCCAGCAGCTTGTTGCGCTGGTGATGCTGCTCCACGGCGCGGGAGGAACCGCCCTGGCGCACCTGCTGCAAGCGGGCCTTCAGCTCGTCCGCCAAGGCCTTGTGGTACGCGTAGCGGGCCTTGAACTCAGGACTCTGCGTGCGAATCTGGGATTCCAGGACCGGCATGCGGCGTTCCTTCGGCGGGCCGTTCCCCCACCGAAATCGGCGCAGTCTATCACACCGTCAACTCTGGAAGTCCGTGCTGGCCTTACGTTTGTGGCGGCCGGACCTACGCCGTGGCCAAGTCTGCCACGTGAATGCGCCAGTGGTACAGAGCGATGGCCGTGGCCGTCGCCGCATTGAGCGAATCCATCTGGGGAGAGATGGGGATGTAGACCGGCGTGTTGTCCCCCGCCAGGTCCGGCATGCCCGTGCCCTCCAAACCGGGCACGAGCGCGAACCGCTCGGGAAAGCGGAACCCCCGCAGCGGTTCCCCGGTGAGGTCCAGGGTGAAGCAGGGCAGCGCCTTGGTGTCCAGGTCGCACAGCGCCGGGCCGCGCAAGAGGCTCACGCGCAGCGGCGCACTCCCGGCGGCCTGCAGGCTCCGGGGATGAAACGGATGGGCGGATTCTTTCAACAACACGACGCGCCCCACCCCGAACGCCGCCGCACTGCGCAACGCGGCCCCTACGTTCACCGGATCCTGAAACGGGAGGAACAGGGTGCAGCCAAGCTCCTCCTCGATCGGCTCCGGCTTCCAGACGGGCATGTCGGGAACCCGCACGACCAAGAGGGGGGGGCCGGCTTCACCGGGATCCAGGTCGCGCAACAACTTCCCCGCCAGGCGATAGCACCGCACCGTGGTGGGCAGGCCCTCCGGGGCATCATCACCACCCTCCTGAAGCAGACAGGCCTCGACGAGTCCGCCAAACTCGGCCGCCACCTCCGCGACTACTTTCCGTCCCGCAATCAGCGCCCGCCCCCGCTTGCGCACGCCCCGACCGGACAACAGCGACCGCCAGGTCTTGAACGCGGGGTTCTTCGCGCTGTGCACCGTCTCCGCCGGCCGCGGGCTGGTCGCCACGTCGGGGCCGCGCTCGGGGGACGGGGCTTTCACCTTCCCCCGAGCTTTCCGCACGGGGGACTTCTGCGCAGAGGCGGCGCGGGCGTTTCCGGTTCGGCGGGCGGGACTCATCCGCCTATTGAATGGCCCGACACCGGCGAAGTCAAGAGAAAGCGCTGGGCCAGCGACGAACGGCAGCCTCACGGGGGCTCAGCCGTCAGTACGCGCGACTTGACTGCCGGGGGTCCCTGAAGTATATTTAATTAACTGAATATCATTTATTCCTGTATTGGGGGCGACCGTGGGGTATTTCGCCGGGATTGATATCGGTTCCCTGACCTGCGACGCGGTGATCGTCGATGAGACCGCCGCTGTCATCGCCGCCGCGGTGGTGCCCACCGGCGCGAACAATCGCAAGGCGATCGCGCAGGCGCGGGACGCGGTGCTCGCTAGTGCTTCCCTGGCCGACACCGACCTGAGCGCGGTGATCTCCACAGGGTACGGGCGCGAGAACGTGACCGGGCGGGACAAGAGCGTCACCGAAATCACCTGCCACGCCAAGGGTGCGTTTCACTTGTTTCCCCGCACCCGTCTGGTCATCGACATTGGCGGGCAAGACTCGAAGTCTATCAGCCTCTCCCCCCAGGGCAAGGTGACGGACTTCGCCATGAATGACAAGTGCGCCGCGGGCACCGGCCGCTTTCTGGAGGTCATGGCCCGGACGCTCGAGGTGGAACTCGACGACCTGGGTCCGTTGGCCGATGAGGCGAACGAGGACTTGGCCATCAGCAGCATGTGCACGGTATTTGCCGAAAGCGAGGTCGTGTCGCTCGTCTCCCAAGGCAAGTCGCCATCGAACATCACGCGGGGGCTCTGTCGCGCCATTGCACAGCGCACGTTTTCGCTGGCGAAACGCGTCGGGCTCGACGCGGAAGTCACCATGACCGGCGGTGTCGCAAAGAACTCCGGCGTGGTGCACGCCCTGGAAGACTTGATCGAGCTGCAGATCAACATCCCCGAGGAGCCACAGATCGTGGGCGCTCTTGGCGCGGCTCTCATTGCCCGGGATCGGGCGTTGCAGCTGGCATGATCCCGGCCGCGGGCGTCGCCTCCCTCAGCGAAACGCTCGCCCATCCCCCGCCTGCGCCCACGCCTGAAATCGGCTGGTTCTGCACGTACACCCCCGAGGAACTCCTCTTGGCGGCGGGCCTGACGCCGCGGCGCTTGCGCGGCGGGTGCCAACCGATCCGGAGCGCGGACGCGCACCTGCACAACAACCTCTGCCCGTACGTGCGCAGCACGCTGGACGCCGCGATACACCACGAGGAGGCCCCGGTGGCGGGCGTGATCACGGTCGCCAGTTGCGATTCCATGCGCCGGCTGCATGACGCGTGGTGCGCCCAGTTTGCGCCGGCATTCGCGTTCCTGCTCAGTATGCCGCGCCTGAGCACGGAGGCCGCCGTCGATTTCGCAGCCGCCGAATTCCGCGCACTGTGCGATGCCCTCGGCGCGTACGTCGGGCAGCCGATTGGGGACGAGGCCCTGGCGACGGGGATTGCGACGATGAACGGCATGCGCGCGACGCTGCGCGAGATTGCCGCGCTGCATGTTGACGGGTATGCGGCGGTGTCGGCTTCCGACATGGCCACGAGTGTGGATGCGGCCATGCGCTGGCCCAAGGTGGCGTTCACGGAACGGGTCGGAGACTGGGCGGCGGCCGTGCGCGCCGAGCAGCACCCCCGGCCACGGTCGGGGCCCCGCATCCTCGTGGCCGGCGGCATACTGGACCACGCGTACATCATGGAGCTGGTGGAAGACCTGGGCGGCCAGGTCCCGGCGGACGATCTGTGCACCGGCAGCCGCTACTACGGCCGGGACGTCCAGGTGAACGGTGATCCTCTCCGCGCGCTGGCGG
This sequence comes from uncultured bacterium, assembly GCA_965371225.1. Classification (GTDB taxonomy): domain Bacteria; phylum Abyssobacteria; class SURF-5; order CBDUXP01; family CBDUXP01; genus CBDUXP01. The sequence goes on along the minus strand of CBDUXP010000003.1, from coordinate 99,836 downwards.
AGCGCCAGCTCCAGCGCAGCAGTTGCGCGCGCATGCGGGACACGGAGGGGCGCGTGCGCGCACTGCTGGCGGCGTGCGACCGGCATCGGATCGACGGCGTCATCTACTACACGATCAAGTTCTGCGACCCCCACCTGTTCGACCTCGTCCCCATCGAACAGGCGTTGCGCGCGACGGGGATTCCGGTGCTCCGGTGGGAATCGGACCACACCATGGGCGCGCGCGGCCAGATGCGGACGCGCGTTGAGGCGTTCCTGGAGATGTTGCAATGACCACCGCCACCCAGCCCCGCCTAGTGCAAGCGATGCTGGCGCGCGCGGCGGACGACACCCCGTCCCCCTTCGCGTCCGCCGCCGGGAATCTCTTCGCCCTGCACACGGCCATGCAAATGACGCGGGGATTCAGCGGGGAGCGCCCGGTCGTCTGGATGAACGTGTTCTTTCCCTATGAACTCCTCCACGCGTTGGACATCATTCCCCTCTCCTATGAAGTCATGGGCGGTTTGATCGGGTCGCTGGGGTTGCACGACGTTCTGGACACCGCCGACGACGCGTATCCGACCCGCGATACGTGCACCTTCCTGCGCGCGGGCCTCGGCGGCGGGCTCGATCGCCTGTTCCCCGACCCGGCGGCGCTCGTCTGTACCAGCCACCTGTGCGAAGGCGCACCAAAGGTGGCTCACGCGCTTAGCCGCGAACGTGGCGCGCCATACATGCTGCTGGACGTGCCCGATCGCATCACGCCCGAGGCCGTACAGTACTTGGCGCATCAGCTCGAGACGATCGCGCACGAGCTGGAGGGGTTGGCGGGCCGCACGCTGAGCCTGGACCGGCTGGCCGAGGCATTCGACGAGTCCAACCGCGCTGCCGCAGCGATGCGCGGCTTGCAGGAACTCCGCCGCCGATCCCCGGCGCCTGTCTTCGGCTCTCCCACCCTCGGCCTGCGGCTCTATCTGCCGTGGGGGCATCCGACCGGGACGCAGATCGCCGAGACGATGCTGCAAGAAGCCCAGGAGCGCGTGGATCGTCAGGCGCCGGTCCTGCCCGGCGGCGAGGCATTCCGCCTGCTGTGGTTGCACCTGCGCCCGTTTTACGCCACGGACCTGTTCGAGTTTCTCGAGGTCGAACGCCGCGCCGTAATCGTGTACAACAACTTCTGTCAGGCCTATTGGGAGCCGCTGGACATGAGCGACCCCTGGCGCAGCTTGGCGCTCAAACTGCTCCAGAATCCGGACCTGCGGCCTGCCGACGAGGCGGCGCGCCATTACGTGCGAGAGGGGCTCAAGTACCGGGTCGATGGAGTAGTGCAATTCAGCCACTGGGGCTGCCGGTGGAACGCCGGACGCTGGCGCATCATGAAGGATGCGTTCGCGGCCGAGGGCATCCCGTTCACGAACGTGGACGGGGATTGCGTGGACGCGCGCGCCGCATCCGCCGGCCAGCTGCGCACCCGGATCGAAGGCTTCCTGGAAATATTGGAATCGGCACAGGCATAGAGTCCGCCGGGCCGTAGACGGAGCGGCCCTCGCTCGCTACCATGGTTTGAGTCGCCGGGCGACCCCGGTGCCCCCTTCCCTGGAATCTTGGAAACGGAGATCGAGTGATGCCAGAGCTGCAGTGGGAAGTAGTCAAGCAGAATACCGGCGGCACCGGCCGGCTGCGGCGCGCGCAGGTGCCCGGTGGTTGGCTGGTGTCGCATACCGCCCGAGATGAGAGCACGACCATGTTCTTTCTTCCAGACGGAGGCCACGGGTGGGACGTGGAGATTGAGGGGGAAGGGGCCCTGCCGGCCGGCCGGGGCTGGGATAAGCGGTAGCGCCGGCGGCCGAATGCCGGGCCGCAGTCAGCGAAACAGTGCAATCTGGCCGCCCGTGTGCCAGAAGAGGAGGCGGCGGGCCGGGTCGAGGACGCCCCGTTCGAGGAGGCCGTGCAGGCCGGCGAGCCCTTTCCCCGTGTAGCAGGGATCGAGAAAGATCCCCTCGTACTGCGCCATCGTCGCGATGGCGGCTGTGCTCTTCGGCGTGGCAAGACTGTAGCCGGGGCCGAGGTAGTCGGTGTCCACGTGCACCGCGTCCGCCTCGATGCGCGTCTCCTTAAAGCCGAGAAACTTGCCGGTCGCAGTGGCCAGCTTGGCGACGGGGCGCGGGCGGCCATGAGGCGCCTCAACCACGCCGATGCCGATGACCTGCGTCGGAATTTGCAGGAGGCGACACCCGGCAATCAACCCGGCCAGCGTCCCACCGGTGCCGACTGGTACCACGATCGCGTCCGGTAAGGGTTCACCCAACTCCTCGCACTGGGTGGCCAGTTCGAGCACCGCGGCCACGTACCCGACACACCCCCGAGGATTCGCTCCACCCGGCGGGATGTAATACGGCCGCCCGCCGCCGAGCTTCAGCCGAGTCAGGAGCTTCACTCCCTGCCGGTAGGCCGCGCGGTCGCCGTCGGCCCAGGCGATCTGGACGCCCATCAATTCTTCGAGCAACACGTTGGCGGTCGCCGGTTCGGGTCGGGTGCCGCTAAGAACGACGGCGGCATCCATGCCCAAACGCCTGGCGACGATGGCCGTATCCCGCGTGTGGTTGCTCTGCACCCGGCCGGCCGTGACCAGCGTACGCGCGCCGCGCTGTTGCGCGTGGGCCGCCAGAAACTCCAGCTTGCGGACCTTGTTGCCTCCAAAGGCCAGGCCGCTCAGGTCATCCCGTTTGATCCAGAGGTCAGGCGCACCCCACGCTTCGCCGAGCGCGGACAGGCAATGGAGGGGCGTCGGCAATCGGGCCAGAGGCACGCGCGGCACGGCGGCAATGGCCTCCGCCAGCGCGGAGCGGGATGAGGGGGCTGAGGGGTCCAGCGGCACGGGGAGCGGCTCTACCACGCGCAGTGTACGGGGGCGCCGGGCCCCTGCCAACGAAACGCGCCCGGCGACCCGAGGGGGTTACGGGGTCGCGACTTGAATGACGCTGGGGAAGACGGGCGCGACGCCGAAGGGGCCGCCGGCAAAGGCGGGCTTGCGCACACCATCGCCGTCCGTATCGGGCGTCAAGGCTTCCTTCTGCGTGTCGGCGGTCTCGCCCGCTTCGTCGAGTTCAGCCAGTTGCATCCCGGCGCGCTTGACCGTCTGAGTGAAGAAAATCTTGAACCGCTCCAACGCCTTCTGGTTGCGCGTGGCGAGCACCAGCTCGCGCAATGCGGCCAGCGTCGAGGCGACGGTTTCCGGCGTGTGCAGAGCCAGGGCGCTCCCTTCGGCGGTGCGGTACGAGCGGCCGGTGGCGGACCACAAGCTGTTCTCCATGAACTCATACGCGGTCGCCGCACTGTCCCGATACTCGCTCTTGCCCGTGACGGCTTGCGCCGCCAGGAGCCCCCGAATCGCCATAGTCTGCGCCAGGAGGGTGCGTGGCACCGTGCTCTGGGCGGCAGTGGTCACATTGATGGCTTCCACGAAGCCGCCATCGCGGTGTTGCAGGTTGTTGCTGAGGTAGTCCGCCTGCCACTCGATCAGCTTCTCCACGTCCGCGACGAGGGCTTCGTCGTCGTGGAGGGCAGCGTGGACCCGCGCCAGCGCCATAAGTAGCACCCCGGCGTCCGCGGTCCGCAACTCATTGCCCCGTTCGCCGTTGTCCCAGGAGCTGACAAAGGTTTTTGCCGTCACGTCGAAGTGCATGGCGACGATGTTCTGCTTCACGACGTTGACGATCCCGCGCGCGACATCGTGAGTTTCCGGCGGGAAGAGGGCGCCGTCGGCCGGCGAGCCGAACAGGGCATCCCACACGTCTTCGATCTTCGGATCGCTGAGGTGGTAGTACTCGCTGGCGCCCCACAGCAGCGCGGCCTGGTCCGCCAATTGACTGCTGGTATCCGCCACGGTGAAGCGCGCCGGCTTCGGGGGCGCGCTCAGGTCGTCATAGGCGATCTCGACCCCATACGCATGGGGGAAGTACTTCAGCTTCGCCTGGTACGCAAAGGGATCCACCTCGCCGAGGGCGGCGCCGTCGAAAGCGAGTTCGTCTCGGATCAGGTAGAGCTTGTTGATGACTTCGGTGAGCAGGATGGCGCCGAGATACCCCTCCTCCGCGTCGTTCCCGATGAGGTTGTCCCCGTGCGTCGCGCCCAAGAGATACCCCGCCCACAGGGTCTGCTCCGCCATGGCATGGCCCAGGGCCCCCAGGTGCAGGGTCGTGTCAAAGTTCCGGGGATCCCACCGCAGGGTTTCCGGGTCGTCAAAGTCGGGAATCTCCTGGAGGAACGGCGCGCCGCTGGCGAACTCCGCGTACACGGGCCAGTACCCGTCCGGCACTTCTTCCAACCCCGTGCGCTCCCGATAGGTTTCGAACAGGTTCGCCAGAAAGATCTGCGGGGTGACGTTGTCCTCATTCGCTTGCAGCACCAGGTTGCGCGCATGGACCAGATGCAGGCCCATCCCGCTGTGCACCGCCAGGGCTTCCATGTTGTACCGGGAGTACCAGAACGCATCCTCGGAGGTGATGCTAGCCAGGTCCGCGTCCAGGGGCAGGCCCACCTGGGCAATCTGCTCGAAAAATGGCACGCCCGAGAGCTGGAACTCCGCGGCGGCGTAAGCATTCTTCGCCGTGTCCACCCGCGGATTCACCACGTTCGCGTGCAACCGCGCGGCTGGCGCGATCACGAGCTGCTGGGTCACTTCCCCGGTCCGCGCGAACTGGACCCGGCGATCCCCGCCTGCCGCGCGCCGATCCTCGCCTGCCAGGTAGTTGGCGATCGTGCGGGCCTCGCCCGGCGCGATCAGCCAGGCGGCTTTACTGCGGTGGGCGGTGAGGAAGTTCGGCCACGTCTCTGTCGGAGGAAGGGTGCGCGCCTCTTCTTGGGAGTGACACAGGAGGCATTTGCTCTTGAAGACTTGTTCGCCCTCCCCCGTCTGGGCGGAGACTGATTGGGCACCAATCAGGAGCAGACCGCCGGCGATACTTGCTGCCAGCACTCGCAACTTCATAACTACTGGACCTCCCTCAGCACGCCTTGGGCTGACGCGACTCAACACGTGCAGCGCCAGCGTGTTCGGCCTGCCCCCGACCTCATTGGATCTCTCGGACTAGTGTACCGGAGATACCTACGAGTGTACGACCATCCCCAGCGCCCGGGCCCCCCTCTTGCAGTCACCGGACCTTCAGTCGGCACGCTAGCACACAAGTGATAGGCAGTCAAGCAGTTACCGGGGTCGGTCGACGGGGGTCGAGGGGGGGGGAGCCCCCCCAGCGGGTGGGATCTTCGGAGGGCAGTCCGCACGCGGCACTGACCCGTGCTTCCAGCGGGCCAGGAGGGCCTGGCGGCCGATGGTCAGGAGAATCTTGTACCCGGCAGCCACCGTCCCGCGGACCGTACCGGTGATTTTACTGACTCCCACGCGCCGGCGGTACCGGACCGGCACTTCCTCGATGCGCAGACCGGCCTGAACCGCCTTGACCTGCATCTCCACCGTCCAGCCGAAATCCAGGTCCGACATCGCCAGGTGGGCCAGCGCGTCGGCTCGGATGGCGCGGAACGGCCCCAGGTCCGTATACCTGTGTCCGTAGAGCCACCGGATCAGGGTCACGGCCAGCCGGTTCCCCCACCGGGCTTGGGGCAGCAAAGCGCCAGGCTCGCGCTCCCCCAGCATCCGCGACCCAATGACCAGATCGGCCCGCCCGTCGAGCAGCGGGGCCACCACCTCAACCAGTTCCTCGGGGTGATCGCTGTAGTCCGCATCCAGGAACACGACGATGTCCGGCGCGTCCAGCGCCCGGATACCGCGGAGGCAGGCGGCTCCGTAGCCCTGGCGCGGTTCGGCGACGACGCGGGCGCCGCCCGCCAGCGCCTCGGGCACGGTCTGATCTGTGCATCCGTTGTCAACCACCACCACCTCGTGGAGCCAGGGCCAAGGCAGGTCCCCCAGCACCGGGCCGATCGAACGCTGCTCGTTGAAGGCCGGGATGACCACGCTGATGCGCGGCAGCTTGAGTGGCGGATTTGGCACAGGTCGTCGAGATCGACCCGCCGCGGACGGGGGCAAGACCCGCAGTATAGCGGAGGCCACGTTGAGGTCTGTCCTGGCGTGCTGACGCAACCACAGTTTGCCTGCATCGGAACATTTGATGGCCCTCCGCGGGGCGGGCCGAGGCCCGCAGGTTGGGCAGAATCACTTGACCGGCCGGCCAATCGGCTGCTACAGTGCCGTTGTTAACCCCATGGGAGCCAGGGGTTCTGTCTACTCGACCTTTCGACGGGAATTCCGAATATCTGCTGACCACCGAGAGGGGGTGAACTGTCCTTCCGGTCGGGAACGAACGTTGAGGCAACGGACGAGTAGGAGACATACGGCCCTGTGCGATGGGCTGCGCGGCACGAGAGAGTTCGCGTAGTGCGCGGGGCACCAGGAGAGAAAACATACGCAACGCTTCGCAGAGTTCCGCGGGCTGTTGCTTCGTGAGATTTGCACAGAGTCGTAACGGGTAGCCGCGCACGCGGTCCCTGGGATGGGTGTGGGCAAATCGAGTCTGTAAGGAGACGAATCTTGAAAAACAAACTCGCTTTCGTAGCGGCAGGTGTCTTAGCAGCTAGCTTTGCCCTGCCGATGCAAGCGTCTGCTGAGCTGGAAGAGCTGCAGGTCCACGGGCAAATCCGGATTCGGGGCAACCACCTGGATCCCGGATTAGGCGGGAACGCCGGACCCCCGGCGACAGGCGGCTTCGATGACGACGCCTCGGGCGACGACTTCTACAATGCGTTGGCCGAGGTCAACTTCACGGCAGACATGTCGGATGACGTGACGGGCTTCATCGCTCTGCGGTCGTACGACATCTATGGCGTGAACATCCCGGGGGTCGATAACGACCCGGATGATGGGGACTTTGAGCCCAACGGGTATGCGGGGTTCACCAATACCTCCGCATTCGCCTCCCTCGCCGGCGGCGGGAACGACACCGTCGGCCTGTACCAGGCGTACATCCAGGCGGACAACGTCGGTGGGTATCCCATCAGCGTGAAGATCGGTCGGCAGGAGATCGCGTTAGGTCGTGAGTTCCTCATCGGGAACAATGACGACGGCGTGTTCTTCAGTGGCCAGGCCCTCGATGCGCTGCGGGTGACCTACGATAATGACGAGTCCCTCATGGTCACGGCCTTCACGGCCAAGATCTTGGAGTTCCGGAACGCGGAGCAGGATGCGGACGTCGACATACACGCCGTCTACGCGACCTACTACGGGCTAGAGATGATGGACATCGACGCCTACTGGATCTGGGTCGACAATGGCGTTGGCGAACCGCTTCTCGGGTTCGGGAATCCGATCGGTGATACATCGGAGAACCTCCACACCCTCGGCGCCCGTGTCTACGGGACGGCCATGGACGACCGCCTCGAATACAACGCCGAGATCGCGTACCAGGTCGGCGATTCGAATGTTGGCGGCCCGGTGTCGTTCGCCGCGCCAGTCTTCCCGTTCGACTCGTTGGACGTGGAAGCGTGGGCGTTCAACATCCTCGTGGGCTACACGTTCGACGACGTGCAGTACACGCCGGAAGTGCACTTCGAGTGGGCGCTGTTCACGGGTGACGAAAGCTCGACGGACGGCGACTGGGAACAGTTCACCCGCTTGACCAGTGACGTGCACTACGGGAAGATCAACCTGGGTGGTGCGTTTGATGCCTTGACCACCAACATGAGCATCATTCGGATCGGCGCTTCGGCGCAGGCGACGGACACGGTCAGCGTCTACGGTGACCTGCTGTTCTTCACCCTGGATGAGGACGGTGCGATCCCGAGCACGTCTGACGTGGTCTTTGGGATCCCGCAGGCGACGTCTCCGTTCAACGCGTCTCCCGGGTCGAGCGACGACGAGGTCGGCACAGAGTTAGATCTCTGGACCGAGTGGCAGTACAGCGAAGACTTGACGCTATCTGCCGGGTGGTCGCACTTCTTCACTGGTGATGCAGTGGAGAACGCCTTCGGCGGCGACGACGACTTGGACTACGTCTGGTGGGAGGCGCAGCTGGTTTTCTAAGCCTCGCTTAGAAGCTCATCTGAATTCTCATAACCGCCCCGGGGCCACGCGCCTCGGGGCGGTTTGTTTTTTGGGGATGCAGTAGAAACAGGGCGGACACCCGGGCCCGCCCCGACCAAACCTGTCGAGCCATATTCCCGCGCGTAGGGGCCGACCTGTGTGTCGGCCCGCGCGACCCCGGCGAGGAATAGAAACGGCAGATGCACGCGGACAAGAAAACCGTGTAGGAGCGACGCATGCGTCGCCCGCATCGTGGCTTCGCAGGGGCGCAATTTATTGCGCCCATCCTGCCGGACGCGCCGCGCCACCGATCGCGGCGGCCCCCGCGCATTCGGTCGTAGGGGCGGACCCGCGTGTCCGCCCGCGCCACCCCCCCGCGCAGGGCCGAACGCCGCTCAAGCGATCTGCAGGCTGCCCAGTTTCTCGGTGAGCTTCATGTTCTCCGCGTAGTCCACGGGACAGTCGATAACGACCGGCACCGTAGACCGCTGCGCCTGCTCCAGCGCCGGGCGGAGTTCGGCGGTGCTGTTGATGCGCATGCCGCGGGCGCCGAAGCTCTCGGCGAGCTGCACGAAGTCGGGATTCCCGAAATCCACGTGGGACGGGCGGCCGTACCGGCTCATCTGCTTCCACTTGATGAGCCCGTAGGCGCTATCGCGCCAAATCAAGATGATGATCGGCGTCTTCAGGCGGACCGCCGTCTCCAACTCCTGCACGTTCATGAGAAAGCCCGCGTCACCGGTGGCCGCCACCACCGTCCGCTGGGGGTACACCAGTTGCGCGGCGATGGCGCCGGGCAGGGCGATCCCCATAGAAGCGAAGCCATTGGAAATGATGCACGTATTGGGCTGCCGCGTGAAGTACATGCGCGCCAGCCACATCTTGTGCGCGCCCACGTCGCTGATGAGGATGTCTTCGTTCCGGAGTACCTGGCGCAGGTCAAAGCAGATGCGCTGCGGCTTAACGGGAAACCCGTCGTCCAGCCCCCCCTGCCGCACCTCTTCCACCAACATATCCCGCAGGTCGCGTGGCAGAGGCGTATCCGTTTTGGGTTTGAGCAACAGGTCCAGCCGCTCGAGGGTCCACGCGATATCCCCCACCACCTGGCACACGGGGTTGTACGCGGCGTCCACTTCGGCCGCCAACATGTCGATGTGGAGGATCTTCTTATCCCGCGTCGGGTTCCACAGCTCCGGCGGGTACTCCACGATGTCGTAACCCACACAGATCACCAGGTCCGCCTGGGCGAACCCGGCGGAGACGTAATCCTTCGACTGCAGGCCGACGGCGAACAGGGAGAGCGGGTGTTTCGTGGAGACCGCGCCCTTGCCCATGAACGTGGTCGCCACCGGAATGTTCACCTCCGTGACGAACCGGGTCAGCGCGTCGCCCGCCTGGCCGCGACAGACCCCGTTGCCCGCCATGATGATCGGACGCTCGGCGGCCTCGATCAGCGCTTTGGCTTGCTCGAGAGTTTCCAGCGTCGGTGCCGGCCGATTCACCTTCTCATCCCGAATCGGCACGGGCGCCAGATCCACCGGCATGTCCGCCACGTCCTCGGGAAAATCGATGTGCGTCGCCCCCGGCTTCTCCTCTTGCGCCACCTTGAACGCCTTCCGCACGATCTCCGGCACGATCTCCGGCATGTTGATCTGCGCGTTCCACTTCGTCACGGGCCGGAACAGGCTGACCAGGTCCAGGGCCTGGTGGCTTTCCTTGTGCAAGCGATTGCGCCCCGCCTGGCCGGTGATCGCCACGATGGGCGCCCGGTCCATGTTGGCGTCGGCGACCCCCGTCAGCAGGTTCGTCGCCCCCGGGCCCAACGTGCTCAGGCACACGGCCGCGCGCCCCGTCAGCCGCCCGTACACATCACACATGAACGCCGCGCCCTGTTCGTGGCGCGTCGCGTGAAACGTGACCGAACTGTCCAGCAGCGCATCCATCATGGCGAGGTTCTCCTCGCCCGGCACGCCGAAGATGTACTCGACCCCCTCGTTCTCCAAACAGCGGACGAGCAGTTGGGCAGCGTTCTGGGACATATACTTTCCTTCCCGGCGGCGGTGCGCGGGCGCGTAATCTATCACACGCCGCCGCGCTCGCAGGCATGGATATACTGACGCCCCACGCGCCACCCGCAAGGCGGCGCGCGCGCCGGGAGAGACGCCCCATGCCTGAACTCCAGATCGACGGATATCCGTGGCACTACGCCACCGACCTCACCGCGGGCGCCGACGCCCCGCCCCTGGTGCTGCTGCACGGCATCTCGGCGAACCTACGGGTCTGGGACACCGTGGTGGACGCGTTGCGCCCGCACTTCCGCCTCTACCGCCCGGACTCGCTGGGGCACGGCCAGAGCGCGAAACCCGTCGAGCGCGCCGCATACAGCATCCCGGCCTTCGCCGACGGTGTCCGGCAACTGCTGGACCACTGGCAGCTCGATCGCCCCATCGTGTTGGGCCACAGCATGGGCGGCATGATCGCGCTGGAATGCGTACTCACCTGGCCGGAGCGCGTCAGCGCCCTCGGGCTGCTCAACACCACGCCCGGGCCCCTCATGAAAACCGAAGAACATTTCGCACGGGAAGACGCGCTCATCGCGTTCGTGCAAGCGGCCGGCCTCGAAGCGCTCTTCGACCAAGGGCGGAAGCTGAACCCCTTTGCGGCGCGCCACGCGGACCTCCCGGGCGGCGCGGAACTGGTGCGCGAGCAATACCTGCTGAACACGGTCGAAGCGTATGTCAACAGCCGGTACGCCATGCGCGAGAAGCCGCGGCATACGGCGCGCCTGGGCGAGATCGCGTGTCCGACGGCCGTGTTCATCAGCGAGCACGATGCGGACTTTCAGGTGGCCGCCGAGATTATGGCCGCCAAGATTCCCAACGCCACCAAGTACGTCATCCCCGACGCCGGGCACACGCCACAACTGGAGAATCCCGCCGCCGCGGCGGAAGTGCTCGCGCGCGGGATGTGCGCCTTACTCGAGCGTGTGGGCACCTGAGCCATCCCCCATGCGCGGGCCGGTTCGCATAGAATAGGCCCGCCCGGAAGCGCCGAGAGAGGGAACGGCGCGCCCATGCACCGCACGCAATACGTCAACTCCGACGGCGTCTCGATCGCCTATCAGGTCCTGAGCGAATCCGGGTCGACCCTGCTGAACATCCCCGGTCTCGTGTCGCACCTGGGCTTCGAAGACTCGATGCCCGTCGTCGCCCGCTACTTCGAACACCTCAGCCGCTTTTCCCGGGTCATCCGCTTCGACAAGCGCGGTCAGGGGCTTTCGGATCGCATGAGCCGCCCGCCCACCGTCGAACAGCAGGTGCGGGATATCGAAGCCATCTGCGCGGCCACCGGCACGGAGCGCACGATCCTGCACGGCATCTCCCATGGCGCTGCCATCGCTGTCCTCTACGCCATCGCGCACCCGGACCGCGTGTCGCACCTCATCCTCACGGCCGGCCTCTGTGGAGACTTCCACGACCCCTTCGGGCCTTTCTCGGATGACAACGCCCTCACCGATTGGGACCGCGCCCTCCGTGCCTTGGACCGCGACTACGGGCGGTACGCGGAGGGCTTGGCGCGCGTCTCGCATCCCACATCCTCCGAACCCGAGCGCAGAGAGTTCATTGCCTACTTGCAGTCCGCCTCCAGCGCATCGGCGCTGGCCGGCATGATTCGGAGCCTCATCGGGTTCGACATCCGATCACTCCTGCCCCGCATCCAAGTCCCGACGCTCGTGTTCCATTCGGCGCACGATCAAATTGCGCCGGTGCACCACGGCCGCTATTTCGCCGAACACATTCCGGACGCCACCCTGCACGTAATCGACTCGCACAGCCACACCCCGTTCGCCGACGAGCACGCCATGCCCCTGCTGGTGGCCGCGATCGAGGAATTCGTAACCGGGCAGGTTCGGCATACCGGCGACCGCGTCGTGGTCAGCGTCCTGTTCACCGACATCGTGGATTCCACCGCCCAGCAGAAAACCCGGGGAGATAGTGCGTGGCGCACATTGCGCGAGAACTTCGAGGCGCGCTCCACCCGCTGCGTGGAACAGTTCTTCGGGCGCATCGCCAGCTTCACCGGGGACGGCATCATGGCGGAGTTTCCCGCGCCCGGCGACGCGCTCCGCGCGGCGAAAGCCCTCGTGGCCGACGCACGCGACCTGGACATCCAGATTCGGGCGGGAATCCACGCGGGCGAGGCGTACCGCATCGGTGAGGACCTGTCCGGCACGTGCGTGAACATTGCCGCGCGGGTGTCCGCCGCGGCGGGCGCGAGTGAAATCCTCACCACCGAAGCCGTGCGCGGCATGGTCGAAGGCGGCGGTTTTGCGTTCGACGACGCCGGCGAGCACGACCTCAAAGGCATCGGCTCCCGCCAGCTTGTGCGCCTGGCATAGAATACGACCCACCCGGGGAGGGCACCACATGGCAGATCTGCTGCCGCGCACGCACTACACCACATCCGACGGCGTCGCGCTCGCGTATCAGATCCTCAGCGAGGACGGGCCCACGTACATGCAGATCCCGGGGGCCATCTCCAACCTCGCGCTTGAGGACACCTATCCTGCGCAGGCTGGCTACTACGAGCGCTTGACCAAGCGTGCCCGCGTGATTCGGTTTGATAAGCGCGGCACGGGCCTGTCGGACCGCGGCACGAGCGTGACCACGTTGGACCAGCAGGTGGCCGATATTGAGGCGATCTTCCGGGCTACCGACACCGAGCGGGCCATCGTCAGCGGTATCTCGCACGGCGGCTCGCTTGCGGTGCTCTTCACCGTCACCTACCCGGAGCGGGTAGAAAAGTTGATCCTGGTAGACGCAATCTGTTGTGACTCTCTGGATCCGTTCACCCCCATGTCCGACCAAAACAGTTTCACCGCCCACGTAACGGAAGGGATGGGGGGGGATTTCGAAACCTTCATCCAAGCGTTCGCACGCCGCTCATTTCCAGACCTCGATTCGCGGGGCATATTTCAAGTAGCGCGGTACTTGCAGGCGACCGCCAGTCCGGCCATGTACCGCTCCATCTTCCACGGGATGCGTGGGATGGACCTGCGGCCGATGCTCCGGCGGATCGAGGTGCCAACGCTGGTGATCCACGCACGGGACGAGTTATGCGTGCCAGCGGCGCACGGTCGATACTTCGCCGAGCATATTGCGCATGCCCAGTATCTGGAACCCGTTTCCAACTGGCACGTGCCCTGGTTCGACGCCGCCGTCGCTGACGAGGTGCTGACCGCTATGGAAACGTTTGTGGCGGGTGGCGCGGTGCGTACCTCGGACCCGGTGGTGGTCAGCGTGTTGTTTACCGACATCGTGGATTCCACCACGCAGCAGAAGACTCACGGGGATGCCGCCTGGCAGGCGCTCCGCAAGCGTTTCGAATCCACCACCCAAGGCACCGTCGAGCGGAACGGCGGCCGGGTGGTGTCCTTCACGGGGGACGGGGTGATGGCCGCGTTCCCTGCACCGGGGCAGGCCCTCCGCACCGGTAAGGCGCTCGTGGAGGAGGCTCGGGCGCTGGGCATCGAGATTCGCGCCGGGCTGCACGCGGGCGAGGCCTATGAGATGGGCGAAGACTTGTCCGGCACGTGCGTGAACATTGCCGCGCGCGTGTCCGCCGTGGCTGGCGCGAATGAGATTCTCACCACCGAGGTAGTGCGCGGCATGGTCGAAGGCGGCGGCTTTGCGTTCGATGATGCGGGCGAGCACGACCTCAAGGGCATCGGCCCGCGGCGATTAGTCAAGCTGGTCTGACGCGCGGCCGAGCGTGTTACCTGCTCGCGGCCAGGTACACGCGGAAGATGATGACGCTGATGACGGTGATGGCCGCGAGGATGACCAGGCGCACGGCCATCCCGTGCCACCGGCGCAGCCGCGCAACGATTTCCGCTCGCGCCTGCACTGCGCGCGCGTCCTTCTCTGAGCCGGAGCCGGGCACGTCGAGCCCCACCCGCTAGACCGCTTCCATCGCTGACGCGATCGCGTCCAGCACGGCCGGTTCTCCTTCGGCCTGTCCCTGGACCTCGAGCGCGGCGCGGGCGCCGGCGCCGCCGATGCGCCCCAGGGCCCACGCGGCCGCCTCGCGGACCATGGGATCGTCATGCCCCAGCGCGATGGCGAGCGCGGCCGCATCCTCGTCCCGGCCCCGATTGCCCAGCACGATGGCCAGGTTCCGCGCCAAACCCGCACGTTTCGCCCGGGACACGGGTGTGCCGCGCGTCGCAGCGCGGAACTGGTCCTCCGACCAGGCGAAGGCCTCGGCCGGCGCGCGGTGCGTCCACGTCTCGCTCCGGGCGTATGGCACGCCGGCCGGCTCGAACGCTCGATCGTTCCAGGGACAGACATCCTGACAGGCGTCGCAACCGAACAGGAACTCCCCCATGTCCCCCCGCAGCGATTCATCGATGGCGCCGCGATGCTCGATGGTCAGGTAGGAAATGCAGCGCCGCGCGTCGAGCTGATACGGCGCGGGAAACGCATCGGTGGGGCACGCGTCGAGGCACGCGGTGCAGGTCCCACAATGATCTTCGACCGGCCCGTCCGGGGCGATGTCGGCCGTGGTGAGCAGGACGCCAAGAAAGAACCACGACCCCAATTCGCGCGACAGGATATTTGTATGCTTGCCGAGCCAGCCGATGCCCGCTTGCGCCGCCCAGAACTTCTCCAGTACCGGCGCCGTGTCGACCACCGCTTTGGTGCGCGATCCGGCTGCCGCATCGAGCGCGCCGCCCAGCGCGCGCAGGCGCGGCAACATGTGGCCGTGATAGTCGGCCGTGCCCCACGCATAGTTCGACACCCGACCGCACGGGCCGTTCTTCGCGGGACTTGTCCAATACGGTTCCGCAACGACGACCACACTGCGGCACTCGGGAAAGTACGCGCGCGGATCCAGACGCCACTCCGTGCGCTCGGCGAGCCAGCCCATGGTGCCGTGGCGCCCGGCGGCCAGCCACTGCATCAACCGGTCGGCGTCCGCGACCGGCTCGGCCCGCGCCACGCCCACGGCGGCAAAGCCCTGGGCCCGGGCCTGCGCGCCGACCAGGCCGCGCAACGCATGAGGAGTCTGCACGGCCCTACGGTACCGGGCCGCCGGCGCGCGCGCTAGTCGATCCCGCCGCGTTCCATGGCTGCGGTAAGCAAGCCTTGTAACCGCACGGTAATTGGACCGCATGTTCCGGAGCCGATGCAGCGCCCGTCAATCTCGGTCACGGGCACAAGCCCCACGGCCGTGCCCGTTAGGAAGACTTCATCGGCCGTGTACAGGTCGTAGCGCGTCAACCAGCGGCGTGCGGTGGGAATGCCCGCCCGCTCCGCCAGGCGCTGCACCGCGTTTGCCGTGATACCCTCCAGCCCGCCGCACGCAGGGTCCGGCTGCACCAGGACTCCGTCGCGCACGACGAAGATGTTGTCCCCCGTGCCCTCCGACACGTAGCCCTCGGGAGTCAGGAAGATCCCCTCCGCCGCGCCCGCCGCCTCCGCATCGAGGCAGCCCAACACGTTGGGCAGGTAGTTCAGCGACTTGATCCGGGGGCCCAGCCCGTCCACCGCCTTCTGGCGCCCGGCGAGGGTCATCGCGCGAATCCCCGCTTGCCGGCGCTCGTCGTTGTAGATCGTGACCGGCGCCGCGATCAGGATCAGCGTGGCGCGGGCACACATCGCCGGACTAATCCCCAAGTCGCCGACCCCCCGGGTGACTAAGAGCCGGATGTAGCCCTGCTGTTGCCCGGTGTCCGCGATCAGCGCCTCCACCTCCTCCCGAAGTTCGTCCACGGTGAGCGGCAACGACAGCCGCAGCGCGTGGGCCGAGGCGGCCAGGCGGCACAGGTGTGGCTCCAGTTCGAACGGCCGGCCGTTGACGAACCGCAGGCCTTCGAACACCCCGTCGCCATAGAGCAGCCCGTGGTCAAACACGGACACCGTGGCCGCGTGGGGGGCGACGGGCCGGCCGTTGATCCGGACCCAAACTCGGCCCGGCAAGGGGGCGGGGTCGGCTGGGGTATCGAGCACCTCGGGGGAAGTGGACATGGTAGATTCTCCTAAAACAGTACTGATTCGTATGGTTCTGTAATCTGTTCGCGCACACCGAGTTGAGCAGCAAAGCCGCGGGCCAGCCCGGCGGCCGCCGTCTCCAGCGCCACGCGGTCCCGCAGCGCCTCCCACTGGATGCCCAGGCCCAGGAGGCCCGCGAGCAGTCCGTGAATGAGCCCGCCAACGTGCTGGGCCGGAACCGGCGGCGCGCCGGTGGAGGCGCCGACCATCAGCCGGAGGCGTTCGCGCCACTGCCGCAGGTGCGGCGCTGCCCCCGCGCCGGCGAATGCCAGGCGGGTCAGGTACAGCGCCGGGCTGGCCAACTGCTGGAGCTGATCCACATGGGCCGCAATCACCGCCCCCACCCGCTGGGCGGCGGTCGGCAGTCCCAGCACCGCCCCCAGACCATCCGTGGTCCACGCCTCAAGCGCCCGGTCACTGGCCGCGAGCAACAGCGCCTGCTTGTCCCGGTAGTGCCAGTACGCCGCGCCCTTGGTCACCCCGGCGGCCTCGGCCACCGCCTCGACCGTCGCACCGGCCACGCCCCGCTCCGCCGCCACCCGGATAGCCGCCCATTCCAGCCGCTCCCGGCACACCAGGCCTTTGAGGTAGCTTCCCCGTCTTGAGCGAGTAGTAACCATACGAAAGAGTATGGTTACGAGCCGCCCACTGTCAAGTCCGCGCAAGTCCCAGCTTGACAGGGCTTAGGGGCCGGTCTACCCTGGGATGCCGGGGTGGTTTCGGCCTCCCCTATCGTAGGGGAGTGGCTCAATGGTAGAGCATCGGTCTCCAAAACCGAGGGTTGCAGGTTCGAATCCTGTCTCCCCTGCCCGCGTCGCCCGGCGGCCCCCCGTCGGGCGATTTGTTGTGCAGCCCACGCATGGCTGATGCCGGTTCGCCCACGGCGCGGATGGCCCCCCTCAGCCTCACCATGTGGGGATGCGGCATCATTCTCGTGTGGTGGGGGATTGTGCTGGGCGCGCTCGCCGCGGCGGGGTGGGTGGTGCTGACCGGCGCGCAGTGGCTGCTCGGAGGGTAGCGTGGTCGACCTGACGGGCATCATCGGCCACGGCCTGAAAATCAGCCTGGGCGCGCCGTTCGTGAGTTGGATCAAGCGGTTGAACCGGCTCACAATTACGGGGCAGGAGCACGTGCCGGGCACGACGAACACCCTGTTCGTCGCGAACCACCGCAGCTTCCTCGACCCGTTTCTCGTCGCGTTCGCCGCACGCGGGTACGGCACCATCTGGAAGTACTGGCTGTCCCCGTACACGCCCATCGCGGCCGACGTGGTCACCACGCCGTTTCGGAAGTTCATGATCTACCGGCTGCTCCGGTGCATTCCCGTCAACCGCGGGCGCTTCAGCAGCGAGACTCACCAGCTCATGTCGGAATGCCTGCAGCAAAGCACCATGCTGCTGTTCCCCGAAGGCGGGATTACCCCCACGGGGCGGATCAAACCCAAAGGCCGGCCCGGCGTCGGCGCGCTCATCCACCGGACGCGGTGCACCGTCGTGCCCATTTACCATCATGGGCTCGAACAGATCCTCCCCGTGTGGGCCTCGCGCTTCTATTGGGGAAAGGACATCTACTGCCGCATCGGCGCGCCGCTGGACTTTACTGAAGAGTTGACGATGCCCGACGAACGGGAGACTTGGGAGCGCATCGTCGCCAAACTGATAGACGGCTTGCGCGCGCTCGAGGAGCAATTCGTCCAAGACACCCAACGCTCCTTGGACCTTCCCGCGCCGCCGGCGCCGCCGCAAGCTTGAGCCGCGCGCAACCCGCGTGGCGCGTGCCGCTTCGGTGGGGCGCGCTCGCGTTCGGATGCCTGGGGTGCGGTGCCGAGCCCGCGCCGCGCCCGGCGGAGGCGGCCGCCGTGGTGGCCACGATTCCGCCGGTGGCCGACTGGTGCCGGCATCTGGTGGCCGGCGACACCTCGGTCACCAGCCTCATGCGTCCCGGCCGAACCGCGCACGGGTACGAACCGGGGCCGGCGGAAGCGCAACGGATTGCCGAGGCCGTCCTGATCGTCGGCTGGGGGGGGGCGGTGGACCACTGGCTCGGGGGGCTGGTGACCGGCACCGACGCCCGCGTCGTCTGGCTCTATGCCGAGCCGGGGGCTGCGCACGCGCCGGACGAGAATCCGCACGCCTGGCTCGATCCCGCCAGAGCACGCGGCTACGTGGCGCGGCTCGCGGACGAACTGGCCGCCGCCACCCCGGAACACGCCGCCGCCATTCGGAAGCGCGCGGCAGCTTACGACGGGGAGCTGGCCGTTCTCCAGGCCCGGATGCAGCGGGCCGCGCGCGCGTGGGACGGGTACGGCATCGTGTGCCTGCACGATGCGTGGCCGCACTTCCTCGCCGCGTGTGGCGTGGCCAACCTCGGCTCCATTTACGCAGCATCCGGCGCGCCGCCCTCGGCCGCGAACCTCGTCCACCTCACCGAAGCGCTGCGCGCGCAGCCCTATCCGGCAATCGCGGTGGAACCGCAGTTCTCCCCCGCGGTGGCCGAGACCCTGGCGCAGGAGACGGGCGCGCCGATCATCGTGCTGGATCCGCTGGGGCGCACGGACACGACCGGATACGATACGTACGAGGCGATGATGCACAGCAACGTAGACGCGCTCGCAGCCGTCCTGCCGCCCATTCCCGCTCCGTGACCGCCCCCCCCGTCGTGCTGGAGGACGTGACCGTCCGCTTTGGCGCGCGGGTCGCGCTGGAACACATCAGCATGGAGGTCGCCCCGTCCACGCTGGTAGCGCTCATCGGGCCGAACGCGGGCGGGAAGACGACCTTGCTGCGGCTGATTCTCGGCCTCGTGCGCCCCGCCAGCGGCCAGGTCCGGGTGTTCGGCGTCCTGCCGGCGCACCTCGGCGAGCGCCGCACGCGCATCGGATACGTGCCACAAGCGTCGGTGGCCAATAGGCGGTATCCGGCGACCACGCGCGAAGTGGTGCAGATGGGGGCGATCGCGCAGTCCGGCCTCTTGCGCCGGGTCCCCGCGGATACGCCGGCCCGCGTGGACGCCATGCTGGCGCGGGTGGGGCTCGCCTCGGTCGCGGACCGCAACTTCCATACCCTCAGCGGCGGGGAGCAACAACGCGCGATCATCGCGCGCGCCTTGGTCCCCGGCCCACAGTTGCTCCTGTTGGACGAGCCGACCGCGGGCATCGATACGGCCGGGCAGGCCCAGGTGCTGCAATTGTTGCGCGAACTCCAGGCGGACCTGGACCTCAGCATCCTCATGGTGTCCCACCACATCGGCGAGATGCTGCCCTACGTGAATCAGGTGGCGTGTCTCAATCGGACGCTGCACTGGCATGACCGGGCCGAGCTGCTCAGCGAATCCGTGTTGCGCGAGGTGTACGCCTGCGAGCTGGACGCGTATTTCCTCAAGCACCACGAACATCAAGCGGCGTTTCACGGGGAAGAGCACTCCCAAGCCCCTCAGGCCGGCAGCGACCACGCGAGCGGATCGCCACCACATGAGTGAGCCCGGCTTCCTGGAGGCCCTCCGGCACTACCACTTCCTCCAACGGGCCCTGGTGGCGGGCCTGCTGGTCGGGGTCAGTTGCGGGGTGCTCAGCGTGTTCGTGGTGCTCAAGCGCCTGGCGTTCATCGGGCAAGGTATCGGGCACGCGGCGTTCGGCGGCATCGCCCTCGGGCTCGTCCTGTCCCCCGCCACGGCCGCCCCGACCGCGACGCTCCAACTGACCGCGCTCGTGTTTTGCGTCGGAGTGGCCGTCGCCATCGGGGCCATGTCGCGCGGCACCGCGGTGGAGGCGGATACCGCCATCGGCATCCTCCTCGCCGTCAGCATGGCGCTCGGCCTCATCCTCCTGGCGGTGCGGGATGCGTTCACGCCGGAGATCATGAGCTACCTGTTCGGCAGCATCCTGGGCGTGCGGCGCGGCGATCTCATCGCTATGGCGGGGGTGATGTGTGTCGTGCTGGCGTGCGGCGCCCTCCTGGCGAAGGAGTGGCGATTCTTCCTGTTCGATGAAGAGATGGCCGCCGTGAGCGGCGTGCCCACGGGGGCGCTGTACTACCTGTTGCTGGTGCTGCTGGCGCTGACGATCGTCGTGAGCATCCGCGTGGTGGGGATCATCCTCGTGAGCGCCTGTCTCGTGATCCCGGGCGCCACGGGGCTGCTCGTCGCCCGCCGGCTGCGGGACTTGGCGATCGTGGCGCAGGCCGTGAGCCTCGGGTCGGTCCTGGTGGGCTTATGGGCCTCGTACCGGTTCTCCGTACCCACCGGCGCGACGATCGTCATGGTGCAATTCGCCTGCTTTGCAGCCGCGTGGCTCGGGCGGGGACGGCTCCGGCGGTAGCCGCCGTCAGATGACGCGCGCGTACTCGTTCAGGTCCAGGCGCCAGACCTTCGTGCCGCAGTAGCGCGCGCCCTCCGGGCAGATGGGCCGCGTGCCGGCCTGGTCCCGGTGGCTGCACGGGGGCAGCAGGTAACTGCCGAGGACGGGGTTGACGTCGCTCACCGCCTCCGCCTCGTGGAGCGACGCGCGCCAGATTTCTTCCTGCGCGTTGTAGCAGAGCCGCATGGCGTGCTTGTGGTGCAGGTTGAGGTAGTCCGTGCTCTCCGTGAACCGCACCTTGACGGCGTTGGGCAGGAGGTACGCCGCAAACTCGGCCGACACGCCCTCGGCGCGCAGGGTGCGGATGGCCGCCCAGGTGTCGGCCATCGAGTCGTCGTACAGCCGCTGCATCTCCGGCACCATGGCGACCATCGGCGGCGTCAGGTAGTCCGGCTCCTCCCCCAGATGCGCCAGGAGCACGGGCCGGCTGGCGGGAGTCATGCGGTGCCGCTGGTCCTGGGAGTCGCCCGTATGGCTGAGCACTTTGCGGAACGTGTAGTGCGCGTGCATCAGGCTGCGCGCCAGTTTGGAGAGCGTACCCAGGCGCAGGTTCTCACCGTGAAGGCGGTTGAGTTTCGGGTCGAGCACCCGTTCGAGCGCGCTATCGTCGGTCATGCGGTTCCGCGGGAGGCCCAACACCTCCCGCACGGCCGCGGCGACCACCTCCTCGTTCCCATCCGCCGCACTGACCAGCACCGCCAGGTGATCGCCCATAGCGCGATCGAATTCGCGGCGAAATGTGCCGGCGTCCTCGGTGAGGCGGCCGTCCGGCTGCGTGGCGAAGAACACCGCCTCCGGCGTGGCCTCCAACGGCAGCGGTTCCTCAAACAGTTCGCGCAAGTCCGGCGCGGCGGCCAGGGCGGCCTCGACCATCCCGCCCACCAGGAGCCGCGTCTCGGTGGGCGTATCGTACTGGTTGCAGAGGCGGGCGTAGCGCAACAGCGTGATGCCGCTGATCGTGTGGTACAGGTACGTCCAGGAGGCCACGGGGGCCACGTACCGGGCGATCTCCTGGGTTTTCTTCAGGATCTGGATGCGGATCTTCTTCTGCTCCGGATCGCGATTGGGAAACCGCTCCGTGTAGGCGGCTGCCGCTAGGGGAAACAAGCCGTCGCGGATGGCGCCGTATGCCACCATCTGCCGGTCGATGCACGCACGGTAGACGTCCAACGCCCGACCCACGAGCGGCGGCGTCGCGGCCATGTCCGGCCGCATCTTCACGAACCGCTGGCTCACCTGCTCGGAGTTGTAGAACGGATGGGAATGCAGAAAGCTCCACACGCAGTGCCGCGAGACGCGCTCGATCGCGAACTGAAAGTGCATGTGCTGCAGGGTGGTGTGGTGGCCGCTGCGATAGAGATCCTGCGCCAGGTCGAGATAGTTCTCGCCCACGCTCTCGGGGGGAATGATGCCCTGGCTCGAATAACAGGTCTTCGCCGTTGCCATGGCGTTGGCCACGGGATTGTGGAAGGTCGCGGTGAGCTGGACGATAGGCGGGTCCGTCCACGCGCCCGCCGCAGTGGAGGCACGCAAGGCGCTCATGTCACCGGCGCTCCGTCCAACCAGGCGTGCAAGGCCGCTGCGTGCTGCTGCTCTTGCGCGAGCAGGGCCTGTACGTCGACGCGGTCCGCAGCGGCCTGCGCCGGTAGCGCCGCCAGGACGCGTTCATAGATGGCGATTCCTCTCACCTCCAACAAGTGATCGCAGCGCATGACCAAGCGCTGGTGCAGTCGTGCGAGACACCATCCCAAGCATGTCGCCGCGGCAGCCACCGCGCGAGTGGCCCACGCGCCCGGCGCCCGGCCTGTGTGGTGCATGATACACGCCAGCCGGTTCGCATGGGCCGCCTCGTCGGCACTGAACGCGGCTACCCGCTCGCGGAATGGGCCTGATCCGGCGCGACTCTGCTGGGCATAGATGCACGTCGCGCCCACTTCCACGAGGTAGGCCCACCAGAGCCAGAAGCGCAACCGGCGCGCGGCAGCCTTCACTGGACGATGGATTCCCAGATGTACCACAGCTGGGGAATCGTCAGCGCGCGATAGAACGGGTGGGTATCCAGCCACAGGGTAAAGTCCGCCGGCCCGTACGTGCGGCGGTGCCGGAATCCGCGGCGGCGCAGATACGCCACCTCCCGGCCCGGGCGGATGCCGAACCGCGGGGCCATCTCCATTTCGGCCAGAAACTCCATGATGGCCGCGCTGCCGGGCACCGTGTGGCCGTCATACACGACCCGGCCGTCCATGAAATCGCCGATGAGCACGCTCCCAGGCACCGTCGACGCGTGCACGCTGCGCAGCGTGGCCTCCACTTCCTCCTCGGTGAACGCGAAGGTGGAACCCTCCCAGAGGAAAACCGTCCGCGCTTTCGGATCGAATCCCGCCGCCTCGAGCGCGCCTTGCAGTTCGCCACTCGTCATGTCGCACGTCACGAAGCTCACGTGTTCCGGCACGCTGGAAAATACCCGCTCCACCCGCCGCAGCTTCTCCGCGTGGGCTTCCGGCCAGTCCACCTCGAAGAGGCGGATGCCCGGCGGAAAGAGGTGGGTGCGCAGAGCGCGCGTCTGGAGACCGGCGGCGAGCACCACCACTTGTGCGTACCGGCGGCGCAGACGGGCCTCCAGCATCTCATCGATCATGCGGGACCGCAGCGCCCCGTAGATGGCCGTGCCGGGCCAGCGGCGGTCCAGTTCCAGCACCATGTACGGTTCCAGCCGCCCGAAGCGCAGGAGGGGCAGCAACAGGCGCCAGCGCCAGGACACCAGCTTGCGCGCGACGGGGTCATCCACCACCCGCTGGTGCACCGGCATCTGGCTGTTCAGCGCCCGCAAAAAGCACAGGCGCTCGGCGTACACGCCCAGGTAGGTAAAGGCGCGCTTCGGCTCACCCGCGGCGCCGACCGGGCCGGCCGAGGCCGCACGCTGCGGGAGGTCTGTTGCCGTCTGCACCATTGGACCGGGGACCGTCGCGGTTGAGACCGCAGCCGGGGGAGTGCCCTGCCCGCCGCGTGTGGCGGATCGCGCGCGATCCAAGCGGGCACTCGCAGGCTACAGGCCTATTATACGGTCCGCCAGGGGGCCGCCACTGCCACGGACGCCCCCGCGCCGCGTGCCGGGCGTTACGCCGGGGCGCGGCGCCGCCGGACACCCGTCAGGCCGAGGAGCACGAACGCCGTCAGCCCAACGGTCGAGAGGGCCAGCCCCCACCGGACGGACCGGGGATAGTAGCCGAACTCGACGAGATGGCGCCCCTGGGGAACCCGCACGGCCCGGAACGCCAGGTCCGCGGTCCAGATGGTGGTGGGCTGCCCATCTATCGTGGCTTCCCATCCCGGGAACATGACATCCGCCAGGACCAGCACCGCGTCGGTCTCCGCTTCCACTTCCAGTTGCACGCGCGTGGGTTCGTCCAAGAGAAATGTCACGCGTCCGGCGCCGGCCTCCAGCCGCTCTCCCGGGAGTCCTTCGAGTAACGTCACCGCTGCGGGGTCGTGATCCGGTTGCGCGAGACGTTCGGCCACCGCGTCGGGGGTCGGGAGATGCTCAACCGTGCGGGCCAGCCGCGCGCGCGGAAGGGCGCGGGCGTTGCGGTAGGCATAGAGACCCGGCGCCGTCGCCACCGTGGACAGCCCCACATCGCTCAGCGGTTCGGCGCTCACGATGACGGAGGCCGCCGCCGCATCCAACAGCCGGGAACGGTACGTCGCCATCAGCGGCACGCGGCGCTGGGGTGGGGGCAGAGCGCCGGTGCCGCGGCCGGTGCGCATGGCCAGTTCCAGATACCGCGCGTAGCGGGCGGATTCGATCGCGTCATAACCTTTCACGTCCCGGATGCCGAAGCGCATGGGGGTCTCCGCCGGGAAGACATAGCCGCGGGCGAGCAACCGCCGCTGCGGATCGTCGCCCAGTTCGGCTTGGAGCGCCGCGATAAAAGGCGTAGTGGGATAGTGCTGCGCCGCGGGGGTGATCGGATTGAACCGATAGCCCCATGCGCTCACCTCGACCAGCGTGATTGCCACCACAGCCCAGGGACCACCACCGGCGGCTAGGACCGCCCCGGCCACGCCGAGCACCGCCCCGGCATGCACCAGACTCGGCCCCAGAGTCGGCAGGCCGGCCGGGCGGGCGTTTGCGAACACCCCCACCAACACGATCAGCGCACCGAGACCCGCACACGCAAGCCACCACCGTCGCCCGGTGGAGCGCGCGGCCAAACGGTCCAGGCCCAGGCCTCCCAGGACGGCCACGGCGGCGACAACTACGGTGAGCAGGCGTTGATTCATGGCGGACTGAAACAGGGGCAAGCGCCCCAGGAGCCACGGCAACGGCGGGCAACCGTAGACCGCCAGCGCGCACACGAGCGCCACGAGCGCTAATCCGCGCACGGGCCCGGACATCTCGCGAGGCCGCAGCGCGTACACGGCAAGCAGCGGCGCCGCGAGCCCGGCATACGCGGAAATGGATTGGAAATCCTGATCCGCGAGCCAAAAGGGCGTGCCCTGGGGGTGCCCGAAGAAGTTGGGGAGCAGCCACGCCACGAGACTGACGGCGCGCAGCGGGGTCGCCGCCTGTTCTCCCGGCACGGCGCGCGCGGCCCACGCGGAAGATTGCCAGAGGTAGTCGACGAAGGGGAGCCAGTGTGCAGCCGCCAGCAACAGGCCCGCCGCGATCCCCCCGATGGCCCAGCGCGCCGTGGCCCACCGGCGCGGCGCCGTTCGCCACAGCAGCCAGAGGCCCCACAGGCCGCTACCAACCACCATCAGGAAAGTGGTCTCCGGATGCCCCGTCACGAACGCGAGGGCCACGGCCGCCGCCGCCGGCGCTGCCGCCCCGGGGCCCGGGTGCATCGCCAGCGCGTGCGCCGCGACCAGGAGCCACGGCAGGGCGGTGTACCCGGCGCCATGGGGGTGCCCCAACCCGATCACGATGGGCGCGGAGAATGCGAAGGACACGGCGGCGAACGCCGCGCCGGCCTCGCTCAGGTTCAGCCGGCGCGCCAGCACCCACATGCCGAACCCCGCCACGAGAAAGCGGGCCGCGGCGGACCACAAGGCGCCGACCCGTTCGCCGAACACGTAGTGGCCCACGTGATAGGGGCTGAACACCGCACTCTGGCTGTTGGCCAGCAACGGCCGGCCCGCGGCGGCCCAGGGATTCCACAGGGGCAGGCGCCCTTGCCGAATCTCGTTGGCCGCGAAATCGCGCCACACGAGAAACTGCGTCGGCTGATCCGTGAGCAACCGGTTCATGTCCCGGGGCGGCGGCGGCGGCACCTCGCTGCGCCAGGGGTAGTGGCCGAGCAAGGTCACGGCCGAATCGTAGTAGCCGGTGGTGAACGCGCCCCGCCCGAGGAACAGGGCCAACCCAATGAACAGCAACCCCGCGATGCGCACCAGGTGCCGACGCGGTGTTCGCCCGTCGACCCCGCCCGCCGGGACCGCGGGGGAGCCGTCAGGCATCGTACAGACGGGGCGACGCGAAGCGGACTGGCGGGCTGCTGGGGAATGCAGTATCGTGGGAAGCCGTTTGCACGAGACGCACGCGACGAGGACGGTCGCCTATCCTACCACTGCGCGCGGGGCACTCCGCCCCACCTCAGTAATCCGCCGCCCCGCCGGGCGCGGCGCGGGGTAGCCGTGGCGTGCTGTTAAGCGTCGTCATTCCCGCCTACAACGAGCGCGCCACCATTGCCGAGGTCATCGACCTGGTCCGGGACCAGCCGTATGACCTGGACATCATCGTGGTGGATGATGGGTCGACCGACGGCACGCGCGAATGGCTCGAAACGGTAGACCTGCCGGACGTGCGCGTGGTGCTTCACGACCGCAATCAGGGTAAGGGCGCCGCGGTACGCACGGGATTCGCGCACGTGCAGGGGGACATCGCGCTCATCCAAGATGCCGACCTGGAGTGTTCGCCGGAGGACTATCCCGTGCTGCTGGAGCCGATTCTGGCGGGCCACGCGGATGTGGTGTTCGGCTCCCGATTCAGCGGGCCGCGGATGCGCCGCGTGGGGTCGTTCCGGCATGCCCTCGCCAATCGCGTCCTGACCGGCCTGTCGAATTTCATGACCAACCTCAACCTGACGGACATGGAGGTGGGGTATAAGGTCTTCAAGCGTGAGGTGCTCGGCCAACTGGATTTGCGGTGCGACCGGTTCGGCATTGAACCGGAGATCACGGCCAAGGTGGCGCGCCTCGGATGCCGCATCTATGAGGTCCCCATCGCGTACACGGGCCGCGATTTCGATCAGGGGAAAAAGATCGGGTGGCGCGACGGCCTTGCGGCGATTTACTTCATCCTCCACTTCGGTTTCGGTTTCGACTGACCACTCGACCGCACCGGGTCGCGCGGGCGGGATAGCTCGCCCCGCGTCCCGATAGACAGGGAGCCGCCGCACCGCTAGACTCTCGCGCGCGTCCCGCAAGCGTTCTCGCCCAACGCGCGACCGCCATGTCCCTAGGCCCCGTTCCAGCGCCCCGCCTGCCCGCCCACGGCCGCCTGCTCGCCGCCCTGGCCCTCGGCTTGCTCGTGTTGATGGCCGTGTACTGGAAGGGACCGCTGTCGGCTCACACCCACCACGCAGCCAACATGGTCAATGGCGATGCGTTCCAGGACGATCTCCCCGACTACGGGTACGTGTGGGGCCGGTGGCGCCAGGGGGACATGCCCCTGTGGAATCCCCACCAGTTGTTCGGCGTGCCGATCGTGGCGGTACTGCAGTGCGGCGTCTTCTACCCCGGCAACCTCCTCTACCTCCTCCTGCCGGTCGGCACCGCCTACGTCCTCTCGACCATGCTGCACATGGCGCTCGGCGGATGGTTCGCCGCCTGGTATGCGGCCCGGCGCGGGCTGGGGCCCGCCGCCATCGTCGCGGCGGCGCTGCTCGCGTCCCTCGGGTCCGACGTGCTACAGCGCTTCTGGTTGCGGGGCTTCATCCATACCTCCCCCTGGATCTTTGCGTGCTTGATTGCACTCGACGCGGTATTCGAGCGGCCGGGGAAGCGCCCGGCGATCGCGCTGGCCGCGGCGCTGGCGATGCACTTCCTGGCCGGGTGGCCCCAGGCGACGGTCATGGCGGTGAACCTCCTGCTCTTGCGCGCGGGCTGGTGGTTCGTGGCCAACCGGCGGAACATGCCCGCTCCCGCACGGACGCTTGCGTGGTTTGGCGCCGCGGCCATGGTGTGGTCGCTGCTGATCGCCGCCCAACTCCTTCCCACTGCGGAGCTGCTGCCGGAATCGGCGCGCAATTCCCGGGGCATCCCCGCGGAGTCGCTGGCCATGAGCTTCCACTACACCTGGTCGGGATGGTTTGGCGACCTCATCCACGCGACCCCCAGCGTGCGGGTGAAGCGCATGTATGTGGGGTGCGTCGGGCTCGTCCTGCTGCTGGCAAGTTGGGGGGCGCGTGGACGGCGGCGGGAAGTGGCGTTCTGGTTTGGGACGACTCTCCTCTTCGCCATGATGCTGTTGGGCAACAACGGGCCGGTCTATCCCATTTATCGACGCCTCCCCACCGGCTCCCTGTTCCGCGAACCGACCCGCTTCATGTACTGCGCACACACGGCCGCCTGCATGTGCGTCGCGTTCGGAACGGACGCGGCGTGGCGCTGGTTCCGCGGACGCACGCAGCCAAACCGGCGCGCCGCAGTCGGGCTCCTGATCGCGGGCTTGCTGAGTGCAGCGGCGGCGGTCAACCTGGCGGGCAACCACGCGGCGTGGCGGGCGCTCGGCGCGTTGGAACCGTACGGCCGCGCCGTTTTCCCCTGGACCGCGTGGGGAGCGCTGGCCCTGCTGGTCTGTGCGGGGTACCTGTGGCGTCCCGGACGTCGAATGCTGGTGGGCACCGCAGCGCTGCTCGCCGCCATCTGGGTCGCGGACCTGTTCTATGCCAACCGCAACCTGCATAAGGTGGCGGTGCAGGTCCCGCACTACTGGCTGGACGAGGAAGACCTGGGGCTGCATCTGCCGGACGGGGTCGCCGGGCCGCGCGTGTACATCCGCGCCACATGGGGGGATTTTCGCCTGCCGGCAAAGTGGGCCACGCTGACCGGCAACGCGGAGATCAGCGATTTCGAGATCATGCACGTCATGCGGAAGTCCCGGTTTCTCCTGTTCGCGGCCGCTGGGACTCCGCCGCCTTTCTGGTTTTACACGGCCGGCCGCATGAACATCGGCCACCATCCCGCCCACCCGGAACTCTTGAGCTTGCTGAGCGTGCGGTGGATGGTGCTTCGCACCAGTGAAGTCCCCGGCCTGCGCGCACGAGAGTGGCCCGGCGGTCTTATGGCGCCCTTCGTCGATCGCACGACGCCGGCGCTGCGGGAGCGGGGTCTCCTGTTGGCGGAGAATCCCGACGCGCTCCCGCGCGCGTACGTCGTGGAGCGCGCGCAAGTCATCGCGGACGAAACCGCCAGTCTGTTCGCGCTCGTGGCGCCCGACTTCGACCAGGCCGCCGATGTCATCCTCGCCGCTCCCCTGCCGGCCGCCGCGCCGACGGAGGGCGAACCGGCTCCAGCGAACACGGCCACGTCGGACATCGTCGAGTATCGTCCGGAGCGCGTACGGATTCGGGTGGACACGGCGGCGCCGGGGTACCTGGTGCTCACGGATGCGTGGTATCCCGGCTGGCGGGCGACGGTCAACGGGCGGCGGCAGGAGATTGCCCGGGCGAACGTCGTCGTGCGAGCTGTCGCGGTGCCGGCCGGGAGCAGCGAGGTGGTGTTCGAGTTTCGCCCCACGATCCAGTACGTGGGCATCGCCCTGTCGCTCGTCGGCCTGCTTGCGTGCGTGGGGCTGTGGATATGGCCGGTTCGCGAGCGGGCGGCACCCGCTCCAGCATTGCCCTGAGTAGGAAGACCGCACAGCGCGTGCTACCATCGGGCGGGAGTCCCGAATCAACGTCCGCTCCATGACATCGCCGGCGACGCGCCTGTGGGCGTGGTGGTGCGCCCTTGCGTGGCAGCGCTGCTGCGCGTGCGCGTTCGCCTGGACGGTGGCGTGGAGTCTGGCGTTCAGCTTCTTCGTCTTCGACCGCACGCCGCACATTCCGGACGGGGCCACGTACCTGTTCCAGGCGAAGATTTTCGCGAGCGGCCATCTGGTGGCGGCCCCTCCCCCGCTCCCGGAGTTCTTTACCGGCGGGGAGATGATCCTCTCCAACACCGGGTGGTACAGCAAGTATCCGCCGGGCCACAGCCTGGTGCTCCTCCCGGGGTTGCTGCTCGGCATGCCGTGGCTCATGCCCGCGCTGTGCGCCGGCGTGGCGGTCGTCGGCGCCGGAGTCCTGGCCCGGCGGTGGGGGGATGACTCCACGGCGCGGCTCACGCTGCTGTTCGCCGCCAGCTCCCCGTTCCTCCTCACGCACGGCGGAATGTACTTGGCGCACGTCTCCGGTGCCGCGCTGTTCGTGTGGTTGATGATTGCGCTGGACCAGTTGTTTACCCGCCCGCGCGGTCTGGGCTGGGCGGCAGCCTGCGGAATCGGTGCGGGCTTCGGTCTGTGGATCCGACCGTACACGGCGGTCGCCATGACGACGCCCGTCGCGGCCTACTGCCTGTGGCGCTTCCTGCGCCCCGCAACCGGCGACCGCGCACGGATCGTCGCCATCCTGCTCGGGGGGCTGGTAATGGTGTGGGGCGTGTTGATGTACAACGCGGCGACCACGGGCGATCCCCTTCTCTTCGGCTATCGAATCGGCGAATTCGCGGAGACCTCGCAGGTGGGCTTCCACGAATATCCCCGGCATGGGGGATACATCCGCTACACGCCGGCGTTGGCCGTGCGCAAGACGCTGATCGACCTCTGGTGGGTGAATGCGGAATTGCTCGGGCCGCACCTGCCCGTCCTCGTGCTCGCGCTCCTGCCGTTCATCACTCCGGCCCCCCGGCGTCTGCGCGTCCTCGCCCTGTTTCCCATCGCACTGCTGGCATTCCAATTCTTCTATTACTACTCGGACAATAACCACGGTCCGCGCATGTACCTGGAGGCCACGCCGTTCCTCCTCATCCTGGCAGCGGCGGGGGCGTTGCGGGTCGGCGAGCGCACGCCCCTGCGCGCCGGGGCCGCCGCCCTGGCACTCGCGTTGATCTGGATCGTGGTGATTCCCGCGAAGATGTGGCGATACGGGGGGAACTACGCGGGGCTGCCAAACATCGCACGGCCCTACACGCAACACCTCGCGAACGCCCTGGTCTTTCTCGATACGAATCACGTGCTCGCGCAACAGAACCATCTGCTGCTGCTCAACACACCGACGCTCGACGGGGACGTGGTGTACGCGCGGGACCTGGGGCCGGAGAACGTGCGGCTTGCGGAACAGTATCCGGACCGGGCGTATTACCGCCTGCGCTACTGGATCACGGGCAGCCTGCACCGGGCGATCGTGGCGGGCCCCACCTTCTTCCCGTACGATCCGGCGGCCCATGCGGCACGAGCGGCGGCGGAGGCAGGTGAACTGCCCTTCCGGAACCGGTTCGACGGCGTGCTCGAACGGGAGCGCGCGCTGCGCGAATGAGCCCCCGGTACACGGACTGCATCTTTGACCTGGATGGCACGCTGACGCGCCCTGGCCTGATCGATTTCGCCGGCCTCAAGGCGCAGATCGGCTGCCCGCAGCAGCGGACGGTCATTGAGTTCCTGCGAACGCTCGGGGGCGCAGAGCTGCGCCGCGCGTGGACCGCGATCGACCGGTTTGAACGCGCCGCCCTACCGCGAGCGCTGCCCAATCCGGAGGCACACCGCGTGCTCGCGACACTGCGCGAATGGAACGTGTCGTGCTACGTGTTGACGCGCAACAGCCGCCCGATTGCGCGCGCGACGTTGCGCTGCTTGCGCCTGCAACCGTTCATCCGCGATGTGATCGCTCGGGAAGATGCGCGCCTCAAGCCCGACCCGGCAGGCATCCACCGGCTGCGCGGCCGCTGGGGGTTTGCGCGGCATCGGGCGCTCATGGTCGGCGATTTCCACTTTGATGTGTGGGCGGGCGCCGCGGCGGGCATCGCGACGGCGTTCCTGACGAACCGCAAGGAAAGCCCTGCCGGCAGGACGTTTCCCACCGGACATCCGACGCACGCGATCGCGGATCTGGTGGCGCTGCTCCGCCTGTTCTGAATTCCTGCGCACCACGCGCGGACACGCCCGACCGCTAACGCGCGCAATTGCTGGCGCGAACGGGCCCATGCTACACTCCGCGCCGGCCTACCCCGCACCCCCTTTCCATGGACAAACGCACGCAGGTCCGGCACATGTTCGCCGGCATCGCCCCCCGGTACGACCTGCTCAACTCGCTGATGAGCCTGAACCTGGACCGCCGGTGGCGCGCTACGCTGGTGCGGCACGCGGCCGTGACGGGGACGGAAACCGTGTTGGATATCGGCACCGGCAGCGGCGTGTCCGCGTTCGCCCTCGCGCGCGCCCTTGGGGACGGGGGCCGGGTGGTCGGCATGGATTTCGTGTGGCCCATGCTCCAGGTCGCCCAGCGCAAAGCGCGCGGACTCGCGAACGGCAGCCCTGTGCCGGTGAGCTGGGTATTGGGCGATGGCGAGGAGATTCCATTTCCCGACGCCGCATTCGACCGGGTCATCACGGCGTTCGTCTTGCGGAACTTGAGCGACCTGGACCGGGGGTTTCGCGAAATGGCCCGGGTGACGGCCCCGGGCGGGCGCTTTCTCACCCTGGAACTCACGCGCCCGAGCGCGCCCGTGCTGAAGCAGGGGTACCAGCTCTACAGCAAGTGGCTGCCGGTGCTGGGCGGCTTGCTCAGCGAGCACAGCGCGTACCGCTATCTGCCGGAATCTATCGCGGCCTTCCCCGACCCGCCCGAAGTGTGCGCGCGGCTGGAGGCGGCCGGCTGGTCCGCCGCGGAAGCCGAGCCGTTGACCGGCGGCGTGGTGCACCTGTTCACCGCGCGCCGCGCCTGACAACCTGAGGAGTGTCGATGCCGAACATTGCCATTGGCCACAGCCCGGACCCCGATGACGCGTACATGTTTTATGCCCTCGCGAAGGGGGCGGTGACCGTACCGGGATACGACGGCATCGATCACGTCATGGCCGACATCCAAACGCTGAACGAACGCGCCATGCACGGCGAGCTGGAAGTTACCGCGATCAGCGCGCACTGCTATCCTTACGTGGCCGACCGGTACCGCATCATGTCGTGCGGCGCCAGCATGGGACTCGGTTACGGCCCCGTCGTCATTTCCAAGTCGCTCCGATCCCTGGACGAGCTGCGCGGCAAGCGGCTGGCCACGCCCGGCCAGATGACCACCGCCCTGCTGCTGGCGAATACCTTCCTGCCGGCGTTCGAAGCCGTGGACACGCCGTTCGATCAAATTATGGAACGCGTGGACGACGGCACGGCGGACGCCGGGTTGGTCATCCATGAAGGCCAGATCACGTATCAGGATCACGGGTTCCACAAACTGCTGGATTTCGGCGAACTCTGGGCGGCGGAGACCGGCGGCCTGCCCCTGCCACTGGGGCTGGACTGTGTGCGACGGGACATAGGCGAAGCGCAGGCGCAAGACATTACCAACGCCATGTACCAGAGCATCGTGTACGCGGACGACCACTACGACGACGCGGTGGTGTACGCCCAGGAGTTCGGTCGCGGGATCGATTTCGAGACGTGCGGCCGCTTCACGAAAATGTATGTGAACGAACTGACCGTGGACATGGGCGAGCAGGGGCAGCAAGCGCTCACCGAACTGTTCGCCCGCGCGCACGCCGGCGGCAGCATCCCCAGCCTACCGGCCATCGACATCCTTTGGGCGAACACCGACTAGCGCGGAGCACTCCAGGGAGCAACGGAAGCGGCCATGAAGTGCGTGCTTTGCCGGCAAGGTGACACCGCCACGGGGCAGACCACGGTTACTCTGCAACGCGGCGACACGACCGTGATCATCAAGGATGTTCCCGCCGACGTGTGTGAGAATTGCGGCGAGTACTACCTGTCAGACGGGACGACGGAAAAAGTCCTGGCCATGGCAGAGGACGCAGCCGGTAAATCCCCCGAAGTCGAAATCCTGCGCTTTGCCACCCAGCCTTGACTGTTTCAAGCAAATCGCCCCTCTACCAGGCTCCTTGTACGCACACCTATACCAGAAGAAACCTAGGCGTAGGTTGCACTCAGTCGAGCTCTGAGTCAACGAAGCGATACATGTCTTCCAGTAAGAGAAAAGCGTCCCTGAGTGAAAACTCTATCTCCTGATCACGCATCTCCCTCGTTAGATTCCTATGTCTCCACTTAACACAAGTATCAGCCGGGATGTTATGCGGCCAGCGCAGCTTGCCTGTTGCCCCGGTGTGAGAGAGGGAGTTCCGCAAGATGTGTGCGAACCAGTACGAATTCCACCCTTTATGTCGCTGACATTGGTTCGTTTCTTTGCAATATGAGGTAATCGCATCGTGCGCTTCCCTCATCGCTGCCCGCAGAGTAAACCGGCGGATATCCCGGAGGAAAGAGCTTCGCCAATCAGAAGTTACGAGTCCAGCCAAGAGATTCAGATGCTTCTGGGCATCGGCAAGCGTTGCATCAGATTCTTCTAGCTCATAAGGGTTCGCAAGAACGTTGTTCGCCCAGATGTCAGGTGGAGCGATCCCGGCCGTAACAAGCAGGTAGGAACAGTAGAAGCGTAGAGAGACCAGGGTGCCAAGCAATTCCTCCTTAGTCATAGTGTCTGGTGGCTTTGTGACCGAGGCGGGTTCCATACGCCCTAGATCACAAGCGACGGAGTGTCCCACACGCGGAGGCGTTCGTACAGCGTGGTGCGCTGGACGGGGGTGAAGCCGGCCTCGCGGATGATGGCGAGGCACTCCTCGGTGGTGGTGGTGTTGTAAAAGTCCGCGGCCTTGAGGACGTGCTCTTCGATCAAGGTCCCGCCGAAATCGTCGCCGCCGAAGTGCAGCGCTACTTGGCCCGTCTTCTTGCCCTCGCTGAACCAAGACGCCTGGATGTGATCCACGTTGTCCAGGAACAGCCGCGCGGTCGCGATCATCCGGAGATACGAGGTCGGTCCGGCGGATTGCGGAATCGCCTTGAAGTAGGGGGTATTCCCCGGCTTGAAGCTCCAGGGCACGAACGCGGTAAATCCGCCCGTCCGGTCTTGCACGTCGCGCACGCCCGCGAGATGTTCGATCACGTCCTCGCCGGTTTCAAAATGCCCGAACATCATGGTCGCCGTACTGCGCATTCCCACGTCGTGGCACTCTTCCATGATC
Source organism: uncultured bacterium (assembly GCA_965371225.1). Lineage (GTDB taxonomy): Bacteria > Abyssobacteria > SURF-5 > CBDUXP01 > CBDUXP01 > CBDUXP01. The sequence continues at coordinate 65,195 of CBDUXP010000003.1, read as the reverse complement.
CGCAGCCACTCGGCCGCCGGGCCTTTCTTTTTGCTGATGCGTAAGCGCACCCGATCTGCGAGAATCTCCGCGCCCCCCCCCGGCATGGAGACCTGCCCCGCCTCGTACAAATCCTGCAGGACCGCCTTCGTCGATTTGCCGCTCACCTCGGCCATGCCCTGAATCTCCACGGGGGACCAGAAGTGCGGCAAAATCTCCGGCACCTCGCGGCGTACGCGGCGGACGAGGTCCAGGTACCACTCGTACGGAATCGCCGGATTGACGCCCCCTTGCAGCAACATGGTCGTCGCGCCCAGCGCCGCCCCCGACTTGGCGCGCGCGATCATCTCGTCGGCGGGGTGCGTGTACGTGTCCGCGTCACCCTCGTGCCTGTAGAACGCGCAGAAGTGGCAATCCACGTTGCACACGTTCGTGTAGTTGGGGTTCGTATCGATGATGAACGTGACCTCGTGCTCGGGAAATCGGCGGAACCGCTCCGCATTGGCCCAGGCGCCCAGGTCCAACAGGTCCGCCTCCTCGTACAGCCACTCGCCTTCCTCACGGGTCAGGCGTTCCTGCGCCTCGATCTTGTCGCGGATGCGCTCACGCATCGGCCGTGTCCGCCAGCAGCGCGCGAAACTTCGCCTCCGCGCGCGCATCTTCCTCGGTCAACTCGAAACGGAACACGTCGAAGTACGCCAGCACGTCGCGCGGCGGCAAGCCCAGGCGCGCGGCGCGCGTCTGCCCAATGATGTCACGATCCCGGTGCCCTTCCAGGTAGGCCACGCGCAGTTGTGATTCCAGTTGCACCTTCTCGGCGGCGGGGAGATCGGCGCGGACAACCCACCGGGCAAAGACGAAGGGCAGCGCTTGCCACGCTACCCATTCTTGCGCCAGATCGATGCAGAGCGGCCACGGCGGCGGGGCCTGATACGTGGCGCGCAAGGCCGTGTCACCGATCAGGAGCACGGCATCGGCCGCCGCATCATCCGGCGCGGTGTAGGCGGCGGGACGCACCCCGTACCGGTGCTGCAGCAGGACCTTGAGCAACCGCACGCTCGTGGCGGTTTCCCCGGTGACCCCGATGCGTGCGCCCGCCAGGTCGGCCAGGGGCCGCCGGCTGAACAGCAGCACGCTGGCGGCCCGGCGCGGACAACTGATCCCGAAGTTGCCGAGCGGTTCGAAGGCGTCTCCCAGGCGAAAGACGTCGGCGACGGCCATGGGCCCCGCGTCGATGCGCCCGGCCATCGCCTCCTCCCCCAACTGGCGCGGCGGCAGATCCACCAAGGCCGGCCCTCCCTCGCCCCAGCGGTCGAAGAACAGCGCGCAATTGAGGTAGGGAATCCTACCGACGACGGCCACGGGGATCCGTTCGTTCGTACGTCCGGACAATGTTGTACAGGGCGTCGCGCTCGACGGGCCGGCGGCGCGCGTCGCGGATGAGCCGCGTCATGTGCTCCCGCTCCAAGCCGTCCGGCGAGTCCGCGAGGGCCGCGTGGGCGATACGTTCGCGGCCAATGGTGCCATCCATATCGCTCGCGCCGAAGTTGAGCGCGATCGTGGCGGTCGCCTCCCCCAGCATGACCCAATACGCCTTGACGTGCGGGATGTTGTCGAAGAGCAAGCGCGACACCGCCACGGTCTTCAGATCCTCGATCGCGGAGGCCTGGCGGTCCACCAGCTTGGTATAGCCAATCTGGTACGCCAGGGGAATGAACGCCAGGAAGCCCGGCGCCTCGTCTTCCAGGTCACGCAGCTTCAGGATGTGGTCCACCCGCTCCGCATACGTCTCGATGTGGCCGTAGAGCATCGTGCAGTTCGTCTTGATGCCCAGCTCGTGCGCCTCACGATGCACCTGGAGCCAGGGCTTCTCCCCGATCTTCGCGTTGAAGAGCGCTTTCTTCACACGCTTGCTGAATATTTCGCAACCGCCGCCGGGCATGGTCTGCATCCCGACCTCGCGCATCTCCTCGAGCACGGTCCGGGTGCTCTTCCGCGCCAGCCGCGCAAAAAAATCGATCTCCACCGCCGTCCAGGCCTTGATCTGAATGGTGGGGTTGTGCGCGCGAATCGCGCGCACGATGTCGACGTACTGCTCGTACTTCCACTTCGGATGCAGGCCGCTGACAATGTGGACCTCGCTCACGTCGGGCCCGCAGTGCGCGAGGATCTCTTCGCGCGTCATCTCGTAACCGTCTTTGTCCGCGTTGGTCTTGGCGTAATCGCAGAACTTGCAACTGAGCGCGCACTTATTCGTCGGGTTCAGTTGGCGGTTCACGACGAAATACACGTCGTCGCCGCTCAGGCGTTCCTTGACCGCGTTGGCCATCCGGCCGAGCGTCAAGAGATCCTCCGTCTCGAACAGGGCGACCCCGTCCTCGCGCCCGAGCCGCTCGCCCGCCTGCACCTTGGCCCAGATGGCCGGCAGGCGCGCGTCGCGACACTGCTCCAACTCTACGGTGTCAAGTACTGCGACCATCGTTGCGTGACCGTATCCTCAATATCCCGCGGCAGCTCCAGCGCCTTCGGGTATCCCGGTTTCCACGTGGCATCGATGCCCAGAGGCCCCTCCCAACGGGCGACCGGCCCGTCCGCGCGCGCGCCGGCCACCACGCAGTCGCGCGCCGGATCGAACCGCGTGTAGATGCCCCACAGGACGGACTCCCGATCATCCAAGGTGACATCCCCGCTCACCGCGGCAATCGCCGTGAGGCCGACGTCCCTATACTCTGACACAAGCCGCATCAGGATGTCCGGGGCGGCGGCGGAATCCTGTACCTTCACGACCAGGTACGTCCCTCCCCACAACCGCGCTTCGCTCACGCGGTCGTCCACGGTCCGGGGATTCAACTCTTCGGGCACCTCTCGCAGGTTCTCCCCGGGCGGTCCAGCCGCGTACCAGATCAGCTTCCCCCCCACTTCCGCCGTGCGGCTCGTGAAATCCAGCGTGTCGACCACCGCCGTGGGAATCACGTGGATGTCCGACTGGGGATCGCACCGCTGGTGCACGCACCGCAGCACGGCGGACCAGTCGCGTGGGTCGACGCCCTCCGGCACAATGATGACGCACTTGCTGAGCGCCAGTTGGCCCTCCCCAAGCACCTTCAGCGCCGTCTTGAACCCCTCGCGGGCATACCGCTCCTTTACGGAGACCACCAGCAGGTTGTGGAATCCCGCCTCGTAGTACGCCCAGAGGTCCGCAATCTCCGGCTGGATCACCTTGAGCAGCGGCAGAAAGATGTGATTCACGGCGTCGCCCAGGTACCGGTCTTCCTGTGGCGGTTTCCCCACGACGGTCGCCTGGTACACCGGCTCGGGCCGGCGGTGTATCGCGTGGATGTTGAACACCGGATAGGGTGCGGCGAGCGAGTAATGGCCGAAGTGGTCGCCGAACGGGCCCTCCATGCGCAGCTCGTTCGGGTCCACGCTCCCCTCCAGGATGAATTCCGCGTTGGCCGGGACCGCGATGCCGTGGGGACCGATGCGGCGGACCGGCGTGGGCTTGCCCCGCAGGAAACCGCTGAACGCCACTTCATCCATCCCTTCGGGCAAGGGAGAAATCGCCGCGAGCAGGAGGCACGGGTCCGTGCCACAGACGGCGGCGACCGGCAACTCCTGCTTCCGGCGTTTGGCCTCGTCCGCGTGAAAGGCCCCGCCCTTCTGAATCTGCCAGTGCATACCGGTTTTGCTCCGCGTGAAGACCTGCATGCGATAGATACCCATGTTCCGGCGATCGGTCGCCGGGTCCCGCGTGAGCACGAGCCCAAGCGTGATGAAACGCCCGCCGTCCTCCGGCCAGGTTTTCAGGATCGGCAGCGTGGTCAGGTCGGGCTCTTCGCTGGTGGTGGCGGGGCCGACTTTGACGCGGGGTGTCCGCATGTGCCGCAGTTTGTATAGCGTGCGGCGCACGGAGAGCAGGTTCTTCAGCGAGGGCGGGTTGGCCCGCTCGACGAACTTGTACAGCTCCTCCCCCACCTCTGCGGGGTGGCGGCGCAACGCCAGCTCCACGCGGCGCATGCTGCCCAGGACGTTGATCGCCAACGGGTACGGGGAGCCCTTCACGTTCTCGAAGAGCAGCGCGGGCCCCTGCTCCCGCACCGTGCGCGTCGCGATGCCCGTGATTTCCAGGACCGGGTCCACCTCGCACGTCACCCGCTGGAGTTCGCCGTTCTGCTCCAGGACGCGGAGGAAACTCTGGAGATCGTCCGCGCCTACACGAGTTCGTCGCATCGCCACCCGTCGGCCAGAGGTTCCCCCAGCAAGCCCAGCAACCGATCGGTAAAAGCCTCGACGATATCTTCGACCGTGCCCGGGTCTGTGTACATGGGTGGCGACAGGGGGGCGATGATAGCGCCGGCTTCGGACAGGGTCAGCGCGTTGCGGCAGTCGATGGTCGTCCACGGCATCTCCCGGATGCAGAGGATCAACCGCCGCCGCTCCTTCAGCGCCACGTGCGCGCAGCGGGTCACGAGCGTGTCGCCGATGCCCGCCGCAATCTTGGCCAGCGTGTTCGTCGTGCACGGCAGGATCACGTAGGCGTCGAAAGAGTTGCCACCGGACGCGAACGGCGCGCTGAGATCCGTGTCCGCGAATCGCGCCGCCACGAGCGGATCCAAATCCTCCGGACGCAGACCCAGCTCCATGTGGACGACCGCCCGGCCCCACTGACTCATGATGAGGTACTTGTCTCCGGGACAGCGTTCGAGAAAGCGCTTCAGCATCGGCGCGCCCGTGGCCCCCGTCACGCCCACTACGACGCGCACCGGTCAGCCTCCCAGCCCCGCCCACACCTGGGCGAACACCATGCAGCCCACGACGGTGTTGATCTTGAAGAAGGCGAGGTCCGCGTTGTGCGCATACCGATGCTCCATGACGAGCAGTCCGCCCACGGCCGCAAGTAGCACGTACGACAGCAGGCCTTGCAGGGTCGTGACCGTCAGGAGCAGCAACGCCGCGAACGCCACGGCGTGCGTAGCTGCCGCAATGCTCAAGGCCCGGGGCGCGGCGAAGCGCGCCGGCAGAGAGTGCAGACCGGCTTCGCGATCGAAGTCCACGTCCAGGCACGCGTAAATGATGTCGAACCCGGCGACCCAGCCCCACGTGAACAGGGCGAGCAGCAGCACCGGGCCCACGCCCTCCCAGGAACCGCGGACTGCCATCCAGCCGCCGCACGGCGCCAGGGCCAGGCAGAAGCCCACGCCGTAGTGCGCCAGGGCCGTGAATCGCTTGAGATAGGGGTACGCGACGAACGCGGCCAGGGGGAGCGGCGACAGGAGCAAACACCACCGGTTCAGCGCCGCGGCCGACCCGAGGTACAGCGCAGCACCGCCCAGGACCACCCCCCACGCCTCCAGAAAGCCGATTTCCCCCGTGGCCAGCTCCCGGGTCGCCGTCCGCGGATTCTGCGCGTCCAGCCGGCGGTCGATGATCCGGTTGAGGCCGAGGGCCGCGGTCCGGGCCCCTGTGCCGGCCAACACGATCAGCACCAGGACCCGTCCGCTGGGCCAGCCGCCGGCCGCGAGGAGGGTGCCGGCCAGGATCACGGGGATCGAGAACACGGTGTGCTCGATGGTGACGAACCGGCCGTAGGTCGCCAATCGAGCAGGAATGGAAGCTGTTGTGGCCATTGATTTTACAGCAACTCTGCGGCGGGGGGCCGGCGCGGGATACCGGCGAGCCGCCCCATTATAGCCACGGGGTGGAACCGGAGCCAGGGCGACCGCCGCCGGCGCAAACCCGCTCCCTCCCTATGGGAGATCAGGGCGTATACTGAACTTCGGATATCGAGAGGTGATATGCGGATATTCGGCCGCCCGGCGCCGGTGAACGAGTCATGAGTGAAACCTCAGCGCAGCCGCTCGACCGCGCGCCACGGGGTGTCCTGCCCGTCTCCCTGGGCCCGCAGCGGCTGACCATGGAGCCGCCGCCGCAGTACCCGAGCGCGATGGTGAACGTCACCAACCGCTGCAACCTAACGTGTGCGCACTGCTTCGTGTACCGCGACGGGAACCCGAACGATTCCGACGGGGAAATGTCACCCGCACGCGTGCTTGCCGAATTGCGCCGCCTCCGCGACCGGCACGGAATCCGACGCATGTTGTGGATGGGCGGCGAACCGATGATTCGCTGGCGCCTCCTCAAGCGGGGCGTCACCCTGTTCGAGCACAATACGATCACCACCAACGGCACCATCCCGCTGAAAGACTTCGGTCCCGACCTCACGTACGTCATCTCGCTGGACGGGCCGAAAGACGTCAACGATCCGGTGCGCGGCGAGGGCGTGTTCGACACGGTGCTGGCCACGGTCGCGGCGGTCCCGGACGACTTCCAACCCACCATCATGGTGCAATGCGTCTTGCACCGCGAGAACCAATACCGCCTGGACGACCTGGTGCACGCGTTGCTCCCGACGAAGGTGCAGGGGCTGACGTTCAGCTTCTACGTGCCGCGCGCGGGCGAGGTCTCGCCGCGCGCGTGGGACACCCTCGAAGAGCGCGAGACTGCTATCGACCTGGTCATCGATCTCAAACACCTGTATCCCGAGTTCATTTGGAACTCCAGCCGCAGTCTCGAACTAATGCGTCCCGCCACCTCGAAACTCGTCACGGACCACTGCCCGCTCTTGCAGACAACCTTACCGCTATACATTGACGGGGACCACTTCACGACTCCCTTCTGCTGCTACGGGAACGACGTGGACTGCGAGCGGTGCGGGTCGTGGGGCGTCTTCGCCGCGGCGGCCCGCCTGCCGGGGCCCTGGGACGCGCCTGGGAACTAGCGGCGGCCCAGGGGCGTGAACCGCCGATCGATCAGGATCGGCACCGCGTCGGTGACATCCAGCCGCCCGCACTCCCGCACGTCCTCGTCGAATCCCCACGCGCGCAGCTCGCGCCCGCTGGCGGACTCCCAGACCAACGCCTCGAGCTGTGCGCGCAGGCCCTCGAACGCCGCCGCACAGACCTGGGCCTCGGGAGACCGCGTACCGTCGAGGGACGCGAGAATCGCCCCCGCGCCTAAATAGTCCTCGATGCACGGGCGCAGCGCATCTTCGCCTTCGCGCAGATCCCGCCACTTTTCCCCGCACGCGATGACGGTCACACTCCCCCCGGCCTCGGCCCGCGCACGCGCCGCCGCCTGCGCGACGGCCGACGCGTTCAGCAGGCACCCGGCGAAGAGGGCGGGGACATGAGGTGCGGCGTGCGAGCAAGTAGCGCCGTTGGGGGAGCAGAGCACGAAGCGCTTGCCCCGATCCGCCGGGCCGAACAGGTTCGGCGAGAGGGCGCGCTTGCCCTTGGGGACGGCATCGCCCTGCCGGAGGTCCGCCCCGACCTGCCCGGCGAACTCTTGCGCTCCATCGCGCATGGGGAACGGAAAAATGTCCACGTCGAATGAGATCGCGGTAGTCGTGGTCGAGGAAAAGCTGAGCACGTCCACGACGATGAGGACGTCGCCGCGCTCCGCCGCATCCATAGCGCCACGGAGGCCCCAGTCCATGCGGCAGGCGAACCCGGCCTGGCCGTAAATCTCTTGCGCGTTCGTCGAGGGCATGGGGCGATCCTGCCGCCTGCCGGGCGGGACCGGAAGCGGCTATTTATACTGGTGCCATGCTCGGTCTGTCTACGCCACTCCTCGGCCTGCTCGCCATCGCCGCCGGCGCGTTGTTCCACGGCGCGGCCCTGTGGTGGCAGGTGCGCGGAGGCCAAGCCGCAGCCGACCGGGCGGCAAGCGCGCTGGCGGACGCCGCGCCCGGCGACGGGGATGCGTGGGTGTGGCGGGAGATTCCGCCCGACTGCCAGGAGCCGAAGCTGGTGGTGGGGTACGAGCGGGACAGCCGCCACCGGGTGCTCCAGTACCCCACCCTGCCGCCGGCCAGCCACGTGCGGTTCGCCAGCGGAGCCGTCCATCTGATGACCACCTCGGCCCTGGAGCGCACCCTGGACGCCGACGACGGGCTGCGGGACCGGCTCGGGCTCCCCCCCGTGGAGCCGCCCGACGGAAGCTAACTTGCCCCCGGGGTCCGGTGTTAGAGTTGTGTATGGGAAACCCGGAGGTTGCGTACATGTCCGACACCGTGATCCTGAACCAGGATGGCCCGATCGCTAGAATCCTCTTCAACCGTCCCGAGGTGCTCAATGCCTTGAACGGGCAAGTCATGGAGCTGTTTACGAACACGCTCGTGGGGCTCGCGGTCGACCCGGCTGTGCGCGGAATCGTGATTTCGGGCGAAGGGCGCGCGTTCAGCGCCGGCGGAGATATGAAGTGGCTGCTCGGATTGCCCGAGGGGCCGGTAGCGGGCTTTCACACCCTCGCCGCGCGGCTGCACGGCGCCGTGCTCGAAATCCGGCGTATGCGCAAACCCGTCGTCGCCGCGGTCAACGGGATTGCGGCGGGCGCGGGCTTCTCCATCGCCCTGAACTGCGATTTCCGCGTGATGGCCGAGTCCGCCACGTACCGGCAGGCGTACACCTCGAGCGGCCTCAGCATCGACGGCGGCGGGACCTACGCCCTGCCGCGCCTGGTGGGCATTGCGCGGGCGCTGGAGATCGCGGCGTTTGACGAACCCATCGACGCGCAGAAAGCACTCGAGTGGGGGCTGGTGACCAAGGTGGTGCCCGACGGGCAGACGGTGGACGAAGCCGTCGCCCTCGCGCAACGGGTCGCGGCCGGGTCCCTCGAAGCGTTCGGCCAGTGCAAGCAGTTGCTCACGGATTCCTTCGACACCGCCTTCGAGACGCACATCGAACGCGAGCGCGCCGCGCTGCGCCACTGCGCCTCGCACCCCGACGGCCGCGAGGGGCTCAAGGCCTTCAAGGAAAAGCGCAAGCCTCAATTCAAACACCTCTAGGCGCGCCTCATGCCCAAGGCAAAGCGGGACGCGGAAGGCGTCAGCCGGCGGAAGTGCAAGGGCTGTGGGACGACGTTCACCTACCCGGTGGCGCGGTCCGCGGCCACGCGGTTTCACTGCGAGTCCTGCGCCACCCTCCCCGCGGGCGTGCGCAAAACCTTCGAGCAACTCACCCGGCGCGTCAACCAGTTGGAGAAGCAACTCCAGAAGCCGGCCGCGAAGCCCCGGGCGGTGGACGCCGAATAGCGAGTCGGGCGGGATGCATGCCGCCCCGGTAGCAGGAACGTGACGTAGCCGTGCCTGACGAGCGCCCACCCGATTCGCCTTCCGGCCGGCGGGGGTTCTTCCGCCACGCGCTGCTGAAGATGGCGGGCCCCGTCGCGGACGTGGTGGACAACGCGGTGCCGCTCCCCGGCAGGCCGCCCGCCCCGCCCCAATTGCGCCCGCCGGGTGCGCTCCCGGAGGCGGCCTTCCTGACCACGTGCTACCGGAGCGGAAACTGCATGGACGCGTGCCCGGCGGACGCGATCCAGGCGCTAGTCGATCCGGATCCGAATCGCAGCGGTACGCCGGTCATCATCCCCAGCCAACGGGCGTGCGTGGTGTGCGACAGTCTCGCGTGCATGGACGCGTGTCCCAGCGGCGCCCTTACGCCGCTGCTCCGGGATCAGATTCGCATCGGGCTGGCGCAGGTGGACCTTCGCCAGTGCGTGCGGTCGCACGGCGAGTCCTGCGTGGCGTGCATCGAGAGCTGTCCCATCGGGCGCACGGCCATCGGGCTGACGGAAGCGGGCGCGGTGGCGGTCAGCGCCACGCACTGCGTCGGCTGCGGCCTGTGCGAACAGGTGTGCCCGACCACGCCCAAGGCCGTGCAGATCCAGCCGCTCGCAGCGTAGCGCCCGCTCACCCGCAAAGAGATAAGGGCCGGTCTGAAGACCGGCCCCTACCGTCCTATCGAAGAGTCAGCGGTTAGACGAGCAACGCCCCGGCGCGTTCCATCATCTCGCCGATCTTGAGGCCATACGGACAGGCCGCCTCGGCGGCCCGGAAGTCCACGCCCGCGATCCGGCGTTCCGCGGCCGGGAGGCGGTTGAACAACGTGCGCGCCTGCCGGCGGTCGCCGTAGTTCTCGTAGTACATCAACTGCCGCATGATGTCGGGCACGTTCGTGTCCGCGGCCACCTGCGTCATGCAATGCTGTCCGCAGCCGCGGCAGTATTCCCGGCTCGTCGCCACCCGGTACTCGTGCAGCGCCTCCCGCTCCCGTAGCGTCAGCTGCGGGTTTTTGGCGGCAGCGCTGTTCTGTTCCACCTGCCGGACGTTTTTCATGGCGGACACGATGGAAGCAATCCGCTCGTCCGCGTACACCGCCTTCAGCGCCGCCTGGTACTTGTTCAGCCCCGCCTGCGCGAAGGGATCGACCCGGTCCTGGAATGACACGGCGCCGCCCTGCGTCTTCATGGCCACGAGACCGATATCCGCCGCGTGGCACGCGTCCATGACCCGGTTCAACTCCGCGTTGTCGTAGTCGCGGAAGTTGTACTTGAACATGATGGCTTCGATGTAGTCCACCTCCGCGGCCCGCTCCATGGTGGCCAGCATGTTCCGGTGGTGGGAGCTGAAGCCGAAGTGGCGCACCTTGCCCGTGGCAATCAGCCGCGCCGCCTCCTGCCCCATGGCGTCGTCCAGCTTGGCCGGATCGCCCAGGTTGTGCAGGTACAGGATGTCCACGTAGTCGGTCTGCAGCCGCTTCAGCGACCCGTCCAGGTGCGACTCGAGGTTCTGCCACTTGTGGTCGCCGGTCTTGGTGACGATCCAGCAGTCGTCCCGCTTGCCGTTCGCCGCGAGAATTTTCCCGACGGCAGTTTCGCTCCGGCCATTGCCGTACCCTTCCGCGGTATCGATGAAGGTGATGCCCGCGTCCAGGGCCCGATTGAGCAGGATGGGCGTGACCAGCAGCGCCGTACCGGCGCCCAGCACGGGCACGGATACATCCGTCTTGCCCAGCCGTTTGGCCGGAATGGTCCCCGTCGCCGCCTGCGCGACCTGGAGAGGCGCCTCCGCACCGAAGCGCGGGGTCCGTGCCGCCGCGGCGGGCGCGGCGCCAGCGCCCAGCGCCCCCAGGGCCAGGCCTGCACCGGCCGTCCCCGTCTGCTTGATGAATGTCCGTCGTGTGCTCTCGCCAGAACTGTGAGCCATAGCCAAGACTATCCTTCCTTGCCAGTTGCGGGCCCGGGCGGTGCCCGCCAGCCCCGGGGCAGTATAACGCGCAGCGTTGTCGCTCCCCCGATTGCCTAGCTGGTCCGTTGCATTGTATCCGGCGTGTACACCTGTACGGGACTGCTTGTCGTCGCACGCGCCGTGGTGATGGTTTCCAAAATCAACCGGCGATCCTGGGACCGCGTCTCCCCGATGGCGGTCACCCGAATCGCGGCAAAATCCACCACCGGGCACTCATGCTCGCAGACGCCGCACCCGATGCACAACGTCGGGTCCACGTAGGGCACCCCTAACGTGATCTCATTTCCCCAGCGGTCCGTACTCTGGACCTCCCGCGCAAAGATCGCTTTGGGCGACGTCGGACACACCTCTTCGCACACCACGCAGGGCGTGTCCATCGCCCAGGGCAAACACCGGCCGCGGTCGTAAAACGCCGTGCCGGTCTTCACCGGTCCCACCTCGGTGAAGTCGCCCAAGCCGAGCTTCTCGGCCAATGTTATACCCTGAATCGCCCCCGTGGGGCACACCTCCCCGCAGAGCACGCAATTCAGCTGGCAGTAGCCCGACTGCATGCTCATGATCGGCGTCCAGAGCCCCTCCACGCCCGCCTCGAATCCGGCCGGCTGCAACACGTTGCCGGGGCACACGCGGATGCACTGGTCGCACTTGATGCACGTGGCGAGGAACTCGGGTTCGGCAAGGGAGCCGGGCGGCCGGATCACTTCCTTCTTGAAGTTGCGCCGGGTGTTGCCCCCCGTGCGCGCGAAGGGGAAGAACATCAGGCCGGCGAGCGTGGCGAGCACGGCGCGCCGGCGCGGCACCTGCGGATCGGTCACCTGGTGGGTGAAGTCGGGCAGGAACGCGAAGGTGATGGCGTCGTGCGGGCAGTCGTCCACGCAATTGAAACACACGAAGCACTCCGACATGCGGACTTGGGTATGCGGGTCCGAGGCGCCTTCGCACGCCGTGAGGCACAAATCGCAGTCCGTACACTTGGCGGGATCCCGTTCGATGCGCCACAGGCTGAAGCGGCTGAGTACGCCGAGCAGCGCGCCCAGGGGACAGAGCACGCGGCAGAAGAAGCGCGGGATCGCCAGGTTCGCCGCGACCAGCGCGAACAGGATGAAGCCGATCACCCACGCGCCGAGATACGTGGGCGGTTCCGTGTAGAGGGCGCCGGAGGGCAGGGCCAGCATAGGCAGGACCGCGGACGTGAACGAGCGGTGCAGCATCGCGATGGGGTCCAGCAACCCGATCTGCAGGCTCCCGAGGACCGCGGCCACCGCCATGAAGATCAGGATGTAGTACTTGAGCGCGAACAGCGGCCGGTAGCGGTTGCTCTCGATGCGTTCCTGTGTGTTGCGGACGTTGAAGACCCAGCCCACGAAGTGGTGCAGAATGCCATAGGGGCAGATCCAGTTGCAGAAGAATCGGCCCAGCAGCAGGGTCGGCACGATGAGGACCAGCGACCACAGCAGGTCCTTGTACAACGAGTGCGTCGTCAGGACGGTGGCGACGGCCACCAACGGATCGGCTTCGAGGATGATAGAGACCGGGTAGCCTTTCAGTAAGGCTTCCGACGTCACCACGGAGAAGAAGACGAACAGGCTGAAGAAGAACACCTGCGCGACGATGCGGACGTGAGTGAGACGCATCCGCCGCCCTAGACCGTGTGTTCCACCCAGCGCAGACTGCGCCAGTCCGTCGTGCCGATCCCGCGGGCCTCGGCCTTGTGCAGGTAGGCCAACTGCGTGTAATCGCGCTCCAGCAACCCGTAGCCGATCGTGTCGCAGGCCACCTGATCGATGCTGGCGATGATCGTATCGCCGGGCTTCACGTCGTTGAGGCTCCCGCCCGTGGGCCCGTTGCTCATCAGAATGCGCGTGGCGTCCAGGATCACCAGCGTCGGGGTGATCATGCCGCTCAGGTCCGCCACCGTCGTGTAGATGTCCTGATGGAAGCGGTTCCGTGCGCCGCCGAGCAAGCCGTACCAATTCTTCATGGCCATGGAGGCTTCGCACAGGTTGTGGTCCTTCAACGGGGCCACGCCGATGACCTTGTCCGCGCGGTTCAAGGGTTTCGCCATCGCTTGCCACACACCGATGGCCTCTCCCCCGGTATCGATGCGCGCGAACGTGTCCGGCGTCGGCAGGACGAGCCGGGCGCCGACCTCGCGCGCCGCCGGCCCGATCCCCGACTTGTGGAAACAGCCCTCGGGGCTATTGATCGGGTTGTCCGCGACCAGGATTTCCGCCGCCCCCGCCTCGCGGACCAAGCGCGCCACCGCCTTCAAAATCTCGGGGTTCGTCGTCGCGCCCAGCCGCGGCGACCGATCGAAGGCCACGTTCGGCTTCAGCAGCACCACATCCCCTTTGCTGATGAACGTCTCGATGCCGCCCAGCGCACCGAACGCCGCGCGGACCATCGCCTCCGCGTCCTCCCCGTGGATGATGGCGAGGTCATTGCGCAGCAGCGCCCGATCCACCCCCCACGTGCGCAGCCGGATCGGGGGCGCCGGCGCGAACCGCGACTCGCGATTGTGAATGAGGGGGAAGCCGACACCCACGCCGGCTGCCACACCGGCGGTCATGCCCGCGCGCCGGAGAAAGTCGCGCCGGCTCAGGGGCCCCGTGGTCATGCTTCGTTCCCCGCCGGCAACGCGGCGCGCGTCTGCTCGGCCAGACGCTCGGCGGGTTCCCGCGCCATCGCGCCGGAGACGCCGCCGATCCACTCGCCCTGCGTAAAGACCACGTCGAAGAACCCGCTGACATCTCCAACGATCCAGCGGCCCCGGGCCGTGGACGCGTCCTGCACGACGGTGCCGTAGCGCGCAATGTACGCGGCATACTGGTCGAGCGCCGCGGCGGCCGTGTCCGGGCTCTCCTCGCGGATGAGGAACACGCTCAGGCTCTCGCCGGCTATCTCATAGGTGGCCATGATGCCGTTGCGCAGGAAGTCCAGCCCCAGCACGTCTTCCTTCACGTACTGGACCGACTCCGGGTCCAACCCGTCCGGCGGGAGCAGCGCCGCTGGATCCCCCGCGGCGTCTTCGGCGTCCGCGGGCAACATCGCCGCCACGAGCTGCGCAATGGTCAGGGCCGCTTCCAGAGATTCCGGATCCGCTTCCGCCGGTATCACTTGCGCGTAGAACTGACTCTGATGGAAGAAGATGGAACCCTGGGCGTCGTAGCCCTCCTTGCCCAGCGTCACCGGATCGGCCCCCGGCGTCCGTTCGGTCGAGAAAATGCCGAACGCGTCCAACGGCGTCCCCATGTCGTACAGGTAGACGTCGACGAAGCGCCCGTCGTCCGGCTGCGCGGTGAAGCTCTGCACCTCCAGCCCCTGCACCGAGTAGGCCAGATACTCATCGGCCCGGCCGTTGATCTTCTCGTACAGGTTATTGGGCCCATAGCGCTCGACCGTCTGCGCCGGTTGCCAGGTCGGTGACTCCCAAGACACCGGCAGCACGCGCGCGAACGGGGAAGGCGCCTCCCCCAGCAGGTCATCATTCAGCGCGAACAGGTCCGGATCGTAGACCTGGCCCTTGACGGCGATGGCCACCCCTGTGCCAAGGAGCAAAAGCAGGATCACGGCCCCGGCGACCCGTTCTCCCCGCGGCACGGCGGTTCGCCACATGCGGCGACTGGGAAGGCGAAAATTCGGCATGAGCTGGAGGGCAGACGGCGCAGAAACCCCCTCCGCCAGCGGGCGGCACCTAGCCAAGTCTAGGTTGGTATCCTAAGGCTGTCAAACAGTTTGCGGCTGCGCGAGCCTTTCGGCAACCCCATTAACTCGTTCCGGGCCATGCAGAGTCATAACTCATTTATTTACAAACAGTTACAACACAAAAAACCTGCTATGGGTTCGTTTCGTAATTGCCATTAGCACCGGTCTCCGGCCCCTCCAGGTCTCCGCCCCGCTGCCGGCCCTCTGATATCCTGCGGGCGGCGCACCGGCCGTGGTGGAGCCGGCGCGGGATGATCGGGGGGACCGAGAGGTAGCATGCAATACATCCAGCAGGACGCCAAGGACGTAATCGTTGACAAATTCGCGCGGCACGTCAGCTCCGGCAAGGTGGAGACCTGGCAGGGCTACGGGATGGACTTCATCTTCGGCCGGCGCGACGGGTGCTATGTCTGGGACGTGGAGGGCGACAAGCGCCTGATCAACTGCCACTGCAACGGGGGCGTCTTCAACCTGGGCCATCGCCACCCGGAGATTATCGCCACGCTGACCGAGGCGATGACCGAGCTGGACATCGGCAACCACCACCTGATCACGGAGCACCGGGCCACGCTTGGGGCGCGCCTGGCGGAACTCACGCCGGGGGACATTCAGTACACGGTGTTCGGCGTCAGCGGCGGCGAGGCGATCGACACGGCCATCAAACTCGCGCGGGGCTACACCCGCAAGACGAAGGTCATCTCGGCCATCGGGGGGTACCACGGGCACACGGGCTTGGCGCTCGCGGCCGGCGACTCGCAGTACAAGGCGCCGTTCGAGCCGCTGGCGCCGGGGTTCGTGCAGGTGCCGTTCAACGACTTGCCCGCGTTGCGCGCCGAGATCGATCGCGACACCGCTGCGGTCATCTTCGAAACGATCCCGGCGACGCTGGGCATGCGCATCGCGGACGAGGATTATTTCGCCGGCGTGCGCGACCTGTGCGACACGCACAACGCGATCATGATCCTGGACGAGGTGCAGAGCGGCCTGGCGCGCACGGGCAAGCTTTGGGGCATCGAGCATTGGCCCGGCGTGGTGCCCGACATTCTCGTGACCGCCAAGGGGCTCAGCGGCGGCATGTACCCCCTGACGGCCACCTGCTACCGCCCGTTCCTGAACGTGTTCTTCGATTCCAATCCGTTCATCCACGTGTCCACTTTCGGCGGGTCCGAAATCGGCTGCCACGTGGCGCTCAAGGTGCTCGACCTGTCGGCGGACCCGGCGTTCCTGCACCACGTAAACGAGATGGCGGCGCTCTTCGGCGAGGGCCTCAACACCATCCAGACCAAGTTTCCCGACGTCATCCTCGACATTCGCCAGCGCGGCCTGATGATCGGCATCAAGATGGCCACCGAGATGTGCGGCCCCATCATGACGAAGACTTTTTACGATCATGGCATCCTCACCCTCCACGCGAACAACGACCCCACCGTAAGCCAGTTCCTGCCACCCCTCATCATCGATGAAGCGCAGGCGCGCGAGACGCTCGACCGGGTCGAGGCCGCCTACGAGCAGGCGGCGCCCATCCTCCGCAGCTAGCGGAGCCACCCCGAAAGAAGCTGCCAGTGCAAGTTGGACGAATCGCAGAGATCTGGCGCTATCCCGTGAAATCCATGGGGGGCGAGCGCATGACCCAGGTCGAACTGGGCCCCGGGGGCATTCCCGGCGACCGCGCGTGGGCCGTCCGCGACGAGGTCAAGGGCGGCATCCGCGGCGCGAAGAAAATCCCCGCGCTCATGCAGTGTGGCGCGCGGTACCCGACCGAACCGACCGCGGCGCACGCCGGCAACGCGGAGATGACGTTGCCCCACGGCGATACCGTATCGACTGACGCGCCGGACGTGGCGGAGCAGCTGACCGCGGCGTTGGGGCAGCCGGTGACCCTGTGGCCGCTGCTGCCCGCCGATCAATTGGACCACTACCGCCGCGGCGCGCCCGCGTACGACGATCTCGAGCAGGAGTGGCGCTCCGTCTTCGGGCGGCTGCCGGACGAGCCGTTGCCCGACTTGTCCGTGTTCCCGCCGGAATTGATGGAGTTCGAATCGCCGCCGGGCACGTACTTCGACGCCTTCCCCTTGATGTTGATGACCGACGCGTCGCTCGCGCACCTGCAATCCTTCGTCCCGGAATCCAAGATCGACGTCCGGCGTTTCCGCCCGAACTTCCTGATCGAGACGACCAACGGCGCAACGGGATTCGTCGAAAGCGCGTGGGAAGGCCAAACCCTGCGCATCGGCGGTGCGACCGTCCAGTGCACGGTCGTGTGCCCCCGGTGCGTCATGCCCACGCTCGGGTTCGCGGACCTGCCGAAGGACCCGCAAATCTTGCGCGCCCTGGTGCGGGACGCGAACCAGAACCTGGGCGTCTACGCGACCATCGCCACGCCGGCCACGGTATCCGTTGGGGACCCCGTCGACCTCGTTGACTGACTCCCGAGGGAATCCCCGGTGATCGCTCCGGACCTGGACCTGGTGCACCGGTACGAGGCGCAGCTCGACCCCGCGCGCCCCACTGCCGGGGACATGGACGTAACCATCATCGGCTACGGTGAAATCTCCGCCGTGCTGCAGTTTGCCGCGTGCGACGGGTACGTCTTCAAGCGCATGGCGGGCTTCCTCCGTGAAGAGGAAGTCGCCGACTTCACGCGCGTCATCGGCGAGTACTGCGCCGCGCTCGCCGAGCGGGGCGTCAATGTTATTCCCACGATGTGTCATCCGGTGGACACGCCGCGCAACGGCCGCGTGGTCTACCTCGTGCAACCCGCCCTGCTGCCGGAAACAATCGGCAACGCGATCCTCAAGAGTGGCGACGAGACCGCGTTGCGCGAACTGCTGCGCGCTGTCCTCACGGCCCTCGGCGGGGTGTACGCGGCGAACCGCGAACCGGGGCAGCTCTCCCTCGGCGTCGACGCGCAGATTTCCAACTGGTCGTGGACGTGCGGTGGGCCCGCCGACCAGCGGCCCGTCTACATTGACGTGGGCGCGCCCTTCATGCGGCGGAACGGCGCGGAGGTCATGGACTGGGACGTGCTCGTGCGCGCCCTGCCGCCGCCGCTGCGGTGGTACATGCGCAAGTTCGAGCTGCAGGGCGTTCTGGACCGTTACCACCGGCTGCACGTCACGCTCGTGGACATCGCCGGCAACTTCATCAAGGAAGGCTGCGCGGACCGGGTGGACCTGGCGCTCGAAGAATTCGCGGCCTGGCTAGACGGCCCCGGCGTGCACCTGGACGTCCGCCCCCCCACCCGCGAGGCCGTAGAGAAGTACTACGCCGCCGACGCGAACATCTGGACCTACGTGCTCGCCGCGCGCAAGCTGCACCGCTTCGCCCGCACCCGCCTCCTCCGGCAACCCTACAGCCACATTCTGCCCGGCACGATCAGCCGGCGCTAGCGGCGCGCGCGCACGACGCCTGCACATGGCCGCCGCGTCTCGTGCTCCATCTGGTACATTGCGCGCCATGAAGATTGCCGTCGGCGTGATGTTTCAGGAGACGGCGTCGTTTTCGCCGCTGCTGACGGACCGGGCGGCGTTCGAGGCGCTGGCGTGGCACGAGGGACAGGTGTTCCTGCACGCCGCCCCAGAGAGCACGGAAATAGCGGGGTTCCTGGAGGCGTGCGCGGGACGGTCGGACATCACCCCGATCGGCACGCGCGCGGGCGCGGCGTGGCCGTGCGGGCCCGTGGTGCAGGCGGTGTACGAGGACCTGCGGGACGGCATCGTGCAAGGCATCAAGGAGGCCATGCCGCTGGACGGCGTCTACCTCGCGCTGCACGGCTCCATGGTGGCGGAGGGGTGCGACGATCCCGAGGGCGAGCTGCTGGCCATGGTCCGCGGGGTGGTGGGGCCGGACCTGCCCGTGGTCGCCACGCTGGACCTGCACGCCAACGTGACGCAGCGCATGGTGGACTGCGCCACCGCGCTCGTGGGGTACCACTGCAACCCGCACACGGACATGCGCGAGACCGGCCTGCGCGCGGGCCGGCTGCTGCTCCGCACGCTGGACGGACACGCGGTCCCCACCATGGCGTGGCGCAAGCTGCCCACCATCGCGCCGGGCAACTCGCAGATGACCATCTTCCCCTGCGACTACCAGAACCTGTACGCGTTCTGCGCCGCGCGGGAGACGGAACCGGGCGTGCTCGCCTGCTCCAACTTCGCGGTGCACCCCTTCATCGACGTGCCTGAGCTGGGCTGGGCGCAGGTGGTGGTGACCGACAATGACCCCGCCCTGGCGCAACGCCTCTGCGACGAGCTGAGCGAGCAGGCGTGGGCCATGCGCGGCGCGGGCGATGAAGCCACGAGCATGAGCGTGACGGTCGAGGAGGCGGTGGCGGTGGTGCGCGAGGCGGACGGCGGCCCCATCGTCATCGGCGACCTGGGCGACACGGTCAACGCGGGCGCCGCCGGGGATTCCCCCGTGCTGTTGCGCGCGTTTCTGGAAGGCGATTGCGGCGACCTGCCCATCTACCTGCCCCTGACGGACCCGGCGGCCGTGGCGCGGCTCTACGACTGCGCCACGGGCGAGCACGTCACGCTGTCCCTCGGCGCCACGCTGGCGGGCATGTTCTTCCCCCCGGTGGAGGTGACCGGCACGCTGCTCTCCAAGCATGAGGGCCGCGTCGCGATGGAATCGCCCACGGACGCGGGCGTGGTGTTCGACCGCGGGCGCACGGTGGTGTTCGGCGCCGGCGGTATCCGCCTCGTCATCAGCGAGCGGCCGAGCCCCGGCCACGATCCCGCCGTGTTCCGGAGCGTGGGCCTCGAGCCGGCGGACGCGCGCGCCGTGGTGGTCAAGAGCATGTTTCGCCACATGGCGGTTTACGGTCCCATGGCGCACCAGTGTATCTGGGTGAACACACCGGGACCCACGCACGTGGACGTGCGCAAGCTGCCCTACACGCGCGTTACCCGGCCCCTCTTTCCGCTGGACCATGTCGCCACTTGGCGGTAACCGGACCGGCCGGAAGCCCCCATGCCCGATCCTGACTCCACCGCCCCGGTCCGCGCACGCTACAACGCGGATGCGGCGGCGTACGACCAGCGCTGGTCCCGCTACACGGCCGCGACCATCGGCGCGGCGCTAGACCACCTGAACTGCACGGGCGGCGAGCGCGTGCTGGACCTGGGCTGCGGGACGGGGGAACTGGTGCGCCGTTTGGCGGGCCAGTGGCCGGACCTGGCGCTCGTGGGCATGGACCTCAGCGAAGGGATGCTCGCGCGAGCCGTCCGCAAACTCGCGCACCACCCCGGCGCGGCGTTCGCAGCCGCGAACGCGGCCGACCTCCCCTTTGCCGACGAGAGTTTCGAGGTGGTCGTGAGCACGAACGCGTTCCACTACTTTCGCGAGCCCGCCCGCACGGTGGAAGAGATGCGCCGCGTCCTGAAACCCGGCGGACGCCTGGTGGTGGTGGACTGGTGCCACGACTACTGGACCTGCAAGTTGTGCCAGTGGTACCTGCGGCTTGTGGACCCCGCCCACTACCGGATGTACACGCTCCGGGAATGCGATGGACAGTTGACGGCGGCGGGCTTGCAGACCGTTTCCCAGCGCCGGTTCAAGATCAGCCTGCTCTGGGGTTTGATGGTGGCGGTGGCGGTGAAGCCCGCGGCAGCGACCGGTGGCGCTCCTACTTCGCTGTAGGCGCGTCCGCGACGCGCACGGCCTGCGGGTGCCGCGCGACGAGCAGGCCGATCCCTCCGGTGGCGAGGAGGCCGCCCATGAGTTGCACGGGCACCCAGCCCGCCCCGAGCAGCAGCCACCCGTAGAGCGTGGTGAAGAGCGGGTACGCGGAGTGCACGACGGAGGCGCGGCTCATGGACAGGCGCGTGAACGCCGCGTATAAGAGGACGAAGGAGAAGAAGGGGCCGCAAAACGCGCCCACGGGGAGCGCCCACAGGTACCCGCCCAGGGGGAACTCCCACGCTCCGACCGCCAGGGACATGACGCCGAACGTGGCGGAGGTGAAACACGCGCGATAGGCCACGAGCACCAGCGGGGGGACGGACGCCACGGCGGCCTTCGCCAGCGTCATGGACACGCTAAGCAGGACGGAGTTGAGGATCACCAGCACGAAGGCCTGCAACTGAATGGCCGAGGACACCACCCCCATGAGCCCGCTGCCGAGGACGACGATGGCGATGCCGAGCCATTCCAGGCGGGCGAGGCGTTCGTGAAAAAAGATCACGCCGGCGAGCACGACCAGGATCGTGCCCGGCCGGGAAAAGAACGCGACGAGCGCCGGATCCGTCAGTTGCACCGCCCGGAAGAACAGGGCGCCCGCGAGCCCGTTGGTGATCCCAACCCCGGCCGCGGCGGCGAAGACCCGGCCCCGCAACACCAAGGTGCGGCCGCGACCCTGTGCGAGCAGGGTGAGCAGCGCGAAGAGGGCCGCGCAGCCGAACCAGATCACGCCGAAAGTCAGCACGTGCATGTGGCCGAGGAGCACCTTGCTGGCGACGGGGGTGAACCCCACGGCCGCGGCGGCGCCCAGCGCCAGGCCGTAGCCAATGAGATGAGGGTGTCGATCCAAGGTGGCCGTCATTGCTGAATACATGCCCGGTGCGACGGGCCACGCCCCAAGTTGCCCTTCAGCGGCCGCCTCGGTTGACGTGACGCGAAGGGGGCGCTGCGGGAGCCTGCGTTACTCGGAGAAGATCTCGGCGAAGAACGTCCGCATCGCCTCCCACGACCGCCGATCCGCGCTGGCGTTGTACGCGGCCCCACGCGCGGTATCGGTGCCCGCGCCCGCGTCCGTGAAGCTGTGCACCGCGCCGCCGTACATGACCATCTGCCAGTCCACACCGGCCGCGCGCATCTCCTGCTGGAACGCGGCCACCTCGGCGGGCTTCACGTAGGGATCGTCGGCGCCGTGCAGCGCGAGCACGCGGCAGCGAATCTGTTTCGCATCTTCGGGAATGGGCGTGTCCAAGCCACCGTGGAAACTGACCGCGCCGGCCAGCGGCGCCCCGCTGCGTGCCAGTTCGAGCGCGACCGTGCCCCCAAAGCAGTAGCCCATCACCGCCGTGCGCCGGCCATCCACCTTGGCATTCGCGCGCAGCACGTCGAACGCCGCGCGCGCGCGCGACCGCATGAGCGCGCGATCCCCCTTGTACTTGCCGGCCAGGGCGGTCGCTTCCCGGTTATCCGCCGCGCGCACGCCCTTGCCGTAGATGTCCAGCGCGAACGCCACGTAACCCAACTGCGCGAGCTGTCGCGCCCGGCTGCGCACGTACTCGCCGTGCCCTTTCCACGCATGGACCACCAGGATGCCGGGCCGCGGCCCGGTCTGCGCGTCGTCATACGCGAGGTACCCCTCCAGCACTACGTCCCCGTCCCGGTACTCGACGACCTCGCCGCGCACGTCCGCGAACGCCGGCAGCGCGAACAGGAACGCCAAGAGGACTCCGCCGATGCCTTTCATGCTCGCTCGCCCGGTTCCATTCACGGGCTTTCGGGCGTCGTCCCGTCGCCCACCGCGCCCGCGGCGAACAGGGCCTCGATCCGCTCCGCCGCGAACCCCATTTCGTCGAGGACCGCGCGCGTGTCCGCCCCGGCCAGCGGCGCGCTGCCGCCGCCGTCGCCCGGCGTGCGGGACAGCCGGGGAGCCGGCACGGGCGCGGGGATGCCGGGCTCGAGCAACTGCCGCGCCTGGTTGTGGGGATGCGCCATGACCTCGCCCAGGTCCAGCACCGGCGCGACGCAGGCGTCCGTGCCGTCGTAAATGGCGCACCATTCGTCGCGGGTTTTCGCGCGGAACGCCTCGGCCACCATCGCCTTGGCCGTCGGCCATTCGTCCTGGTCCATCTGGCTCGGCAGGGCATCGGGATCCACACCCAATCGCGACACGAACTCGGCGTAGAACTGCGGCTCAATGGCGCCCACCGACATGTACTTGCCGTCCTTCGTTTCGTACGTGTCGTAAAAGTGCGCGCCGGTATCGAGCATGTTCGTCCCCCGCTCGTGCCAGAGGCCGCTGCGCTGAAACCCGAAGAGGAACGACCCGATGTTTGCCGCCCCGTCCACCATGGCGGCGTCCACCACCTGGCCCTCGCCCGAGGACGCGCGCTCCACCAGCGCCAGCAGAATGCCCATGGCACACAGCATGCCGCCGCCCGCGAAGTCACCCAGCAGGTTCACCGGCGCCAGGGGCTTCTCCCCTTTGCGCCCGAACGCGGACAGGGTGCCCGACACCGCGATGTAATTGATGTCGTGTCCCGCCATCGCCGCGTACGGCCCCTCCTGCCCCCAGCCAGTGAGCCGGCTGTACACCAGGCGGGGATTGCGCGCGAGGGCCACGTCCGGCCCGAGCCCCAGCCGCTCCATGACCCCGGGCCGGAAGGTATCCACGAGCACATCCCCCTGTTCGAGCAGGTCGAGCAGGGCGGCCACCCCATCCGGGTGTTTCAGGTCGATGCCGATGGACCGTTTGCCGCGGGCGAGCGCATCCTGAATCGGGTTCGGGCTGGGCGTGCGCCGCGGGACGCGGTCGACGCGGATCACGTCGGCCCCGAAGTCGGCGAGGATCATCCCACAGTAAGGCCCCGGCGCCAGCCCCGCCATCTCCAATACTTTGATACCGCTCAACGGTCCCATACCCACCTCCGAATGCGCCCAGCCGTCACGTCGCGGATGGCGCCGACGCACGCAACGCGTCCCGCGCACGCGCGGCGGCCCACTTGTAATCGGCTTTGCCGCTCGGGCTGCGCACCATCTGGTCCACGAGCACGAGCACCTTGGGCAATTTGTACGGGGCCAGGTGCGCGGCCGCGTGGCTGCGCAGGTCGTCGAGCGTGGGCACCGCGCCGGGCACCGGTTGCACCACCGCGGTCACCTGCTGGCCCCAGCGGTCGTGCGGCATACCCACCACCACCGCGTCCGCCACAGCCGGATGGCTGCGCAGCACGCTCTCCACCTCCTCGACGTAGATTTTCTCGCCGCCGCTGTTGATGCACACGGATCCGCGGCCGAAGAGCTGCAACATGCCGTCGGGCGCATACCGCACGTGGTCGCCAGTGACGGCGTACCGAGTGCCGTTGATGGTGACGAAGGTCTGCTGCGTCTTCTCGGGATCGTTCAGATAGCCGAGGGGGAGCCAGCCGGTCTGTGCCAACCAGCCGATGTCCTCGCTGTCCCGCGGCAATTCGCCGGACAGATCGTCGCGCAGCACGATGGACGTGGGGCGGAGCTGGAACGTGGATTGCTCGGCATCGCCGGCGGTGGTCGCCAGCGTCGCCTGCGCGCCGGTTTCGGACGAGCCCAGCGCGTCGAGAATCATCATGTGCGGCAGCTTCTCGTGGAACGCCTGCTTGTTGTGCGGCGAGAGGACCGCCCCGCTGTTGGCCAGGCCGATCAGGCAGCTGAGGTCGTAGGCCTTCGCCTCCAACTGCGCTAACAGCGGGGCCGCGAACGCATCGCCCACGATCAGGACCGACATGACCTGCTCGCGCTCCACGGTGGACCACACATCATCCGGATCGAGGGCTTCCACCTGCGACGACACGATGACGGTGCCGCCCCCGTGCATGACCAGGTAGGCGACCCAGTGCGCGGCGCCATGCATGAACGGCGGCGCGGTCAACACGCGCGGCATCCCGTTGCTGTTCGTCGCGCGCTCGACCACCTCCTCCAGCGACCCCACGGGTTCGCCACCGCCGGGCGGGTGGCCACCCAACGCCGCGAAGAAGATATCCTCATGGCGCCACAGCACGCCCTTGGGCATGCCGGTCGTGCCGCCCGTATAAAGAATGTAGCCGTCATCCGCGGAATAATCGTCGCGCGGCCGGTGATTCGGCGCGGCCGCGAGCGCGGCTTCGTACTCTTCGGCCCCATCGAGGAGCGGCGTGGCCGATCCGTCGTCCACCTGCAGGAACACCTGGAGATCTGGCAAGCGGTCCCGGACCTCGGCGATCGTGGCCGCGAACCGCGCGTGGTACACGATCGCCTTCGCCCCCGAGTCCCGCAACAGGTATTCCAACTCGTCCGCCACGTACCGGTAGTTCACATTCACGGGAATCGTGCGCGCGAGGAAGGCGCCGGACATGCCTTCCAGGTATTCGTTGCCGTTGTACAGGTACAGCGCCACGTGATCCTGGCCGGATTCCCACGGTGCACACTCCGCCCGCGGCTTGACCGTGCCCAGCCCGCGCGCGAGTAGCAGGTTCGCGAGCCGCCGGCACCGATCGTGGTACGCGCCCCACGTAAACCGCCGGTCCCGCCACACCAGCAGCTCCCGGTCGGGAACCGCCGCGGCGAGGACTTCCTGGAGGCGTGCGAGGCTGAAGGTCATCGGGTGCTCTTTGCGCGCGGCGTCCGGCGGGAACGCAGACCGCGCATTGTATCGCGCGGGGGCAGCCGGACCTAGTGACCGGCCGCCGAAGGCTGGGATATGCTGTGGCGCTGCCTGCCCGAATCCGGCTACACGCACCGCGAGGGGGCACGCGGTGGGCCGTCCGCGCCCGGCGGGCGGTCCCCACGCAGGCGGGAAGGATCGCGCGATGAGCCACGGTGGAAAACTGGCCGCGAAGGCATTGAAGGCGGCGGGGGTGGAGTGCATTTTCACGCTGTCCGGCGGGCACGTGATGGCCATCTACGACGGGTGCCTGGACGAGGGCATCAAGGTGGTGGACGTGCGCCACGAGCAGGCGGCGGTGCACGCGGCCGATGCGTGGGCGCGGCTGCACCCGGGGCGGGTCGGCGTCGCCGTGCTCACGGCCGGCCCCGGCGCCACGGACGGCGTCACGGGCATCGCGAATGCGTGGCGGGCGAACTCCCCCATCCTGGTCATCGGCGGCCAGGGCCCGCTGGGACAACTGCGCCGCGGCGCGCTGCAAGAGATGGACCACGTGAGCGTCATGCGCCCCATCACCAAGTGGGTCGACGCCGTCTACGAAACCGATCGCATTGCGGAATTCATCGAACTGGGTATCCGGCACGCCCTGGCCGGCACGCCCGGCCCCGCGTACCTGGAAATCCCCATCGACGTGCTCTCGGGCGGCTACAACCCGGACCGCGCGCGCGTCGTCACGCCCATGCGGCCGGCGCGGCTGGTGCCGGAACGCGCCCTCATCGAACAGGCCGTGAACACGCTGGCCGAGGCGCAGCGTCCCATGGTCATGGCCGGCACGGCGGTGAAATGGTCCGAAGGCGGCGCGGCGCTCAACCGCTTCCTCGAGAAGGTCAAAATACCCGGCTACGCCAATGGGATGGGACGGGGGCAAATCGCCCACGACTCGCCCTACTTCTTCAACCGCACCCGGCGCGAACAGCTCGAAGCTACCGACTGCGTGATCCTCGCGGGTACGTTGCTCGACTTCCGCATGAAGTACGGCGATTCGATCCCGCCGGACGCGAAGATCATCCAGATGGACATGGACGCCATCCTCATCGGGCAGAACCGCATGGCCGACGTCGGGCTGGTGGGCAACCTGGGGCTGATCTTTGACGCCATGTGCGACGTGATCGACGAGAAGGGGCTCGATTTGAGCTGGGCGCAGATGTGCGACGAGCTGCGCGCGCAGGAGCACGAGGCCGATGCCGCGCTCCAGGCACAGCTCACGTCCGACGAGGTGCCCATCGACCCGCAACGGCTGTGCAAGGAGATTGCAGACTTCGTGGGGGACGACGACATCGTGATCGGCGACGGCGGCGACATCGTGGCCAAGTGCGCGAAAGTGCTCAAGATCCCCAAGAACGGCTACTGGATGGATCCGGGGCCGCTGGGAACGCTCGGCGTGGGCATGCCGTTCGGCCTGGCCGCGAAACTGGCGCATCCGGAGAAACGGGTGCTCATCGTGTACGGCGACGGTTCATTCGGGTTGAACGGCTTCGAATTCGACACGGCGGTGCGGTTCAAGTTGCCGATCGTCGGGATCGTGGGGAACGACGCGGCGTGGGGGCAAATGATGCGGCCCCAGTACGCCATCTACGGTGAGGACCGGGTGGTGGCGACGCGCCTGGAGTACACGCGCTACGACAAGGTGGTGGAGGCGCTCGGCGGGCACGGGGAGTACGTGACCGAGCCGGGCGAGATCCGGCCGGCGTTGGAGCGGGCCTTCGCGAGCGGCAAACCCGCCTGCGTCAACGTCATCATGCGCCAGGACGTCGCCTTCTCCGGCGGAACATATATTTAGAGTGTTGAAACCACAGATGAACACGGATGAACACAGATAAACTTCACAGTCCGCCCAACAAGCCACAGCACGCTATCGAAAGGCGCGCCGGCCCAGCCATGACTGACGCGCAGCCGATGGCAGCTCACAGCCCACGTGCGGAATTCAACGCCCTCACAGAACAGGTCATTGGAGCCGCATTCGGTGTCAGCAACGCGCTGGGTGCAGGCTTTCTGGAAAAGGTGTATGAAAACGCGCTGGTACATGAACTGCGCCGAGTCGGCCTGCAGGTTGAACAGCAGTATCCAATAACTGTGCATTACGACGGGATTGTCGTTGGCGAGTATGTGGCAGACGTCCTAGTGGACGGGCGTGTCCTGGTGGAACTGAAGGCCGTAAAGAAGCTTGATGATATCCACACGGCACAATGCCTAAATTACCTCCGGGCGACAGGGCTACCGGGGTGCCTGCTTCTGAACTTCGGCAACCCGAAAGTCGAAATCAAGCGTCTGCTGAACAACTAAGAACTCCCATGGTGACAGCTGTGTTTATCCGTGTTCATCTGTGGTTTCAATCAGGGAGAAGGAGCACAACATGAGCGCTAACGTAGAAACCTGGTTGGCACAGTGGCATGCGGCAGTGGAAGGGGCTGATGCGGCGGCGCTGGCAGTGCTGCTGGCGGAGGACATCTCCATGGGCGCGCCGCCGTACTGGACGGAACTGCAGGGCAAGCCGGTCGTGGAGCGCCTGCTCGGCGTGCTCGTGGAAACCTTCGAAGATTTCACCTACCACCGGCAGTGGATTGACGGGAACGAACTCGCCCTGGAATTTCGCGGCCGCGTGGGAGACCTCGGCCTGCACGGCATCGACCTCATCACCCTGAACGACGCCGGGCTCGTGCAGCACCTGGACGTCATGATCCGCCCGGCGAACGCGCTCACGGAACTCATGGCCATCGTCGGCCAGAAGATGCAGGCCAAGCTCGCCGAACTCGAGTAGCCCGTCCGTGCCCCGCGCACCGAGCCACCCCGACGCTGCGGCCGTCCTGGCGCCTGCTTCGCCCCACCGCTCGTATCAACTGCACATCGATGTTCCGCGGCGCGTGTCGGTCACGGTCGGCCGCCTGGGAACGTTCCACTTCCCGGCCGGGCGCTACGTGTACACGGGCAGCGCGCGGCGGAACATGGGCGCGCGCCTGCGCCGCCACCGCACGAAGCACAAGCCGCTCCGCTGGCATATCGATTACCTGCTCGCAGCGCCTGGCGTAACCGTCGAGGAGGTCCACCGGTTCACCGCGGACGAGTGCACGCTGAACCTGCGCACGGGCGGCATCCTCCCCGTCGCCGGATTTGGCGCGTCGGACTGTCGCCGGGGCTGCGGCAGCCACCTGAAGTACGCCGGCCCCGCGTAGGCCCGCGGCCCGCTCAGTCCAGCACCGCGGCCACCGCCTTGATCTCGATCAACTGCCCGTCGAAGGCCAGGCTGCTCACGCCGACCACCGTGACGGCGACCTGCGTGCGGCCCGTGAACTGGAGCAGCGCCGGCGCCCAGTCGCCCATGCCGTCCTTGAGCGAGGGTTCGACCAGGAAGACCGTCATCTCCACCAGGTCGGCCACACTGCTGCCGGCCGTGGTGAGCATGGTTTCCAGGTTGGCCAGGGCCTGGCGCGTTTGGGCGTTGAGATCGGCCAGCCCCACCAGAGCGCCGTCGGGTTCCGTGGGCGTCGACCCGCTGGTGAAGACCAGGTTGCCGATACGGATAGTAGGCTCGATGCCCGCCCAGGCGTCGAAGCGCGCCCAGCCGGGATTCGCAGCGGTTTTCGTCACCATGGTATGCCTCCTTCTGCACCCAGGGACTTCCGCGAGCCTGTACCACTATACGCCCGTGGGGCCTGGGCGAATACAAGATTCGCCCCTACACGCCGGAGTAAATCTTCCTCCGCGAGATGTGCCGTTCTCAATATGAAGGCGTGGCCTCCCCCGCGCGCCACCAGCGCCGGACGGGACGCGTGTTCGGCTGGCCGACGTTCTCCCACCACCCCCAGAGCGCCCGGTCGAACCGAAACTCGAATAGCACGTCGTCGTCATGGATTGCGTGGTTCGCAGCGGCGCGCACGGTGTCGCGCGTGGCCGCGTCCTCGGCAACGCGCGCGCGGCCGGCCACCATGAATTCATCGTCAACCTTGCCGGGCAGCGCGTGGAGGGCGTACCGCCCGTCCCGCCGCAGGTCGTGGCCTTTCGGCGAGCTCGGCGGTATGGCCACGTACAGCCGGCCGTCGGCCAGCACGGGCGTGACGGGATGCACGCGAGGCGCGCCATCCTTCCGCGTCGTGGCCAGGTACGCGATCCCCTGCGCGAGCAGCTTCTGGCCGGCGCCGGCCATTTCGGGATCGGCGTCAGCAAAAGTCATCCACGTCACCATGCGCTCCTCCTACACTCCCGCGATGCACCCGTGCGCCCGCAGCGTCCGGAGCATGTCCAGTGTGAGCTGCCCCGCCCATTCCCGTTCCGCCTGGGCCCACGCGTCGGGATACTGCTCCTCATTCCCCAACCACGTCCACGGCGGCTTCCACGAGCCGTCGGCGGCCTGCCGCTCGATCTCGAAATCCAAGTGTGCGTCCAGGTCCGCCCGCACGAGATCGGCCGTGGGGGCCTCCGGGGTGGGCGCGCACCACAGGGGCCCGGCGCAATAGGTGGACCACTGAGCCGGATCCCGCTCGACGATGACGGGGGCGGCCCGGCGCAGTTTTTGTACCGCTACGGCCCGCTCGGACTCGGGCAGGTGCTGCTGCATGAAGAGCGCATCGCGGAACACGTGCTTCTCCATGGCATCCGGCTGCGCGTCCAAGCGGGCCATGGCGACCGCGGTCACGTCGCGCAGGAAGGTCTTGGGCACGCCGGGCGCATACGCGTGGAGACAGCCCACCGCGGCAAAGAGCGGGTTCACCAGCGCGAATTCGTCCTGCGACGCAGGCTTGTCGCCGTAGTGCCACCACGGTGCGTGTGGCACCGCGTTCATCCCGGGCAGCGAAAACGGCCACAGCTGGTTGTCGGCATCGAAGGCCGTCAGGAGGTAATCCACGGCGCCCCGCACCAGCGGCGCATCGGCTGGCACGCCGACCTCGTGCAGGCACGCCAGCGCGACGGTGGTCGCCACAGGCCACGAGCCGTCATAGCGGCAGTCGGGTTCGAGCGCCCGGCCGAATCCCCCGTCGTCGTTCCGATACGCGGCGAGCGCGTCGACCACCGCCTCCGCGGCGCCTCCCTCGAACGCATGCTCGAACCGCCGGGCGTCCAGGGCCCGCGCCTGCGTCCGCATGAACGTGCGGGCCCGCTCGAATGCCTGTCCGGAAAGTGGTTTCATGCGCCCGCCCCCTAGCGATAAAATAGCGAAAGTTCAACGTACGATACCAGATACCGTCAGCATGTCAAATAGCCGGGAGCTAGCCGGCGGCGACGGCCCGGAGGGTGTCTTTCACGTGCGCCCACCCGTCGCCGGCGTCGGGCGGCGCGAAAGCCTGAAGCTGCACGCTGTCCGCGCCGCTCTCCGCCAGCCGGCGCACGTCGGCCACCACCTTGTCGGGCTCGCCGATGCCAAGCAGGGCGTCGAGCATGGGTTGGCCGATCGCGTCGAGCGCCCCGCTGCGGTCGCCCGCCGCCCACCGGTCGTGCAGCCGGTCGCAGTCCTCGCCAAAGCCGTGGCGAGTGAACATCATGCGGTACTGGGGCGCCATGACATAGGTGAGCAATTGCATGCGGCCGGACAGGTCCGCGCTCGCGCGGTCGGCGCCGCACGCGCAGACGCGCAACACCGCGGAGATATGCACGTCCTCACGGCGGCGGCCGGCCGCGGCGATGCCGGATTCGACCTCCGCAATGGCGCTGGGGATCTCCCCGACGGGCGTCAAGTTGAGCAACACCCCGTCCGCGATTTCCCCGGCCAGGCGCAGCATCTTCGGATTGAGCGCCGCGAGATAGATGGGCGGCGCGGCCTGCATGGGCGACAGGCCCGGCCGAAAGCCGTCCACCTGATACACCTCCCCCGCATAGTTCACCTTGCCGCCGGCAAAGATCGCGCGCAGCACCTCCACGTACTCCCGCATCGCGCGTAGCGGGCGGCGCAGTGCGACCCCGTTCCAGCGTTCCATGATGGCGGGGCTGCTGACGCCGAGCCCCACCAGCGCGCGACCGCCGGACAGGCGATCCAGGGTTATCCAGGATTGGGCCGCGACGGTAGGCGTGCGGGTGTAGATGGGTTGGACGGCGGCGCCGAGGCGAATCGTCTCCGTCGCGCCGGCCGCGGCCGCGAGGGTGGTAAAGATATCGTGCGCGTTCGATTCGGTGCTGAAGAAGCCGCCGAGCCCTTCGGCTTCGAGGAACTGCGCGAAGTCGCGCACCCGGCCGCCGTCCATGTCGTGCAAGCCCGGCAGGCTCACGCCGAGGATGTTCATGCGGCGGCGGGGGGCATAGGCGCCGCAGTGTAGCACGGGCGGAAAAGGCGAACGCCCCGCGCGCTTGCGGGCCGTACCGGGGGCACGGACGCCGCGAGCGCGTGGGGCGCGGGAGCCAACCGCCGGGCGGGCGCTTAGTTCTTCATGTACTCCATCGCGACGCGCTGGATCGTCACCGGGTTGGTGATCACGGTGGTCTTGAACGCGACGAGGCGCGGATCGTAGTACATGCGGAAGCCGGTCGTGACGCCCAGCGCCGTGTCGGCCGTGGCCAGAATGGACAGGTGCCGGCCCATCACCAGGCCGTTGAGCGTGAACTGGCCGAAGCTGGCCCGCTGGTAGCGCGAATTGTTCCGCGCGATGGCCATGATCGTGCTGTCCGCGTGCAGCCCAGCGTTGATGGTGACGGGCGCGCCGGCCGCCCGCGCGGTATTGCTGTTGATCCAGAAGGACTTCAGGTTGCGGTCACTGATCCACGCGGCGTTGGGGGTCAACTGAATGATCACCCCGTTCTGGGCCGCCACGTCGGCATCGGACAGCATGATGATCGGGCCGATGTCCAGGACACCGTTGTCGTTCAGGTCTTCGGTGTCCAGCACCCCGTTGCCGTTCGCGTCCTCACCGGGGTTGAGGATGCCATTCCCGTTCCCGTCTTCGGTGTCGAGGACGCCGTTGGCGTTGAACCCACCGGTTACCAACTGCCCGGCGGCGTCGACGACGCGCTCGCCGTTGAAGCCGATGGCGATGTCCTCATTGATCACGTAGCTGGTGGGCCGGATGTCGCCGCGCCACGACTCGTTCACATTGACCCAGTAGGTGCCGACCCGCCCGGGCCCACCGAACGGATCGCCGTCCTGCAGTGCGAACACGTACACGGGATCGTTCTCGCCCATGCGCATATAGATGGGCCGGAAGGCCGCGTCGTAGGTGGAGTTGTTGGTCGTGCCCATGGGGGTGCCCGGCGTACCGTTGTTCTTCTGCAACCGCTGCTGGGTCGGGGTCCAGGCCTCGCGGTTGTAGAACGAGATCTGTTCCATCGCATAACTCCAGTCGACGGCGTTGTCGCGATGGTTGCCTTCATCGACCACGGTGTCGTCGTCAATGTCCGGGACGCCGGTGGCGCCGCCGAGGAGTGCGCCCGTCGTCGGGTCGTACGCCCGCTGCGGGGTCAGGAAGTCGTTGACCAGGACGCTGCCGCCGGCGCGCAGCATGAGCAGGTTCTTCCGGCCGTTGGCCGTCCGGCCCCACTGCGGGCCGTCGTTGTAGGTGAGGTCCCCGGTCACATAGATGTTGCCGCTGACGTAGATCTGGCCTTCGCCCTCCACGACCCCCTGAATGATCAGGTCGCCGTCGATGAGCACGGTCCGGTTCAGCATGAGCGGATTGCCCCCCGTGCCGTACATGATCACGTTGCCCGTGTGCACGCCGCCCCCCGCGGCGTCGATCGAGGCGATGTTGCCGCCGGCCGGCAGACTGCCCGAATTGTAGGTACCGCCGATCGCGATATTGCGAATGATGCCGCCGCTGATGGTTCCCGGCGCGCGGAGCCCGACCTCGGACTGGATATCCGACCACCGGGCCGCCACGTCCGGGGCCGAGACCAGCCGGTCACCGTCCACATCCGGGAAGACTTCCGGCGCGGACGCGGGGATCTCCCCGTCGGTCTGGTCGGCGGGGACGGTGGGGTAATCCATGTACAGGTTCGCGCCGGGCACCAGCGAACCGGCGATGGTAGCGGCCTGCACCAGGTTCACCTGCGTCATGGCGCCCGTAAACGGGTCCTGGTCGATGTAATTGGTCGTGGGATCGAACTGGTAGGCGTCGAAGTCGGAGGCCGCGATTTCACCCTGAGTCATCGCGGTCCCGGTGGGCTTGTTCGTGAGCAGGCCCTGGGTGTACAGGGTGCCGGCGATCCGGGTGTCGAAGATCAGCCCCGTCGCCCCAGTGGGATCGCGATTCATCGAGTCGCCGAGCGCGCCCACGCGCACCCGCTCGAAGAACCCGTACCGGTTGGGGTTGGTGTTGTAAAACCGTGGCGCGCTGTCGATCTCCGCGTGGCAGAAGATGCACTCCAGGTTGCGCGCCATGACCGAGAAGTTCGTGTCCGTCGAGTACTCGCCCTGGATCACCAGGTGCTCCAGGACGCGCCGGGGATTGTTAAACCGGTCCATGCCCAGCACATTGACGTTCAGGATGGTCCGGAACACCGAATCCGTCCGCCGGACCTGGACGGTGTTGATGCCGGTCATGCCGTCAAGCTGCACCACCGGCACCGCCACGTTCGTGGTGCCCACGGGGATCACGCCGTTCAGCCAACCCTGATAGTCCCCAATAACATCGGGTATGCCGGCGCGCGCGTTCAGGTAGTCGTTCCAGACCATGTTCTCGACCATGGCCCCGCCCGCTTCCGCACCGTAGACGGCTTTCGTCAGGTTTTCCTCCCGCTCGATCATCTGGTTCTCGCTCCAGGCGGCAAAGGCCATGGCCGACGCGCTCGCCAGCAGGATGAGGAGCAGGAAGAAGGTAAACACTAGCGCCACCCCCCGGTCCGCACGGAGCGGGCGCAGGGCATGGCGGAAGAACTGGGTACTGACTCGCATAAGGTTTACTCCTAGGCGCCGCTCGCCACATCCGAATTGCGGAGGTCTACAATCGTCGTCACCGAGGCGTAGCCGGTGCCGCCGGCCACCCCGACACTGGTCACCCGGGTGTCCACGGTCACCAGCAGCCGGGCATCCATCCGACCATTGTTGTTCTGGTCTTCCGCTGCCCCCAGCATGTCGTCATCATTCACGTCTTCCTGCAGCACGGTGAAGAACAGGCCGTTTTGCCGCCGGCCGTCACGGTTCACATCCTCGTTGGCTTCGAGGACGCCGTTAGCGTTCAGGTCCGGCTCGATGAAAATGTACTGGGCCACGGTGAAGGTGGCCACCGGCGTCAGGACCGCGGGCAAGAGCGGGTCGCCTTCCGCATAGATCACCCGCTCCACTGTGGTGCCACCCGGCCCGATCTGATACTGGGTCCAGGTGGAATTCGTGCGTTCGTTCAGGGCGCCGTCCCACGTCACGGTCTGGAACTGGATGAAGTTCTGGTTGATGGTCCCTAGATCGATCCCCGGCTCCAGCCCGGTCGGGTTCAGGGTCGCGGGGCTCGCCATGCGCAGCTCCTCGCTGATCCGGTCGATGGCCAGGCGCGCGTGCTGCTGCGCCATGAGGCTCAGTTCCTCCTGCTGCTTCGCCTGGATCGTGGCGTGGTGCATCGGGTAGACGAGGCCGATGACGATCAGCAGAACCGCGGACGCCACCGTGATTTCGACGATGGTGAATCCCCGGGGGCGCGCGGCGCGCTGGCGAACGGGTATGAGGGTGCGCTGCATTAGAACAGGTTCCTTATGGTTCGGACGGTGATCGAAGTGAAGCGCCGGCCCTCGAACCAGCTCACCACGACCAGGATTTCGTATTCGTCCCGCGTCGCATTGGGGATCGTCGCCGGCAACACCGGGACCAGCGGGACAGGGGCCCCCATGCCGGGCGGGAAGATCACACTCACCCGGAAGGTCTCCCCCGGCCGGTTCGCCTGGGCGCCGATGGGCAGGGTAATGGCCCCGCCGGGGTTCTGGTTCCCCAGATTGATGTTCGTCGCCACGTCCAGCAGCGTGTCTGCGTCCCCCGGCGACCCGGCCTGCGGCAGCTCCTGCAGCACTTCCATCAAGGCCTTCGCATCCTGGAGCGCGATCATCTGGGATTTGCTGTATGCGGCGCTGGTCATGGCCCCCATCAGCGACGCCGCCAAGCCGGCCATGCCGACGGCCAAGACGCCCATGGCCACCATCACTTCCAGCAGGGTCATCCCGCGCGAGCGGCGGGTGGGGCGGATCCGGTCCAGTTCAGACGTCATAAGGGGTGCTCCACAGGGCGGGCTGGTATGCAGCGGACAGTTCATATCAATGATACTGCTAATACTAATAAATTCCAAGGACGATTATTGAAATATCAGTCACAATTTTTGGTCGTTTCATGTTGCCCCATGGCTCCGGGCCAGGCCTATGCCCGCGATCGCCGACCTTTCTGGTACATTCTCATCGCGCCAGCCCTGGCGATAATCCGTGTAACACACTTATGCACAACAGGTTACGCTGCACACATGCGGACGCCAATCACCTGGGCCGTTTGTGCAGCCAAATTGGCGACGCCGGCACCCGAGACAGTCGGGCTACGGTGCGCCAACCTTGCCCCTAGAGAAGCAAGATGCAGGCCTTCAATGCTAGCAGAATAAGCGCTATTGATACTTCTGATATCATGTGCTTTCCTGCGAGCACCCGAAGGGAGGCATGCTTCTGCGACTCTACGTTGGCCGCTACTCCGGCTATTCCCAGAAGGTCCGGATCGCCCTGGCGGAGAAGGGACTCACGGAGACCGTCTCGTGCGTGGTGCTCACCCCGGAGGAGAAGCAGGACCCCGCGTACCTGCAGAAAAATCCCTTGGGCCTGGTGCCGACGTTGGAATTGGAAGACGGGACCTGCGTCCCCGAATCGACCCCGATCATCGAGTTCCTGGACGCGCGCTACCCGGACCCGCCGCTGATTCCCGGGGACCCGCTGCGCCGTGCGCGCATGCACGCGCTCGACCGGTACAACGACCAGGCCCTCACCCCCGCCTTCCGGGCGTACTGGGACGCGGCGCGCCATCCGCCGCCGGTCGGGCCCGATGCCGCGGCGACCGCCGTGCTAGCCGACCGCGTGCTGGACGTGTTCCGTTACTTGGAGACCGTGCTCACCAACGAGCCGTACCTGGTCGGCGATTTCTCCATCGCCGATATCGCGTTCATGCAACGGCTCCAGATCTTTCCCGCGTTCGGCCTGGCCCTGCCCAGGGATCTCCACCGGTGCCGGGCGTGGGAATCCCGGCTGCACACGCGTCCCAGCTGGAACGCCACCCGGTATCCGCCCCTGCCCCCGCTCAGCTAGGCGCCGCCCCGCCCGCGGGCCGGCGGCGCGTCACGCCAGGGCGCCGATGGTCTGCGCGTACCGGTCCAGCCGCGGGAGTATGTCATCCTTCCCGCGCGGCGGCAGGCCGAACACCGCCCGGGTGACCCCGGCCTCTTCCATCCGGCCCAGGGCGTCCGCATCGTTCGGGACGCCGTAGATCGTGACCTCCATCGAGTCCGGATCGCGTCCCGCTTCTTCGGCCGCCCGGCGCAGGTCGCCGATCTGGGCCACGGGATCGCCCTGCACGCCGATGGGGATCCAGCCGTTGCCGTAGCGCACCGCGCGGCGAATGTTCCAGGGCGCGACGCCGCCCACGTGGATCGGCGGATGGGGCTGCTGCACCGGCTTCGGGTTGGAGAAGATCGGATCGAAGTCCACGAACTCGCCGTGGTACTCCGCCTGGTCGTTGGCCCAGATCGCTTTCATCGCCTCGATGGACTCGCGCACCACTTTCCACCGGCGGTCGAACGGCCGGCGGTGGTTCTCCAGCTCCTCCACGTTCCAGCCGCCGCCCACGCCGAAGAGGAAGCGGCCGTTGGAAACCTGGTCCAGGGACGCGATCTGCTTTGCGAGATAGATGGGATCGTGCTGCGCCACCAGGCACACGCCGGTGGCGACCTTCAGGGTCGTGGTCACCGCGGCCATGGCGGTAAGCGCCACGAACGGATCGAGCAGGTCGAAATATTCCTGCGGCAGGTCCGCCCCGCCGGGCCAGGGGGATTTCCGGGAGGCGGGAATGTGCGTGTGCTCTGCCACCCAGACGGATTCGAAGCCGCGCTCCTCGGCCGCCCGCGCCAAATCCACCGGCGTAATGGTGTAGTCCGTCGGGAAAATCGTCAGACCGTAATGCATGGGAGTCCTCCTCCAGCCATCCTCGGGCGCGTCAGTGTATCCCGTCCCCCGTCCCCCGTCACGCCCACGGCGCCGCCAACATTTCCGGTACGACGGTGAATCCCCAGGCCGGGGTGCTGCGTAGGGTTACAAGAGAGCACATGCAGCACTGTCGCACGGATGCGCGCGTCGCCGACGCGCTGCTCACCCACCTCCGGCTCGCGCTTGCCGCGCCGGGGTTGCGATACGCGACGGTCCCGACCCGCATCTTGGGCGGGAATGAAACGGCCATCTATGGGTTTGAGTTGCAGGAACCGCCGGAGCCCTTCGCCGGCCCGCTGATCCTGCGCGTGCATGTGCGGCCCAGCAAGCGCGACGGCCAGTGCCTCTGGGAAGAGGCGGTTCACAACACCCTCGCCGAGCTGGGGTTCCCGGTCCCCCGCGTCGTACACGCGCACGCGCACGCCGACGCGGGGCTGGGCGGACCGTTCGTCATCATGGAGCGGGCGGCCGGGCAGGTCATGGGCAGCGAGATTGGGTCGATCCCCCGCCTCCTCCTCAGCCTTCCCCGCTTGCAGGCGGAAATCCCCCGCACCCTGGCCGACATGCAAGTGCGCCTGCACGCGCTCGATCCCGAACCGTTGCGGCGCCGGCTTGCCGAGTCCTCCCTAGCCGGCGATCTGCTGGACGTTGGGGCGTGGGTGGAAGAGATGCGGGCGCGGATCGAGCGGAACGCGCTGCCCGGCTTGCTACCCGCCGTCCCCTGGCTGGAGGAGCACCTGCCGGCGGCCCCCGCGCACCCGGTCGTCTGCCACGGGGATTTTCATCCGCTGAACATCCTGCGGGAGGATGGGCGGGTGACGGGCATTGTCGATTGGTCGCGGGTGGTCATCGCGGACCCGGAATTCGACGTGGGCAACACGTGCGTGATCTTGACGCTCAGCCGGATCAACCTGCCGGCCGTGTTGCAACCGGCCGTCCGGTGGCTGACCCGGGGGATCACCCGGTCGTACCTGCGCGAGTACCAGCGCACGCGACCGCTGGACCCCGCGCGGCTGCGGTACGCCCAAGTGATCCGCGCCGTGCAAGAACTAGGCGGGTATGACGGGCACCTGGCGGACGCACCCACGTATGAAGGAGTCGGGCACGCGGCCGAGTGGGACTACCCCCGCCTGCGCGCCCTCGTCGAAGCGCAGACCGGCGTGCGCATCTCCCACCCCGCCGCGCCATAAGCAGCGCCCCAGCCCCCGGGGCCGGCGCGCACCCCAATACCTACATGCCTTGTAGGAATGGCCGTTGCGGGATCGCATACCGTGGCTGATCATGTATCCTCCGGCTTATCTTCCAAGAGACGAGCCGCTAAGAGGTTGGCCTGTAGCAAGCGGCGACTGACAACGTGCTCGCTAACGCGCTGCAGATGGTCGATTTTCATGACATCTTCATTCTTGAAGAGGACTCGTCTCCAGGTCGGACCAGCTCGTAATCTGCTTCTCGTCGTCCACCACAGTCACACCAGGCAATTCGTCAGTAGACGTTTCATAGGCGTAGCGAAATTCTTCAAATGTGGGGCGGTGGCGCTCCCATGTCTCGTATTCTTGTAGTGCCATTGGGGAGAATGTGTATTCGCCGGAGATCGCAAAATCCAGAAACCGCATCGTGTCAGGGCGACTAGGCTCCGCGAGGTTCCACGTTCGTACATGCGCATCAATAGTGGTGACCAGTGTCCGGTCTTCTGCAACATCGATGCGTATTGTGCCGGCCTTCGCAAATCCGACCGCTGCCCCCGTTGTGAACAAGAGTATCGCCTCGTCGGGGAAACTCAAGGACGTTTGGCTATGCTTCAAGCCAGCGGGACAGTAGATTGTGATCCAAGTATTAATAGGCTGCCTATGCGAGCAGTTGGGGCAGTCCACATACAAATGCCGTACACCAAGGATCATGCCTTTTCCCGGACTCAGAGTGTGAGCCGAATAATGGGGTGGGACTGGGAGGTACTTGTCTGGCCACCGGAAGTTCAGCGCCTGAAAGTCAAGAAGCAGTTCTTCAATGATGGCTCTATTCGCGAAGGTGGCTCCTCGAATATACACGGGGGCATCCATTCCCAATGAACGTGGCCAGAACTCGCGAGCATCAACACTCTCGAAGCCGTAAAGGGGTTCTTCAGCTGACCGAGGGTGTGACTCTTCGAGAAATTGATTCGCGGACACGCGGACAAGCCAAATCAGAAAAGAGAGAAGCACAACGACACCCAGCAGGCGCAGTTTACGCACTCGGAATCTCATTGGCTCACGATCACGTCACGGATCAACGCCTGTACTGTACCCTCGGTCACTTCCGCCCGCACGCGCCATCCCAGCAGCCGGCGCGGTGCTACTTGCCGATTTCGAAGTCTTCGGTCGCGGTGTCGCCGGCGGTAACCGTCACCTCGCGCGTGACTTCGCCAAGGCCTTCGTGCCACACCTTGAGGGTGTACGTGCCGGGGGGAACGTCGGGAATCGTAAACCGCCCGGCCGCATCCGTGACCGCCACGTACGGGTGGTCCACCACGTAAACATACGCCGCCATCCAATCGTGCACGTCGCACACGACGCGCACCGGCCCCACCTCGGCAAGGTCTTGCCTGAACTGCAGCTTGCCCACCGGCGGTTGCGCCACGTTGAAGAGCGTCTTGTCACCCACCCACGCATGGATGTTGTGCAAGATCGGGTCGCTATTCGTAATCACGACTTGCGTGCCGAGCGCGGCGACCTGCAGGTGCGGCACATAGGTACACTCCGCCTGGTCCAGTGTAGGGCCGGGCAGCGCGAGCGGCTTGCCGGCGCTGACGCCCACGATTTCGATGACCGCGTTCTTCAAGCCGCCGGACGTGCCGTCGACGATGAAGGTCTGATCGCGCTTCCGGATGCCGCAGACGTGATTGTCCTTGGGCACCTTGAAGGATTCCGATTCCGGGTGTTCGCCGGGAAACCAGATACGCCCGGCGACGGTCCCGCCGTTCTCGACGGTCGCCTCTTCGTACGCGACGGCGGCACCCGGGCCGGCCAGCAGCATGGCAGCGAGGGAACCCGCACACGCGAGTCGCCATTGGTGAATCATGGGCATTACTTGAACTTCCATTCGCGTTTCTTCGGCGCCAGGGTTTGCAAATACGCGTACAGCAGGTCGAACTCGGACTCGGTCAGCGCGGTCGCGAGGGGCGGGCAGTCGAACGGCGGCGCGGGCTGGGCGGGATCGAGCGCCTCCGGCACGTGCCGCACGCGCAGGCGTTCCCACAGCGCGTCCCGCGTGTAGTCCACCGTCGCCGTGCGCAGCGGCGGCATCACTTCGTCCGGCGCCATGTTCGGGTTCGGCACGCCGCCGGCGCCGCCCTCCCCGTGACAGCTCCAGCACGCCATCCGCTTGAAGACCAACTCGCCCGCTTCGTCCGGGTCGTTGATGAGAAAGAAGTTCATCCGGAACTCCCAGGCCTGCGCCTCTTCGTTCCGCTGACCCTCCAGCCCATGCAGGAACGCAGTCAACGCCTCCACCTCGGGCGCGGTCAGCCCAAAGTCCGGCATGAAGGTGCCCGGTTTGAACGCGTCCGGTTCGCGCAGCCACACCCGCTCCCACTCCCGGCGCTTGCGCACGCCGACCCAGGTCAGGTCCGGCCCCACGAACCGGCCGTCCGCCCCGACCCGGTGGCAAGCGTAACAGTCGTAGGCCTGAAACAGCGCCTCGCCCTTCGCCGCGTCGGACCCGGCGCCCGCGAGGATCGTCTGGCTGTCCACGGGCATGCTCAGCCTGCTCAGATGCGCGACGGCCTCTTCGAATTCTTCGGGCCTGAACTCGAACCGGGGCATCTTGGTGCCCGGCTTTATCGCTTGCGGATCGGCAAGCCAGCGCCGAATCCAGGCCTCGGACCGCCGTCGCCCCACCTGGTTGAGGATCGGCCCGACCGTCCCCCCGCCCTCCATGATCGTATGGCACGTGACGCACTGGTAGCGCTGCTGCACCGTGCTCTCAAAGAACGCCTGCTGCGGTGTGCCCGCCCACGGGTCGTCGTCGGCACGCGCGAACGCCGGCAGGAGACAGAGAAGGAGGGCCCCGAGGCTTATGCCTGTGAGGGGCCCCCTACCACAACGTCGGGTTGTCAAATGTTGCGTCCCGTACGCTACTTCATCATCATCCGGGGCATCTTGCCCACGTCCACGCGCTCCTCATTGCTCAGGGACGCCACGTACGCGGCCAGGTCGCGCGCCTCTGCGCTATCCAACGCCAGGGGGCGGGAGCCGAGGAACATCATCTTGCAGTTGTTGTTCATCATCGCCAGGGTGATGACCTTGTCGTTCGGCACCTTGAACTTGGGGAACGTGGCCGCCGCGCCGATCAGCGACGGGACCGGGAGCTTGTACGGCTTGCCGGTCGCTTCGCTGGGCATGGGGGTTTCCACTTCGCCGCCGGTGGTGCCGCCGCCCGGGTGACACGTGGCGCAGCTCCGGTTGTTCGTGCTGAGGCCGGTGTTGCTGAACAGCCGCTTGCCGTTCGCCATCGAGGTTTGCTGTGCCGCCGCCAGGTACTCCATCATGCCTTGCGGCCCCATGCCGTGCATGATGCGGTCCATGTTCTTCATGGCGCCGTTCTTCATCATCTGCTTGTCGGCGTCGGTCAGCGGCTCATTGAGGCTGCCGGCCCATGCCACCGTGGTGGCCACCGCGAACGTGGCCGCGACTGCCAGGGCGATCGTGCGCTTCATACTGTTCCTCCCTATGGTGTGTGTCGAAACGTTTCCGGAATCCGGGTACTCACGCCCACGGCCCGACAACGCCGACTGGCCCGCTACACCCGTTCGTGCAGCGCGCAAGTGCGAACGCGCTCTGGCTCGTCCGGCCCCGCTTGGCGCGGCCGACCGGAGCGCTTCCGGCTGAGGACCCCTCGGCATACCCCTCCGTGTCCGCGGGGCAAGTATTCAAGCGAGAGCACGGGGAGGCTGTAAGACGGCTCACAGTGGCCCAAGCGGGTCCGGAACCGGAGGAATTGAGTCGGGTTTGCGCCGAGGGGCCGCGCGAGTGGACGCGGCGCGGGCCCTAAGCGTTCGCGGCTTCCACGGCTTCCGCGGCGTCCATTTCCGCCACCGATTTGAGCCGCAGCTTTTCGTGTTTCAAGATGAACTGGTACGCGCGGTCGCAACTGGTCAGGAACGCGTGCGCCAGGTCCAGTCGCGGCCGCACCGTCCCTTCGTCGACCGTCTCCGGCGTGCGGCCGACCGAGTTCACCAACGCCTCGAAGACGTCCGCCACCACGCCCAAGTCCAGCACCAGCTTCTGAAAGGCGGTGACCGCCTCGCCGTCGGTGTCGTGGTCCATGCCTTCCGTGAACAGCAGCGCCCGCGCGGCCGCCACGACGGCGCGGTCGATCTGCCCGTAGGCGGCGCGCCATTTCCCGTCCGCCGTGTCGGCCTCCGCCCGTTCGAGCATCCCGCGGCTCAGCGTGAGCTTTTCCTCGATGTTGTTGC
Organism: uncultured bacterium; assembly: GCA_965371225.1. GTDB lineage: Bacteria > Abyssobacteria > SURF-5 > CBDUXP01 > CBDUXP01 > CBDUXP01. The sequence goes on along the minus strand of CBDUXP010000003.1, from coordinate 22,559 downwards.
TGACCGTGCCCGCGCACTCGCCCTGTCCGCGGCCGTCGATGCTGAAGTCTTGCCCCTCCCCGAAGTAATCCCGGTATGCGTCGGGATCCTCGGCCGGATCGGGGAGCGCGATCACGGGATCCACGATCGCGCTGACGGCTTTGCGATCGAGGGTGCGGGCCCAGTCGTCAAAGCGCTGTCCCTCCTGGCGCTGCGCGCGATAGGTCTCGATCAATATCTCGACCACCGCCGCCGCCTTCTTGGCCGGGACCTTCTTGATGCCCTTACTGAAGTGCGCGGTAGTGTCCCCGCAGCCGCCGCCCAGGTACAGTTCGTAATGGGGCGTCAGCTTGCCGTTCACTTTCCGCGCGGCGCCGTGGAACCCGATACTCGCCACGTGGTGTTGGCCGCAGGAATTCGGGCACCCGCTGATCTTGATGCGCACGTCATCCACGTCGGCCAGCTCGCCGTTCTTCGGGGCCCAAATGGCGGAGAGGTCCTCGGCGAGGCCGCGGCTCGAGGTGATCCCCAGGTTGCAGGTCTGCGCGCCGGGGCAGCACGTGACGTTCGCGAGACTGAACGCCCCCGCATCCGCCAGGCCCATGTCCGCCAGCGCCGCGTGCAGCTTGGGCAGGTCCGCGGTCGGCACCCAGCGCAGCAGCACGTCCTGCGTCAGCATCAGGCGCACCGGCGCGCCGGTGATGGCCTCCACCAGCGGCCCGAGCCGCTCCAGCTTGTCCACGTGGATATCCCCCAGGGTCAATTTCACCGCGACGGTGGAATAGCCGTCCTGCTTCTGGGGCCGCACGTTCGTCCGCAGCCACGTTTGATACGCGGGGTTCGCGGCATCCGTGGCGGGCCCGTCCCAGCCGGTGGGGCGGGGGGTTTCCTCGCCGTGCTCGGCCACGTAGGTCTCCACGAAATCCGCGCCCCGGTGGTCGGCGCCCAGTTGTTCGAAGACCTCCATGATCTGCGTGCGCAACACGTCAATCCCGAGGCGGCGCAGGACAAACTTCATGCGCGCCCGGTTTCGGTTCGTCTTGTCCCCGTGCCGCTCGAAGATGGACAGCACCGCCTCCGCCAACCGCGGCACGTCCCGCGTCGGCACGAAGTCGGTGAGCAGCGCCGCCTCTTGCGGGCTGTTGCCCAGGGCGCCGCCGATGACCACGCGGAAGCCTTCCTGCCCATCGCGCATCTCCGCGCGCAGGCCGATGTCGTGCATCGCCGTCAGGCCGTGGTCGGCCGGGCTGCCGCTAAAGGTGATCTTGAATTTGCGGGCCAGGCTCTTGTTCAACGGGTGCCGCAGCAGGAACGCACTCAACGCGCACGCGTGCGGGGTCACGTCGAACGGCTCGTCCGCCTGCACCCCCGCGAACACGTCGCACGTCACGTTGCGGACCGTGTTGCCGCAGGCTTCGCGGGTGGTGATTCCCGCCTCGGCCAGTTCGGCCAGCACCTGGGGCGCGTCGTGCAGCTTCACGTAGTGCCACTGAATGTCTTGCCGGGTGGTGAGATGGGCGATCTGGTGGGTCCAGCGCCGGCCGATCTGCGCGAGCTTGGTCAGTTGGTCGCCCGTGATGACGCCGCCGGGGATTTTGCAGCGCACCATCTGGACGTCCACCACCTCCCGCTGCCCGTACACGCCCTGTTGCAGGCGAAAACCCAGGAACTGGGTATGGGAGACGCTGCCCGCTTCCTTCTTCGCGATCTCTTCCACCATCTCGCGAATCTCCTTCGCGTGGACGGCGTCTACACGGCTTAGATCGACTTCCATCGGTCCTATCCCCTTCCCGGGCGGCGACCGGGTATCCGCCCGCCCCACGCGGGATTCTGCATGCCTTCACTCTGGCCGCCGCGTGGCGCGCGCGCAAAGTCCCTAAAGACGACTATTTCGGTCAAGATAGTTATCTATCCCTGCGCGAACATAGCATGCCCGGTCCAGCAGGGCAAGACATACCGGCACCGTCTTCGTTCAATTCGAGGATACCCATTGAGGATACCCAGGTCTTTTATTATGATTATTTACGTCACCACGAGGAGCGGTGCACACTGCCTCCAAGCGGGGAAGAGGAGACCACACATGCGGGCGACACGGTACGGGGCCTGGTGGGGCGCTGCAATGGTCGGGACGTTGCTTGCGGCGATGCCCGCGGCGGGGTTCGATGTCGAGGCCGACCTGCTGAAACAGGAGGGGGAAGATCCCTTCGGCTGGGTCGAGGACTACACCACCTACGGCGACGGCAAACTCACGCTCAGCGGCTCTATTCGCAATCGGGTCGAATCGCGCAGCGAGTTCGACTTCAACGACAGCGTCAACCGCGATTTCCTGGATGAAACCTGGGGGCTCCTGCGCTTTCGGCTGAAGGCGGACCTGCAGGCGCACGAGAACCTGCGCCTCGTCGGGGAGCTGCAGAGTTCCCACGCCTATGAGCTGGATAACAATAACTCGCGCACCGTGCGGTTCGGCCCGGGCGCGTCGCAGGACCGGCTGGACATCTTCCAGGCGTACGCGGAGGTGCGGAACCTGGCGGACATCCCGCAGCTCACCCTCCGGGGCGGGCGGTATGCCCTGGCCTACGGGAACGAGCGCCTCGTGGGCGCGTTTGCGTGGAGCAACGTGGGCCGGTCGTTCCAAGGCGTGCGGGCGGCGTGGGAGGAAGAGACGTGGTGGCTGCACGCGTTCTACAACGACGTGGTGACCCCGTTCGACGGGCACGCGAATAACAACGACCCGAACAACAACCTGTCCGGTGTCTACGTGCAGTATCACGGCTACGACTGGGGCAAGACGGAGCTGTACTACCTTCGCCACGAGCAGGACGACATCGGGCCAGGGAGTATCGACGGCCGCGAGACGCATTCCGTCGGCATGCGATTCGAGGCGAAGCTGCTGGCGGACAAAGCGGTCGACGTGGACGGGGAGGTGGTCTATCAGGACGGGAAATTCACCAGCGCCCTGGAGCACCAGGCGTTCGCGCTGCACCTGGGCGGCGGCTACACGTTCCAGAACGTCGCGGCCACCCCGCGAGTCGGCGCGCAATATAACTTCGCGTCCGGTGACGACGATCCGACCGACGGGGAGAACAACACGTTCGACAACCTCTTCCCCACTAATCACCTCCACTATGGATACATGGACCGCTTTGGGTGGCGGAACCTGCACAACGCGCAACTGGAGCTATCGGCAAAGCCCTACAAATCCCTCCTGCTGAAGCTCGACTACCACGCCTTCTGGCTCGCCGAGCCCAGCCGGGCGCCCTGGCAGAACGCGGGCGGCGGCGTCATCCGGCCCGCGACGGCGCAAGCGGATGCGTTCGTGGGCACGGAACTCGACCTGACGGCCAAGTGGACGTTCTACAAGCACTGGATACTCCAGGGCGGCTACAGCCACTTCTTCACCGGGGATTTCGTGGACGACTCGGGCCCGGACGACGACGCCGACTGGTGGTACGTCCAGACCGTGTTCACGTTCTAGGCGGTCCGCACGGCCCAGACACGCGCTCGCACCCTCGCGCCGCTGTTAGGGCGCGAGCAGGGCGGCGCCGTGGGAGATGGCCGTGTCGCCGACGGTGTTACGCATGATGAACGGCACCGTCGCCGGTTCACCGCGCTGCAACCCGTACTGCAGGGCCACCGTGCTTCCGGGCACCACCATCGCCGAGAAGCGGCCGGCGAGGCGCTTGAGCCGCGCGGGGTCGCCGTCGGCGCACCGGTTCACCAGTTCGCGGGCCGCAATCGCCCAGAGCGCCGTCCCGTGCAGGATGATCTCCGGCAGGCCCGCCGCGAGCGCCACGCGCCGCTCCGTGTGGATAGGATTCCAGATATTCGCGCATTCGGTGTACACGTGCGCCGCTTCCGGGGTGATCCCGATGGCGACGGTGCCCGGCATGGTCGGCTCGTCCGCCGCGGTCCGCAGCGGCTGCGGTCCCTCCACCTGCAAGTCATCGCCGTCCACCTCGACGCCCCGCGCGATGGACGCCGAGAAAGTCGTGACGACGGGATCGTTCGTGGCATCGTCCACGGTCGCGAATTTCGTAAGCAGATACGCGCCCGGTTTGATGGCCCGCACCTGCACGATGGTGGCCTCCGTGCGCAGGCGGTCGCCCGGCCGGATGAGCCGGTGGAATTCCGAATCCTGTTCGGCGTGAACGATGCGCAACGCCTCGTCGTCGGTTAAGCCCAGCTCGCCGATGCGCCGCACCGCGAGCGCAAGAGGCCATTCGAGGGCGGCGCACATGGTCGGCGGCGCGACCACTCCGTCGGCTGCGGCGTCGTCCAAGTACGCCGGATTCGCATCCCCCACTCCGGCGGCGAACGCCATGGTCGCGCGGGTGGTGATCTCCACAATCTGCGGTTCGGTTTGCGCCCCCACCGCAGCGCTACGCACGGGCATGGCATGCCTCCCCCCGCCGGCGAGTCCCCCCACTCTGGGCGCCCGCCGGGGCCTTGCGGCGCGCCTGGCGCCGCGTTCGCCCGCGATTCTATCAGGCCGGCACCCCGCGCCGCGCCCGCGCCGTTCACCGCCGCCGTTCGCTTGACAAGCCACGCCCGGTGGGCGAGAGTGCATCCATGCTTCGCGTCGCGGCCACCGCTATTGATGATGTGGGCTTCCGCCTCATCCTGGCGACGCTGGGCCTGCGCCGGCACCGCCACCAGCCGGACCCGGAGGCGCTCGAGACCCTGCGCCAGGCGGGGTCGCCCCTGCAGCCACCCGGCCTGGAGTCCCCACCCCAGCCCGAGGTGACGGTCGAGGAGGTGGCCGACGCCGGCGGGATGACCCCCGATCTGCACGTCAGCTTCCCCAGTCAGAGCCCCAGCGCGCACCCGGAGAATGACACGGTGCACATCGACGTGTACCGGCCCGGCGACGGTTGGGGGAACGGCATCGTGCTCGGCTACCCGGGCGTGCTCACCGGGGCGCACCGGCTGAACGAATGGCCCTTCCGCCTGTGGGCGCGCGCGGTCAGTCGCCGCGGCTTGACCTTCGGCCTCATGCATCCGCCCTACCACATGCGGCGCACCCCGGCGGGCCTCATGAGCGGGGAACTGATGTTCTCCGGCGACATCTTCACCGCCGGGCAGGGCTACGTGCAATCGGTGTGGGATGTGAAGGCCGCCGTGAGCTGGGCGCAGACGGTGGCGCCGCGCGTCGGGTACTGGGGGTGCAGCATGGGCGGCATCATGGGGCTGCTCGCGATCGCGCGGGAACCGCGCCTGAGCTGCTGCGTCGCCATGATTCCCGCCGCGGACATGGTGGGGCCGCTGTTTCAGTCCGGGCTGTGTCAGGTCATGCGCGAAGATTTCGCGGCGGCGGGCGGCACGGCCGCGGACGTGCACGCGCTCCTGCAACCGCTCGATCCGTTTCAGCACCCGCCGGCAATCGCGCGCGACCGCCTGCTGCTCGTGGAAGCCAAGTACGACCGGGTGTGCTACGCGGCGGACTTGGAGCGCCTCTGGCACGCCTGGGACCATCCGCCCATCCTGCGGTATCCGGAGGGCCACCTGAGTATCCTCCGCTCGCGCGCGTGCCTACGGGACATGCACCACTTCTTGCAGTTGTACCTGGCCGCGCCTTCAGCCGCCGGCGCCGCTGCCCCCGCCCCGGAAACCGCGGCCGCCTGACCGGGCGCAAGGCCGGCCGCGCGGCGCTGCTACACTGGGCGCATGCGGGTGAGCGGGCAGGGGGGGCGGTGAAACCGACGCGCGCGATGGTGCCCCGGCTCGGCGTGGCCACCATCCTCTTTACGTGCGTGCTGGCGCGCCCGGTGTGCGCGCAGGTGGCCGACGCCGCGGCGACGCAGATCATCGTGACGGAAGGCCCGGCGCTGGTCGTGCAGGTGGCGGGCGAGCCCCTGTACCTGCCGGTCGCCGCGGAGGGCACGGTGGAGCGCATCGCGAACGCTTCCGCCAAACTCTACCGGGCGACGGAGACCGGGCATTTCTGGACGCGGGTGGGCAAGTACTGGCTCACGGCCCCGGAACTGGAGGGGACGTACGACCGGCGCGGGCGAGTCCCCAAAGCGCTCGCCGCCCTGCCCGCTCCCGAAGGTGCGGCGGCCGTTAAGCGGAGTGCGCGGCCGACCGTCTACGTCCGGACGCATCGTACGGTCCTCGTAAATGTGAAAGGCGCGTTGGTGCTGGAGCGCATCGGTGATGCCGGCGGGGTCCATGCGGTGCGCTCCACGGACGCCGACCTGTTTTTCTATGGGCGGGACAATCACTACTACTTGCTGGTGGGAGGACGGTGGTACCGGGCCCCACGCCTGACCGAGGCGTGGTCACCCGTGGAGACGCTCCCCCCCCTGTTCAAAGAGATCCCGCCGGAACACGAGCGCGGGTATGTCCTCGCCGCGATTCCGGGCACGCGCGAACATCGCGCCGCCCTCGCGGAAGTGGCGCGGGTCGAGATGCGGCGCGTGGCCGGCGAGCGACATCTTGACGTGACGTACTACGGGGCACCGGTGTTCGAGCGCATCCCGGGCACCCGCGTGGCCGTCGGCGTCAACACGCAGCAAGACGTGTTCGAGACGGGCGGTCTCTACTACTGTTGCGCCGCGGGGGTGTGGTACCTGGCGGCCGGCCCCACAGAGCCGTGGAGCGTCTGTGCAGTGGTGCCCGACGCCTTGTATGCCATTCCCCAGTCGCACCCGAAGCACCACGTCACCTCCGTCATCGTGCATCCCGCCGCGGAACCGGGCCTGGTGATGGTGGGCACGGACCCCGGCTACGAGGGTTGGGGGGTCGTGGACGGCCGGGTCGTCCACCGCACCTGGGACGGTCCGCTACCGCGCGGCCGCGTGGTGAACGGGCGCTACTTCAGTGCGAACGCCTGGGGGGCGTCCCGGGCGGCGCATTTCGGCAACTGGGGGCGGGCGGATTGGCCCGCCCGCCTGGAACGCCGCCGGGCAGCGCTGGAGCGCGCCGCGCCCGCGGAGACCCCGGCGTCCGCCCGGAGCGCCCCCGGCGACGGCCAGGATGCACGCTTCAACTTGGAAGAACGCCGCCGGCGCCTGACCCCCTCGGACGAGAACCCGGCCTGGTACGGCAGTCCGGAAGAGATGGAAAAGCGGCGCCGCGGCGGCCGCGACTGGCGCTAGCGGCGCGCGGACGGGCCGGCGTGCTCCCGGGCGCTGCCTGAGTGTTCCGCCGCCGGGACTCCGCTACACTGAGGCCGTGACCTCCCCGGACCACGCACGCCTCAACCGCAAATGGAACTGCCGCTTGACGACCACCGGGCGCAAGTCGGGGCAGCCACGGACCGTGACCCTCTGGTTCGTGCTCGACGGCGATAGGGCCTACCTTGCGGGCGGGAAGGACGAGCCGCAGTGGTGCCGGAACATCCGTGCGAACGGCGCCGTGACGATGGAGATTGCCGGCACGAACCTGCGAGGCGCGGCCCGCGTGGTGGACGATCCCGCGGAATGGGAAACCGCGGTCGGCCATGTCCTGCGCAAGTATCTGCTGGCGCGCCTCTCGCGGCCCTTCGGCGGGTACACGCGGTCGGTACCCGTCATCGTCGCGCTGGACGGGGCGTAAACGCGCGCCAGACGCCTGAGCAATCGGCCGTCCGGTATAATGCGGCCCCGCGGATCGCCAGCCGGGTCTGCACTTACCAAGCAAATTCTCACTTTCGAGTGTTGAGGAGATCATCCCATGGCCCATCTGCATCCTGAACTATCGGCGCCCGCCTGGCGTCTGAGCATGGCGTCCGCCCTCGGCGCAGCGATCCTGATCGCCGGGAGCGCGCCCGTCCACGCGCACGACGGCGCGGCCGGCCACCTGCACGTAGCCCAGGGGCCGGCGTCAGCCCCGGCGTCAGCTCCGGCCTCGGCTCCGGCGTCGCAGCCGTACCACGCCGGTATACATGAGCAACACAAAGAACATGCGGCGGCGTTCCACGGCCTCTCCCACGCCGTCGCGGTCCTGCGGCCCACGGCGGGCAACAACGCGCACGGCACGGTGCATTTCATGCGCATGGGCGACGGGGTCCACGTGACGGCCCAGGTGTCCGGGCTGCCGCCGAATACCACGCACGGCTTCCACCTGCACGAGTACGGCGACTGCAGCGGGTCGAACGGGAAGAGCGCCGGCGGCCATTACAATCCCCACGCCGTGGCCCACGCGCTGCCGGCCACCCCGACGCGCCACGCCGGCGACCTCGGTAACCTGAGCGCCGACGCCAACGGGGACGCCCGGTACGAGGGCATGCTGAACAACATCTCCATCGCGGGGATGAAGAGTCCGATCGTGGGCCGCGGCGTCATCGTGCACGCGAAGCGGGACGACGGCGGCCAGCCGACGGGGAACGCGGGCGCGCGCGTCGCATGCGGCACGGTCGGCATCGCCAAGTCGGGTATGTAGTCGGGTCCCCGCGCGAGGTGTCGGCACCCCGCCTCATCCCGCACGCCGCGTGTGCGGACAGAGGGAGAGAACCACACGCATGTACGATCTCGAGAACCGCGTAGTCTTCGTCACGGGCGCGAGTGCGGGGATTGGCGAAGCCTGTGCGCGCGCTTTCGCCCCGCTCGGCGTCAAGCTGCTCTTGTGCGCCCGGCGCGGTGAGCGGCTGGAGCAGCTCGCCGGTGAACTGCGGGACGCGCACGGCACCAAGTCCCATACCTTCACGCTGGACGTGCGGGACCGGGCGGCCGTGAACGCGGCCGTGACCGGCCTCCCGCCGGCGTGGCAGCCCATCGAGGTTCTGGTGAACAACGCGGGACTGAGCCGCGGCCTGGACAAGCTCTATGAGGGGAGCGCCCAGGACTGGGACGAGATGATCGATACCAACGTGAAGGGGCTGCTGTGGGTGACGCGGGCGGTGGCGCCGGGCATGGTGGACCGCGGCGGCGGCCACATCATTAATATCGGCTCCATCGCCGGGCACGAAACCTATCCCCGCGGCAACGTGTACTGCGCGTCGAAGCGCGCGGTCGCCGCCATTACGGATGGTTTGCGCCAGGACCTGCTCGGCACCGGCCTGCGGGTGACGACGGTGGATCCCGGGCTGTGCGAGACGGAGTTCAGTCTCGTGCGCTTTCACGGCGACGCGGAACGGGCAAAACAACCGTATACGGGCGTGCAACCGTTGACCGGCGCAGACGTGGCCGACGCGGTGGTATACGCCGCGACGCGCCCGCCGCACGTGTCCATTCACGAGGTCATCATCATGCCGACGGCGCAACCGAAGGCGACCATGGTGCATCGGCAACGCTAACTAACGGAGGCAGCCCCCGGCTCGGGGGGCGGGCCGGCGCTACAGGTGCATACCGCGGAGCAGGTTCGAGAGCACCACGGCTTCGACGGTGACTTCCTGGTCGAGTTCGCGCTTGCCCGTGGCGGCCGCACTTTCCGGCATCACCTTGAAGGCGATGTTCTGAATGCGCTCCGAGACGTTTGGCAGGAGCGCTTCGAGCACGGCGGCGAACGTGCCGAGCCGGGTGGAGACCGTCTTGGGCCGGGTCAGGAACGAATCCACGACGAGCTGCGCGCCTTCTTCGGAGGTCAGCGTGGGCATGTGCCGGTACATGGTGGTCGGCGCGATCATCGGCGTGCGGACCAGCGGCATGTAAATCCGCGTGACCCGCACGTTGTCGCCCACCACCTCGATAGCGAGGGAGCGCGAGAACGTATCGAGCGCCGCCTTGCTCGCGATGTAGGCCGAGAAGCGCGCGGCGGCCGCCTGCACGCCGATGCTCGAGACGTTCACAATGTGGCCCTGCTTGCGTTCGGTCATGCTGGGCAAGAAACCGAGGATCAGCCGGAGCGCGCCGAAGTAGTTCAACTGCATGGTGCGCTGGAAGTCGTGAAACCGGTCGTATGACAGTTTGATCGACCGGCGGATGGACCGCCCCGCGTTGTTCACGAGGATGTCGATGTACCCGAAGTCGTCGAGCACGCGCGCGACCAGCTTGTCGCATTCCTCGAGATCCGACAGGTCCGCGGGGTAGTAGCGACAGTCGCCGCCGGCATCCTTGATCGCCTGGGCGGCCGCTTCCAGTTTGTCGACGCTCCGCGCCACCAACAGCGGCACCCCCCCGTGGGCCGCCACCTGCTTCGCCACGTCGAGGCCGATCCCGCTCGACGCGCCGGTGACCACGACCACCTTGCCCTCCAGGTAGGTGGCAAGGTCCCGCCGCCGGTGCACCGATGGGTCCAAGTGGCGCTCCCAGTAGTCCCACATCTGCGGCGCATACTCCTCCAGAGGCGGACAACTGATCCCCGACCCGTCGAGCGCGGCCCGGACCTCGCGCGTATCAAACGTGGTCGGCAGGTCGATGTAGCGCAGTAGCGACGGCGGAATGTCCATGTCGTCGAGCACCCCGTTGGCGACGCTCCGCAGCGCGGGGATCGCGGCGATCATGCTCCGCACGGTCTTCGGAATCAGGCGCGCGAAGTGGTGCAGGTCCAGCCGCATGGCGAACTCCGGAGCGTGCGCCGCGCGGCAGATGATGTTGATGGCATCGCCCACGGTGTGCGGATTCGGATCCACCAAGTGGAAGGTCCGCCCGTCATTGCCCGGTGCGTGCGCCAGATGGTCCATGGCCTGCGCCACGAAATCCACGGGCACCAACGGGATGCGGCCGCCCTCGATCCCGATCAGCGGCACCCACGAGGGCAGGAGCCCGCGAATGCGTTGCAGCGTTTTGAACAGGTAGTACGGCCCGTCCAGCTTGTCCATGACCCCGGTCTTGGAATGGCCGACGACCACGCCGGGCCGGTAAATGCGATACGGCAGGTCGGTCAGGGCCCGCACGAGCTGCTCCGACCGGTACTTCGTTTCGAAATACGGATGGTCGAACTCCTGCCCCTCATCGAACATCGCTTCAAGAAAGTTGCCGCGGAACCCGCCCGCGATGGCGATGGAACTCACGTGATGGAAACAGCCCGCCCCTACGGCCCGGGCGGCGTCGATGGCGTGCCGGGTCCCATCCACATTCATGCGCTGGCCGGTGTCGGCGTCCATGCGCATGTCGTACACCGCCGCCAGGTGGAAGAAGTGGTCGATCGTCCCGGCCAACGCCCCGAGCGTCTCCGGCTCGAGCCCCAGGTGCGGTTGGGAGATGTCCCCGACCACGGGCCGCACCTGACCATCGGCCAGCCCCCACGAGCGCACCTGCGCCTCCAGGCGGCTTCGGGACCCTTCCCGCACGAGGCAGTGCACGGTCCCGCCGCGCTGCACGAGCACCTCCAGGAGATGACGGCCGATGAAACCCGTCCCCCCGGTCACAAAGTACTCCATACGTCCACCTCCCCCACGCGGTCCCCCACGCGTCCCCAGAGTCTACTCGACGGTGCCGCCTGCGCGCGCGCCGGTCCCCGCGCTCGCCCGGCCGGCGTCGGGCGCGTGGCGCACGACCTCGTCGAGCACCGCGCCGTCCGCGTCCATGGCGCGAAAGCGCGCGACGCCCCCGCTCACGTCCACCCGCCAGAAGTGGGCCGCCGCGGCCGAGGTAGCCAGTTCCGCCAAGTCCCCGTACGGGTTGTCCGGGGTCTCGGCCTGCCTGGGGGATAGCCCCCAGCATCCGTCGCCGACAAACAACACCGGTTCCGCGCACCCGGCGCCGAGCCGGCGGCTCTGCGCGCGCTTCAGGCGGTGGTCGTGATGCTCGAATGCGGCAGTCAGGCAGCCGGTCTCAAACGGCGCCAACCAATGGGTGCGCCCGCGCACCTCGTATTTCCCGGCCATGGCGCGGTAGCTCGGAAAGAGGGGCACGTGATACGCCGCGAACTTGAACGGCGTCTCCGCGTGCGCCTGGAGAGTCGCCTCGAGCCACGCCACCTGGGCCTCGTGGTGGCGCACGTGCGAGGTGTCCAGCAACAGCAGAACCACGTCGCGGCCGAACCGCCGCACGAACACGCTGTCGCCCGCCGCGGTCGCGCAGTCGTCGCCGCCTTGCGCGCACAACCCGTCACGCCCCGCGCAGGGGCCGGGCTGTTGCGCGAAGTAGCAGAAGTAGAAGGGCGCCTGATACGGCGCCCCGTCGAACATCCCCCGGACCTCGTGGTTGCCGATGGCGATGACCATGGGGATCAGGTACCCGTCCGGCGTCACCATGTGCACCTGCCAGTTCGCCAGCCACGCGTTCCACCGCCGCACGGCCGGCGCGGATAAGCGGCCGTTGGCATACGCCACGTCGCCGCCGATGACGGCGAAGTGCGGGTCCTGCCGGGCCGCCTGGATGAGGAGCGGGGGCACGGTGGCGGGCGAGATCCCCATGTCTCCCCCCACCACAAAGCGCAAGGCGCGGCCGTCGTCGGGAATGGTGCGGAACCGGTATTCCGTCGCCTCGGGGTGGCCGGTCACAAAATAGTACGCCGCGCCCGGCGTGAGGCCGGTCAGTTCGACCCAGTGGATGACGGGACTCGCCGCCAGCTTGGCGATGCGATGTGCGCGGCCCACGGCCTGATGGGCATACGCGGCGGGCGCCTTCCCCGCGTGCGACACCGTGTCGTAGTACACCACGCTGGGCACGTCCCCTTCGGCCGAGTGGTAGTTGACCGTCATGGTCGTGCTCGGATCGCGTTGCCAGGTGAGGTAGACGAACGGGCCGGAGGCGGGGCTTTCTACCACATTCAGCTTCTCGACGATCCGCTCAAGCTCCGTCGGTGCGCGCGCGGGTTCCTCGCGACCGAGCAACCCGTCGCAGCCGCAGCACAGAACGCCCACGCACAGACACCAGCGGAGGGCGGCCACCGCGTTCCGACCGGCAAGACCGCGGCGCTCAGGCATGGTCCGCCATGAGGTGCAGCGTGCGGCTATATCCGGGAACATACCACCCGCCGCCCACGTTGCCCGGCAGCCCGAGCGCCATCAACTCGGTGCCGGTCGCGCGAAAGATCTCGGTCGCCTCCCGGTCCACCGCCCGATAGCTCGCCGCGGGATCCAGGCCACGCAGCCGCGCGGGCGGGAGCCGCTGGCCCACGCGCCGGTCCACCACCACGACGGAGTAGACCGCCGCGCTGGCGTCGGGCAGGACGTATTGCACGATGGACGCGCCCGCTTCTTCCAGCCGTTGCAGGCGATAGCACGTCCCCGTCTGCACGATGGGTCGGATGCGCTTGTAGAACGCGATGTATTCCGCGTACGTCCGGCGCTCGCGGTCGTCCAGCGCGTTCAAGTCACTCCCGATACCCAGGGCGCCGCGCATGGCGACATCGAAGCGCAGGTCCAGGCTCAGCCGGCGCCCGGTCTGATGGTTCCGCTCGTGCGTCACCCAGCATTCCATCGCGCGCGCCGGATACGCGAGGCTGTACCCCTCCTGAATACGCACCCGGTCGAAAGCGTCCGTGTTGTCGCTCGTCCAGACCTGGTCCGTGCGCGCCAGGATGCCGGCATCGATGCGGGCGCCGCCGCTAGAACAGCTTTCGATGGTCAGGTGGGGATGCGCGCAGCGCAGCCGGTCCATGAGCGCGTACACCCCGGCCGTGTGCGCGCGCCAGATGGCTTTCCCCACGACCGATCCCGGCTCCGTCGCCGCGCGGTTCATGTCCCACTTGAAGAAGTCGATGGCGTACTCCGCCACCAGGGCGTCCAGCGCGGTGTAGAGATACTCCACCACCTCGGAGCGCCCGAGGTCCAAGATGAGCTGATCGCGCGCCGTCGTCCGCGGCCGGCCGGGAAAGTGCAGCACCCATTCGGGATGCGCGCGGTAGAGATCGGAGTTGGGATTGACCATCTCCGGCTCGACCCAGAGCCCGAAGCGCATACCGAGGCCGCGCACTTCATCGATGAGCGGCTGCAAGCCGTCCGGGAACACGTCGGGGCTGACGACCCAATCGCCGAGCCCGGCGTCCTGATACCGCCGGCCCCCGAACCAGCCATCGTCCACGCAGAACAGTTCCACGCCCAGGTCGGCGGCCTGCCGCGCGAGCGCCGCTTGGCCGTCGGGGGTCACGTCGAAGTACGTCGCCTCCCAACTGTTGAACAGCACGGGCCGCAGCTCCGGCCCCTCCGCCGGCCGGGGCAGCACCCGCTCGCGGATGAACGCGTGCATGCGGCGGCTGGCGCCCCCCCAGCCGCCATCGCTGCAGCCGTGCACGAGCGCGGGCGTCGCGTGCCGCGCACCCGGCTCCAGCGTCAGCGCGAAATCGAACGGGTTGTATCCACCGTGTACCACCGTCGCGCCGTCCGGCCGGTGCTCGAACGCGAGGCGCCAGTTCCCGCTGTACGCGAGCTGCCCGAAGTACACCACGCCGCTGTCCTCCCACGCCTGGCCGCAGCGATTCACCAAGAAGAAGGGATGGTGCGTGCAACCCGTGTGGATGGTGCGGCTTTCGAGCACCGTCTGCCCCACGGGTAATTGCCGGCGCTCCGTCGAAAACTCCGCCGCCCACGCCCCCGTGCAGTGGGTCAGCTCGACCGGCCCCGCCGGCAAGTGCAGGCTGCCGAAAAAACATTGTTCCACCGCGACGGGTTCGGCGCCCCGGTTCTCCAGTTCCAGCCACCGCTCGATGACGTCGTGCTCCGGCGTCAGCCGCAGGCACAGCGTCACGCCGAAGGGGTGCACCGGGTCCTCCAGGCGGATGCGCAGCGTCTCCCGATCCGCCGTCTGCCACGTGGGCCGGCCATGCGTGGGCGCGAACCCGGGCTGCGCATCCGTCACCACGTCGTGGTCGGCGTACCGGAGGCGCACGTCGCGCACCGGCACGTGCGGCGCTTCCCCGGCGGCGAGCGTCCCGGCAACCGTCGGAAACGCGACCTTCAGCGTCACCTCGTGATAGCTGTAGTCCCCGAAGGTGAGCACCTCATCGGGCTGCACCTGCGTGTCCTGTCCCGCCCACGGCGCCGCGTCGGTGGGCAGGCGACCGCTCACCACCGGCGCGTCGCCCAGGCCGGCGGGGCGCGGGCCCCAACCCACGTGCACCACGCGGCCCCCGTCATCCACCCGACACGCGTAAAAGCTGCGAGCCCCCAGCAGGTGGAACACGCGCGTCGCAGCGTCGAAATGAATCATGAGGGCGCGGTCCTCGCCACCGCTTCACACCGCCGTGGGACGGACCTGCGCCCCTCACGCCAGCCAGGGCCGTTTAGAAGGTAGAAGCCGATCCACGGCCCCATGGCGGGCGCCGTAAGCACCGGCGCGCCCCGCCAACAGAACCGCATCCCGCTCCGCGGTCCCCCACACACCATCCCGCGTACCTTATCCCACACTCCGCACGGCGCGACAGGCGGGTCGGTGCCCCCGTGCCTAGTTCATCCGCGCCGCGGTGCGGCTAGTCGGGATCGGAAGCCTTGAGACAGACCTCGAGGATGAAGCCCCCCTCGGACGTTTCCCAGTGGACGCACAGGGTCGGGATGCCGCGAGGGCGGCAGACTTGATGCTTGTGGCCAATAATGATCGTCGGCAGCCCGATATTGAAGTGCACGCCGAGTTCCGACAGGCGGCTCTTGGCCCCCCCGGCCACGATATTAGTCAGTTCCCCGACCGCGTCCAGCGCCTCGTAGTCCCGGGGATTGTTCACGGGTGCGCCGAGGAACTTCGAGACGATGCCCTTCGCGGTTGCCAGCGGAAAGTTCAGGACGATCGATCCCGAGACGTCGCCCGCCAAGCCGATAATGCCCGAGATGTCCGCGTTCCGGTCCGAGTCCTTCTTGAGCGAGATGTTCGATCGCGTGAGTTCGATCCCGGCCATGATCGTGAACGCGTCCCGGGCCGAGTCGAGAAAAGGGTTGAGGTGTTCGGCCTTCAAGACCGTCATGCGTTACATACCTTCATTGCTGCCTGGGCTTCTCCTTACGCCGATGCGTCCTCGCTAGTCCGGAGCTCCATTGTAGACGGTCGGTCCGTGATTTGCCCGCCCCCGCATGCGGCACGCGCCATTGGTCTGGGTGGCACCAGCAGGTAGACTAGGGCCGCGTTCCCACCCCCATGCTCTGGGCCTACCTGAAAATCTGCCTGCTCATCGGCTTCGTGGTCAGCGTCCTCTCCTACCAGACGTGGGCGTACCAGCGGGCGCTCGACGAGCCGGACCGGCGGGTATTCGGTGCCGCGACGCCCGGCGCGATCCTCTCCGGCGCGCTCGTCGTCCTCGGCGAAGGCCTAGCGTGGGGCGTCTTCATTGCGCTCACGCCCCTCGCCTACGTGGGCGACTATCTCGCCCTCGGCCGTCGCGGCGGCCAGCGCCGGCCCGTGCTGCTCGTCCACGGCTATCTGCACAACCGCGGCGCGTGGATCGCGCACGGCGTGCGCCTGCGCCTGGGGGGGTGGACGCAGGTCTACAGCCTCAACCTCTGGCCGCCCAACGCGGAGCTGGATCACTTCGCCCAGCAGGTGCGCGACGCCGTGGAACGCATCTGCGGCGAGACCGGCAGCGACACGGTGGACCTGGTGTGCCACAGCATGGGCGGCGTCGTGGCGCGCGCCTACGTGCAGCGCTTCGAGGGGCGCGCCCGGGTGGAGCATCTCGTCACCCTGGGCAGCCCCCATCACGGCACGGGCTCTGCGCCCCTCGGGCCATGGGACAACTCGCTGGCCATGTCGCAGGGTTCACCGTACGTAACGGCGCTGGATGAGGATCCGGCGGGGTTGCAGGGCGTCGCGGTCACGACCGTCTGCACGGTGCATGACAACATTGTCATCCCCGCGAGTTCGGCGGCCCTCCCCGACCCCGCGGAGGCGCACATGCTCGAGGGGGTGGGGCACGTCGCGCTGCTGTGGTCCCCGCGCGTCTGGACGCTGGTGCGCGACGCCCTCGAACAGCCGGCCGAACCGGCCCAACCAGAGAGCCCCGACGCCGCCTGAGTCACGCGGCAGGCTCAGGCTATCTCGTTCAGCCGAGCGCGCGCGTCGCGCAGCAGCGGGGGCATGCCCAGCTCCTCCGCCGTGGCGGCGGCAGCAGTGAGCAGGTCGCGGACCTTTTCCCGGTCGGCATCGTGGCCGCGCGCGAGCAGCATGCGCGCGTACTCGTACTGCGTGTTCGCCAGCCACGGCCGCGCGCCCATGCGTTCGTTCATCTCCAGCGCCGCCTCGAAGTGCCCCTCCGCGTCGTCCCACCGCTCCAGCGTCGCCGCCAAAAGGCCGAGCCAATGGGCGACCGCCCCCACGCAGAAGTTGTTGAAGCCCTGCCCGACCGCAAGGTCGGCATACGGGAGCAGCTGCGCATACAGCAGTTCCGCGGCGCGGGGGTGTGGCACCTGCGCTGCCACGTCGGCGCACTGAGCGAGGATCCACAGGGTATCGTAATAGTTCCCCAACGCCGACCGGAACGCTTCTGCGACAAACGCGTCCAGGACGGCTCGGGCTCGCTCGCGCCGGCCCTGCATCACATCGACCAGGCTGAGAATGGCTCGCACAATCGCGTTATCCTGCTGAAGCGCTTCAAGCATGGGACGGTACCAGGCTTCCCAGTCCCCGGAGTCGCCGCGCAGCCAACTCAGCACGAACGTGTGCTGCGGGTATACCGTATGGACGTTGCCCGCGTGGGATTGCAGACCCGCTTCTAGGGTGCGTTGCGCCCAGTGCTGGGCCTCATCCAATCGCCCTTCCAGCAGAGCGAACGCGGTGTGTTGCTTTCCGGCGGTGTACAATGCCAGCGGGAGGGGCACCTCCTCCGCCAAGCGGATTAGGGCGCCTGCGCTCTCGCGAGCCGCGCGCACGTCGCCAAGGCGCAGGTGGCACCCGGCTTGAAAGTTCAGTGCGAGGACCCTCCAGTCGGTTCGTCCCAACCGCTTGCTGATGTCCGCCAGCTCGGTCGCCATCGGTAATTTCGCATCGGGAGGGGTTTCCATCAGGTCCAATTGGCTGAATAACGCGCACGTGAGGGCGAGGGGGTGACCAACGCGCCGCGCCATGGCGAGCGCGGCGTGGCCCAGCGGAGCACACCGGTGCTGGTGCTCGAGGTAGTATTTGAAAGCGAGCGACAGATTGGCGAGCAACATCGCGCGTTCGGCGCTGTCCTCCTCCGGCAGGAGGGCCAGGCCCTCTTCGATGAGTTCCACAAACCACCGCTGCGGGATCCCGACGCCCCTGTAGATGAAGCCCAGCTCGTTCACCGCCCGCACTAATGTGGCCGCATCCCCGAGCCCACGCGCAAGGTCGGTGAGCCTCGTGTACTCCGCCTCGGCCCGCTGCGGTTCGCCCGCGTTCATGAGCGCATCGCCGAACGCCAGCAGCAGCGCACAGCGCCGCGCGTCGTTAACGGGCGCCTGCGCGTCCAGCAGCGTCAGCACGCGCTCGTAGTCGGCCGCCGCCTCGTCATACGCGTGCTGCACCGTGGCGCGCTCCGCCGCCTGCACACAGTAGTCGACGGCCTTCTCCACGTTGTCCCCGGCCTGTGCCGCTTCGCAGAAGTGATGGGCCAGCACGGCGAGCACCGGCTCGGGATTGCCCGCGTGCTGGGTCTCCAGCGCGGCTCCGACGCGCGCATGCAATTGCAGGCGCTCCGCCGTCGGCAGGCCGTCGTACAAGGTCTCGCGGATCAACGCGTGTACGAACCGCCGCCGGGCGGGATGCCGCTGGGTGTCTTCTATAAGCCCCGCGCGCTGCGCTTCATCCAATGCCTCCAGCAGGTCGGCCGTGGCCATCTCGCGCACGCGGGCCAGCACCGCGTCGTCGAAGTCCCGTCCGATGACTGCAGCCGCCATCAGCGTCTGCGCGCAGGCCGCCGACACCCGGGTCAGACGGAGACGGATCACGTCGCGCACCCCATCCGGTACACCCATGTCCGCCATGACCCCACCGGTCTCGTCCAGGTGCCGCAGGGTCTCTTTGATGTAGAAGGGATTGCCTTCGGTGTGGTCGTAGACCTGTTCGGCCAGGTTGGCGTCGTCGGTCTGCGCCCCCGTTGCCTCTACAAGGTCCACTACGGCTTGCGTCGAGAGGCCGCCCAGGTGCAGGCGCGCGCTCACGGGTTCACGCGCCAATTGCCCGAGCACTTCGGCTAACGGGTGCTTCTGGTCCACCTCCACGTCGCGGTACGTGCCGAGTACGAATAGCGGCGCGTCCGCCAGCTCCCGCGCGAGGAACTGCAGCAGCAGAAGCGACGATTTGTCCGCCCAGTGCAGGTCGTCCAGCACCAGCATGAGGGGCTGCGCGGCCGCCGCATTCTTCAGGAACCGCGTCGTCGCGTCGAACAGCATAAACCGCGCGGCTTCGCCCTCCACTGTGGGCGGGTCGCCCACGTCCGGCAGCCGGGTGCGGATGTCCGACACCACCTGCGCCACGCGCGGCGCGCCGTCGCCGAGTTCGGCGCGGAGTTGTTCCGTGTTGGCGTCGCGCACGTAGCTGCGAAGGATCTGCACCCAGGGCCAGAACGCGGGCGCCCCTTCGCCCTCGTAGCACCGGCCCCACAGGGTGCGTATGCCCCGCGCTTCCGCGAGCGCCACGCACTCCGTCGCCAGCCGCGTCTTCCCAATCCCCGGCTCGCCCACCAGCAGCAGCACTTTGCCTGCGCCCCCGACCGCCTCGCTCAGCAGCCCCTCCGCCCGCGCCACCTCGACCTCCCGCCCCACGAACGGTTCGGCTGCGATCGGACGCGAGGTGGACACCGACACCGCCGCCGCGTCGAGCTGCTCGGTGATGGGGTGCCGCGTTTCCGCCGCTGCATTTCCATCCCCGACGTGGCGGAGGCCCTCGAGCACTGCGGCGGCAGTCTGCGGGCGCGCGGCCGGCTCCTTCTCCAGCAGGGCCATGATGAGCTCGTTCAGTGCGCGCGGGATATCGGGGTTGTGCGTGGTGGGCGATTGCGGTGCGGCGTGCCGGTGCTGGTGCAGGATCGCGAGCGAGTCAGCGCCGGTGAAGGGCAGGCCCCCCGTTACCATCTCGTACAGCACCACGCCGAGCGCATAGAGATCGCTGCGCGCGTCGGGGGTGTCGCCCCCCGCCTGTTCGGGCGACATGTACGCGGCGGTACCCACCAACGCGTGGTCGCGCGTGATGCGCGACTGACCCGCCGCCAGGGCCAACCCAAAATCGCCCAACTGGGCCGCGCCTTTGGAGCCGCCCGACCCGGCACCCGGCTCTGCGCCAGGCGCAACCGCCTCTCCGCCGCTGAACCAGACGTTCTCCGGTTTCACGTCGCGGTGCACGATCCCGTGCGCGTGCGCGTGCGCGAGCGCTTGGCACAGGTCCAGGCCGATCTGCACCGCCCGCGCGATCGGCAACGGCGCCCCGGCGTCCTCCAATTCGTCGTGCAGGCTCCCCCCCGGCATGTACTGGCTCACGATGTAGACCTGTCCGTCGGTCTCCCCCAGGTCGTAGACGCCGACGATGTGCGGGTGGTCGCCCAACTGCGCCATGGCCTGCGCTTCGCGTTGCACTCGTGTGCGCGTGGCGGCGGTCAGCACCTCCGGCCGGATGAGCGCCAGGGCCACGTCGCGCTCCAGCGTCGTGTCGTGCGCCAGGTACACCTGCTTGTACCCACCGGCGCCCAACAGCCGCTCCACCACGTACCGCCCGCCGGCCACTGCCACCGGCACCACCTCTTGCGTCGCACTGACGCCTTCCTCTCGTCCACCGCCCGAAGCCTTATCGCCGCCCGGCCCGGCACCCGGCTCTGCGCTCCGCGCATCCGCCTGCCCGCTCTCTTCCCGCAGTTCGGCCGTGACGAGTGCGCGGCCGGCCTCGTGTGCAAGCTCGCTCAGCAGGTCCAGCTCCGCGTCGTCGTACACATCGCCGGATGTCGGTGCGCCCACGGCGAGGCCGCCGATGACCTTGCCTTCGCGTTCGATGGGCAGCAGCACGCTCGCGTTCAGCCGGTCCATGCACGCGCGCGAAGCGTCCCGAATATGCACGAAGCGAGGATCGACGGTGATGCTCTCCTGCTTAATCGGCTCGTGGCTCGCCACCAGCATCTGCACGAGCGGTTCCTCGGCCAGGTCGCGCACGTCCGACACGTCCGTCGCGCCGCTCGATGACACGCGCTCCCCCGTGCCCGCCACACCCGGCAACAGGAACGCGGCGCCGCCCGGCGTGTCGCACACCTGCGGCACCGCCCCCGCCAACACCTGGAGCACGTCATCCCGCGTGGTGCTCCCCAGCAGCGCGTCCCCAATCCCCCGCCGCAGCGCCGGGAACTCCGCACGCTTCGGATACAGCCACGCGTTGACGCGCGCGTTGTAGCGCGGGAACACGTAGAGCATCGGCAGCAGGAGGATCGCGGCGAGCGCCGGGGAGACTTGGCCGCCGAGCCACACGACACCCACTGCCGCCGCCGCGGCCAAGCCCAGGGCCCCGGCCCGCCGCCACACGATGCGCGGATCGAAGAGCTGGTACCGGACCGTGGCGTAGGCGAACGCCAGTGGCCAGCTCAGTTGGAACGGTTCGTGGTCGATGTCCAGCCGCCGATTGAGCACGTACTGCAAGAACATCACCACGAGGTACGACCCGAAGGTGAGGCCCGCGCCCAGGAACAGGATACGGGCGCGCTGGCGGAGGAGACGGTCCGAGCCCCCCACGGCGAACCACGCCAGACGCCCCATGTGCAGGCAGATGACCAGCATGTTTATGCCCAACAGGCCCAGAAACAGACGGTCAGCCAGCGGGTAGTCATGGTTCCACGCGGCGCGAAGAAGGAGGAGGCTCGTAGCACTGCAAGCCGCCCCGACGAGGTAGCACCACAGCACCCGGTGCGGCCGCCCGCGGATCCAGCGATGCTCGACCGGGAAGGCCAGCGTGAGGTGGAGAGTCGCGCCGCCCCCCATACCGGCGAAGAGCCCGCCCACAACGGAGTACACCGGGGCATCCAACCGGCCCCAGGGCACCAGGCATGTGTAGCCGCCAAGGAAGGTCCCGAAACACAACAGCGCCCAGCTTGCTGGCCCGAACGGCCGCACCGCGAAGGCCAGCAGGCCCGTTGCGAACAGGGCGATGCCGACGCACGCGTACATGCGACGCGTGTTCCACACGTCGGCCCAGGTCCTGCGCGTGACGGGGACGGTGACGGTCAGGGGCTCCCCTTCCGGACCACGGAGCACCACGGTGTTGTTCGCGCCGACGGTGGTCCGCACGGTGCCGACAAGCTCGTCCCAGTACTGCCCGCGGACCTCGCGCCCGTTTACCTCCAGGAGAAGCCCACTGATGAACCCGGCCTCCGCCACATCGGCTCGAATGGGCATGAACGCGCCCGGCGACCCGCCGCTGTGGGTAAACCACCGGAAGCCGATGTCTGGTTTGCCGACGACCCGCGCCTCGGAGCCCAGCATCACAGCGAAGGCAAACGCAAACACCCCCACCAGCGCGCCGAACAGCGCCTTCTGGCCCGTCGTGCCCTCCCGCAAGCGCATGTGTCCCCCGTCGTGCGTCAGTATATGCCTAAGAACCACATGGCGGCTCACCGCTCAACGGTGCGGTCATGTCTTGGATCGCGTTCGGCATTCCCCGCCTCGGCGCGGGGGACGACGTCCTCCAGCCGCGGCCCTTCCTGCGCAAGCTGCTCCTCCGTCTGCCCGTCCCCGGCCGCGCCCCGGCACCGGACACCGCCGCGCTCTAGGCGCGGGCCCCGCGCCATCCGGATAGAATAGGTCCGCGTTGCGCGCCCGGGCGGACGTGGAGGGGCTCGACCATGGCGATTGATTTCACGCTCGATTCAGAGGTGACCGAAGCGCGGGACCGCATCCGCGCGTTCATGCACGACGTGGTGCG
>CBDUXP010000002.1:0-166105 GCA_965371225.1 uncultured bacterium | reverse complement strand
CGCCACACGGCGGCCTGCGACCGCGTCTGGATCCCGGGCGGGTATGAAACCGTGACGGAACGCCAATGGGTGGCCGGCCAGTATGAAAATGTGACCTCTCCGTGGAAGGTCGAGTGGAAGTGGACCGGGCACACGCACCGCGGCGAGCACCTGCGCGTGGTCACCGATTCGCCCTATCCGCCGGAGCGCCCCAACCGCTGGAAGTACGGTCGCGGCCGCTGGCAGCGCCGGGTCATCGAGCGCGGACACACGGACCCGCATTGGGTGCCGGGGCACTACGAGACCGTCGAGCGCCAGATTCCCACCTCCGGCCGCTACGAGTTCGCCTGTTCCCGGTTTTAACGGCACCGGGTTCGCGGACGGAACTACCTCAGGTCAGGGACCCGGGTCGGCTGCCCACGGCCGGCCCGGGTTGTTTACGTAGGGGCGGCATCTGAGCGTTGATATACTGCGGGCCGATTTTCGCCCGATGCCCGGTTCCCCCTCCCCGCTCGACTCCCAACGGCACGCCCGCCTCGCCGGCCTCGTGGTCGGAGTCGGGCTGTTCGCGGGCATGCTGCTCGCCCCGGCCCCGGCGGAGATGCCGCTGGCCGCCCAGCGGATGGCGGCCGTGGCGCTGCTCATGGCCGCCCTGTGGGTGGGCGAGACGCTGCCGCTGGGCGTCACCGCCCTCATTCCCCTCGTCGCCTACCCCCTCCTCGGCATCATGTCTACGCGCGAGGTGGCGCCGCGCTACGCGAACGAATGGATCTTCCTGATGCTGGGCGGCTTCTTCATCGCGCTGGCGATGCAGAAGTGGAACCTGCACAAGCGCATCGCGCTGCACATCATCCGGCGGGTGGGGGTCAGCGCCCGGCGGCTCGTGCTCGGGTTCATGGTGGCCACCGCGTTCATCTCCATGTGGGTGTCGAACACCGCCACCACGCTGATGATGATTCCCATCGCACTCGCGATCATTCTCGAAATCGAGGAGGTGGCCAAGCGAGAGCAGGCGGGCGACCTGTCCCGCACGGTGCGCAACTTCGGCGTCGCGCTGTCGCTGGGCGTCGCGTACGCGGCGAATATTGGCGGCGTGGGCACGCTCGTGGGCACCTTCCCCAACGTGGTGTTCGGCGGCATGGTGGAGACGCTGTTCCCAGGGGCGCCGGAGATCACCTTCTCCCAGTGGTTCGTCTTCGCGTTCCCCTTCGTCATCGTGTTCGTGCCGATCATGTGGGCCGTCCTCGTGTTCTGGTTGTATCCCCTGCGCGGGACGCTCGTCACGTCAGTCGGCGATCTCATTGACCGGCAGTTGGCGGCGCTCGGCCCCCTGCGCCGCGGGGAACTGGACACGCTCGTGGTGGCCGGGCTTACCGCCCTGCTGTGGATCTTCCGCCGCGACTTGGACCTGGGCATCGTCACCGTGCCCGGCTGGAGCGGCATGCTCGGGCTGGATCGGCTCGTCAACGACGCGACGGTCGCTATCTTTTCCGGCTGCCTCCTGTTCTTGATCCCGGTGGACTTTCGCCGAGGCGTGTACGTCATGGACTGGGAATGGGGCGCGCGTGTGCCGTGGGGGCTGCTGCTGCTGTTCGCCGGGGGCTTCGCCGTCGCCGCGGGGTTCCAGGAGTCCGGCCTCGCCCTGTGGATCGGTCACCGCTTGCAGGTGCTGCAGCAGTTCCCCATCGTCGTGGTGGTGCTCGTGATCGCGCTGATGATTACCTTCTTGACGGAAATGACCTCGAACACGGCGACGACGACCATGATGATGCCCATCCTGGCGGCGACCGCGGTGGCGGTGGGCGTGCACCCGTACCTCCTCATGTTGCCCGCCGTGGTCAGCGCGTCGTGCGCCTTCATGCTGCCCATCGCCACGCCGCCGAACGCGATCGCGTTCACGACGGAGCGCATTACCATTCGCCAGATGGTACGCGCCGGGTTCGTCCTGAATCTCATCGGCGCCCTGTTGGTCACGGCGCTCGTCATGACGCGGGGCAGGACCGTGTTCGGAGCCGACCAGGCCACGTCACCCGCGTGGGCGGTGGTCAGCGAAACCGACGCACCCTAGGTCCCGGCCTTCGCCGTCGCGCCGACCCTTCTGGGCGTATACTTTCCGCAGACGATAAGCATGCTCGGAGATTCCAGCGCGCACCGCGGGCCCGCATTGTGACCACACCGCTGACCACCACATATCGCAGCTGGGGGCGTTGCTTTGACTATGCCCACCACGTGCATCAGCTCCGGTGGCCGTCGGATGATCTGTCGCACCTCGCCGCCGACAATGGCAGCGTTCTGCCATACGGGTTCGGCCGGAGTTACGGGGATTCCTGCCTCAACGATGGCGGCACGCTGCTACACACCGCGGGCCTGAACCGATTCGCGGCGTTCGATCCTGACACGGGCGTGTTGCGCTGCGAGGCGGGGGTGTCGCTGGCGCAGCTGCTCGAACTGGTCGTCCCCCGAGGGTGGTTCCTCCCCGTCTCGCCCGGGACGAAATTCGTCTCCGTGGGGGGCGCGGTGGCCAACGACGTGCACGGAAAGAATCACCACGTGGCCGGCACGTTCGGGCGGCACGTGCGTCAATTCGAACTCCTCCGCTCCGACGGCAGCCGGCGAACCTGTTCCCCGACGGAGAACCCGGACTTCTTTCGTGCGACCGTCGGGGGGCTGGGCCTGACCGGCCTGATCCCGTGGGTCGAGTTGCAACTGCGGCAAATCCCCTCGCCGATGATCGACGTGGAAACGATCAAGTTCGACACGGTCGACGAATTCTTTGCGCTGTCCGAGGAATCGGATCGCGATTTCGAGTACACCATGTCCTGGCTGGACTGCCTGGCCCGGGGCCGGGCCGCGGGCCGCGGGTTGTTCGCGCGCGGCAACCACGCGGCAGCCGGGAGCGCGAACGGGACGGCCGCAGCCGCGCCCAAGGCGCACGGACTCTTGCGCGTACCGTTCGACCTGCCGAGCGCCGTACTCAATAGCTGGTCCATGCGCACATTCAACCAGGTCGTGTATCACGCGGGGCAACGGCAGAAACGCGTACAGCGGCATCTGTCGTACGACACGTTCTACTATCCGCTGGACGCCATCCACGATTGGAACCGCATCTACGGGAAGCGCGGGTTTTTTCAGCATCAGTTTGTCCTGCCCACCGAGCAGCGCGACGCGCTGGACCGTATCCTGCAACTCATCGCGGATTCGGGGAACGGGTCGTTCCTCGTGGTGTTCAAGAAATTCGGGGAGGTCGAATCCCCCGGGATGCTCTCGTTCCCCATGCCCGGCGTCACGCTGGCCCTCGACTTTCCCAATCGCGGGGACGCGACGCGCGCGCTGCTCGACCGGTTGGATGAGATCGTCGTCACCCACGGCGGCCGGGTCTACCCCGCGAAGGACGCGCGTATGTCGCCGGAAACTTTCAACGCGTCTTTCCCCCACTGGCACGAATTCGCCGAGTACGTGGACCCGAAGTTCTCATCAAGCTTCTGGCGGCGGGTGACGGCCGCATGACGGGGGCGGCCGGCTCGGGGGTGTGCATCGTCGGCGCCACGTCGGCCATTGCCCAAGAGACGGCCAAGCTGTACGCCGCCGACGGGGCGCGCCTGTTCCTGGTGGCCCGCGATCCGGCCAAGTTGGATGCGGTGGCGAAGGACCTGGAAGTGCGCGGGGCCGCGGCAGTGCGCACCATAGCGGCGGACTTGGTGGACCTGTCGGGCCACGAGGGGATCATCCACCGGGCCACGGATTTTCTCGATGGGATAGACATCGCCCTCATCGCGCACGGGGTGTTGGGCGATCAACGGGAGGCCGAACGGGAGTTCGCCGCCATTCAGAAGTTGTTGCGCGTCAATTTCGAGAGCGTCATCTCACTCCTCGTCCCGCTGGCGAATCACATGGAAGAGCGCGGCCGCGGCACGCTCGCGGTGATTTCGTCCGTCGCCGGTGACCGCGGCCGGCAGAGCAACTACCTCTACGGTACGGCGAAGGGCGCGCTCAACGTGTACCTGCAGGGGTTGCGCAACCGCCTGGCCCCGGCGGGGGTGCAGGTACTCACGATCAAGCCGGGGTTCGTGGACACGCCCATGACCGCCGCGTTCCCGAAGGGGCCGCTCTTCGTCGGCCCTGACGTAGTCGCGCGCGGCATCCATGCGGCCATCGCCAAGGGCAAGAATGAGGTCTACCTCCCGTTCTTCTGGCGTGGCATCATGGCCGCGATCAAGGCGATTCCGGAACCCCTCTTCAAGCGCCTGAAACTCTGACGGGAGCGCGGCGGGCCGGGAACGCGAACGGAGACGCATGACCGGGATCCCGAGCAGCACCTGGCACCGCGGCAGGCGGCAAGCGCTGATCGCGGGCGCGCTGCACCTGGCCGGCTACGTGGCCCTCGCCTACGGCCGCGAACCCATCGCCCAGTGGTTCTACCAATGGGCGTGGTGGACGTTCATCGTAGCCGCGGACGGCCTGGTGCTCGCGAAGCGGGGGGCTTCGCTGCTGCACACTCGCCCGAACGAAGCGGCCCTGCTCGCGCTCTGGTCCATTGTCTTTTGGTTCCACTTCGAAACGTGGAATCTGCGGCTGCAGGACTGGTATTACATCGGGGCGGACCCCAGCCTGGTCGTGCGCACCGTGCGGTACACCACCGCGTTCGCCACCGTCCTTCCTGGGGTGTTCGAGATCTTCGACCTGTTGGAAGCGTACGAGTTTCCGCGGCGTGTGGCGATCCGCCCCCGGGCGGTGGGCGCAGGCACCTGGCGCCTTTCTTACGCGCTCGGCATCGCGATGGCGGTCCTGCCGGTGCTCTGGCCCACGTACGCGTTCCCCTTGGTGTGGGGCGTGTTCGTGTTCTTGCTTGACCCGATCAACGCTAAGTGGGGCGGCCATTCGTTCTGGCAAGACTGGAGCCGCGGCGATCTGACTGTGCTCTGCCGCACCCTCTGCGCGGGATTCATCGCGGGGGGCTTGTGGGAGACCTGGAACTTCTGGGCGCCGGTCAAGTGGCTGTACACGGTCCCCTTCTTCGAAAACTTCAAGATCTTCGAGATGCCCGTCTTCGGCTTTCTTGGGTTCCCCCCGTTTGCCGTCGAACTCATGTGCATGACCACGTTCGTCACCCTGCTCCGCAACGGCCGCGGGTGGCGTGCCACGCCCGCCACGCCGACCCGGGGTCCCATCCTGTCCCGCCGGGCGTGGGGCCGCGTCACCGTGCTGTGCGTCCTGTACGTGCTGGTGCAGATGGCCCTGACCAACCGCTTCACCATCGGTGCGCGCCGGGCGCGCCTGGCGGATTCCGTGTGGGGAATGACTCCCGCCGGCCAAGCGCTGGTGGCCGCCGGCTTCACCTACCCCGACGAAGTGGCGCGGGCGCTGAACCATCCGGGCGAACGGTTGCGCATCGGTGCCGCCTTGGCGTGGCCGCCGGAGGATATCGAAGTCGCGGCCGGCCCCATCCTGCTCGCCGCCTTGCCCCCGCTGGATGCCAGCGACGCGTATCTGCTCACCACGCTGGACATCTTCACGGTGGACCGGTTGGCGCGTGCGGATCCGGTGCGCATCGCCAGCGGACCGCCCACGTACCCGCTCCCATCCGGGGAGACGCGGCGGAGCCCCTCCGTGCGCCGGGCGCGGCTGTGGGTGCAGGCGGCACAACGGGAAATAGCGCGGTGGCCCCCGTGGCGGAGCGCAGGGTTCTCGCGTGCAGCGGGCTCCGGTATGATGCCCGCCGCTGATGCCGAGTAGCCCTCTCACCACCGCCATCATCCTCGCCGCCGGCCGCGGCACGCGCATCTGGCCGTACGGCGAGACAAAACCGAAGGCCGCGCTGCCCATCCTGAACCGCGCCATCGTGGCCACGCAGGTGGCCATGCTGCGGGACCTGGGATTTCGGCGTCTCGTCGTGGTGGTCGGTCATCTGGACGGCGCGGTGCGGCACGCCCTGCGGCATGACGACCGCGTGGAGTACGTGCAGCAGCCGGACGCGACGGGCAGCGCGGACGCGCTGAGGCTCGCGCTCGCGGCCGTGCCGGACGAGCAGTTCCTCGTGCTCTACGGTGACGTGGTCACCACCCGCCGCGGCTTGCAAGACTTGTTGCACCGGCGCAACGATACGGGCGGCGAACCGGTCGCGCTCGTCACGCCCCTCGGCCGCGAGCTGCCGCAGAACTGGGTGTGCCCGCAGGTGTCCGGCGGATACATCACGCGCATCTGGGGCCACCCGCGCGGGCAGGTGGACCACCGGCTCGCTGGCGCCTTCGCGCTGAACCGCCGCATCGTTCCGTTTCTCGACGCGCACCCGGAGTTCACCACCAGCGTGCAAGTGGGCACCATGCCGCCGCGAGACCGGGACCTCGCCATGAGTTTGCAGACGATGCTCGGGGACGACATTCCGCTCGCCTGCGCCGAGACCCGCGAACCGTGCTTCGATCTGGACAAGCCGTGGCACGTGCTGGAAGCCACGCGGGCCCTGCTGGACGTCGCCGCCGCGGAACAGCAGGAGGACGTGGTGCCGGCCAGCGCGACCATTCACGAGCAGGCGGACGTGCGCGGCAGCCTCGTACTGGGCGAAAACGTCTACATCGGCCCGCGCGTGGTCCTGCAGGGGAACGCCTGGATCGGTGATGGGACGATCGTCGACAACGGCGTCATCCTCGGCCCGAATTGCATGCTCGGGAGCGGCTGCGAGGTGCGGGACTACTGCAAGCTGGAGGCGTACACGGTGCTCGGGGACGGCTGCCATGTGGGGCATGGGGCCGAAGTGGCGGGCGTCTTCTTTGACAACGTGTGGGCGGTGCACTATCTGGAAGTGTGGGGCATCGTCGGCAGCAGTAGCGACCTCGGCGCCGCCACGGTCTGTGGCACGCTGCGGTTCGACGATTTCATTACGACCCAACGCGTGAAGGGGCGCCGGGAGATCGCATACGACAACGCGAACGCCTGCTACCTGGGCGACTACACGCGCACCGGGGTAAACGCTACGTTGATGCCCGGGTGCAAGGTCGGCCACCACAGCATCGTCGGCCCGGGGGTGGTGCTCAACGACGACGTGCCGGCCAATACGCTGGTCACGGTCGAACAGACGTTGCAGAAGCGCACGTGGGGTCCGGACCGGTACGGCTGGTGACCGTGGCGCTTCCTGACGACCTGCGCGCGCGCCTCTCGCCGCCGCCGCGCTACGACACGCTGGATGCCGTCGTCACCCCCGCGGGGCCCGTGCATCTCGGGGCGCCCGATGCGTGGCCGGCGGTCGCGCGCGTTCGCGGGGAGGCGCTGGTCGCCCGCTGGGGGTTGGGCGTGACCGACGTCGCGGCCGACGCGCAGACCAGCATCAGCCTCCACACAGACGTGGCAGCGGCCATGCAGGCCATCCCGAGCGGGCTCCTGCCGCCGGAAGTGGCGCTGCCTCGCGACAATCCGGAAGCCTATGGGCTCGCGGTCTACCGGGACGGGAAGCAGACCCGCGTCCACGTGATGGCCGCGCAGCCCGCCGGCGTCGAAATGGCTATCCGATCGCTTGCGCAGATGTGGTCGGATGCGGGCCTGGTGTGCGGCGGCATTCTAGACTGGCCCGCCTGGCCGGTACGGGGCGTAATCGAAGGCTTTTACGGCGCGCCGTGGTCGCCGGATGCCCGGGCGGGCATGCTGCGCTTTCTGGCCGCTCGGAAGTTCAACACGTTTGTGTACGCCCCCAAGGACGACCTCTACCACCGCAGCTTATGGCGCGAACCCTATCCGGAAGACGCGTTCGGTGCGGTGCTACAACAGATCGAACAGTGCACGGCGGAAGGGTTACGATTCGTCTATTCGCTGGCGCCCGGCCTCGACCTCCAGTACAGCGCCCCGGAGGACGTGGCGCTGATTTGCGCGAAATACCGCACGCTCTTCGACGCGGGAGTGCGGGACTTCGGCCTGTACTTCGACGACATCCCGTACGTATTCCTCAACGATGCGGACGTGCCGGTGTACGGTGAGGCCACGCCGGACGACATCGCGCCCCTCGGCGTGGCGCAGGCCGCGGTCACGATGCAGGTCCTTGAGACGCTGCAGGGATGGGACCCCGCCTGCACGCTCATCTTCTGTCCCGTCGAATACTGGGGCGATTGCGAGAGCGGTTACGTGCGGGCGCTCCGGGACGGGCTCGCGCCCGAGGTGGATATCTTTTACACCGGGCCGCAGATTTGCTCGACGCGACTGGAGACGGCGCACACGGCACGCATCAGCGGCCGGTTTGGCCGCCCCATCACGTTCTGGGACAACTACCCCGTGAACGACGCGTCAATGACCGGGCGGTTGCACACGAATCCGATCGTCGGCCGGGATGCGGACCTGTTCACCGCGGCCCGCGGACTCATCAGCAACCCGATGCCCCAGTGCGAGGCCAGTAAGCTGGCGTTGGGCACCATCGCAGAATACTTATGGGGACCGGACGCGTACGAGCCGGAGGCAGCGTTCTATCGCACGGCGCTGGCCCTGCTGGACCATCCGGCCGAAGCGGCCCACCTGCAGGTGTTCGCGGAGAACATGCGCCACTGCTGCCTGCACGAAACGGAATCCGACGCGCTCGCGGCGGACGTGCGCGCGGTGCAAGCGGCCTGGGGCGGGGCGGACGCCCGTGCGGCCGCGAAGACGCTGCTCAACCACCTGGCGGAGCTGCGGTTGACCGCCACGGCTTTCGAGCGGCTCTCGAATCCCGCGCTCCGGCACGAAATGCTCCCCTGGGTCGCCGCGCTCGAAGGGTGGACAAACGTGGCGCGCCGCGCGCTCGGCGTATTGCAGACTCCCGCCGACCGCCGCCCGCACGAGCGCGACCTTCTGGAGACCGCCTGCACCCGCATGAACGCGGTGCAGGAAGAAACCTGCGGCGACATCGTCGCCTCATTTGCTCGCTGGGTACTCGAGCAGACCGCCTGACCCATGGCAAGCCTGCGGCTGGACCGCCTGGCCATGCGCTATCCGGACGGCACCGAGGCGGTGCGCCCCCTCTCGTTGACGGTGCCCGACGGCGAGTTCCTCGTGCTCATGGGACCGTCCGGCTCCGGCAAATCGACGCTCCTCCGCCTCATTGCGGGCTTGGAAACGCCAACGGAGGGGCGCGTGTGGCTCGGGGGCACGGACGTCACGGCCGTTCCCCCCGCCGAGCGCGACGTGGCGATGGTCTTTCAGTCCTACGCGCTGTATCCGCACATGACCGTGGCGGAGAACTTGGGATTCGCGCTCAAGATGCGGCGCGTCCCGCCCGGCGACCGGGCCGAGCAAGTGCAACAAGTCGCGGAACAGCTGCGGCTCACGCCGCTCCTCGAGCGCCGGCCCAAGGACCTCAGCGGCGGTGAGCAGCAGCGCGTGGCGCTCGGTCGCGCGCTCATTCGCCGGCCGACACTCTTCCTGCTGGACGAGCCTCTCAGCAATCTGGATGCCTCCCTGCGCGCGACCGTGCGCGACGAGATCCGGCACCTGCACGCCGCCACCGGCACCACGATGCTGTACGTCACGCACGATCAGCAAGAGGCCATCTCGCTGGCGCAACGGCTGGCGGTCATGCAAAACGGCGTGCTGCTGCAGGCCGGGTCGCCGGATGCGCTCTACCGGCAGCCGGCGGCGCTGGACGTGGCGCGCGCCCTGGGGCACCCGCCCATCAATTGTGCGCAAGGGCGGCCCGCGACGGATGCCGGCACCGTGTACCTGGAGACCGAGGCGGGTGCGCTGCCGCTGCCCGCGTGGGCGGGCACGCAGCGGTTACCCAACGACGTGGTGTTGGGGGTGCGGCCGGAACACGTGACGCTGCGCCAGACCCCGGGCGCGAATACCGTCACGTTGGCGATGCGGTATGTCGGAGTCGAAGGGGCCGGTCCCGATCGCGTCGCATGGCTGGAGTGGGGCGCCTTGCGGTGGGCCGCCCGCCTCCCTGCGGATGCTCCCCTGCCGGAGCTGGACGCGCCGCTAGCCGTAGCGGTGCAGATCGAGACCGCGCTGCTGTTTGACGCGGCCACTGGGGCGGCGGTCCT
Organism: uncultured bacterium; assembly: GCA_965371225.1. Lineage (GTDB taxonomy): Bacteria > Abyssobacteria > SURF-5 > CBDUXP01 > CBDUXP01 > CBDUXP01. Next base: position 156,134 of record CBDUXP010000002.1, on the reverse strand, counting down.
CCCGCCGGCCGACTAGGCGCTGAACTCGCGTAACGCGGTTTCCAGCGACTCCTCGTCCAGGTAATTCAGGACGCACAACACCTGCCCCATGAGCGGCACCCCGTCCTGCTGCTGGGTGCACAGGCTGTCGACCTGCTTGCCGGTGGCGAACCCGAGCGCGACCGCCGCATCGCCGAACCGCTCCCCCGTGCGTGCTTGCTGTTGGACGATCTGTTCGATTTGCAGATGCGTGAGAATGCCGGCCTGCGAAGCCAGGGTACCGAGACGAATCGCACTGCTCTGTTGAATGGCCGCCGCTTCGGCCACGTGCGCTTCCGTGACCAGGCCATGCAGGATCAGGAACTCGCCGAACCGGGGCTGGCTCATCGCGATTCTTCGGCGCGCATCGCCTGCTTGTACGCGACCAGCGCGGCCTCGACGGCGTCGGGGGTCATAATCCCGCTGACGACCAAGACCTGACCCAACCGCAAGCGCAGGTCGGCCTGCACCGTCAGCAGCCCATCAATGGCGATCGCATCCAAAATCCCCAGCCGGACGGCGCACCGCCCGAACAGATGCCCGGTGCGTTCCTGCTCCTCGAGCGTCTGCTGCACCTGCTCGTAGGAGATGAGGCCGCGTTCCATGGCGAGCGCGCCCAGCCGCGCATTCAGGTCCTGCTGCTTCCCAAGGGCCTCGGTCAGCCCTTCGGCCGTGAGGTCGCCGCGCTCCACCAGGAACTCGCCGAACTTCTGTTGCTCCTGAAAAGCAGCCGGATCGTCTTTCGGCGCGCTGTGCTCGGTCACCGATGCTCCACGTTCATGTGACGCCACCCTCGCGATCCGCGCGTCCCGGCCAGTGTACACAACCGGCAAATGCCTGTCAGGTATGTCGGGGTCCGAAGGGCGTTGCTATACTGCGAGCAGACGCTCCGCTCCCCATGACCGCAGTATCCCTGGACGCCGGCTGGCGGGATCGATTCGCCGCCGCGCGGCGGTATCTCCTCTACGCACAGATCGCGCTGCGGCACGCTACGCTCCGCAAAGGACTCAATTGGCTGCGGGTGGAGCGGGATTACCGGCGCCGCGCGCTCCAGTGCTCCGGCCGTCCGTACGCGCTCGTGCTGGACACGAACAACATCTGCAACCTGCGCTGCCCGTTGTGCCCCACGGGCATCGGCACGATCGACCGCACGAAAGGCCGCATGCCACCGGCCACGTTCCAGCACATCATTGACCATGTGGGGGCCGACCTCTTCATGCTGGCGCTGCACAATTGGGGGGAACCGCTGCTGAACCGGCAGATCTTCGATCTCATCACCTACGCGCACGAGGCGAACGTCGGCACGGTCATCAGCACGAACGGGACGGTCTTGCGCGAGGGCGACGCGGAGCGGTTGGTCACCTGCGGTCTCGACCACCTGATCTTCTCGGTGGACGGCGTCAGCCAAGGGGTGTACGAAACGTATCGCGTGGGGGGCGACGTGGAGAAAGCGTTCGCCAACATGCGGGCGGTGGTGGAAGCGAAGCGCCGGCTCCGCGGGCGGCTGCCGCTCATCGAATGGCAATACCTGGTGCGGCACGGCAACGAGCACGAAGTGCCGCTGGCGCGCCGGAAGGCGAAGGCGCTGGGGGTCGACATCCTGAAGTTCGCGCCGCTCGGCATCATGCTGGGCAACACCACGCGCCCGTTCGACCACGCGCTCGTGGACGAATGGCTGACGCCGACGGCGCCGGACACCGTCGCGGCGCACAAGGCGGACTACCTGATTCCGCAACCGTGCTTCTGGCTGTGGAAGAGCGCGGTGATCAACTACGACACCACGATTGCGCCGTGCTGCTGGCTGAGCCAGACGAACGGGGATTTCGGCACCCTCGCAGAGGATACGTTCGATGACATCTGGAACGGGCCGGCCTACCAAGCGGCACGCTCGCGGTGTGGCGGACGCGACCTCCCCGACCGGCAGGGTACGATTTGCGACGGGTGCCGCATCTATCCACCGGCTGCGGAACTGCAGCGGTAACCCGCGGCGGGCGTGCGGATCAGGACGGTCCGTCGACGGGGGGCAAGTCCGTAAACGCCGTCAAGTGGCGCACCCCCGCCTGCTTCGCCACGTCGATGACGTGAATGACCGTGCCGTAGTCCACCGTGGTATCCGCTTTCAGGATGAGCGACAGGTCGGGATCCGCCGCGACGGCCGCGTGCAGCTTGCCACCGAGCGCGGCCACTGGCGTGGCCACGTCGTTCAGGTAGAGCGCCCCATCGGCGGTGATGGACAGGGTCAACGTGTCCGTGCGGGCGGATTCGGCGCTCGCCGCGTCGGGCAAGTCCAACTGAATGGCTGGGTGCTCGATGAACGTGCTGGAGAGCATGAAGAAGATCAGGAGGAGGAACAGCACGTCGATGAGCGACGTGATGTTGAGCAGGGGCTTACGCCGTTCGCGCGCCCGGAAGGTAAGCGCCATCAGCCCTGGTGCGGCGGCGCGACGGCCAGCGTGCGCCCGTCCGGATACAACCGCTGGAGAATCTTCGCCCCGTGATCCTCGATCTCCAGCACCAGATCATCCACGCGTTTCGCAAAATAGCTGTACGCCACCACGGTGGGAATGGCGACCCCCAAGCCGAAGATGGTCGTGAGCAGCGCCTCGGAGATGCCGCCGCTCAACGCGCCCACGTTGCCCACCCCCTGTTGCGCGATCACGCGGAACGTGTGGAACATGCCGAGCACCGTGCCGAACAAGCCGAGCAGGGGTGAGATGCCGGCCACGATCTCCAGCAGCACGAGCCCCCGTTCGAGCAGTCGGACAGCGCGCCGGCCCGCGGCCTGCGCCTGTTCGGTCGCCATGTGCCCATCCGCCGGCGGATCCCCGACGATCGCCCAGATGACCAGGGAGAGCGGGCCCGGATGCCGGTCGCACAAGGCCCGGGAGAGGTCGCGGTCCGTCCCCGGCTGGTAGTTGCGCGCGAAATCGAGCAGCGCGGGCGGGAACACGGCGGAGCGCCGTAAGCCCCACACGCGTTCGAGCATCACGGCCAGCGCGAGGATGGAACACAGGACCAGCGGCACCATGGTCGGGCCGCCTTGCTGCAAAAGGGCGAGGGTGCGGGTCATGGAGGGGTTTCACGCGGCGGCGCCGCGACGGCCGTCAATTGTAGTGAAAGGTAAACCGGATGTTCAAAGGCTTGTTCTGCAGTTCGGGGGGGATCCCCTGCACCGTCGCGTACGGTACGGTGTCGAATGGCGCGGCCGCTTCGATGGCATGCCAGCAGAGCACGGCAAAGTACTCGTCCCCTTGCTGCTCCACAAAGGCCATATTGCCCACCGACCCGCTACCGTAGACCTTGAAGTCGATGACGACCCGGCTGTGGACCACGCGCGAATAGTCCGTCAACAACCGGGAGAACCATTCCCGCTCCACCCGACGCTTCATCTCCAGCAGGTAGGCGCCGAAGAAATGCTGCGCGGCGCCGTATGAGAACTCGCCCCGCACCCGGGCGTTCGCCAGTTCCACCGCGTGGACCTGGCTCTCCGTCACCCGGCCGGGCTGCACTTCCGCCGCCGCTCGCAGCGCGGCGATCTCCTTTTGCAGCTTGGCGATTTGCCGCCGCTCTTGCGTCGCGCCTTTCTTCGGGAGCAGCGTAATGGGTGGTGGTGGCGGCGGAGGGGGCCGATGGACCGGTCGGTCGGGAGCCGGCTGTGGTACGGGCTCTGCTGCGGGCGGCCGTTCCGGCACGATGCCCACCGGCGCGGCGGGGGTTGGAGCCGGTTCCAGCGGGACGGGAGCAGGCGAACGCGGCTCCGCTGCCGGCGGCGGCGGGGTGGGATTGGGAATCGCGACAACCGGCGCGCGCGCCACCGTCCGCAGATCGTAGGACTCGCCCTCCTCTTCGATGCGCGGTTGGTCCTCCCGCACCTCTTCGGCGGGCGGCGTCTGATCCTGCGCGCGGGTGTTCCGGTCGGAGACGAATCGCGACTCCTCCGGCGGGACGTCCGTTTCGGCGGAGTCGGGGGACTCGACAAGTGTGAAGCGGACCGGCTGGGGCTCTGGCGGCACCACGACCGGCGTGCGGGGGCGCAGCAGACGGACGAACCCATCCTGGCCAAGGGCGAACCCCATGCCCAGGTGGGCCGCCAGGGAGCATCCGAGCGCGACCGCGAACCCGCGTTGGCGAGTGAGTGGCGACATGGCGGTTAGGGCAGCCAGGCGGCTACCTCGCTGAGCCGCCGGACCTCGGCCGTGGGGCGGTGGGCGTGGGGAAGCGGCAGGCACCGGAAATTCATCCAGATGGCGCGCAGACCGGCTTCCCGGGCGCCACACACGTCCGCGCCATACATGTCCCCCACGTGCACTGCCTCCGCCGGCGTCACGGACATGTGCGCACAGGCGCGGGTGAAGATGTCCGGGGCCGGCTTGCGCACCCCCTCGACCGCAGAATCCACAATGACCTCGAAGTACGACGCGATATCGAGCGCGGCGCACTTCGCGGCGCACGTCCCATCGTTGTTCGAGATGATCCCCAGCCGATACCCGCGCGCGCGCAAGTCCTCGAGCAGCTCACGCGCGCCGGGAAACAGGGTGAGTTCGCGTTCGGTATTCAGTTGGAAGAATCGCTGCAAGATGTCCGGCCGCTCGGCCAGCGTGAGGGGAGGCAGATCGAGCCTGCGTAGCAGATGCTGCACGAAAGCCGGCAGCGCCGCATCCTCCAGCAGCAACCGGCCCGCCTTCCACTCCTCGTAGCACGCGTAATCGGCCTCGTGGCCGGCCCGCTCCGCCGCCGCCTCATCAACCTCGAAACCGCCTTCCCGCAGGGCGTGCGCGATGCGGTGCAGATACGGCGGGTCTCCGCGCATAAGCGTATCGCCGTAGTCGAAAAAGACCACCTGAGGCCGGGGTGCGATAGGTTTCTGATTCGGCACAGACGCGGCTCCCGCTTGCGCGCGTGACGCCTCGCACCGATGCGGGCCGCGGGGGCGGCGTCGACACGAATCGCCCGAAAACCGAAGCCTAGCACGGGGCCACGAGGGGGTCAACGAAGCCCGGCCAGGCGCCAGCACCGCGACCCCGTGGCCGTGGCCTTGCGCCCTCGTAGGCTGCAATGCGTTGGCAATACAGTGCTTCCGGCATGTACGCGTGCCGGCTACCCGCAGAGAACCGTCTGCGCGAGCCGGCGGAACAGAAAAGGGCAGGTGGGGGCTGTCCGGAGCGAGCCCTGAGCAGGGCCATGCCCAATTTTGCGACGTGGCAGACTGCCCAAGGTGCCAGAACAGGACGTTCACGATCGCATGCCGCGCGAGGGCCAGGCCGGCTAATCGCCGGAACCCGTTTCCGCCCATGGTGTTCCAGGCGGGGCATCCTTCAGGAGCAGTCTGGCAGCCGGTTTGCAATACATATGAACGAGCGACCTTATACATACGTTTAAGGGCGTTCGGACATTGGCAGAAAGGCTAATTGCCTTTCTCCTTTCCCCGGAGGGCCACCGCCTTGGGCGGTGGCCCTTTCCCCATGCGGTGCAGGAAATGGGAACGCCGTTGCTTCGCCTAGGTGACCCGTCTCGGCAGGAGTAGACTGAGCCGCGTACCAGGTTCCGGGCATGCGAGTTCACCCGCCACGCGCCTCCGCAGGCTTGCTTGTGCTATGCGGCCTGTTGCTGGCCGCTCCGCCGCCGACTCTTGCGCAGGAGGCGATGCCCGAGGGGCGGGCGACCGCCGAGTTGCGCCGCCGCCTGGTGGACGGGGTGCTCGCGAAGCAGGGCATCACGGACGCGCGGGTGCTGGCAGCCATGCGGCGCGTCCCGCGGCACCGGTTCGTGCCCGAGAAGTTTCGCGCCTTCGCGTACCGGAACCGGCCGCTGCCCATCGGCGAAGGCCAGACCATCTCCCAACCGTTCGTCGTGGCCTACATGACGCAACTGGCCCGCGTGCGACCGGACATGACCGTCTTGGAGATCGGCACCGGCAGCGGGTACCAAGCGGCGGTCCTGGCGGAGATTGCAGGCGCGGTCTACACGATTGAAATCGTCGAGGCCCTTGGCCGGCGCGCCACCGCGCTCCTTGCCGACCTGGGGTACACGAATATTCACGCGCGCATCGGCGACGGCTATCAGGGATGGCCCGAACACGCCCCGTTCGACGCCATCCTCGTAACCGCCGCCCCGGAACACGTGCCCCAGCCCCTGGTCGAGCAACTCGCGCTGGGCGCGCGCATGGTCATCCCCGTCGGCGGCGGCAGCCAGGAGCTGCGCGTGATCACGAAGACGGCGGACGGCGCGCGCACGGAGCGCGACTTACCGGTGCGCTTCGTGCCCATGACGGGGGAAGCCGAACGGCGCGCCGACTAGTGCAGCGCCCAGTGGCGGTTGAGCGCGTGCTGCACCTGGCCGAAGGCCACTCCCCAGAGCCCAAGGCCACCTACCACCATGAGCCACCCCAGGCCGGACTCCACGGCCAAGACGCTGCCGGCCATCATCACGAGGGTTCCCCCCAGGGCCATGCCGACGACCCCGGCGGGGGAAATGGCGGGTGCCTGCCCTTCCAACACTTGCATCAGGTTGATATCGGCGCTGATGCGATACAACACGTAGTACGGCAGAAACGGGGTGAGGAATGGGACGACGTGCAACCCTAAGAGCAGCCCCGGCGAAATCGCCTTCTCCCGAACGAGGTGGTCCCGCAACTCACAGCACACTAGGTACACCCAGATGAAGTAGTACACCGACGCACTCACCAGGCACAGCGGAAAGACCGACCATGGCGGTCGGCGTTTCCCGACGCGCGTGCGCGGGATGGCCGGGCGTGGCGCCGCCGTCGCGGCACCCGGACTCCCGTCCGGACTACTGGACTTCGCATCCGGCGTTGGTGACTCTGCCGGATCCGCAGGCAAGTCCCAGCCCCCCTGTTGCGCGCCGGCCCACGACGACAGACTGTCCCCGAAGCTGTCCTCAAAGGGATCGGCGACGCCGCTGCTCTCCACGTCCGGGGACTGGCGGGACCCCGGGCCGGGCGGTACCGGCGGTTGCCCCACCTTCGTCGGGGCCATCGCATCCCAATTCGTGCGCTCAGTACCGACGGGCCTGACCGCAGGCGGCTGGGTCAGCGGACGCGTCTCGGGCGGGGCGACGCCGTCCCAGCCGGTGGCCCCCGTCGTGCCTGGCGGGAGGGGGGCCGGCTCCGGGGGTGCGGTCGTTTCCAGGGTGTCCGGCGATACCTGGTCCGAGGTGGCCCCCTGGCTCGCCGCGGCGGGTGGCGCAACCTGATCCCAGGCCGTCTGCCCCGCTGAGGGCGGCGGAGGCGCGCGCAGAGGTGACTCAGCATCGGTCGCTCCGGGCTCGCCGTCGGGTTGCTGGACTCGGGGGGCCGGCGGCGTGTCGCCGGCTTTCCCTTCCAGCCCATCCGGTTCCCGAGCGGGGATCACATCCCACGAATCCGCCGCGAGGTCGCGCGCCTTCTTAGGCGCGGGGCGTTCCAGGACCTCCGTCGCCGGCGCGTCCCCCACGTCAGCATCCGCATCGCGCGCCTCCGCGTCGGGCGCAGTCGCAAATGCGTCGGCATCAGCCGGGGCGCTGCTGGGGCTCTGATCGTCGCCAGAATCCTCCGGCTCCTCACCCGCCGGCATCTCGATGAAGGGATCGGTGTCGCCGTCGAACCCGGCAGCCTCATCCGCCCAGTCATCTGCACCAGGCTCGCTCGGGGAATCGACCTCCGCGGCCGGCGCGGCCTGTCCGGGCGCTTCTTCGTCATCGAACCACTCTTCACTCGCGGAATCCGAGACGGTCCAGGCGGCATCGGCCGCCTCGGGCGTCCCCTCGTCGGCTGCCCATTCACCATCCGCCGCATCTACGTCAGCGGTGGCCGGAGCCTCATCGGTGATGCTAGGCACCACCGCCTCTGGCGCCGTTGGGATCGCCGCGTCGTCCGCCCGATCGTCCGCGGGGAGAATCGGCGCCACGTCGGAGTCGCCCTCTCCCGGTTCCAGCGGGAGGGGCAGCACGGCCGAATCCGCGGTCTGCCACTCTTCATCCGAGGCGGCCGCACCCGGTTGCGCCGGGGTAGGCTCCGGCGCGCGCTGCTTGTCCGCTCGCTTGGGAACGGGCGCAAGATTCTCCAGGTCGGCCCGCAGGAGATTCCCGCATTGGCGACACTTCCCCGGGCGCCCGATGGAGCGCCGGCGGACTTTCATCACCTTGCCGCACTGGCAGTGCAGCATCCCGACGACGGGGTTCTGCTCGGAGGCGGAGCGGGAAGGCATACGCGGCGCCCGGCCACGAGCCGGGCCTAGTCCACCCTGAGTATAAGCAAGCGGCGGTCAGCCGCCCAAGCGCACTGCCGCCTGTCCCCAGGTGGCGACTGATCCATCCGGCGTCGCCAGGATCACTTGGTGCGTGCGGGCCAGTTCCTGCAGTGTCTCCCGAAAGGCCGCGCGGCGCGCCGCGTCCCAGTGCGCTAGCGGATCGTCCAGTATCAGGGGCAGGCGGATGCGCCCGCGGAGCGCGCGGACCACCGCCAGCCGCAGCGCGACGGCGAGCTGGTCCTGGGTCCCCGCGCTGAGGCGCTCCACGACCCACGGGCGGCCCTGCCACTGCACCTGGGGCGCCAGGTTCTCCTGCGCCAGCCGGACCTCCCACCCCTCACGAGTGAACGCGCGGAAGAGCCCGGTGGCTTCCTCGGCGATGGGGCCCACGTGATCGCGTTGAAACTCATGCGCCGCGTCGCGCAGCGTCTCGACTGCCACCTGCAGGGCATCCCGCCGCAGCTCGAGGGTCTGCAGTTGGTCCTCCCGATCCGCAATCTCTTCGCAGAGCACTGCCACGGCGGGAAACGTAGTGGCGTTCATCTCCCCTTGCGCACGCAATGCCTGGTCCCGCTGCTCCGCCGCCGCGACCGCCGCCCGTTGCGTCGCCGTAATGTGCCGTTCCGCAGCGTGAAGCTGTTCCGCCACGTCCGCGGACGACACATGCGCCGCGCCGAGCGTCTCCAGATTGCCCTGCACCGTCGCGAGTATCACCCCCCCGTCGCGCACCGCTGCGTGCAATGCATCCGTCCCCGGGAGTTGCGCACGCTCACTCTGTTTATGCTGCAACGCCTGCTCCGCCAGTTCTCGTTCGTGCATGCGCGCGCGGACGGCTTCCGCCGACTGCCCGCGCAACGCCTCAGGCACTTGCGCGAGCAGAGCGTCCGCCTCACGGAGCGCCGTGACCGCATCCGCATCGGAGGTGGTCTTGCGCACGAGCGCGGTGTCGTAGGCCTCAGCCGCCGAGAAATAGCGGCGGCGAGCGTGCACGTAGAGCGCACACGCCACCGCCAGTCCCGCACCGGCGAGGGCGATGCCGGCGCCCGGCGAACGAAGCACCGCCAGCACCACAGCCAACGCGAGGGCAAGCCCACCGGCCAGGACCGCGGGCCCGGCCGCAAACGTGGGCGGGTGTTCGGGCGCTGGAATAGCCATCGCGTCCCGCTTCGCCTGCTCTGCGGCGGCACCGGCTGCGGCTGCGGCTTCCACGCGCGTTAAATCCGCCTCCGAGACTGTGGCCACATCGCTGAACTCGTCATCCAACCGGGCGGTCAGCGTCGCGACCGCTTCATCCAAGTCGGCGGCGCGATCTCGATCGGTCACGCACCGCTCAAGGGTCTGCTGCGCCGCGTCCTGTTGACGCCGCAGGTCTTGAACCCGGCGGAGGCGCTGGACCGCGTCCTGCCCGTGCTTCGCCTGCTCCTGCGCCGCCCGGCGGTCCCGATTCGCGGTCTCGAGCGCTTCGACCACGGCGCGCCTCCGGGCGCTGGCCGCCTCGGCTTCCGCGAGCACGGCGCGCCGGTTGTCCACTTCCTCGCGCAGCGCTTCGATACGCCGGTCCTTTCGCAGCCGCGGCCCCCACGGATTCTCACACGTCAACTCTTTGAAGGCGTGCGCCAAGTCCTCTTCCACGGCGGAGAAGTCTTGCGCGCCGGCACCGCTGACCAACTCGCGCACCGTGTCCCCGTAGTCCAGGCCGTCGTGCTCGCGAAGGCGGAGAAACGCCGTCTCCTCGAATACCTCGCGCTCGTAAAACCCCAGGTGATCGCGGAGCCACGCATGATACCGGCGCGTGTCCGCGGTCCGGCCGCGCGGGTTGCCGTCACCGCTCAACACCTCGGAGCCATCTGTCGCAAGGACGCGCACGTAATGCGTCGAGAAGTCCCGGGTCACAGTGTAGGTGCCGTCCGGGGTCCGGAGGACGAGCGTGCCGCAACAGGCGTCGGGTGTCGGGTCGCGCCGCCAGTCTTCCAGGTCCTGGGCGGGCACTCCGAAGAGCGCGGCGCCGATACCGGCCAACAGCGTGGTCTTGCCCGATTCGTTCGGCCCCTGCACCACGGTGAGCCCGTCGGCGGCGAACGTCGCCGTGAACGGGTCCGCAAAACACCGCACCCCCTGCAGCGTCAGCGATTCAATCCGGATTGCGCTCATGGCCCGCAAATGCCTGCACCCCCAACCGCAGCGCTTGGGCGAAGACCGGACGCTCCTCCGCGGTGGCCGCGCCCAGCCGCGTCTGCAACCGGCGCACGAACTCGCCGCGCACGCTCGCCTCCTCCGCGAACATGGCGATCCACGTGGTGTTGAACACCTCGGTCTCGTCCCGCACGTCCAGGTGGAAGCAGGCCGGGGCGACCGTCGCGTGCAGCGCCGCCACGTCCACCTGCTGCCCAGGCGAACCCTTCAGGGTGACTCGCAGAATGGTGTCCGCATCCGCCCGTTCGCGCATCCACGCGACGCTGCCCTCCACGTCGTCGAACCCGGCGATATCGAAATCTAACTCCACATCGCACAACGTGCGGCGATTCCACGGATGCGTTTCGATCCGCGGGCGCGCGGCCCCGTGCTCTAGTTCAACTACGGTCAGGAACCGCGGGCCGTTCTCCCCGAACCGCCGCCCTTCCAGGGTGCCCGGGTAGTAGGCGACGCCGCGCGACGTGGGCCACTCGCGCGCGTTGTGATAGTGCCCCAGCGCCAGGTAGTGGACCGGGGCGGCGCGAAGGGCGCCCGGCTTGATGGGCACATAGTGGTCGCGGACAGTCCACTCCAGATTCTCCTGCACCGACCCGTGGAGCAGCGCCACATGCAGCATCTCTTCCCCCAGGTCGGGCAGGTCCGCCAGCGGCTCGGCCGAGGACAGTCCCGCCTGATACGCGCAGCCCGAAATCGCCACTGGCGTGTCCCCCAGCGTGACGCGCTGCGGTTCCCCGTAGCGCGGGTCGGTGAGCAACGTCACGCCAGGAAAATCGTCGTGCCGGTACACGCACGCCGGGTCGTCGTACCGATCGTGCGTGCCGGGAATCCAGAAGACGGGCACGTGCGCGTCCGCGAGCCGGCGAGTCTGCGCTTTCACACGACTGACCAGCCCGAGGTCCGGATCGTGCACGTCGAACACGTCACCGGCCACCAGCACGGCATCGATGCGGTGCGCAGGGTCGAGCGCGAAGTCCACCGCCCGCTGGAACGCGTCGAACAAATCCGCTTCGCGTTCCGCCTCCCGCAGGCCAAGCATGCGGAACGTGGCCCCCAGATGCAGATCGGCCAAATGCAACAGGCGGACGGGCATGACGCTTTACTCAGGAACCGGCGAGCCTCGGACAAAAGTCGAGGCAGCAATGGCGCGCCCGGAGGGATTCGAACCCGCGACTTCTTGCTCCGGAGGCAAGCGCTCTATCCAGCTGAGCTACGGGCGCAGTCAACGGGCAGGCAGTGTACCACCCACCTGGGACCCGGGCAACGGGCGCGGGCCGGGCCGCATTCGCTGGCGCGCCCGCACTTCGAGGCGCTCGAAACGCGCGACCACCGGCCCGTGGACCACCGGCCCGGCGAAGGCAATGAGCTGCCGATCGCGCAACCACCCGGCGACCGTGACGCCGTTCGCTTGCACCTGCACCCCCGCCACCCGATTCACAATACGCAGCCGCACCGGGTGGCCCGCCGTGGCATTCGCTAGCGTCCGTCGGCCGAGTTCGACCATCTGGCCGTCCGGCCGCACGCGCCCTACGCGGACCAGCCCGGCACCGTCGACCAACACCGCCAGCGTCTGTTCGGCCCGCGCCAAGCGCACGAGCAACCCCGCCTGCCCCGCGCCGGATTCCACCGTCACCGTCAGCTCGCAACCCGCCAGCGGCACCGGACGCAAGCTGAGCGCCCGCCAGTCGGCGCCCGCATCCGCCTCAACGCGCAACGCGCCGTCGCTCACTTCCGCACGCGCGCGACCGTTCGCCTCCGGCAATTGCAGCAGCACTTCCGGTGCGGTAAACGTCTCGACGAACCCCACGCGCGGATCGACCGCCTGCGGCCTCCCCATCACCCATGGCAAGCGCTCTTCCGGCGGTGGAGCCGTCGGGGCGGGACTGACCGGCGGGCTGACGGGCGCGGGCCGGACCGGTGCAGGCGCGACCGGCGTTGGGGTGGCGGGCGCGGGCGTCCCGGGCACTGCGCTCGCAGCCGGCTCGGGCGGCTCCGCAGACGGAAGCAGACGGTCGAGGACGGGAGTGGCATCCACCGGCAGGAACCCGGCCCCCTGCCGGCGCGCGTACACATCCAAGCCGAGGAGCAACGCCACGCCCAAAACGAGCAGCACCAGCGCCCGCGCGGGAGACGGTACCACCTTCGTCCCGCCGGAGCGGGCCGCGGCACGGGTTGCGCCCCCCACCACTGCCGTGGTGTTCCGGAGCGGGGTCGCCAGGGTCGGCGCGGTGTAGTCGTCCATACCGAGGGTCTCGGCCACGGGCGCCACCTGGAGCGGCGGGGGCGGCAGAGGGGTGAGGGGCGGCGGCTTGTCTTCGCTGATGGCCTTGAGCGAGAGGCACAAGTGCCCGCAATCCCGAAACCGCTCGTCCGGTTCCCGGGCCATCGCGCGCGCAACAACCCGGATCAGCGGTGCAGGCGCTTGAGGATTCAAGGTGGCAATCAACGGGGCCGTCCCGTGCAAATGCTGGTACAGCACACTGACGGGGGTTTCGCCCTGATACGGCACCCGGCCGGTAATCAGCTCGTACAGCATGACCCCCAGCGCGTACTGGTCGGTCAGGGGCGACGCCGGCCGGCCCTGCCCCAGCTCGGGCGCCATGTAGTTCGGCGTCCCCAGAATCTCATTCGTGGTCAGCGTCGTGGAGTTCACGCTCTTGGCGATGCCGAAATCCATGAGCCGCGCGTGCCGCCAGGCGTCGATCAGCACATTGCCCGGCTTGACATCGCGGTGGAGGACGCCCCGTTCGTGAGCCGCCGACAGCGCGTCGGCGATCACGGCGCCCCAGCGCGCCACCTCAAGGGTGGGCAAGGGGCCTTCGCGCTCGAGCAGCGCACGCAGCGGTTCCCCCTCCACGTACTCCATGCAGAGGAACCAGGTGCCGTCTTGCTCGCCGATGTCGAACACGCGCACGATGTGCGGATGGTTCAGCTGCGCGGCGGTGCGCGCCTCGCGTTGGAAGCGCGCGACGAAGATCGGATCGTCCGCCAGCCGGGGGGCCATCAGCTTGAGCGCCACCTCGCGGTCGAGCGACGGCTGCTCCGCCAGCCACACCACGCCCATGTTCCCCTGGCCGAGGAGACGCAGGAGCCGATAGGGGCCGAATTCCTGTCCGGGCTGCAGGCTTTGGACGTCCATACGAGGCGGGCGCGCGACTTCCATGGTACCGGATCGGCCCGCGAACGCCACCCCGAGCGTTGGACGCGCGGCGAATCAGCGGCCCGCGGCCGGCAATCCCGTGGCACCGGTTGCGGCGCCGCGCACGGCTTGCGTAGGATACGCGTCATTCTGCCGGCGCCCGAATGCCGGCGGAGTGTACGCGCCCCGACCCGCCGGCGCCGGAGACTTCGCGACATGAAGATTCACGAGTTTCAGGGCAAGGATTTGCTCCGCACGTTCGGCGTGCCCGTGCCCGAGGGCCGCGTCGCCACCACGCCCGTGGATGCGCGCATGATCGGGGTCTCGCTCGGCGGCGCCGCGGTGGTGAAGGCACAGATCCATGCCGGCGGCCGCGGGAAAGGGGGCGGCGTCAAGCTCGCGCACACGCCGGACGAGGTGGAGCAGCACGCGCGCGCCATCCTCGGCATGCAGCTCGTGACGCCGCAAACGGGGCCCGGCGGCCAGCGCGTTAAGCAAGTGCTCGTCGAGGCGGCGACGGACATCGCCCAGGAGCTATACGCCGGCATCGTGCTCGATCGCAGTCTCTCGCGCGCGGTCGTGATGGTCAGCACGGCGGGCGGCATGGAGATCGAAGAGGTGGCCGCGGCGAACCCGGACGCGATTCTCAAGGAGACCATCGATCCCGCGCTCGGGCTCCAACCGTACCAGGCGCGCCGCCTGGCGCTGGGGTTGAAGGTGGAGGGGCCCCTGGTCAAAGGAATCGCGGACGTCCTCCTGAAGCTGGCGGAAGCGAGCGAGGCGTTGGACTGCTCGCTCATCGAGATCAATCCGCTCGCGATCACGGGGGATGGGGCGGTGCTGGCGTTGGATGCGAAGCTGAATTTCGACGACACGGCGCTCTATCGTCACCCGGACATTGCCGCCCTGCGGGACGAGGATGAAGAGGAGCCGGCGGAGCTCGAGGCCTCCACGCACCAATTGAGCTACATCAAGCTGGACGGGACCGTCGGCTGCATGGTGAACGGCGCCGGGCTGGCGATGGCGACGATGGACATCATCAAGCTGCACGGGGCGGAGCCGGCGAACTTTCTGGACGTGGGCGGCGGGACCACGCCCGAGCGCGTGGCGACGGCATTCGAGATCATTCTGCAGGATCCGAACGTGCGCGCGGTGCTCGTGAACATCTTCGGGGGGATCGTGCAGTGCGACCGCGTGGCGCGCGGCATCGTGGAAGCGATGCAGCGGATCACCGTGACCGTGCCGGTGGTCGTGCGGCTCGCGGGGACAAACGCGGACCTCGGCAGTGAGATCCTCGCGGAGGCGGACTTCGAGTTCATCGTCGCGCACGACCTGGACGACGCAGCGGCCAAAGTCGTCGCCGCCATCGCATGAAACCGGAAGGAGTGGCCGCGTGAGTATCCTGGTGGACAAGAAAAGCCGCGTGCTCATCCAGGGCCTCGGGCGCGAGGGGCTGTTCCACGCGCAGCAGTGCCAGGCGTACGGGACGAAGATCGTTGGCGCGGTCAAGCCCGGCAAGGGTGGCACGACCCAGGAGGGCTTCGCCCTGTACGACACGGTGCGGGAGGCGGTCGCAACGACGAAGGCGAATGTCTCGCTCATCTTCGTGCCGGGCCCCTTTGCCGCCGACGCGATTCTCGAGGCCATCGACGCGGGAATGCCGCTCATCGTGGCGATCACGGAGGGCATCCCCGCGCGGGACATGGTGCACGTGTACGACCGGTTGCGGCATTCGTCCAGCCGGCTCATCGGTCCGAACTGTCCCGGCATCATCTCGCCCGGCAAGTGCAAGGTCGGCATCATGCCCGGCTTCATCCACAAAACGGGGCGCGTCGGGGTCGTCAGCCGGAGCGGGACGCTCACCTACGAAGCGGTGGGACAGCTCACGTCGCTGGGCATCGGACAGTCCAGTTGCATCGGCATCGGCGGCGATCCGGTGATCGGCACGCGCTTCATCGACGTGCTGGCGCTGTTCGAGGCGGATCCGGGCACGGACGCGGTGGTGATGATCGGCGAGATTGGTGGCACGGCGGAAGAGGAAGCGGCGGCGTGGGTGCGAAGGAACATGCGCAAGCCGGTGGTGGCGTTCATCGCCGGGCAGACCGCGCCGCCGGGCCGGCGGATGGGTCACGCCGGAGCCATCATCTCCGGGGGCCAGGGCACGGCCGCCGAGAAAATGGCCGCCCTCCGAAAGGCCCGGATCACCGTGTGCGCCAACCCGGGGGAAATCGGCACCACCATGGCGGCGGTCCTGGCGAAGGCCCGGACACGACCGAAACGCGCGAAGGCCGCGTCCGCGAAACGAAAGAAAGCGACGCGCACAAAGCGCGGGACGAAGCGGCCGACGAAAAAGAAGGCGGCCAAGAAGAAGACTGCGACGAAGCGACGCGCTGCAACGCGCAAAGGCAGCACCACGCGCCGGCGTGGCACGAAGACCACCGCGCGGAAGAAGTCGCGGCGGCGTTAAGTCCGCGATCGCAACCGGGTACGGACGCGGTTGGCTAAGACATCGCACGCCTCGCCCAGTGTCGCGTCCGGCGTCCAGACCATGGAATCAAGGCCGCGCACCTTTCCGGTGCGTACGTCCACCACGCGTGTATTGAGCACGACTCCACGCGGCGCGGCGTGCATGCGGAGCAGCACCAGGTAACGCGCGGCCGTCCGTTTCGCCGCACCAAGTGCCGCCGCCGGCGGTAGCGGCGCGCCAAAGGCATGTCCGTCGCGGTGGCCGCGCGCGCTCGTCGCGTACGCCTCGGCGCCCCCGAGCCGCTTCCGGTCCAGTGCCCGAGCCAACAGCACGCCCGCCGTCGGCCCGGCTCCGGGCCCCCGGGCGTGCGGGACGCTGCCGGTCTCCAGCACCACACTCAGGCTCGCCGGTTCCACGTCACCCGCCGCGAACGCGTCGGCCGCGGCGTGCGCCAACTCCCGTGCGCCCACGTCCGCTGGCGCCATCGCCGCCGCCGCACGCAACAGGGCGATGCCGTCCATGTCGTCCGCACGCAGGCGCGCGAGTCCAAACGCCTGCACACAGCGCCAGGACGCCGGCGCAAGACGCGCGGCAGCCGCCGCCGCGGTGGCGGCTTCGCCGGACCGGCCCCGGAGCCAAGCCACATGCGCGGCCAAGAGGCGGTGGGCGCCGGAGGACCAGGGCAGCACGGCGGGCAACGTGAGCGTGCGCTCCACCGCCCGTTGCGCCGATGCCAAGTCGCCCTCGGCCAGCGCGAGCCGCGCGAGCACCGCCTGCCCTTCCGCGACGGAGGCGCCGGCTTGAGCCTGGCGCCCCGCCGCATCGGGATTACCACTGCGGCGCGCCAGCTCCGCCAGGAGGGCCCGACCCAACGCCTTGAACTCCCCGTTCGGGCCGACCTCAGCCAAGCCGGTGGCCGTATCGCGCGCACTCGTGAGGTTGCCCGTCCCCAGGTCCGCTAGACTCCGCGCCGCCAAGAACGTGGGGTCGACCAGGGGTTGGCCCGCCCGGCGCAGCACGTCGTGGACCGCAGACCAATCCTCGCGCTGCACGTGCCACGCCAGCGCCGCGAGGGCGATGGCCGGTCCCGTAACATCCGCCCCCTGCAACACGGCGACCACGGTGCCCGGCGGGCGGGTAAGGATGACGAGCGGCGGCTGGATGCGCACCCCGAGCTGCGGGCGCCACCGGTGCCCACCGGCCAGCAGCGGCAACGTGGCCGCCCCGCGGGATTCCGGGAGTGGTCCGTCCGCGACGGGGACACCCACGGCGCGATAGCCGGCGCGCACGTGCGCGGGTGGCGCCAGCCACTTCAACATGTGCGGGGCGTTGGGGCCTCCCGGCGTAAAGACACACCACGCCACCAACTCCTCGCGCAGCCATTGGCCGGTGGGGACGGTCGCGCCGTCGAGCGTGGTCGTGGGCGGCGCGGGAAGCGCTTGCCCGGGACGCAGCGCGTGAGCGGGTGGCGCGCCCACGCAGAGGAGGACCGCGCAGAAGAGGAGGCGTTGACGCATGTCAGGGTAACGGGGCGGAGTTATAGCACGCGGACCCCGAGCGCGACAACGGACCGGGTCAGTCCGTGCTGTCGCTTGCCAGTGCGGTCCCAACGCGAGGCATGTGCGCATCCAGATAGGCCATGAGGGCGCCGTGCACCTCGGCAGTGGTCGCCGCGACGGTGGACAGCATGGCCTCCCGCCCGTGGGCGAGGAGCGGCACCCCGTGGAGGGATCGGCCCCACGCGTCCGTCACTACGCCCCCCGCTTCTTCTAAAATCAACGCGCACGCGGCCAGGTCGTGCGGCTGCGAGCCGGTCAGGTGCGTCTCCCCCACGGCCCGGAACAGGGGCGCCGTCGCGGGGTAATCCTCGTAGATCCGATCCGCCACGTCCACGTGCGCGTGCAACTGGCCCGTGACGATCCGGCTGAGGGAGAACGTGGTGCTGTTGCCGGCGTGGAAGCTTCCGGTCAGCGACGTCCGATCGATCAAGTCGCCCATGACCGCAACATTCATCCGCGCAGGCCGCGCGGGACAATTGAGCGACCAGCGCAGCCGTTCGAGGGGAACGGCCGCCGGCCGGCGCGGGGCGACAGGCGCTCCGTCGTTGCGCACGGTCAGGCCGGCGCCGCGCCGGGCCGTGAAGGCATAGGCCTGCACGATGTCGAGCAACACGCCGTGGGTGACGTCACCGAGGGTCGCGCCGTCGCGGTGCGGCGCGGCGGCGACGGACACCATGCACCCTTCGAACCCACACACGGCGTTGCGCGTGCCGTCCACGGGATCGATCATGAGCAGCGCTTCCGGTTCGCCCGTCCCGTAGCGCGTGAGGCCGGTGGATTCGGCGTACACCGCGACCGCGCGCCCGCTGGCCCGCACGAAGTCGGCCACGGCGTCCTCTGCGGCCATATCCAGGCGATACGTCACGTCGCCGTGCTCGCTCTCCGACACGATGTCATCACCGCGGAGTTCGAGCACCCAGGGCCGCACTACCGCGCGGACCGCGCTCGCGAGGTCGAGAAGAAATTGCTCCATCACGCGCGGAGCTGAAAGTGATCGAACCCGGCGACGGGCATGGGCTCGCTGACCCCGCTGCGCCGCCGCAGGTGCACCTCGGGCGGGCCGGCCTGCATTTCGCCCACGATTGTCAGTGCGGCGGGACCGCTGGTCCCCCACTGCTCGACAAGGGCCTCCGCGGCGCGCCGGCGCATGGTGAACAGCAACTCATAGTCCTCCCCGCCGCCCAGGGCCCACTCGAGCGGGTCCCGGTGCCGCGTCTTCGCGTACGCGCACATGGCGTCGGACATGGGCACGGCCTCCTCGTACACCACCGCGCCAAGATCGTTCGCATTGCACACGTGCCGCAGGTCGCCCGCCAAACCGTCGCTGAGATCGATGCACGCCCCGACCGTCCCCAGCAACAGTAACTGCATGCCCACGTCGCTGCGCGGCGCCGGCCACTGATGCGCGTGCACGAGGCTGCGCGTCGCCTCGGCGGCCGGCTCGCCGTGCAACAGCACATCGAGGCCGGCGGCGGCATCTCCCACCCGGCCCGTCACCAGGATCGCGTCGCCGGCTTCCGCGCCGCTGCGGCGTAGCGCCATGCCCGCGCTGACGGTGCCGATGACCGTCACGTCGAGCGTGATCCCCTGCATGGATCGCGCGGTGTCGCCGCCCACTACGTCCACGCGATACCGGCGCGCCTGATCCGCAAGCCCCTGATAGAGCGCGTCGGTGTCCGCGGGTGCCGTCTCGGCCGGCAGCGCGAGGCTCACCACCGCCCACTTGGGCGTGCCCCCCATCGCCGCCACATCGCTCAAGCCGCAGGTAAGCGCCTTTGCGCCGACGGCGGGCCAGGGCATGGTGTCCCGGCGGAAGTGCACGCCCTCGACGAGCAGGTCGCTCGTCACGAGCAGGTCCGCCCCGCCCGGCCCGCGCAGGATCGCACAGTCGTCACCCGCGCCGAGCACCGTGCGGTCGGACGTGGGCAGGCCACGCGTCAGGCGCTCGATGAGTTCGAATTCGCTGAGGCTCATGCCGGCGGCGGCTCCACTTCCTGCCCGAGGAGTGCGCGCCACGCGGCCGGCAGTTCGGCGAGCACGTCGCCCGCCATCAGCGCCCGGGGACTGCCGCGTGCGGCGCCCGCATCCCCGGCCCACCCATGCAGGTAGACGCCCAAGGCCGCCGCCGCCTCGGGCGCGCACCCTTGGGCCAACAACCCGGCGATCAGTCCGGTGAGCACGTCGCCCGTCCCGCCGCTGGCGAGTCCGTGGTTGCCGGTGGTGTTGCACCACGTGCGGCCGTTCGGCGCGGCGACCACCGTCGGCGCCCCTTTGAGGACAACGGTGCAACCCCAGCGTTCGGCGTAGCGTACCGCGACCGCGCCGCGATCCGATTGGACGTCCTCTGTGGAGAGTTGCGTGAGACGCGCCATTTCACCCGGGTGCGGCGTGAGCACGCAGGGGACGGAGAGGGGCAACAGCGCGTCGGTCTGTTCGGCGATGGCGTTCAAGCCATCGGCGTCGAGCACGCACGGCACGGACACGGCGGGGAGCAGTTCCCGCACGAATTCGAACGTGCCCGCAGCCTGGCCGAGGCCGGGCCCGATGCCGACGGCGTCGCGGCTCGCGGCCGCGGGCGCGACGACGGGCACGGACTCGGCGGTGAAGTGTTCGGAGTGGGGCGGGATGCCGAGGACCGGCAGCGTCATCACCTCGGTCAGTTTTCCTTCAAAGATGGCGTTCAGGCCGGCGGGACATGCCAGGGTCACGAGTCCCGCGCCGGACCGCGCTGCCGCTTCGGCCGCCAGGCACCCGGCGCCGGTGTACCCCGGCGATCCGGCCACGATGAGGGCGTGGCCGAACGTGCCCTTGTGGCCGTCCGCCGGGCGTGGGGGCGCGAGCGTACGCGCCAGCTCGGCAGTCACGGGAGTGGCCATGCGGCCGGGCCTTATGTGCGAACGGCGGTGATGCGCGCACGCATGTCGCGCACGGCGACGTCGAGCCCGGCGAGCACCGCGCGCGCGACGATGTTATGGCCAATGCTGACTTCCACAAGATTGGGCAGCCGCGCGATGGGGGTGATGTTCCGGTAATTGAGCCCGTGGCCCGCGTGCACGGCCAAGCCGTGGCCCGCAGCGGCTTCCGCCGCCTGGGTCAAGCGTTGCAGTTCCGACTCGCGCGCCGCGTCGTCCTTCAGGTTCGCGTAATGCCCCGTGTGCAGTTCGACGGCAAACGCGCCACACGCGGCCGCAGCCGCGATCTGTTCCGGATCCGCCTCGATAAAAATGCTCGGGTAAATCCCATTCGCGGCGAGCGCGCCGATGGCCTCGGCGATCGCTTTCTTGTTGCCGATGACGTCGAGGCCCGCTTCGGTAGTCAGCTCTTCGCGCTGCTCGGGGACGAGGGTGACCTGATCCGGGCAGATTTCGCACGCGATCGCCACCATCTCCTCCGTCGCCGCCATCTCCAAGTTGAGTCGCGTCTTGACCACCTCACGCAAGAGGCGCACGTCGCGGTCGTTGATATGCCGCCGGTCCTCGCGCAGGTGGACGGTGATCCCATCCGCCCCGGCCGCTTCGCAGAGCACGGCCGCATGCACGGGATCGGGCTCGATGTCGCGCCGCGCCTGCCGGATCGTGGCGACGTGATCGACGTTGATGCTGAGACGAACTTCGCGGTTAGCCATCGACGCTGCCGTCAAGCGCGGCGGCGATCGCGTGCGCCACTTTCGAGGCCATGGCGTGGATGACCGCGGCATCCTGGCCCTCGACGAGCACGCGCGCCTTGGGCTCGGTGCCGGAGTACCGCACGAGCAGGCGGCCATCCTCCCCCAACGCATTGTTCACTTCCTCCATGACCCGGGGCACGCCATCCAGCCGCTCGAACGGCACGCGCTCCGCGACCTGCACGCCGAGCAAGACCTGCGGCAGCGGCTTCAGGACCCCCGCCAGCTCGCTCAGGGGCGACCCGGTATCGCGCATGATCCGCAGGATCTGGAGGCCGGTCATGAGGCCGTCGCCCGTGGTGTTGTAGTCGAGGAAGATCACGTGGCCGCTCTGTTCCCCGCCCAGCGCGTACTCGCCGGCCACCATGGCTTCGGTCACGGCGCGGTCGCCCACTTGGGTCCGCTCGACGCGAATGCCCTGGGGGCGCAGGGCCAGCTCCAAGGCCATGTTGCTCATGACCGTCGCCACGAGCGTGTTCCCCCGGAGCGTCCCCGCCTTGGCCATGTGCAGAGCGCAGATGGCCAGGACCGCATCCCCATTCACCACCTGACCACGCTCGTCGCTGCAGATGAGGCGGTCGCCGTCCCCGTCCAGCGCGAGCCCCACGTCCGCGTTCCGGCGGCGCACCACGTCGCAGAGCGCCTCGGGCGACACGGCACCGCAGTCGGCGTTGATGTTCGTGCCGGTGGGCGTCACGTTGATGGGAATGACTTCGGCCCCGAGTTCGCGCAACACTTCGGGCGCCACGCGGTACGCCGCACCGTTCGCACAATCCACCACCACGCGCATGCCGTCGAACGTCATGCCCTTGGGCACCGTGCTCTTCACGAATTCGACGTACCGGTGGGCGCCGCCTTCGATCCGCGTGTGGCGGCCCATCCCGTCCGCACCGGGCAGGTACCGATCCAGTTCGCCCTGACTCATGACCAGCCGCTCGATTTCCCGTTCCGTCTCGTCGGGCAACTTGAACCCGGTCTTGGAGAAGAACTTGATCCCGTTGTCCTCGTACGCATTGTGCGAGGCACTGATCATGATGCCGGCGTCGGCGCGCATGCTGCGGGTCAGCAACGCGACGGCGGGGGTGGGCATGGGGCCGACGACGAGCGCGTCCACCCCCATGCAGGTGAGGCCGGCCACCAGGGCGTTCTCAATCATGTAGCAGGACCGGCGGGTATCTTTCCCGATGACGACCCGGTGGCGGCGATCGTCGCCGGCGAATACGTGCGCGGCGGCGCGGCCCAGCTGCAGCGCCACCTCCGCGGTCATGGGAAATTGATTCGCGACGCCGCGGATTCCGTCAGTGCCGAACCGAAAGATGGGAGGCATAGGTCTGTGGCCGCCGCACGGGCGCTCCAGTTGAGTATAGGGGGCTTTTTTTTCGAGGGTCAACCGGGCGGGCGCCCGTGCCAGGTATACGTGCGGCCCAACGCGCCGCGCCACCCCCTCATGGGGGGATCGGCCCGGGCGCAGGGCCGTTAAGCGGGCGCCGGATCCGGCATCGCCGGCGGCAGCCCAGGTTCTTCATCCCCCGGCGGCGGCTTCGATGTCTCGTCCGTCGCGCCGCCCGTGGGCCGCGGGGTGGGGGTGAGCTGCGGCGGCGGAATCTCCCGACCGGCGATCGCCGCCTCCACCTGTTTGCCGTCGAGGGTCTCAAATTCGATGAGGCTATTGGCCAGCCGATTCAGCGCATCGGTGTGCTCCGTCAGCAAGCGGATAGCCAGCTGGTGCGCGGATTGCACCAGGGTTTGAATCTCCTCGTCGATGCGGCGCGCCACTTCTTCGGAATAGTTCCGTTCCTTCATGAAGTCGCGGCCGAGGAACACCTCGTCGTTCGAGCCATAGGACACGGGGCCGAGCGCGTCGCTCATGCCCCACTCGCACACCATGCGCCGCGCGAGGTCCGTCGCTTTCCGAATGTCGTCGCCCGCGCCGTTGGTCATTTCGCCGAACGTGATCTCTTCCGCCGAGCGCCCTCCCAGCATCATGGCCAGCAAGTCGGTGAGGTAGCTCCGCGAATAGCTATGCCGGTCCTCGATGGGCAGGTGCAGTGTCAAGCCCAGCGCCCGACCGCGGGGGATGATGGTGCACTTATGCACGGGATCCGTGTTCGGCAGCAAGGCCCCCACCAACGCGTGGCCCGCCTCGTGGAAGGCGGTCATGCGTTTTTCCTTGTCGGACACAATCAGGCTCCGCCGTTCCGGCCCCATGAGGACCCGGTCCTTGGCTTCCTCGAAGTCGACCATCTCGACCCGGTCTTTGTCGCGCCGCGCGGCGAGCAGAGCGCCTTCGTTCACCATGTTCGCCAGGTCCGCACCGCTGAACCCCGGCGTCCCGCGGGCCAGGGTGGACAGTTCCACGTCATTGGACATGGGGACGCGCTTGGTGTGGACGTGCAGGATCTGCTCCCGGCCTTGGAGGTCCGGGGTGTCGACGACGATTTGCCGGTCGAAGCGGCCGGGGCGCAGGAGCGCCTTGTCCAGCACGTCGGGCCGGTTCGTCGCCGCCATGAGGATGACGCCCTCATTGGAATTGAACCCATCCATCTCGACCAGCAACTGATTCAACGTCTGTTCGCGTTCGTCGTGGCCGCCGCCCAGGCCCGCGCCCCGCTGGCGCCCGACCGCATCCAGCTCGTCAATGAAGATGATGCACGGGGCGTGCTTCTGGCCCTGAGCAAAGAGGTCGCGCACGCGCGACGCGCCGACGCCGACGAACATCTCCACGAAATCGGATCCGGACAGGGCAAAGAACGGGACCTTCGCCTCGCCGGCCACGGCGCGGGCGCACAGGGTCTTCCCGCAGCCGGGGGGCCCCATGAGCAACACGCCCTTGGGAATCTTGCCGCCGATCTTCGTGAACTTCTTCGGGTCCTTGAGGAAATCAATGATCTCGTGCAGTTCTTCCTTCGCTTCGTCCACCCCCGCCACTTCGTCGAACGTGACTTTCACCTGATTCTGGGTGTGCATCTTGGCCCGGCTCTTCCCAAAGCTGAGCGCCTTGTTCCCCCCGGTCTGCATCTGGCGATAGGCGAAGTACCAGATCACCCCGATGATGAGGACGATGGGGATCATCTCCACCAGCAGGCGCTGGAACACCTTGGGCTGGAACGGCTTTTCTTCGATCTCAATGCCGGCCGTGCGCAGCTCCTTGTGCACATCCCGGTCCGTGGTGTAGGTGACGAATTTTTCGCCGTTCAGTTCCCCGCGCAGTTCGATGCCGCCCCCCTGGCTCGCGTCCCGCGCTTGAATTTCTACGCTGGTGACGGCCCCGGCGTCGATTCCATCCAGAAGTTTGGAGTAGGCCACATTCTGCGGTGGCTCGGCCTTCTGCTCGCGCAGGAGCACGACGAACAGCACGAGAATGATGATGACGGCCCACGCGGCCACGGATTTGACCATATTGTTCATTCGCGATACCTCGCGCAGGCCCGCCGGCGCGCCACCGTCACCACGTTCCGCCTCCACGCACGGCAGAATCAGCAATACTTTTCGGAGCGGCTACTCTAGCATAGCGTCAACCACCCCTCAAAGCGAGGAAGCCCCAGCCGCTGTGGTGAGACGGCCGAGCGCTTACGCCCGCCCAGGAGCGGCACGCCCTTCTATAACGTGTACTACCGTTTCGGCCGCCCGGCATTCACCCCGGTTCACGCGAGCAGGTGGATATCGGGCAGGTGGCGGTACGCCTCGTCCAGGTCCATGCCATAGCCGACGACGAACTTGTCTGGTCCCTCGAAGCCCACGTAGCGAAGCGGCACGGGGGGCTGGACGCCCCGGACCGCCATCTTGTTCAGGAGCGTACAGACGTCCAGGGACGCCGGCTGCAACTCCTGCACGTGCTTCCACAGGGCGTGCAGGGTGGCCCCCGTATCGATAATGTCCTCGACGATGAGCACGTGGCGCTCGTAGATTTCGCCCGGCTGCAGGGGCCCGATGCTGACGGCGCCGCTAGTCCACGTCCCCCGATAGCTGGTGGCGGGCAGAAAGTCCATCCGGACCTGCACCGTAAGGGCCCGGGCCAGGTCCGCGCCGAACGGCGCAGCGCCCTTGAGTACCACGAGCAAGGTCGGCTCTACCCCGGCATAGTCGCGCGAGATCTCCGCCGCCAGCTCGTCGATGCGCGCGGCGATCTGCCCACGGCTATAGAGGATGGCCCCAAGCGTCTTGGTTATCAATGCACACCTCCAGTCGTTCCCGGGTTTCGCCATCGACTCCGGCTCCGGCCGGCGGCCGGGCACCCACCACCCACCACACTGTCGAATCGGTTGCCAACACCGGCGCGGCGGGGCGCCGGTCGGGCGGAACGCCCATCCGGCGTAAGGTTTCCGCCACAGGTTCGGGACCCCCATGGCCCGCCGGCTGCCACCGGTCCCCCACGCACCAGCCCCGCACCGTCAGGGGCTTCGGGGCCCGCTCCCACGCGACGTGCAGGAGCGCGTCCGGCGCAGGGGCCGCGCCCGAGGCGAGCACGCGAGTGCGCAGGCGCTGCCCGGTCGCGGGCCACCGCGTCTCTCCGGGGACGGCCAGGGCGGCGGGGGCCAGGACCGCAGGCGGGGGGACGCGCGCGAGCACCACCGCCGCGGCCGTCCAGCGGACTCGCACGCCACCGGGCCAGTCCACCGCACCCGTCGGCACGTCACTGGCCAGGGCGTGCATGACGCCATCGATGCCGTCGGCGTCCGGGGCGTACGCACTGACGGCCACGGTCCGGAAAGCGTGGCGCAAGAGCCGGGAGCGCAGCGCGACCGGCGCCGCGGCCAGAGCGGGCCGATCGTACGCCAGCCAGCCGAACCCCCGCCCGCGGTCGAGGGCAGCGTCCAGCGCGGCTGTGGCGTCTGCCAAATAGGCTTCGTCATGGGCCAAGTGCTCGGCCAGGCGGGCGATGCGGACATCCACGCCCGGCTCCAGATTCCGCACCAGGGGGAGCAGGTCGTGGCGCAGCCGGTTCCGCGCGCGGGCGCGATCCGCATTCGTGGCGTCCACCCGGTAGCTCAGGTTGCGCGTCTCGGCGTACTGCAACACATGCGCGCGTCCGAGGGCGAGCAGCGGCCGCACCACTTGCACCCCACTCGCGGCGCTCAACGCCCGGGCCGGGCGCATCCCCCCCAAGCCGCGCAGCCCGGTACCCCGCACGAGGCGGAGCAACACCGTTTCCACTTGATCGTCTCGGGTATGGCCGACCGCCACATGCGACGCGCCCCGCTCTTGCGCGGCCTGCGCCAACCAGTCGTAGCGCGCCGTGCGCAAGCTCGCCTCGTCAGTGTGTTCCAACGCCGCCGGCCGTCCGACACAGACGTCTAGGTGCAGGGCCGCCGCCCGGTCGCGGACGAAGGCTTCGTCTTCGTCCGCGGCCTTCCCGCGCACTCCGTGGTTGAAGTGCGCCACGGTGAGCCGCCAGTGGCGAGACGCCGCGGCACGGGCGAGCACGTCCAGCAGCACGCTTGAATCCGGACCGCCGGAACACGCAACGAGGATGTGGGCGCCGTCGGGCAGCAGGCCATGGGTATCCGCAAAAGCGGACACGGCCTCAGGGAGGGCGGGCACAAGTCGAGTGTAGGCAAGCGGCCGGTCCAGGTCAAACAACCAGCGGCGTGGCGCGGCGCAGTTGCCCGCAGGCGGCTTGGATAGCGCGGCCGCCGCTCTGGCGGACGAACGCGAGCACATTCTTGCCGCGGAGTACGTCCTGAAACGCCTCGACCGTCTCGAGTGCGGAACCGGCGTCGTTGGACCCGGGCACCGTGTTGTACACGATGAGGTTGACCTTCGCGCCCACGGCGTTGGCGAACGCAGCCACCGCGCGTGCATCCGCCAGAGCGTCGTTCACGTCGGCCAGCAGCACATACTCGAGCGTCACGCGCCGTCCCGTGGCGCGGCGAAAGCGGATGAGCGCGTCGCGGAGATCCGCGAGTGCGTACCGCTCCGCGCCGGGCATGAGGGCCGCCCGACGCGCGTCGCTGGGCGCATGCAGGGAGAAGGCGAGGTTCGTGGGCAGCGCGTCGGCAATCAGGCGTTCAAGCCCCGGCAGGTACCCGACGGTGGACACGGTCAGCCGGCGGGGGCTCATGGCGTACGCATCCGGGTGCGTCAGGATGCGCACGGAGTCCCGCACCGCCGCGTAGTTGGCCAGCGGCTCGCCCATGCCCATGTACACGAGGTTCGTCGGCCGGCTGCCGCAGAGGCGCTGGAAGCCCAGCACTTGGTCGACGATCTCGGCGGTGGTGAGATTCCGGACCAGCGGCCCGTCGCCACTCGCGCAGAAGCGGCAACTGAAGGCGCAGCCGACTTGGGTGGAGAGGCAGATCGTCCGCCGGGCCCCGGAAACGAGCCACACGCTCTCGATCGTATGGCCGTCCGCGAGCGTCCAGAGGACCTTGATCGTGCCGTCCTCAGCGGTGCGCTGGGTGTGCAGATGCAGACGCGTGAGCGTGCACGCCTCGGCCAGGCGGGCGCGTGTGGCGGCGCCGAGGTTGGTCATCCCCTCCAGGTCGTCGACGCCCCGGCGGTACAACCAATGCAGCACCTGCGAGGCACGGAACGCCGGTAGCCCCAATTGCACCACCGTGTCGCGCAGGGCGGCGGGCTCAAGGGCTTTCAGGTCGGGCGGGCGCGGCGGCGCCATAGGCACTAACCCAGGTCGAAGACGGTGGTGGCGTCCTGATAGTGCCGCTCGACGAGGCGCATCAGCGGCTCCACGCGCATTGGCTCAAACGGCACCAGCTCCCGGGTGCCGTCGGCGAGCGCGGGAATGTACGGGTCGCCCGGATTGCCCCAATTTTTTGCGCGGCAAATCATATCCGCCAGGTTGATGACCGCGGCTTCCGCCTGACAGGTTTCGCTCTCCCGCGGCTTGTGATGGTAGTGGATGACATCCACGAGCCGCGGCGGCAGGTCCCATTTGGCAGCGATGATCGCGCCGACTTCGGCGTGATGAAAGCCGAGCAGCTCTTCTTCGATTGTGCCGATGACTTCGGTGCGCGTGGCCACCGCCTGTAAGACCTCTTCGTACTCGTCCTCGAAGAACAGAGCCAGCACCATCTTCCCGATGTCGTGCAGGAGGCCCATGGTGAACAGCTCTTCCGCATCGCCCACTTCGAGCCGGCGGGAGAGTTCCCGGGCGAGGATCGCGGTGCCGAGCGCGTGCTTCCAGAATTCCGTGATGTCGAACCCGGATTTGGTCCCCCGGTTGGGGAAAATCTTCAACACCGTCGTGGCCAGAATGACGTGTTCCAGTTCGCGCAGGCCCAGTACCACGACGGCATGGTCGATGGTGGTGACCTCCCGGCCCAGGCCGTAGAAGGCGGAGTTCACCATCTTGAGCAGGCGGGCGGTCAGGGCGGGATCCTCGGCGACCACCGCGCCCACGTCCCGGGCGCTGGACGAGGTATCGCGGATGATGCCCTGTACCTTGGCGTACACGACAGGGAGCGTGGGCAAGTTGCGGATGTTGTCCAGCCGCCGGCGCAGGTCGTCGAAGGAAATGGTCATGCGCTGCCGGGCGTCCCGCGTGCCAGCTCGATGAGTTCCTCCCGCCGCACGCGCTTGATCTCGTCGTACAAGGCGTCGCCCGCGTGCGGCGCGAACCGCTCGTTCAGTTCCGCATCGATGGCGTCGATGATCTTTTGGGGGAGGCCGGTGTCGTCGTCAAGCGCCACGCGCAACCGCTTTCTGTCCGGGCACGGACCGCCGATGCGGCCGGGGTGTTCAACAAATTGTAGACGAGGCGCGCAGGCGGGTCAATTTCAGACGCGCCGGGCGCGACGGCCGTCAGGAGAAGACCGCCACCACGAGCAGCTTGTACGCCCAAGCGGCGAGGACCACTGGGAAGATAACGATCCCCCATCCCCACGCATGCCGCGGCGCGCGCGGCAGCACTGCCGCCGCGGGCACGCGGCGCCACGCAGCGTACAGCATGAGCGGCACCGTCACCCATAACGCCACGCCGAACAAGAAGCCCGCCGGCTGCGTGAGGAAGCTCTGCACGAAGTGGCCGTGCGCCGCATGGCTGACGGCCGTGGTCAGGCCACATCCGGGGCACGGGAGCCCGGTGGCGTAGCGGAAGGCGCAAGGGGGCAACCCCAGGGCCTCGTGGGTGCCCATGCCGCTGGCACTCGGTGTCAGATACAGGCCGATGCCCAGACCCACCGCCGCGACCAGCGCATAGAACGCCGGCGCGTCGACGATGCGGCGCAGGGCCAACCCGAGGCGGTCTTCCACCGGCCGCGCGGCGGGCCCGGCGAGCCCGGCTGCGGCTGGGGAACGGGGGTCCGCGGCAGGCGAACCGGCACGTTCAGGCATCCTTCCATGATAGAGATCGCGCGTCCCCATCGCCAGCAGCAGCGGGTGCCTCTGCTCGCACGAGGTGTGCGAAAAGGCGTGTCGCACACGCGCGGGAGCGACCGCGCACCGGTACCGTACCTAGGGTGCGGTGCCGCTCTCAGTTTCCGGCGGCAGGGGCGCCTCCGGCTCCGGTGGATCCGCCGGCGGTGGCGGCGCCGGTGGCTCGGGTGCGGCGGCGGCGGGAGATTCGACCGAGTGCGAACCGGACGAAGGTTGCGCGGGGGGATGCGGCGGCGGCGGGGCGGAATCCGTGACGGGGAGGTCGATGCCGAACACCTCGTGGTAGGCGACCGCCACCATCAAAAAGCCAATGGGAATGGTGGCGATGACGCCGAGGCCCACGACCAGGCTTCCCGCCGCCATGACAGCCATGCACACCAACCCGAAGAGGATCCACTGGGTAAGATGCGGTTGGACGGTCGTGCGGCTCAGTTCGAGCGCGTCCCAGAAGGGAAGCCGGCGTTCCAGGACCAGGGGGACCGCAAACATCCACAAGGGAAACACGACCAGGAGCCCCAAGCCGCAGGTCACGGTGGCGATGAGCGCGGTGAGGAGCCCGCCGACCAGACCGACGAGGCTGAGCTGAAGGAAATCTGTCTGCATGGGGGCGAAGAGCATGCCCACCGTGGGCCGCGTTCCGCGCATGCGGGCGAAGGCGGCGTAGAACAGGCCGCCCGCCAGCGGGCCGCTTAACACCAGCAGGCCGATCCACCCAATGATGGGAATCTGCGACAGCACCCCCAAGACCGCGAAGTACAGGAGCCCAATAAGGCACCACGGGAGGGCGTCTTCGATGAAGTACTCCCAGGCGTTCTGCAGCCACCCGCCGAGGTCGACCGTCACCGGGACCGCGGATTCGCCGTTGGCCATGGCGTTCTCCCTCGCCCATGCGATGGCGGGCTCGGGAACTGCTGCGCTCCCGAGTCGCCGTGGGCGCCGTTCACAACACTGTGCGAGAAGTTACGTGGAGCGTCACCCCAGGGTACCATACGCAGCGGCGCGCTTTGGGTTTCGCGCGCGCGGGGGTGGCGGACGCGCGCGTCAGCGCAACGGCTGCTCGTGCAGGTACTTCGCGGCGACGCTGGCAGCGAAGCGGGCGCCGATTTCGAGCACGGGCTCATCGACCACCATGTGGCTCGAGTGGATGGGGGCGGCGTCCCGGCGCCCGCCGGAGCACCCGATGAAACAGAACGCCCCGGGCACCTCGTTCAAGAAGTACGAGAAGTCCTCGGCGCCCATCATCGGCGCGGGCATCTCGAAATACCGCTCGGGACCGAGCACTTCGCCCACCACGTCCTTTATGTACGCGGCCATGCGTTCGTCGTTCCTCGTGACCCCGTACCCGTGGGCGTAGTGCAGCTTGCCGGTGGCGCCGAAGGCATGGCACACGTCACCAACCACGCGTTCCACCAGGCTTTCCACCTCCGCCCGCGTTCGCTCGTTCAGCGTGCGCACGGTCCCGAGCAGTTCGCACACGTCCGGAATCACGTTGTACGTGGTGCCCCCCTGAATCTTCGTCACGCTAATGACCACACTCTCCTCCGCGTTGGTCATCCGGCTGACGATGCCCTGGAACGCCTGCACCACGTGGGACGCGACGAAGATGGGATCGATGCACTCGTGGGGGCGCGCGCCGTGCCCGCCTCGGCCCACGATTTCCACGCAGAAGATATCTCCCGCCGCCATAATCGCCCCCGGCCGGGTAAGGATTGTGCCCGTCGGCGCGGTCGGTGCCAGGTGGAGCGCGAGCATCGCCTCGATTTTTGGCGCCGTCTGGAGCACCCCCTGCTCCACCATGCTCTTCCCACCCGCCATCCCCTCTTCGCCCGGCTGAAAGACGAACTTCACCGTGCCGGGCAACTGGTCAGCCACCGCGCTCAGGGCCATGGCCGCGCCCAACGCCATGGTCACGTGGCAGTCGTGCCCGCAGGCGTGCATCACGTTGGGCACGGTCGAGGCGAAGTCCAGCCCCGTCTGCTCGGGCATGGGCAGCGCGTCCATGTCCGCCCGGACGGCGAAGGTGGGGCCGGGTTTCCCCCCGCGCAGGGTGCCCACCACGCCCGTGAGCGCGACTTCGCGCTGCACCTCCAGGCCCAGCCCCTCCAGGGTGCGGGCGACGAGGCCCGCCGTTCGGGTTTCCGCAAACCCGAGTTCCGGGTGGGCGTGGATGTCGCGGCGAATCTCGACGAGACGCGGATAGGCTTCAGCCACGGTCGCTGCGATGCGATCGAGAAGTGGTTGTATTGACATGATCTATGGCCTATCTAGCACTGGCCGGCGGCCAGCGCTGGGGGCCCTGGGCCGCGGCGGACCGTAGCATCGGCTTCAAAAGCCTGTCAATGTGAAGGGAATTCGGCCAGTGTGGCCGGTCAGGCACTAGCCCGGTCTCCCGCTGACTCCGAGCCTCCGCGTCTCTATACTGATGAGTGGGGGTAGGGAAGAGCGCTGCGGGAGGATCCGCGGACCCGGCCCACCCCGGAATTCCTGGAGTGTAGGGGAGATATGAACGCCACCCGAACCGGGCGCGACGTCAGACTGCTGATCGTGGTGCCCCCCGAAGTCATCGCCCAGGAGCGCGACGGCGTGGCGTTTGGCTCGGCGAGCTTCATCAAGCGGGCGCGCGTGCTGCCGCCGCTGGGGCCGGCGTATCTAGTCTCCACCCTGCACGAAGCCGGGTTCCAGGCCGACCTGCTGGACGCGAACGCGCTGGAGATGGGGATCCCGGAGATCGAAGCGTACATTCGCGACACGCGCCCGGACATTGTGGGCGTCACGGTGGTGACGCCCATGTTCACCATCTGTTGTGACGTGGCGGCGGCGGTCAAGCGCGTGGATCCCACACTCCCCGTGTTGTTCGGCGGGCCACACGTGACCCTGATGCCCGACCTCACGCTCGTCAACCCGCACATCGATTTCGGCATACAGGGCGACGCGGAAGAAGCGCTCCCGCAGTTCCTCGACGCGTTCGCCCGCGGCGGCGACGGATACGAGAGTGTGCCAGGGCTGGTGTGGAAATCCTCCTGTGCATCAAGCGCCAATGGCCAGATACATACCAATCCGCCGCCGCAACGCAGCCGGGCGCTGGACACGTTCCCCCCGCCCGCGCGCGAGGATTTGCCGAACGACCGGTACTTCGACGCGACCACGATCACGAAGACCGTCACGAGCATGATTACGGCGCGCGGCTGTCCGTTCAGTTGCAGCTTCTGCGAACGCCACATCCGCGGCGGCCACTACGACACGCGCAGCCCGGAGAACGTGGTGGACGAAATCGAGCACATCGTTCGGGAGTACGGGCTGGACGAGATCGTGATCTACGACGACACGTTCACCGCGAACCAGCAGCGGGCCGAGCAGATCTGCGACCAGATCCTCGCGCGGGAGCTGCACGTCCTGTGGGATTGCCGCACGCGCGTGGACTGCGTGAATCCCGGGTTGCTGAAGAAGATGAAGGCCGCCGGGTGTCAGCGCATCAGCTACGGCATCGAAGCGTTCCATCCCGAGATCCTCAAGGTCCTGAACAAGAGCATCACCATGGAGCAGGCCGAGCAGGCGTTCCGGTGGACGCGCGACGCGGGGATCAACATCCTCGCGTATTTCATCCTCGGTTCGCCCGGCGAAACGCGCGAGATGATCGAGGATACCGTGGCGTTCTCGCGGAAGCTCAACCCCGACTTCGCGTACTACTCCATCGCGGTCCCCTACCCCGCCACGGACCTGTACGACCTGGCGATTCGCGAGGGATACCTGGAGTACGACTACTGGCGCGAGTACGTGCTCAAGGAGGGGCGGACCGACGACCCGATTCCGTTCTTCGAGTCACCGGAGTTCGACCGCACCTGGCTCAACAAACGCATGCGGAAGGCGTTCTTCAATTACTATTTCCGCCCCGCGTATATCTGGGGGCGCCTCAAGAAGATCCACTCGTGGACGGATTTCGCCTGGCACGTGAAGATGGCCAAGCGCATGACGGTCGAACACTAACCGCCAAGACGCCAAGAACGCCAAGCACGCGGGAGCATAGACCACCCGGCAGGACACGAAGGACATTGGAAGAATGTCGCCGCAGAGTGGCCCTCCCGCCCGGTCATTTTGCTCTTGGTGTCCTTGGCGTCTTGGCGGTTCCATTCCTGTCCAGTAAGATGATGCGCCATGCCAACGGAAGCTGACGCGCAGTTGCTGCGCACGGAGATCGCCGGGATTCCGGTGAAGGAACTCGCGCGCGAGTTCGGGACGCCCACGTACGTGTACGACGCGGCGACGATCCGGCGGCAGATCGAGACGCTGCGCGCGTTCGACGTGATCCGCTATTCGCAGAAGGCGAATTCGAACCTGGCGATCCTCGATTTCATGCGGCGCCGCGGGGTGCTGGTGGACGCGGTGAGCACGAACGAGATCCGCCGGGCGTTGGCCGCCGGGTACGCGGCCGACGGCGAGCCCGCACCCATCTTCTACACGGCGGACATCTTCGACCAGGAAGCGCTCGACGCGGTCGTGGCGCACGACGTGCGCGTGAATTGCGGCTCGCCGGACATGATCGACCAATATGGGAAGCGCGTGAGCGGCGGCGAGGTCATGCTGCGCATCAATCCGGGCTTCGGCCACGGCGCGCACCGGAAGGTCAATACCGGCGGGGAGCAATCGAAGCACGGCATTTGGCACGAGCAGCTCGGCGATTGCCTGGCGCGCGCGGAGCGGCACGACCTGAAGGTCACGGGCCTGCACATGCACATCGGCTCGGGCTCGGACCTGGAACATCTCGCGCGCGTGGTCGAGGCCATGGAGACCGTCGCGAAGGAGGTGGGCCCCTCCGTGCACGAGATCAGCGCGGGCGGCGGCCTGCCCGTCCCCTATCAACCGGGGGCTACGGTGGTCGACGTGCCGGCGTACTTCAAGCTCTGGGATGACATGCGCTGGGGCCTCGAAGACGCGTTCGACCACAAGGTGCGCCTCGAAATCGAACCCGGGCGCTACCTGGTGGCCGAGTGCGGGTACCTGCTCGCGGAAATTCGCTCGGTCAAGACCATGGGCGACAACACGTTCTATCTGGTGGACGCGGGGTTCAACAATCTGGTGCGGCCGGTCATGTACGGCGCGTACCAGCCCATCTCCATCACGCCCGTCGGCGGCCCGGCGGAGCGGCCGCTGCAGGACGTGGTCGTGGGCGGCCCGCTCTGCGAATCCGGCGACATCTTCACACAGGAGGAGGGCGGCGTCGTGGTGACGCGGCGCCTGCCCACTGCGCAGGTGGGCGATTACCTCGTCATCGAGTGCGCGGGCGCGTACGGTTTCGTGATGGGCTCGAACTACAACGGCAAGCCCCTGGCCGCCGAGGTGCTCATCAGCGACGGTGGCGCGCACCTCATCCGCGAACGCCAGACGTTCGACGATCTCATCCGCGGCGAGAAGATTCCCATCACCGCCTAGGGCGCGTCCCCCCGCGCGCGCACGTGCTCCCATGCGAGCAGGAGCGCCAGCGCGCTCGGCGCATCCGCAATCTCGCCGCGCACAGCCATCGCGTGCAACTCGGCCAGGGGCAGGAGCACCACTTCGATTTGTTCCGTGTTCTCCCGCCGGATGGTGCCGTCCGCCGTCAGGTCGGTGGCCAGGTACACGTCGTACT
This sequence comes from uncultured bacterium, assembly GCA_965371225.1. GTDB lineage: Bacteria > Abyssobacteria > SURF-5 > CBDUXP01 > CBDUXP01 > CBDUXP01. The sequence continues at coordinate 120,894 of CBDUXP010000002.1, read as the reverse complement.
CCTCGTCGCTGTACCCGTTGCTGCCCATGAAATGGCCGAGGTGTGCGAGCGTCCCCGCGCGGTAGCCGGTCTCCTCCTCCAGTTCCCGCCGCGCGGCAGTCGCCGGCGCCTCGCCGTCGAGCCCCCCGCTGGGACATTCGAGCGTGGTCTGCTGCACCGTATAGCGGTACACGCGCTCCATCACGACCCGCCCGTCCGCCAAAAGCGGCACCACCATCGCGAAGCCCGGATGCACCACGTACGTGTACGTGATGTCGTCCCCGTTCGGGAGCGTCACCTCATCCTGCCGCAGCGTAAACCAGCGGCTCTCGAACAGGTCCCGCCGCGCCGTCCGCTGCCATCCACCATCATGTTGCATCACCAGAGCGTACTGCCCCGTGGACCCGCCGACCAGTCTGCCCTGCGGCCGACCCACGAGCATGCAACCGGTGGCCGCGCACCGCATCGCATGCTAGCGTTTGGAAGGCGCACGAGAGTGTGCGTGGCGGGAGGTGAGGGGGACGTGTATGCGCCGCCGTTGCGTACGCAGTCGACTGGTCGCGTTGGCCTGGGGCGCCACGGTTCTCCTGGTGCCCGGCTGCGAGGATCCCGAAGCATGGTATTCCGAAACTGTTCCGGACTCGCCGGCCCTTTCAGAGGATGACTTTCGCGGTCAGGATCCGCGCTACCTGACACTGCTCCACTCGCTCGCGCGCACAATCCTGGCGCTGAGTCACGGCAGCGCAGAGTTTGAAATCGGCCAGCAGTTCTCCGTCTTGGCCGACGCCACGGCCTACCAATCCATGCTGGCCCAAGCGCCGCCGGGTTCAGAGTTGCCCCCGGGGATGGTGGGGGCAACCGGGCGGCCCGACTACACCCATGAAGTGCGCACCGGTAACGTCTCCCGCTCGAGTCGGGTTGTCGCCTCAGAAACCAATCTCCGGGTCAAGGAAGAGAGCCGATTCGATGAAAGGTCATGGACCCAGACTGCCCAGCGGGCCTGGGGCGGCGCGCAGTATTGGGGGCAGTCGCCCCTGGGGGCAATGCATGCGTCAACGCAGTTGGAAGCCGCCGGTTCACATGGGAGCAATTGGGTATTGCAGCGAGGCTGGCGGGATGTGCACCTCCTGGGCAAGGCTCTGGCGACGCTCATCGCCATGGGGGCGCCCCAGGACATCCGCGAGGCGAGCGATTCCCGGGGCTACCGGGTGGTCATGACCTGGCAGGTCGGCGGGAACAGTGAGGTGCGTGTCGGAACGGACCCGCACCGCGGGTACGTGCCGGTGGAGTGGACGCGCGTCACCCGATACGACCTGATGCAGGAGTTCGCGAACACGATTCTTGACAATCCCGACAACGAAATGGCGCAGCGGGTTCTCAAGATAGGGCGCTGGGCTATTGAGGAATGGATCACCACCCTGCCGAACGAACTGCACCGGCGCATCACGTTCACTGACTGGCAGCTGCGGGGAGCCGGGACGTGGCTGCCCGGACGCATGGAGATGACGGTGGAACCGCGGCGCGGCGTTACCGAGGCTGGCCGGCGCGGAGAGAGCACCCCAGCCATGGTGGACATCCCGAAGTGGCTGAGCCCGTTCCTCGATGGCGTTTCGGGCCGCTTTGCGGCGCCAGAAGCTCGCAGCTGGGTGGAATGGACGCGGGCGCGCGGACGCGTCTCACCGCGGGAAGCGTTCGCGCCGCCGCCCGGCTATGAACCGTACACGGGGCAGGAATGGGTAGACGTCATCATGCCGCACGACCCCGGCGCCCAGGCGGAAATGGTGGCGGGCCTGTGGTCCGCCATGTCGCTCAGCCACGGGGAGGACCTTACCGGAGCCCGCCGGTGGGTGGTGGCCGACGTAAATCTGGTGGAGCTGGGCGTTTGGCCATTCGAACGCCACGATGTGCTGCTGCAGGTCGGAACCGTCGCATTGGACGGAGCCCATTCCCAACCGCTCAATGCCATTGCCACCGCGCTCGAAGGAGGTACCAGTTATGCGCCGGTCCCCATTCGACTCGCGCGCGGCGAGACCATCGTGGACGTGCTCTGTTGGTTTCCGGAATCCAGCGCCGCGGGCCACCAACAAACGGTGTACCAGCGCATGTTGACGCAGCGCGAGTACCCACCCCTCCCCTCCAAGAAGATCGAAGTATTCGCGGAAGCCGTGCGCGACGCGACGCAGACCCTCGCCCGCAGTTCCAAAGACTGATCCCCCGCGCCCCTGCCTTGGCGACAGCACGGTCAGTAGGTCAAGCGAGTCGCTTCACCATCCGCAGATGTCCGGGCACGGCGTGGCGCGGGTCGATGTCGGGGGGTGGGAGTTCCTGTTGCACGGTCATGCCCATGCGTTCGTAGAAGCGAATCCCACCGGCATTGGTAAGTGCCACGTCGAGGGTGCACGCGGCGTACCCGCGGGCCGCGGCGCGATCGAATGCGGTCTGGAGCAACCGTTCGCCAATGCCACAGCTGCGCCGCTCGGACGCCACGGCCAGGTTCTGCACGTAGTACTCGCCGGGCGCGGGCGGGGGGAAACAGGGGCCGAGGGCCTGGGACGCAGTGAACAGGCCGCGCCACCGCCGCGGGGGCAGCCGCCACAGGTGGTACGGCACGTTCATTTGATCGAGCCGACGCTTCTGGTGGGCATCGAAGCCCAGTTCAAGTCCCACCATGCGCCCGTCCGCCACGGCCGCGGTGGCGTACCGATAGGAGTACGGGTTCCACCGCTTCCCGAAACAGAACACCACCACGTCCTCCGCGACCGCTTGGTTGCCGTACACGAAATCGAACACCCGCGGCCCCGTGGCGTAGATGAGCGCCGCCGCCGTCTCCACGTGCGCCGGGGCGGCTGGGGCGAGGTGAAAGCTGGCGTCGGCCATGGCGGCATCGGCCCCGCAGGCCGGCCGCTTTCCTGAGCCGGTCCCGGGACTTACCGGATGTATCACGCATCACGCTCCTCTCCCGCCACCGCGCCGCATCTTAGCACCAGCTAGCCGCCCTGCTTGCAACATACCCGTGGAAGTCGACCAGAGCGCGTGCTATCGTTTTGAGATCAGGAGGGGCTGTGTTGGGCAGGAGGGTGCGCAATCTCCACGGCCAATTAGTTCTAGCGGGGGTGCTCGTGGTGTTCGCCGGTGCTGTGTCCGCGTCTCCGGCGCAAGCCGGCAGGTGGCACTGGTTCGGCAGCGACGTCCGCCGCGCCGATCTCGATGGGATTGAAACATTCGAGGAGGAAACTGAACACCTTCAAGGATTGATCCCCGCGACGACCGAAGACCGGTTCCGCGGCCAGGACCCACGCTATTTACACCTTCTCCGCGCGTTCGCCGGCGCGATCACCGTCGTGGCGGACGGTAGCGTGGAACTCCACACCGGTTCGCGATGGGTCTGGCACATGGACGAAGACTCTTATCGTGCGGAGGTCGCACGTGAGGAGCAGTACGGTTCGATGACGCTGGACGAACGGGACCATCCCCATTTCAGCCAGAGCGGCGATTCCAAGCGACCCTATCGGATCGAAACGCAGTGGACTAACAACTATACGCGGTTGCTTGCCTCACCCAGGCGGTTGCGTATCGAAATTCACTTCCGAAGGGAAGGGGGAAATGGATATCACGTGGTACAGCGTGCCTGGGGTGGTCTGCAAGGCTGGACTATGCTTCCGGAGCGACCGGACGACACCGGCGTGTGGCTTGCGCCGGCCTACACCAGATTTGGCCAGCTTTTCATGATCCATGCGTGGATCGGCGAGCGACATCTGACGGAGGCGTTGCAGTACTTGCTGGAACAAGGGCCGCCGACGCGGATACAGGAGCAGAGTGATGCCCAAGGGGCCCGTGTGGTGATGCAATGGACATCGATTGATGGACGGCAGGTCTCCATTGCCACTGATCCGCGCCGCGCCTTCGTACCCCAAGAATGGGAAACGGTTGATGTACGGAACGAATTTCAACAACTGGTGGAGATGCTAAATCAATCACACAATCGCGATCCGCCGCTTCCCTTGCCTCCGGCGGAACTGAACGCGCTGTTGCGGAAAAAGAAGGAGGCAATCGGGTATTTCGATTGGGAGGCCCATCCGTACGTGGAACGACGCGACACCTACACCTTCACGGGCTGGCGCCGCCGCGCGAACGGCGCCTGGTTCCCGCGACGCATCGAAAGGACGTGGGAGGAGCAACGGGTGGACGCCGAGGGTCAACCTCTCGACTTACCAATGCCGGGCGCACAGCAGACGGTGGAGGATGTCGAATGGGATGAGTGGCAGCACGTACGCGGCCGAGTGAGTCCACGGGAAGTATTCGCCGATCCGCCCGGGTATGAACTGTACGCGGGACAGCAATGGGTCAACATGGTGCTGCCACACGACAAGGCTCTGCGGCGTGACCGGGTGGACGAACTCGTCGAGGCCCTAAGCCTGGTTGCAGGGATGGATTTGGAGGACAACCCCCGCTGGATCGTGAACGCAGTCGATAGTGCACGAATCGGTGCCTGGCCCGTGCAGGCGGGCGACGTCATTCTGGAGTACCGCCCGGGCGGCCTCGGTCTCTTCCGCGCGGCCTCCCCGGAACGGCACCGGACCCCCGAGGAACTCCTGAACCAGGCGGCCGCGGCCTTACGGCGGCCGAGTGCCGAAACCCCCGCCCACCTGCGCCTTGCCCGTGGAGACCTCATCGTGGACATCGCCTGTTGGACCCCGGACTCGAACGCCGCGGTGGACCTGGCAGTGGTGCATGAGCGCATTGCCAGATCGCGTGTGTACGCCCCTCTGCCGTACGAACCCGCGCTCGCCCTCGCGGAAGCCGTGCTCGACGCAACGAAGCTACTCGTGCAGGGGGCGGGCGAGTAAGGCGCGCTACCGGTGATGTTCCGGATCGTCGAGCCGCGCCTGGAGGGAGGCGACGGTTTCCGCGCCGGGTGGAATCCGGTCGCGCGCCATCTTCGCGCACCGGGTCCACATGAGCGTGTTGTACGGCGTCGGCACATTCACCCGCTTCCCCACGCGCACGATCTCCCCGTTGAAATACTCCACCTCGACCTTGCCGCGCTGGAGCTTCAGGTCCTGCCACGTGCTCGAGTGAATCTTGTCATCCTCATTGGTAGGCGGATCGAAGGAGCGCTCACCTGGCCGCCGCATCGCGTCCGTCTGTTCGTCCACGGTCCGGCCCTTCCGGAACGGGGTGTACGCGATCTCGGCCGCACGGAGCACGCGTACCGCCTCCTCCATAATGGTCGCCATGAAAAACCGGCTGTCCTCGTACTTGGCCGCCGTCATGAAATCCAAATCCGTCATCGCCCGGAACGCGTTGTTCAGGTTACCGAGCAACTTGTTCCACTTGACGGCCATGATGTCGTCGAACACCTGGCCCTCGAGCCCCCCCGCCGTAATGTCCGCCGCCACCCGTTCGCACACGTCGTCCCGCCCCTCGGGCAAGCAGCCGATGCCGAACAACCCATCCGACGGATTGTGCACGAGGCCCGCCTCCAGAAACTTGCCGCTGCAATACACGAGTCCGCCGTAGCCGCGGAGCCCGCGCTCCTCCATGAGGCGTTCGTTGTGCACCCCGTTCTGGAAACACACCACGGGCCGGCCGGCCAGCGCCTCGCCCGCCGCCTCCAGGGCCGACACGGTATCGTTCGTCTTCATGGTGAGGCACACCACCGTGTCGTCCGTCAGTTCCGCGTCGGCGAAGCGTTCGACGGCGGGCAGCCGCAGCCCGTCCACGCTCAGGTGCCCCTCCACCGTCAGGCCCCGTTCCCGAATGGCCACCACGTGCGGCCCGCGGGCGACGAGCGTGACCGTGCGCCCCGCTTTCGCGAGGCCCGCGCCCAGGATGCTGCCGATCGCCCCGGCGCCGTAAATGATGTAGTCCATGCGAAAGTCCCCGTTTCCTCCCGCGGCGCGGCGTACTATAGCGTGCCTGGGCCGTCCGCGACAGCCGTGACCTTTACCGTAGCCCCAGCGGCAGCGTAGGATGCCCAGCCGAGGGTAGGGAATGACCACAGTGGCCGCGCGCGGAGGCACCGCGCAGTTTTTCGAGGAATACCAGTTCAGTGAGGCGCCGTACTACCTGGCGATCCAGGATGAGGAACAACTGTTCCGCGCCGCCTACCAGGCCCGCCTCCCCGTGCTGCTCAAGGGGCCGACCGGCTGCGGCAAGACCCGGTTCGTCGAGTACATGGCCTACACGCTGCACCAGGAGCGGGTGGCCCGGGGCGACGTGGACAGCAAAACGACGCCGCTCGTCAGCATCGCGTGTCACGAGGACCTGTCCGCGAGTGACCTGGTGGGGCGCTATCTCTTGCACGGCGACGAGACCGTGTGGCTGGACGGGCCCCTCACCCGCGCCGTGCGGGTCGGCGCCATCTGTTACCTGGACGAAATCGTCGAGGCGCGCAAGGACACGACCGTCATCATCCACCCCCTGGCCGACTACCGGCGCATGCTGCCCATCGAGAAGCGGGGCGAGGTGCTGGAGGCGCACCCCCAGTTCCTGCTCGTCATCTCCTACAACCCCGGGTACCAGAGCGTCCTGAAAAACCTGAAGCAATCCACGCGGCAGCGGTTTGTGTCGATCGATTTCGACTACCCGCCCCGCGACCGCGAAGCGGAAATCATCGCGCACGAAAGCGGGATCGACGCGGACACCGCCGCCGCCCTCGCCGGCCTCGGCGAGAAGACGCGCAACCTGAAGGACCATGGGCTCGAAGAAGGCGTCAGCACCCGGCTGCTCATCTACGCCGGGCAGCTCGTGATTCAGGACATCCCCATCAAGCGCGCCTGCCAGATCGCTGTCAGCAAAGCCATCACGGACGACCCGGACACCGAACGCGCCATCGACGAACTGATCACCACCTTCTTCGCGTAGGCCGCCGAGGCGGGATGCGCCCCTTCTGCCCCCGGGATGGGATGCCGCGGGAGGCAGAATAACTGGCCGCTCGGTCAAATATGCGGGAATCTGAAGGCGGCATCACACGCAAGTCTCTATAGAATAAGAACTTACGTGGGCTTGCTCCAGGCGAATCACGCCACGTAGAATGAAGGTTCCGCTGGATCGAACTGCCCAACCGAGCTCGCGCCCGGGCCGCCGTGGGGGGGCCACCGGACGCTGCTACACCCGCAGGATTGGTGGGTCATGGATCTGAACTACACGGAAAAGTATGAGAAGTTTCGGGAAGAAGTGCGCAGCTTCATCGAGCAGCATAAGGATGAGGCGGTGCCGGCCAATGATGCGCTGGAGTACCGCGACCGGAAAGCGGCCAAGCGCTGGCAGCAGCTCCTGATCGACAACGGCTACGCCTGCCGGACGATCCCGAAGGAGTATGGCGGCTACGGCGCCACGCCGGACATTCTCGAAAATGTCATCATCGAAGATGAGTTCCGCCAGGCTGGCGCGTCGCGTGGCATGCGTGGCCTGGGCATCAGCCTCTTCACCCCCACGTGCCTGGTGCATGGCACGGAGGAACAGAAGAAGGAATACATCCCGCAGACCATCCGCGGAGACATGACCTGGTGCCAGGGCTACAGCGAGCCCGGAAGCGGGAGCGACCTGGCCAGCCTCCGCACCAGCGCCGTGGAAGACGGGGACGATTTCATCATCAACGGCCAGAAGATCTGGACGTCGGCCGCCCAGATCGCGGACCGCATGTTCGCCATGGTCCGCACGGACCCGGACAAGGGCAAGCACGGCGGCATCAGCTACATCGTGATCGACATGAAGCATCCTGGCGTCGAAGTGCGTCCGCTCGTGCAGATGAACGGCGACTCGTCCTTCAATGAAGTCTTCCTCACGGACGTGCGCGTGCCGAAGAAAAACCTCATCGGGAAGCGCGGCGAAGGCTGGCTCGTGGGGAACACGACCCTGAAGCACGAGCGCGGCAACATCGGGAACGCGTCGCAAACGGCCGACTACCTCAAGGCCCTCATCAGGCTGATGCAGAAGGAAACGCGCGACGGGCGCAAGGCGATGGACAACCCCATCTTCCGCGACCGCTTCCTCAAGCTGCAAGCGCGCGCCTTCGCGAACCAGTATCACGCCATGCGCCTGCTCACGTGCACGCTGCGCAAGGAGGATCCCGGCTACGCGCGCATGATCACAAAGGTCAGCGGGACGGAACTCGGGTACGAGATCCACCAGCTCGCCGTGGACGTGCTCGGCGAATTCGGCGTCCTCTACGACAAGTCCAAGTACCTGCGCCGGGGTGGTGAGTGGCAGCGCGCCGGCATGTACCAACTCGGCATGATCATCGCCGGCGGGACGAACCAGATCCAGCGGAACATCATCGCCGAGCGCGGCCTCGGCCTGCCGCGGGAATCGAAGTTCCTGCCCGCCGTCGCCCAACAGCTGGCCGCCCAGGCCAAGCACAGGAACTAGGGGGGCGCCATGGATTTCGGACTCTCTGAAGAACAGACCGCCCTCCAGGACACGGTACGCAAGTTCCTCAACGACAAGCTCCCCACCACCAAGGTGCGCGAAGTCATGGGCGGAGAGTCGGGGCACGACCCCGCCATCTGGGCCGGGCTCGCGGAATTGGGCGTGCTCGGCCTGCTGGTGCCCGAGGCGCATGATGGGATTGACCTCGCCATGCTCGATGCCGCGCTCGTGGCGGAAGTGCTGGGCATGGCCGCGGCCCCGACGCCCTACGTGGAGTGCGCGGTCATGGCCGTGGTGGCCCTCCGCGAGGCCGGCACGGACGCCCAGCAAGCGGAGTGGCTCCCGAAGATCGCCATGGGGGAAGCTATCGTGACGCTGGCGGCGTCCTCCCCCAATGGCCGGCCGGCGGAAGAAAGCCTCACCCTGGACGGGGATACGCTGAACGGGAATATTCTGTTCGTGCCGGCGGCGCAGGTAGCCGACGCGCTGATCGTCCCCATCGCGGCCGACGGGGGCACCACGCTGTACCTGATCCCCCGCAGCACCGCCGGCCTCGGCGTCACGCAATTGCTCACCATCGACAAAACGCGCCGCATCTGCGAGGTGACCTTCGAGGGCGTACGCGTCACGGACGACATGGTCATGGGCGCCAAGGGGGGCGGGGCAGCGGCGCTGGCGCGAACCTGTGATGCGGGCCGCATTGCGCTCGTGGCCGACGGGGTCGGGACCGCCCAACGGTCCATCGACATGACGCTCGAGTACGCCAAGACGCGTGAGCAGTTCAATCGGCCCATCGGCGGCTTCCAGGCCGTGAAACACATGTGCGCCGACATGGTGACCGCGGCCGAACCGATCCGCGCGTACATGTGGTACGCGGCGCACGCCTTCGACACGGCGCCGGACGAGGTGCCCGTGCATGCGGCGTTGGCCAAAGCGCTCATGGGGGATGTGGGCATGTTCGTCGCCAAGACGGCTACGGAATGCCACGGCGGCATCGGGTTCACGGAGGAGTGCGACATGCAGTTGTACTACAAGCGCGCCAGCCTCAATAAGCATCTCCTCGGCAGCCCGGAGGCCAACCGGGAACTCGCCGCACAGGCCCAGGGCTTCGCCTAGGCGACCCGCCGCCCGCGGGCGCCTGGCGGCGGCCCTTACTGCGTCGGTGGCGAGACCAGCCGCGGCTGGCCGATAGCGATCCACTGGTCGGGCGAGTCCCCGGCGTCGGCCACGCGAATCACGACCGCCTGCGGGAACCCCGCACTAATCGGGATCGTCCACACGACCCACACGGGGACGGCGTCGGTCAGATCACAGCGAGCGACCACCCGCTCGGTCTCGGCATCCACTACATAGAGTTGCGCGCCAGCCGTGTCCGGCCCCGTCGTAAACGGGACCAGGAGATAGCCGGCATCCCCGGGCGTAAAAGCCTCCGAATACAAGGTCCCGACCTGCCGCGCCCGCGGGGAACCGAACGCGTACCCGCCCACGAAGCGGCTGCCCACCTGCGCGCGTGGCTGCGGCGTCCACTCCCCCACACTCTGCCACGCGCCGGCCGCGACGGGGGAACGGTGGACCGTCAGATTACCGGCGAACTGGACGCCGGCGAGCGCATGGGCGGATCGCCCGTCCGCGGACAAGGCGTACGCCCGAAGCGGCCGGCTGCCATCCGTGCGCGCGTACCCGAACCACGCGGCCGCCGGCGTGGCACGCGCGCCGTACAGTGCGTCGACCGCATCGGGCCGCGCGTTCGGTCGCGCGAACCCGCGAATGATCCCCGAATCGTCCGCGAGCACCACCAACGCCGGCGCGGCAGTGGTCGCTTCGTTCCAGGCCCAGCCGCGCACCCGCACGCCCGCATCGGCATCCGGCGTGCCGAACGGGGCCACGTGTACGCGCGCGTTCGCGAATCGGCCGGTCACGTCCGGGGCGCTCGCAAGGTCCAGCACGTCGGACATGCGCCGGCCGACCCAGTGGGGCCATTCCGTGACGAACGGTGCGAGGCGCTGTTCCGCCAAGAATGGCCGCAATCCCAAGAGCGTGTCGCGCTCCGGAAACAGGGAGCCAAGGTACGCGTCGTCCACACCGACCACTAACGCCAGCTCACCCATCCGTTTCTTCTCCACGTCCCGCTGCGCTTGGCGAGCCGTGGCGATGTGCGCAGGGGTCAGGAGCAACACGAGCCCGCCCGCCACCAGCGCCAGCACCAGCGGCAGCGCGAAGCGGCGTCCCCGTTCCAGTTGTGCGACGAGGTACACGAGCAGCGACACGGCACTGGCCCAGAACACGAGGCTGGTGGTGGCGTACCGCGACACGAGGGCGATGGTGTGCCCCCACTCGCTGCGCCCCAAGGTGGTGGCCGCCGCGCTTGCGAGGGTGAACCAGAGGATGAGCAGGGAGACGCGCTCGAACCGACTGAGCGCGCGCCCGCGGCGCACCGCCACCAGCGACAGGCCGATGCCGAGGCAGAGGCCGAGCGTGCCGACGATCCCCGACGCCTCCTCCGAAAGCGCGGCCAGCGGCGCACCCAGGTAGAGCGTCAGGAATACCAGCGCGCGATCGATACGGTACGGGCCGGCCGGCGCGACGCCGATCGCGGCGCGGTCTGCATACCACAGGGCCATGGTGCACAGCGCGACCACCCCCAGGCCCAGGACCGCGCGCCGCGGCAGGCCGCCCACCCACGCGGCCAGAAGCAGCAACGGCCACACGAGCACCCCGTTGGCCATGGAGAAGGTGGCGACAAACCCGCACACGCTGCTGAGCCCCAACCACCCGAGCGCCGCCCGCGGGTGGTCGCGGCGGTCCACCGCGTCGGCCACACAGACGAAGGCCGCGACGGGAGCGCCGACGACGAGGACGAACTGCACCTGGAACGGCGAGACGAAGTTCTCCATTTGGGTAAAGGAGAACAGCAACATCACGTACACGCCCGCCAGAAACGCGACGGTTCCCTTGCCGAGCCCCGGCGCCAGCCGCGCTTCGCGTATGAGGAGCGCGCACGTGACCGCCGGAATGACGAGACACCACACCAGCAGCGAGACGTTGGTGCCGTGCAGCAAGGAGAGGTCGGCGAGGAACGTCAACCGCGGAAAGAAAATGTTGTGCTCGTTATGTAACCGCCAAAGCGTCGTGAGGGGCGCGGTCCCGTCGAGATAAGCCTGGTACCAGCGGATTTCGAACCACTGGTCCCAGAATGGGACGGGCACGTACGTCGCGATGACGTTGCGGATCGTGCTGAGGGGCACGGCGCAGGCGGCCAGGAGCCACAAGACCGCCGCGTACTGCTGAAGTCGGGACCGCATAGGGCGCGTGGGCCGCGCGTCCACGCGACGCGCCGCTCGCTCGGGAGCGGCTAGTATAGCGAGCGCCCGCGCGGCACCCGGCGGCCAACCTACGGCGCGGCCCAGCCCTCGACCGGCCGCAAGCGCATGGCCGCATGCAAGAGCGCCTGCGCCGTGGAACGGGGTTTCGGGCCGTAATGGCCGTTGATCGCCAGCATTGCGATACCGTGATTCATGGCCACGCGGAGTTGTAGTTCAGTCTGCAGCGTCTCCGGGCTTGCTCCGGGACGGGCGGCGCGCAGGGGCTCGAAAAGGAACGACCACGCGGCGGCCACGTCCGGGCTTTCGGGTGGTTCGGCGAACCCGGCGAGGGATGGGCCCGTGTTCGCATGCCGGTAGAAGTGCGGATGTTCGAGCGCGAAATCGAGGATGCTCAGCCCCGTGGCTTCGAGCATGGCGTCCAGGTCCGGCGCCGCCAACCGCTCCACGTGCGCGCGTGAACGGGCGGCCATGTCCACGGTGATCCGCACGCGCAACGCGTGCATGAGCCCCTCGCGGTCCCGGAAGTGCGAGTAGATGGCTTGCGTGGACCGGCCCACATCCGCCGCAACCTCGCGCAGCGTCACGGCGTCGGGCCCCGCGTCATCCAGGCGGCGGAGCGCGGCCTCGATCACCTGCTCCCGCAATCCGGTAGTGGCAGTGCGAGCCATATACGCGGGCGACCCGGGCGGTGCCGCGCTACAGCACTTTCTGGTGCGAGTCGTGCACGCTGCGATCGGCGATGGGCTTCCCGCCGGGCGTGCCCTCGGCGATCGTGCGACCGTAGGACGGGACGATCGGGGGCTCGAACCCGTTGGGATCCCCCTCCCGCTCCCGCTTCCGCACGTCCGCCTGCTCGATGTACGGCGCCAGGTCCTCCTGCTTACGTTGCTCGCGCGCGGCGGCCCGCTCCTTGAAGGGGGGCATGACGTCGCTGGCGAACAGCTCCAGGGAATCCAGAATGTGCTCGTGCTTGTTATTGCCCCCCTGCTGAATGAAGATGACCTGGTCCACCCCCGCGTCCTCATAGATCTTGCAATGCTCGGCGACGGTTTCGGGCGTGCCGATGCCGCCGAGGGACCCGGGGGAGACTGGGAATTCGAACTCCACGGAGTTGAACCGGTCCCAGATGTTCGTGCGCCCGGGCTGATGCATACCGTAAAAGTAGTAGTGCGCCAGCGCGAAGGTGAAAAAGCGGAAGCCGTCACGGCCGCGCGCGACCGCTTCGTCCGCGTCCGGGTGCACGCTGAAGCTCGTCACCATGGCGATGTTCGGATTCGCCGCCGCGCCCAGGGGCACCGCCTCGGCCTTGAACGTGGTGTAGTAGTCCTCCACCCAATACTTGACTTCTGTCGGATCGGCGAAGGAAAAAGTCAGTGCCCCCATACCGAGTTGCGCCGCCAGGTGAATGGTCTCCCGGCTGGAGCAGGCGACCCAGAGCGGCGGATGGGGTTTCTGGACCGGCTTGGGCATCACGTTGCGGCACGGCATGCGGAAGAATTCGCCGTCGAACCCGGGATACGGCTCCAGCGCCATCATGCGCGCGCACTCGCGCACCGACTCGGTCCACATGGCCCGCTTCTTCGCCGGGTCCTGGTCGAACCCCTCCAGTTCCAAGCGCGCGCTGGACTCGCCCGTGCCCCAGTCCACCCGCCCGTTGCTGACCAAGTCCAGCGTGGCGAGCCGCTCGGCGACGCGGGCGGGATGGTTCACGCCCGGCAGCATGTTGATGATGCCGTGGCCCAGGCGGATGTTCTTCGTGCGCTGACTCACGGCAGCCAGGAACACCTCTGGCGCCGAGGAGTGCGAGTACTCCTCCAGGAAGTGGTGCTCCACCTCCCAGACGTAGTCGTAGCCCAGCCGGTCGGCCACCTCGCACTGCTCGAACGCTTCTTCGAGCAGCACCCGATCGTTCCGCTCCGCCGTCCAGGGCTTCGGCAATTGGTGCTCGTAGAAAATGCCAAACTTCATCTCGCACTCCTCACGCCCGGGCCGGTGGAGTTCTCTTGCGGCCAGGCCAGGCTTCGGCCTCAGTATATAACACTGTTATATTTGGTCAATGCCCTGTATAACCTGTCACGTAGCAAGAGTTTCCGTGTCTAGGCCGCCTGGGCGATGGGCGCGGTCCGTCGCCCCGTCTCCGCCATGCGGGAACCTAGACCGAAACGGGAAGCCGTGTAGAATTCTCGCCGGGCCGCGATCCGAGCAGCCCCCGCGACAGATGCAGCTCGGCGGCCAAGGCGTTACCCGGTACCAATGGCAGTGCGAAATAAGCGTCTGTACGTAACCCTGGGCCTGTGTGGGCTCGTGGTCCTCCTGGGCGTGGTGGAGGCGGTGGCACGGGCACGCAGCCGGCGGGACCAGGGGGCCGATTGGGCGGCGGTACGGGAGCGGATGGCGATGACGCCGTACACGCAGTTCGGGTTCGCCCCATATGATCGCGCGGCGGTGGACCGGTCGCCGTATTTTGGCGATCGGCCGTGGCCCGCCGACCGGCCGCTGACGGTTATTCTCGGCGGCTCGACCGCCGCCGGCGCGAAGGCGTCGGACTACGAGCACACCTTTTTCCGGCAGGCGGCGGCGGCGACGGGTCTGGAGATTGTCAGCGCGGCGCACCCCGCCCACGTGAGCGGCCAGGAGCTGGTCATGCTCGCGTTGCACGTGCTGCCGCGGCATCCGGAGCGCGTGGTGCTGGTCAGCGGGCTGAACGACGTGTACGCCCCGGCAGTGTTCGGCACCCCGCCCGGCTATCCCACGAACTGGCGGTTGGTGCAGTGGCTGTTCCAGAGCCCGGGCAACAGCCTGGCCGCGTGGCTGGGCCAGAAGTCCGCCCTGGCGAATCTGCTGCTCACGAACGCGGTACAGAACTTCGATGCGGAAACCGATGCGCGCACGTCGGGGCGGCGCGCGATCCATCCCGTGCAGCTCAGCGCGGTGCTCGACGCGTGGGAGACGAACCTCCGGGCCATGGCCGCCCTGGCGCGGGGCGCGCAGATGGAGCTGATCTTCGTGGCGCAACCCAACGGCGTGCTAGCCGGCGCGACCCTGCCGCCGCCGTACGACCGGCCGGAACACGCGGCGTACCTGGAGCGGAGTTGGCCGCAGTTCATCGCGCACGCGCGCCAGGTGTGCGCGAGCGAGAGCGTGCGGTTCGTCGACGCCACCTTGGCCGTCGCGCCGGAGCATTTCCTCGACCCCGCGCACTTCGGGGATGCGGGCCACGCCGCACTCGGCGCGCTGCTCGCGTCCGTCCTCCAGCCGGCGGCCCGGCCGCCGCTTCCGACTGCGGCCACAGCCATGGAACCGGCGCCCGGCCCCCCGGCGGAGTGATTCCCCCCGCGCGTTGATGGACAATCGCGCGGCCGAACCCCTATCCTGAAGTAAGAGCGTGGCGCACGGCAGTGCGTGCGTGGGGGGGGGCACACGCGGTCCGCGCCAGGCCCCGGGATGTCCACACGGTTCTGCACAGTCCACGAAGCCTCGCTGGAAAGCGCTCGTGACGCGGGCGCGCGAGAACTCGACGTGCCCCCGGAGGACGTCGAGGCCGAAGAGCTCGCGTCGGGCGAATACCGCGTCACCGTCGTTCGCGCGCGGAGCAGCATCACAGTCAACGTCAGTTTCGACAATCTCGAAGCGACCATCGCCCTGATGACGCCGCCCATCGGCGATGCGCCGCTCCCGACCCGGGACGATCTGGTCGTCGCGATGGCGGCGGCCGGTGTTACGCAAGGCGTGCTCCTCGGTGAGATCGACGCGCTCGTCGCGGACATGGCAGCGGAGCCCGTAGAAAAGCGCAACGTGGTCGTGGCTCGGGGCCGCCGGCCCGTTCCGGGGGAAGACGGGAAGGTGGTGCGCCATTACTTGCAACCCACCGAGGCGGAACCGGAACGGCGGCGGCGCATCGTGCGCGAAGGCGAACTCTTGATCGAGCAGGACGACAGCAAGCCGGGGACCCCCGGCTTCACGGTGGTGGGCCAAACCATGCCCGCCCCGCAAGGGGCCCAGGAGGAGGTGACCACCGGGTCCGGCATTTCCGTCAGCGCCGGCCAGAACCGGTGGACGGCGGCCGCGCCCGGGTTCGGCTATCTGGAATTCGGGCCGAACGATCTTCCCACCGTCGTCCCCGCGGTCACGATCGGTGAGGACCACATGCACGCGTTCATCGATCTGCGAACTCCCACGGCGGATGAGGAACCCCTGCAGCGGGGGGAACTGGACGCTGCGTTGGCGGCCGCGGGCGTGGCGCATGGTCTGCTGCCCAAGCGGTTGGATGCGGCGTGGGCGGCGCACCTGGAACGGGGCGACCTGCCGCGGCCCATCCGGATCGCGGACGGGACGCCCCCCCAACGGGGCCGGGACGCGGGTATCGACTTCGAATTCGACCTGGCGCAGGGCGTAGGGAACCTCTCGGAAGAGAGCGGCCGCATCGACTTTCGCGAGCGCGGCACGGTCAACAACGTGCGGGAAGGGCAGCTGCTGGGCACGTGGCGCCCGGCCGGACCGGGTGAGCCGGGACAGGGGGTGGACGGGACGGTGCTCCCGGCCGACCCGGGGACGGAGGGGACCCTCACCGCGGGGGAGAACGTCGAAACGGAAGAACAAGAGGACGGCAGCGTGCTGATTGCGGCGGTGATGGATGGGATGGCGGTGCTGAAGCCCGGCGACGTGCTCCACGTGGTGGAGGTGATGCTCATTCCGGGCGACGTGGACTTCAGCGTCGGCAACATCGACGCGACCGGGAGCATCCTGGTCAAGGGCACCATCCGCGCGGGCTTTCGCGTCACCGCCAAGCATGACATCACCGTGCAGGAATCCATCGAGGAAGCGATTGTGGAAGCGGGCGGTGAAGTTCTAGTGCGGCATGGCATCATCGGCGGCGACGATGCGCGGGTGCACGGCGAGCTTGGGGTGACGGCCAACTTCGCGCAACACGCATACATTACGAGTGGTGGGGATGTCGTGATTCGGGACTCGGATTCCAACAGCGTCATCGAGTGCGCCGGCCAACTGCTCGCCGCGGACGGCCATGGGCGGCTGATGGGGGGCCGCTACCTGGCGGGGCGCGGCTTGGTGGCGCGGGTGCTCGGCTCGGATTTCGGCGCACCCACCCTGGTCGCCGTGGGGGATGACCCGCTCAAAGCCCGCGAGCTCCGCGACGTGCGGGAGCGGTTGACCGACGTGGAAGCGCAACTGGAGAAGATCGCGAGCGTCCTGGAGCAGGCCGGGCTGCGGCATCCGGGGACGGCACTGACGCCGGACCAAGCTGCGGCCGCAGAGAAACTCCGGGAACAGCAGGGCTTGCTCCAGGACGAGGCGAACGCGCTCACGGCCCAAGGCGAGGAGCTGGACGCCAAGGTGCAGGAGGGGGCGGCGCCGATGGTGGACGTGAAAGACACGTGCTACTACGGGGTGGAAATCTACATCCGCGGTTTCCGGCTGCGCACCCAGGATGCTTTACAAGCGACGCGGTTCGTGCTCGACCCCAAGAAGCGCGAGGTGCGCGCCGTCGGGCTTTAACCCGGAGCGGCGACGGGGTCGGTCGCCAGCAAGACCGACCGCACTATCGCATCGTCGCGCAGGTGTTGGACCGCGCGATACTCGTCTGACGTGATCATGTTGAGCAGCGCCTGACGCGTGGGATACTCGACTATCAGCATCATATCCCAGTCCTCGGTGCCGATGAGCAGCTCCGCGGCGGCGCCCATGTACGTGCTCCGCCCACCCGTCTTTTCGAGCAGGGGCGCGACCGCCGCGCCGTACTGGGCATAACTCTCGGCCCCGCCGTCGGGCTTGAACTTGAGTAGGTTCAGCATCACGACGGGGCCATCGTCCTTGCGCGCGAGAAACGCTTCCATCTGATCCGGATTCGGCAGTTCAGCCATGGTCCCTCCTGTGGGCAGCGCGACGGCGTCCCTACGACGTCCGCGCGATGAAATCGTTGACCACCCAGGCCAGGTCCTCGCCCTTATCTTCTTGCAAGAAGTGGCCCGCGCCGGCAATGGTAGTGTGCGGCTGGCCGGTCGCCCCCGGCACGAGCTTCTGGAACACCCCTTCGCCGCCCTGCGTGATCGGGTCGCTGTCGCTGAACGCCGTGAGCACCGGCTTGGTGAACGCGCTGAGCACTTCCCACGCTTTGCGGTTCGCCGGTGCGGCGGGGTCGTCCGGCGTGATGGGCACGAGCGAAGGAAAGATACGCGCCCCCGCCTTGTACGTGTCGTCGGGGAAGGGTGCGTCGTACGCGGCAAGCACGTTCTCGGGCACGTCGGTGACGGTGGCGCCGCTAATGATGCGGCCGACGTCGAAGGCCTTCGCTTCCCGCGAAAACGTGCGCCACGCGAGAAATGCCTCGCCGGGCGACCGGTCCCCGGTTGCGAGCCCCGTGTTCGCCACCACGACCCGGGCAAACCGGTCCGGGTGCTCCGCCACGAGCCGCAGCCCGATCAACCCGCCCCAGTCCTGGCAGACCAGGGTGATGTCGCGCAGGTCCAGGTGATCGAACAGGACGGCGCGCATCCAATCCACATGCCGCTGGTAGGTGTAATCCTCCTGCGCGGCCGGCTTGTCCGACTTCCCGAACCCCACCAGGTCCGGCGCGACGGTGCGATGCCCCGCCGCCATGAGCACCGGGATCATCTTGCGATAGAGGTAGCTCCACGAGGGTTCGCCGTGGAGCAAGAGCACCGGCGCCGCATCGGCTGGGCCCTCGTCCACGTAGTGCACCCGCAGCCCGTCCACCTCTGCGTAGTGCGGCGCGAAGCGATACCCCGGCAGATTCGCGAACCGCTCCTCGGGTGTGCGTAAGATTTCCATTCGGCCCTCCTCCAGACCACCACATCCTATCCGAATGAAGCGCCCCCCCCCGGGGCCCAGCGCGGCTAGGCGTCGACGAGGCCGAGTTCGGCGTAGCGCGGGCGGGTGCGGGCGGTGATCATGCCCAGGCGTTTAAGGTTAGGCGTCACGTGGCTGAAGACGAAGTTGCTTCGGCCTTGGCCCTGCTCCTGGCGCTCGGTGACGCAGCGTTGCACGTCCGCGGGATCCAGCCCCACGTCGGCGAAGGGCTCGAAGTTGCCGCCCTGCGCCATCTGCTCGACGGCGGCGAGGGCCATGTCCTCCGCCTCGTGCTGTTCCGCCGCGCTCCACTCGTCCTTCGTGTTCTCCACCAGCGCCACGGCGAACGCCACGTGCCGCGCTTCGTCATCCACGATGCCCTTGAGGATCGCGCTCAGCAGCGGATCGTCCGTCACCATGCGCGTGCCGCCGTAGATGGCGAGCGCGAGCCCCTCGGCAACGCAGCCGGCGACGAGATGCCGCAATGCCGAGCGCGGTTCGTTGAGCGCGGTCTCCAGCAGCGTGCTCAGCGGGCCGCTAATGGGCGTGACCTCCGTGTCCGGCGCCTTCGCCGCGAAATAGCGTTCGAGCACGTCCGTGTGGCGCGCCTCGTCGCAGAGCATCACCGCCGCGACCTTCTTCGCATCCTCCCACGGCACGCTGAACGCCGTGGCCGCGGGTCCGACGATGCCGCTACGCTCGCCGTGCAGCAGCCCGCTCAGGTTCCACACCATCATGCCCTCGCGCAGGTGCTGCTGGCGCTCCGGGCCCAAGTCGTCCCACAGGGGCGTGCCGAAGATGGGCACCATGTGGTCCGGCACGGCGGCGGCCTGCGCCAACGGCGCGCCCCCCGCCCAATCCATGTCATCCGCGGCCCACTGCCCCGCCACCGCCTTTGCGTAAAGGCGCGTGAAAACCTCCGGCCCCTCCACCTGCGGCCACGTCCAGTGGTACTCGCCACCGCCCGGCTGCGGAATGTGGCCATGCTCGCGCTGTGATGTCGTCATACGATTGCTCTACTTTGTGTGCTGGGCAAGTTTGCGGCGGCATCCTACCATGTCGCTTGACGCGGTGAACTATAGTGGTGCGCGCCGGCCCCGCCCACCTTGGGCCAATGCGAAGGAGTAGTCATGAGCGACCACACGATCCCCGATGCGTGGGTGACCATGCCGAGCGAAGCGGCGTTGCGGGAGTTCATTCCGGCCGGCCATCCGTACGATTTCGGGTTCCTACCTGCCATGGCGTGCCTGAGCATGACGCACCAGCAGATCGGACCGCTGTTCGGTGCCCTGTTTTCGCAAATCATGTTCGCGCCGGGGCATCTGGATCGGACGGAGAAGGAGATGGTCGCCGCCGTAGCCGCCGCCGCGCAGGACTGCCACTACTGAACGCAGTCCCACGCAGAGTTTCTGCGTGTCGAAGACGGCAACTCCGCATTGGTCGAGGCCATCAAGACCAAGACGTGGCGCGAAGTGCCCGACCTCACGGCGCGGCAGCGGGCCCTGTGCGACGTGGCGGAAAAACTGTCCGGCACCCCCACGCGCATGGTCGAGTCCGACTGGGCCGCTCTGCGCGAGTTAGGCTTCAAGGACGAAGCGTGCCTGGAAGTGGGCCACATTGTCGGCATCTTCAACTACCTGACGCGACTCGCCGACGGCTTCGGCCTGCAACTGGATGAGGGGACGCGCCAAGCCGGCGAGACCGGCATCGCGCTTCAGCGCTAACCTTCGCGGCGCCGCGCTCAGCGGGCGGCTTCGGCCAAGTCGGGCTGGTAGCCGAGACGCGACTCGGCCTGGCGCAGGAGCCGGGCGCAGCTCTCATGTTCGTTTGCAACAGCCAGGTCCAGGGGCGTCTCCCCACCGGCATTGACCGCGTGGGGACTCGCCCCGACCTTGAGCAGCAAGTCCACCATGGCGTATTTTCCGCCCTGCGCGGCGCGGTGCAGGGCGGTATCGCCGTCGTCTCTTGCGGCGTCAATCGCCGCCCCGCGGTCGAGCAGTAGACGTACCACGTCTGCGTGGTCCCACCCCACCGCGTAATGGAGGGGCGTGGCCCCCTCCTTGTTGCGGGCGGCCGGACTCGCCCCGCGATCGAGCAGGAAGGTCGCCGCCGCGGCATGCCCGTACTTGGCTGCGCCGTGCAGGGGGGACGCACGCCAGTCTCCGCCCTGCGCCTCCAGGTCGGCGCCGTGCGTCGCCAGCGCTTCGAGCACGTCCACTTCGCCCTCGTAAGCGGCCTCGTGCACGGGTGTGCTGCCGTCCTCCTCCATCGCGTCGGGATCCGCGCCATGTTCCAACAGCACGCGAACGACATCCACGTGACCACGCGTGGCCGCGTAGTGCAAGGGAGTCTCCTGGTTGTTGTTGCGCGCGTGGATGTCCGCGTCCCGATCGAGGAGCCACTTCACGGCCTCCGGATGCCCGTACTTCGCCGCGCCGTGTAGGGGCGTAGCCTTGTGCTTCGATGTGGCAGCGTGCACGTCCGCGCCGGCGGCAGCCAACAAGCGCATGACCGGGATGGATCCACCATAGGCGGCTTCCTGAAACGGCGTGTCGTTGCCCCCGTCGGTGAGGGTGAGGTCCGCGCCGGCGTCCAGGAGCAACGGCACCACGTCGGGCCAGTCCTTCCACGCCGCTTCGTGCAGCGGGGTGAACCCCTTGGAGTTCTGGACATTCACGTCCGCTCCTGCCTCAAGGAGGGCGGCGACCGCACCCACTTCCCCCTGCCGGGCGGCCATATGCAGGGGGACGTCGCCATCGACATTGTGCGCATCGGGATCCGCCCCTTGCCCAACCAAGTAACGCACAGCGTCGGCCTGGCCTTCGAGCGCCGCCCGATGCAGCGGCGTGTGCTCCCCGGAGGGGGTCGGCGCGTCCAAATGCACCTCGTGCTCGGCGAAGATCCGAAGCACGGGAACGAAACCGCGGTACGCGGCGATGTGCACCGGCGTGTCCCCGTTGTCGTCGGCCGCGGTCACGTCGGCGCCGGCGGCGACCAGGACGTCGCTCACCGCCGCATGCCCGCGCGCGGCTGCGACGTGCAGGGGCGTCGCATAGGCATCGTCCCGGGCGTCCACGTCCGCGCCGCGATTGATGATGAACTGTGCCAGCCGTGGGGAGCCCATTTCCGCGGCCAAGTGGAGCGGCGTCTTGGCGCCCTCCAGCATGACCGCCACGTAGACCGCGCCGCTGCCGACCACGGTCAATAGCACGATCGCAAATACCAGCCCCAGGGCAAGCATCCAGGGCAGCATCGACCCGCCGCTGGGTGGCGGCGAGATCCCAACCGGGTCGGGGGCCTCGACCACCTCGGCGGGACGTGTAGTCAGCCGCTCCGGCCGGTTCCATTCCTCGGTCATGGACGGGACCCTCTGAAGTACATACCGGTTATCACCTAGGAAGTATGCCGGAAGAGCCGTCCGAATTCAGTCGCCGGCTCTTCGCTGGGGGCGCGTGTCATAAAGCCTAGGGAAAACGCGCCATAACCCCGGGTGGAATGGGGTCAGAACGGTGGGAGTACAGGACGGCTACCGCAGTATCTGCGAGGGGCTCAGGTGGTGCGTGGTGGCGCATGGCTGGCCAGGCCCGCGAGCAGCTCATCACCCCAGCCGCCTCTTAGGTCGCCCCCGTTGCATCATCTGCGACGGCGCGCCCCTCGGTGGGGGCGCGTGTCATAACTGGGGCCGGAAACGTGTCATAACTAGCGGGGCGGTTCCATCGCAGTATCTGCGACGACGGGGGCGCCTATGAACAGAACCGGGGCTAACTGAGCGCGCGCCACCGTGGAACAACTGCCCTACGTTCAGTCATTTTAGGAGGTTAAAATCGACATCGATTCCGGCCGCATCAATCTCCCTCCCCAAGCGGAGGGGCCAATCGGGAAGATCCAAGGACACGTACACCACGCCCCCGTAGTTGCCTGGAAGCTCAACACCCGGGGTGTAGAGTGCGCACACGTGGCTCAGGCCCAATTTGCCGAGGAAGAATCCCAGTTCAAGAATTACATTCTGCCTGGCCCGATGCTGGGTGACGTGGGCTATTGGGGTATCGCTGTCCACGGCCTCACCGCCCGCATCATCCGGCGTGAGGAGCACGACCGCGAACGATACATCCGCATTGGCCTGGACTTTTCCGAGAACGTGTTGCCCCTTGCTGGGCTGGTTTTCCAGCACTATAGGATTCAGCTTTAGCTGCCTCAACAAAAGTTCGACTCTATCGCGTGTCACACGGTCATGGCCATGCACGACGAACACGTCACGGGAAGAAGGGCCGGGGACTGTCCCACTTCCCCCAGCGCCGCTGCCCTGCTCCGCGGCCTGCAACCCTAGCTCAATCCTTTCCTCGATGTGCTGGACAAATCCCGACAACACGGCATCGACATAGCTCCAAATTTCCCGCTGCGCACCGGGCACAATGTCCCCGTATCCATCGGTGAGTTCCACGGCGTAAAATGCTCCCTGAAAGGCGTGATCCTGATCGGAGCCGCGGCCGAAGATGTCCCGGACGTCTGAATGAGTGAGGTTTGTCCATTGGTGCGTCTCGGCTCCTTGGCGGTCCTGATCCTTGAATTGCGCGAGTTCTTCCTGCCGTCTCCTGAGCAGGGTCAGCGCCTTATCCAACTTGCCTTGCTCCACGAGGGGGACTTGTGTAGCCATGAGGCACAATTGTATAGCTACGGGCGGTCATCGCATATCAGGTCGGCCGGGGGGAAGTGCTGCTTGATGAGGCGCGGATCGCCCTTGTAGAAGACGAGGAGGTTCTGGTGGGACTTCCCCAGCTTACGGCCGGCGGGGAAGGCCCGAGCCGTCCTGAGGGGCAGGGAGCCGGCTGGGGTGACGAGCACAGCGTCGTTGTAGAGATAGGCCCCAGCCGCCTGGCAGGCCGCCACCGTCTCGGCCACAAGGCTCCGGTAGAACCCCCGCCCGGCCCGCACATCGCCCACCGCGAGGCCGTCTTCGACTCCATCGAAGAGGCCGACGCGATCCGCGACGCTGATGCGAGGGCCTTGGAGCTATAGCGTGGTCAGGCCGTGGATCAGCTCGTAGTGTTCCTTCGACTTGGCAGTCGCGCGGTCGGCAGCTCCGGTGGACGTGAATTCCTCCCACACCGATCCGCAGGGGCGACGTGTGGGTGGTAGTTCGTGCACCGATCCGACCATGCCGTTCGCGCGGACGAGGTCCACGCCTGCACGCCAGCGGCCCGGCCGGAGCGGCTCGATGAAGGTTTCAACTCGAATGACTGGGTTCGCTCTGTTCATATTTCCGAGCCTAGCAAGAGATGACGAGGCGCACAAGGCGCCCAGGCGCACCACGCGCCGGCTGTCGAGCGCGTCGTCGAGGATCACGGCGACGGCACGCTGACCGTGCACCTGGTCAACCGCATCTGCCCCGGCTGCTAGTGCAGCGCCTGGTGCGACCACTTCGGCAACTGCCTGCACCTCGACGCGCCGCACGCGCCAGAGCGCACCACCTGAGCCCGTCGCAAATACTGCGCTGAGCACCCCATTCTCCCCCCCTTCTGACCCCCTTCGCCACGGGGTTATGACACGTATTCCCTAGGCTTTATCACAACCCCCCCAGGAAGCGCTCCCAGGGCGGCCGCCTCCGATCCGTACGGGAGGGCCTCCACGAATGTTGGCCCATCTCAACGGATTCGGAGGCCGAGATCGTTTATTTGACATTGTAAAGTTTACGTGGTATATATATGCCCATGCCGCGGACCACGCTGACGGAACCGGAGATCGAGAGCTTTCGCGGACGGGTGTGCGCGTCCGCCGCGCGGCTGTTTGCGGAGCGCGGGTACGAGGCGGTGACCCTGCGCGCCATCGCCGCGGACGTGGGCTGCTCGCCCATGACCCCCTACCGCTACTTCGCGGACAGGGCGGACATCTTCACGGTGGTGCGGGCGCAGGCGTTCAGCCGGTTCTCGGAAGCCCTGGAAGCGGCCGCCGCCGGGGTCGACGACCCCCCGGAGCGGATGCGGGCGCTGGGCCGCGCGTATGTTCGGTTCGCCCTGGCCGAGCCGGGGGCCTACCGCCTGATGTTCGAACTGGACCAGCCGGAGACCGCCGCGTCGCCGACCTTGGACGCGGAAGCGAGCCGGAGCTGGGGCCACTGCCGGGCGGCAGTAGCCGCCCTCATTGAGGCGGGCCTGCTCGCGGGCGATCCGGACACGGTGGCCCACGTGTTCTGGGCCGGGCTGCACGGACTGGTGTCCTTGCACCTGGCGCACAAGCTGATCATGGGCCGCGCGCTCGAGGACCTGGTGGATCCGATGCTCGCAAGCGTATTCGCCGGGAACCGCGGCTCGTCTGGGGCCGCCGGAGGAGAGAGATGACCACAGCGGAACAGACGGTGGATGTGCAGACGCACCTGGGGTGGTGGGTGGACGCGTGGCGTCCGTCAACGAACGAGGACAGCTACGAGATTACCGACGTCGAGGGCCAGGTGCCCCGCGAGATTTACGGCACGCTCTACCGCAACGGGCCGTCGCAGAAGATCCTGCCGCCGGGGGGCGACGGCGCGCTTCACCTGTTCGATGGGGACGCCCTGGTGCATGCGTTCCGGTTCGAGGACGGGCGGGTGCACTACACCGACCGGTTCGTGCGGAACGCGAGCTTTCTCGCGGAACAGGCCGAAGGCCGGTTCAATCAGAATTCCGTGGGGGTGACCGTCGACAATCCCACGGACGCCGTGCTTATGCGCCAGCAGCACAATACGAACGTGGTGCACCACGGCGGCAAGCTTATGGCCATGGTGGAGAACGCGTACCCCTTCGAGATCGACGCGCGCACCCTCGACCCCATCGGCGAACACACGTTCGGCGGCCGGATGCTCGGCATGTCCACTACCGCGCACCCGAAAATCGACGGCCGCACGGGGCAGATGGTCATCCACGGCTACCAGTTCATGCCGCCGTTCGTGCAGCTCTACGTCATCGAACCCGACGGCACGTGCAGCCTGGCCGAAGCGGTCGACGTGCCGTATCCGACGATGATGCACGACATCGCGATCACGGAACACTACGCCATCATCCTGCTCACGCCGATCGTGGTGGAGCCGATCATGGGCGCGGCGGGGCCCGAAGGGGGATTCTCCGACTGGGTCAAGTGGCGCCCGGAGCGCGGGCTGAAGTTCGGCGTCCGCAAGCGCGAGGCGGGGGCGACGGTCCAGTGGTTCGACGCGCCGACCCCGGCCTTCATGTTTCATCCGGGCAACGCGTACGAGGCGGACGGCAAGATCTACATGGACGCGTGCAGCTACCTGGACGGCGGCGCGCTCCTGAAATCCTTAGAAACCATTCGTGCCGGCGAGGTGGTGCCCGGCAGCGGGGCGAACCCCTTCCTGTACGAGTTGGACCTGGCGACCGGCCGGTGCAGCGAACGGCAGCTCAGCGAGCGTACGGCGGAATTCCCGCGGCTCGACGACCGGCTGGTGGGGTACCCGAACCAGTATGGGTATGCGGTGATCGCGGATGGGCAGTTCTTCGCGGGCGGCAGGCACCAGATCGTAAAGTACGATCGGCAGGGTGGGCCGAATGTGGTGCATGACTTCGGGCTTGGGCATTTCCCGGGCGAGCCCATCTTCGTGCCGCGTGCCGCCGATGCGGCGGAGGACGAAGGGTACATCCTCACTGTCGTGCACGACAGCCCGAACGGGAGCAGCTATCTCGCGATCCTGGAGGCGCAGAACCTGGATGCCGCGCCCGTCGCCAAGCTGACCGTCAGGCACCGGATTCCCGCCGGCTTCCACGGCAACTTCGCCCCCGGCATCGTGTAGCCGTTCCCTGAGGGGCCGCAGCGCCCCCGGGAGTGCCGCCCGGCCCCCCTCTGGGCGGCGCTCCTCTCCCGCCCCACCCGCCGGGTAAGGGGCCTGCGCCTGGACTCGGCCACGCTGGCTAGAGCTCCCCCCTGAGGCCATCGCGCAGTACCCTCCCCCTGACCGTCATCCGTCGCACGTCGTAGCACAGAAGTAGTGCTGAACTAGCACTTAAGCCCCTCTGGAACCTATACAGACGTGCAGCAATAGTAGTATTATTAGTAGTATCAGTATATATGCGTGTCGGTTTGCATCGGGGCCGGCTAGAGCGAAGAGCGAGGCAGTGCAGTGGCGGGGCAGCGACGGATGACAGGTGGGCGGACGCCCGTCGACAGCGGCTGGAGCGACCAGGCGCGTGCGGGCGTGACCGCTGGCGCAGCGCGCCCTGGGCGACCCCAGAACCGCCACTAGTTGCTATGACGGATCACGCCCCAACAGTTCCGCTCAAGATACTGTTCGCCGAAACGAGCGACAGTGCGAGCGACCTGATCCGCCGGTCTCTCCTGAAGAGCGATATGCCGTGCATCATCACCCGGTGCGAGAGCGGTGAGGCCGCCCTGGGAGCACTGCGGCAGCAACGGAGGGCGAACGACTGCCACCTGGTACTCATCGACCAGGATTTACCGGACATGTCGGGACAGGAACTCTGTGCCCGGATCCTGGCTGCCGTTCCAGACATGCCCGTGATCTTGCTCGTGGCTCCCGGGGAAGAGACGGAAGCCGCAGGGGCCCTGAAAGCCGGGGCAGCCGATTGTGTGGTCATGGACGATCACCAGGGGTTCACCGTCCTCCTGCCGGCCAAGGTGGCCTCGGCAGCCGCCCGGCGGGGGGCCTGGAAGCCCGCGCCCACTTCGCCAGCCACGTGTGTTCCGGAGGAGCAGGAAGACTTCTTCCGCCTGCTGTCTACTAGCCACTCCCCCATCATGTTGCAGACCATCGACGCCGAGGGCACGCTCGTCAGCGTGAGTGATTCCTGGCTGGACCGGTTGGGGTACGCGCGTGAGGAAGTGCTGGGCCGGCCCGCGACGGATTTCCTCACGCCCGAATCTCGCCGGTACGCCGAAGAGGTGGCCCTGCCGAGTCTGCGTGAGACGGGGCTGGCCATGAACGTGCCGTATCAATATGCGACCAAGGACGGCACCCCGCTCGAAGTCGTGATGTCAGCCACGACCACGCGCGACGACACCGGCGCGTTCGTGCGCGGGATGGCCGTGCTGCTGGACGTGACCGACCACAAGCAGGCGGAGCAGCGGCTGCGCACCAGCGAGCAGCGATACCAGGCCCTCAGGACGCAGACGTCCGACGGCCTTTTTATCGTGGACCGGCAGGGTAATTTCCTCTCGGCCAACCCCAGGTTCTGCGCGATGCTCGACTACACCGAAGCGGAATTGCGCGAGCGGAACATCGCGGATCTCCTGTCGCCGGAAGACTCCGCGGCGGCGCAGGCTCTGCTGGCCGACGCGCCCGGGGGCGAGACGACCGTCAGCGAACATCGCCTGCTCGGCAAGCATAGTGCCCCCGTGCTCGTGGAAGCGCAGGCCACCCTGCTGGAGGACGGCCGGGTGCAGGCCATCGTGCGCGAGGTCGGCGACCGGACGCAGACGGCGCCCGACCCGGCCCCATCGGATGCGCTGCCGGCCCCATCGGTCGCCGGGCCGGTCCCATCGGACGCCCTGCTGGGCGCGACGTTGGATGCGACGGCCGACGGGGTCCTGGTGGTCGACGCCAACGGCCAATTCTTGACCTACAACCAGAAGCTCGTCGAAATGTGGGGGCTGCCCGAAGCGATCCTCGCGGCGCGCGACGGTGACCAGGCGCTCCAGTTTGTGCTCGACCAGCTCACGGAGCCGGAGGCGTTCCGCGCCAAGGTGCAAGAGTTGTACGGCGACCCGCACGCCGAGAGCATCGATATTCTGGAATTCAAGGATGGCCGGATCATCGAACACCACTCTCACCCCCTGCGGGTCGAGGGCGAGCCGTCCGGCCGGGTGTGGAGCTTCCGGGATGTTACGGAAACCCGGAGCGCCCTCACGAACCTCGAGGCCACCGAGGCGCGGCTGCGCACCGTGATGGCCAGCCTGCCGTTGGTCCTCTTCACGGCGGACGCGCGCGGCGTGTGCACGTTCGCCGAGGGCCAGGCCCTGCGATCCATCGGGCTGAAGCCAGAAGACATCGTGGGCACCACTGTGCTTCCGGATAGCACGGCAGCTCCGCAGTTCACGCGCATCGGCGAAGCCCCGGAGATAGTGGACCACATGCGCCGGGCGCTGGCGGGAGAAGAGGTCACGGCGAAGTTTCCGTTTGCGGGCCGCCTATTCGACGTGCGCTACTCGCCGGTGCGTGGCAGCACGGGCGAGGTCGAAGGCATCATGGGCGTCGCGACGGACGTGCAGGATCATGCGCAGGCCGAAGAAGACCGGCGCCGCGCGGAAGAACAGTTGGGCAGCCTGGTGGCGAACGCCCCCGTCGTGCTGTTCGGTATCGACAGAGACGGGATCTTCACCCTGTCCGAAGGCAAGGGGCTCGCCTCCCAAGGGCTATGGCCGGGCGAGATTGTCGGGCAGTCGGTGTACGAGTTGTACCGCGACGTGCCCCAAATCCTTGAGAACGTCCGCCAAGCCCTGGCCGGGACGCCCGTGTCGGCCCTCACGGAAATCGGCGACCTCGTGTACGAAGTGCACTACACGCCCCTCCGGGACGCGGACGGGACCGTCACCGGGGTCAGCGGCGTCGCGACGGATTACACCGACCGCGCTACGGCCCAACGCGCGCTGCAGGCCAGCGAGGAGCGCTACCGCGTGTTGGCCGACCAGGCGCGCGACGTGATCTGGGCGGCGGACGCGCAGGGGCTGTTCACCTACGTGAGTCCCTCAGCCGAGCGCCTGTTCGGCTTCCCGCCAGACGAACTGATCGGCTACCACTTCCTGTCGAGCGTGGTTGCGGCCGACCAGGAGCATGTGGATCCAGAAGTCCGGGCGTGGATTGACGCCGACGACCTTGGCGCCGTACTGCCGGACAACTGGCTCGTGGAGATCCGCCAGGCGACCTCGACGGGCGAAGCCATCTGGTGCGAGGTGTCCGTCACCGCCGTGCGGGATGCGGGCGGCCGCCTGGTCGCCATCCAAGGCGTCTCGCGCGACATCACGGAGCGCCGGCTGTCCGAGGCGGCCCTCCGCACAAGCGAAGAGCGGTTTCGCGTGCTGACCGAACACGCGCAGGACCTGATCTGGTCCATCGATGTCGAGGGGCGGTTCACGTACCTCAGCCCCTCCGTGGAGCGCTTCCTGGGGCTCAACACGACGGAGATGCTCGGCCACCACTTTGCCGAACTCCTTGCGCCGGAAGCGCTGGAGATGACCAATCGCCTGTTCGCCGAGGGCATGGCCGGGACCCGGACGGAAGCCCGCTTCGAAGCCCGGTTGGTGCCGCGCAGCGGCGAACCCATCTGGTATGAACTGTACGCGGTCTTTCTCGTGGATGACGCCGGCCGGCCAATGGCCGTCCAGGGCGTGGCACGCGACATCACGGAACGCCGGCAGGCCGACGCGGCCTTGCGCGAGAGCGAAGAGCGCCACCGGCACCTGGCCACACAGGTCCGCGACATCATCTGGTCCATCGACAGCAGCGGACGCTTCACCTACTGCAGCCCCTCCCTGGAGCGCATCACGGGCTTCACCCCGGAAGAAGTCATGGGTCGAGGCCTCGACGCGATCATGCACCCGGACTATCTGGAGCAGGGGATGCAGCTCTTCGGCCAGGCGGCGTCCGGCGAACTTGACGAATTGATGTTCGAGAGTGCGCTGCGCCGGAAGGACGGCAGCGTCTGTCCGTGCGAGGTGAACTGCGTGGTGCTGCGCGACGCGAATGGGCAGTTGGTAGGCATCAACGGCGTGACCCGCGACATCACGGAACGCCGGGAGGCGGAGCAGGCCCTGCGCGCGAGTGAGGAGCGCTATCGCGCGCTGGCCGACCACGCCCAGGACATGATCTGGATCGCCGATGCCGAAGGGCACTTCACCTACGTGAGTCCGGCGATCGAGCGCATCACGGGCTTCAGGCCCGAGGAGGTGCTGGGGTACCACTACTTGACCGGCCTGGTCACCGAAGAGGCTAACGTGTCGATCTCCGACCTCACTCGGCAAGTGGAGGCGGGGGAACTGGATGCCTACCGCATCGAGGTGCCCATCCTGAACCGGGCCGGTGAGAAGGTCTGGTGCGAAATTGCCGTCACGGTGCTGCGTGATGCTGACGGCCGCATCCGCCTGCGCCAGGGTGCGGCGCGGGACATCACCGAGCGCAAACAGGCCGAAGAGGCCCTGCGCCGCAGCGAAGCCAGTCTGGCGCAAGCTCAGCAACTCGCGCAGATGGGCAATTGGGCGTGGGACATCCCCACGGACACGCTCACCTGGTCCGATGAGATCTACCGCATATTCGGCATCGGACGCGAGGAATTCGCCGGGACGTACGACTCCTTCATGAGTTTTGTCCATGGGGACGACCGCGAAGCTGTCGAGGCGGCGATCCAGGCCTCCCTCAGCCAGGGCACGCCCTACGGCATCGACCATCGGGTGCGGCGGCCGGACGGCACCCTGCGGTGGGTGCACGAGCATGGCGAGGTGGTGTACGACAAGGACGGCACGCCCATCGGCGGGATGGGCACCGTGCAGGACATCACCGAGCGCAAGCGGGCCGAGGAGGCACTCCAGTTCACGCAGTTCGCCGTCGACCACGCCGCGGACGCCGTGTTCTGGATGGACCCCGACGCGCGATTCACGTATGTCAACGACGCCGCCTGCCGCTCGCTCGGCCTCAGCCGCGAGGAATTGCTCACCCTGTCCGTGTTCGACATCGACGCGGACTTTACCCGGGAGCAGTGGCCGGTGGTGTGGGACAGCCTCACGCGCGACGGCGTCTTCCGGCTGGAAACCCGGCACCGCCGCAAGGACGGCACGACCTTCCCGGTGGAGATCACGGCGAACCTGCTGCAGTACGGGGACAAACGCTTCAACTGCGCGTTCGCGCGCGATATTTCCGAACGGCAGCAGGCCGAAGCGGAGCGGCATGAATTGCAACAGCAGATCCAGCACACGCAAAAGCTCGAAAGCCTGGGTGTGCTTGCCGGCGGGATCGCCCACGATTTCAACAACCTCCTGGTGGGGATGCTCGGCAACGCGGGCTTGGCGCTCATGGACCTGCCCGACAGCTCCCCCTCGGTGGGCTACCTGCAGCGGATCGAAACCGCTGCCCAGCGGGCCGCCGACCTGACGAACCAACTCCTGGCCTACTCCGGCCGCGGGAAGTTCATCATCCGGCCGCTGCACCTCTCCGCCCTCGTCGAGGAGATGGCCCATCTCCTGGAGACGGTCATCTCGAAGAAGGCCGTGCTCAAGTTGAACCTCGCCACGGACCTCCCGGCCATCGAAGGCGATGCGACCCAGGTGCGGCAGGTCATCATGAACCTCATCACCAACGCCTCGGACGCGGTGGAAAACAAGAGCGGGGCCATCAGCATTACCACGGGCCGCCTGCACGCGGACCGCGCCTACCTCACCGAGACCTTCCTGGATGAGGACTTGGCCGAAGGCATCTACGCGTACCTGGAGGTATCGGATTCCGGCATCGGCATGGACGTGGACACGATCGCGAAGATCTTCGATCCCTTCTTCACCACGAAATTCACGGGGCGCGGGCTCGGCCTGGCCGCCGTGCTCGGGATCGTCCGCGGCCACCATGGGGCGCTCAAGGTGTACAGCGAACCGGGCCGGGGCAGCACCTTCAAAGTCCTCTTCCCCGCCGTCAACAAAGAGGTGCTCCCCGCGCCCGAGGAGCCGCCGTCCGCGCGCGAGTGGCGGAGCGGCGGCCTGGTCTTGGTCGTGGACGACGAGGAGAACGTGCGCTCGGTCGCCAAAGCGACGCTGGAGCACGCCGGCTTCGAGATCCTGACGGCGAACGACGGCGTGGAGGCCTTGGAAGTGTTCAAGGAGCACGAGGAGGACATCGTGCTCGTGCTGCTGGACATGACCATGCCGCACATGGCCGGGGATGAAACCTTCCGCGAGCTGCGGCGCCTGCGCAGCGAAGTCTGCGTCATCCTCTCCAGCGGCTTCAACGAACAGGACGCCACGAACGAATTCTCCGGCAAGGGCCTCGCCGGCTTCATCCAGAAGCCATACCACCCCTCGGCCCTGCTCGACAAAGTCCGCGCCGCCCTCGAAGGCTAAGCGCCGCCCGCCCACATTCCGCCCCGTCCGTCGCTGCGGGCTGGCGCCGCTCCCCGCGCCGGATGCGGACCCCGCTCCTGCCACGCTACCCTTGCTCCCGTACAATGGCCGGGCCCAGAGCGGGCGAGGCTCCGGAACGGAACATGGCGAACGCGGAACGCACGTTAGACGAGTGGATCGAGGCGCTGTGGGCCAACCCGTTTGAGCGGCCGACCTTCGGCCGGGCTACGCTCCCGGACCTGGACGCGCACCTGGGCGGCGCGGTGCTGGAAACGGCCAACGCGCTGGCGTACTACACGCCCCGCATCGCCGAAGCGTTTCTGCGCGGCGCCCCCCTCGTGGCGCCGCACCTGGACGGCGCCCCGTTCCAGGCCTGGGTCAACGGCGGGCAGACCCTGGCGCCCCAGCACTGGGAACTCGCCGTCGAGTACTTCCGCGTCTCGCCGCGGGTCGTCCCCGCGTTGGGCGACGCGCTCCCGAACTGGCTGCGCCGGTGTCGCGGCCTGGCGGACGTGCAGATGGGGCTCGGGCAGACGGCCATGCGCCTGTCGCCCGCCTTCTGCGCGGCGGCGGGACCGCGGCACCTGGACGCGTGGTTCGACAGCGCCCTGCGGCTGGCCACGGAAACGGCGCGGGGGATCAAGGCCGCCGAAACCTTTCTGGCGGTGTCCGCGCCAGTCCTCACGCGCGCGCCGGCCAGCGTGCTGGACCGCTGGCTGACGACGCTCATCGCCCTCGGCAACAGTTCGCCCGGCGCAGCGGGCGCCGTGCTGGACAGCGACTGGATCTGGTTCGCCGACCTGCAGCCGCACACCGCGGAGGCCGTGCTGGATCTGGCCGAGCGGTTCCGCCGCATGAGCGGCGCGCTCGCCAAAGACTGGTGGGCGACGATCGCCGACGCCGCCCCCACGCTTCCTCCCGAAGCGGCCGACGGCATCGTGGCCCTCGCGGCGATGGTGGCCCCCGACGCCCTCATGGTGGCACGGGATTTCCTTAGCCATAGCCCCGGCGTGTTCGCCCAGATCCCCGCGCGCCACCACGGCACCCTCTTGCACCTGACCCGGGACGTAGCGGCGCGGCATCCCCTGACGGCCCTGGAGTTCTTCACCACGAGCAGCAATCTGTACGAGCAACTGACGCCGGAGGAAATTCGCAGTTGGTTCGACGACGGGTTGGCGTTACTGGAGACGAGCGCCGACGCGGCCGGCGCGTATTTGCGCCAGGAGTCGCAGGCGAGTGCTGCGCGCCTGCAGGAGCTGCGGCAGGTGGTGCACTTCGAGACGGTGGCGCCCGTGCTGCAGCGGTACGCCGAAGGCTTGTGCGGGGCACGCCTGGGGATGCGCGCGACGTCGGAGATGCCCTTCGAGCTGCGCACCCTGAACGCCGAGCTGCCCACCACGGACGGCCGCACCATTTATCTCCCGCCGGCCATTGAGCGGTTCCGCGAACGGGCCACGAACTTCGCGCAGTACAAGCTGGCCACCGCCCACCAGACCGGCTACTTCGAGTTCGGCACCTTCCGCTTCGACCTGGCCGTCCTGGCGGACCACCCAGAGTTCGAGGCGCTGCTCGCGTCCGCCCGGGAGCGCGGCGTCCTGCACCCGGCCCTCTCGGACTTCGAGCGTTTCTTCACCCTGTTCGCGCAGCCGCCGCTGGCGCGGGACATCTTCGCCGCGTGCGAGGAC
Source organism: uncultured bacterium (assembly GCA_965371225.1). Lineage (GTDB taxonomy): Bacteria > Abyssobacteria > SURF-5 > CBDUXP01 > CBDUXP01 > CBDUXP01. The sequence goes on along the minus strand of CBDUXP010000002.1, from coordinate 86,672 downwards.
GCGCGCATCGATCAGCAACTCGTGAATGCGTACCCGGGCCTGCGCGCGCCCCTCGCGACGGCCATCGCCGATGCGCTGGCGTCGCGCCCGCCGCTGGAGCGCATGCCGCTGCGGCAGGCGGTGGTGGAATGGCTCGTGCGCCTGTCGCTCACCCGCCTTGAGCTGGGCCCCGCACCGGCCCCCCTGCAGGCGCTGGACCAGCCGCTCCGCCATGGGCTTGGGCACGTGTTGCACCACGGGGCCACTGTCTCGGATGCCGCGCTGGCGACCCTGCAGTTGTACACGCTGGTGGTGCGCCTGCCCAATCGGCCGAACGTGCCCGCGGAGGTGGTGGCCACGCTGGTGGACCAGGCGCCGGCCGAGTTCACCGAGGCGTCCGAGGAGGAAGGGGCGCTGTTCTATCCCGAGGCGGATGAAGGCGACCACCCGTACGCCCGTCCACCGGACTTGCCCTTCCGGGGCGTGCTGCGGCCCGAGCTGGTACAGAAACGTGCCGTGGTGGAGGTGTTGCAGGACGCCCTGCGCGAACAGACGGATGACGGGCAACCGCTCTCGGCGGAACTGCTGCGGCAACTGCTCGAGATGGGCGTGAACATCAACATTAAGAAACTCGACTTGCAGCAGCTCCTCGAATCGTCCGATCTGTTTATTACGGAGATGGACAACCGGCCGGGCCTTCCGGACATTCAGCAAGAGTTGGAGGACCTCACGACCGAAGAGCGGGAGCAAATTCGGCAGGTGATCGATGGGCTGGCGGCGGACGTGCTCGACGAACCGCTGGAAGCCGAGCGGGTGTTCTACTACGACGAGTGGAGCGCGGACATCTCGGACTACCTGCACCACTGGTGCCGCGTGAAGGAAGTCCCGGTCGAAGCCGGCCCGCCGGACGTGGTGCAACGCACCATCCGCGAACATGCAGACCTCATCCGCGCGGTGCGTCAACAATTCCAGATGGTCAAACCGGAACAATTGCGGAAGGTCCGGCGGCTGCCGGACGGCGAGGAACTGGATCTGAACGATGCCATCGCCGCGGTCATCGATCGCAAGAGCCGGCGCACGCCCGATGACCGCATCTACCAGGAGCGCCAACGCCAGCAGCGCGACGTGGCCACCATGTTCCTCATCGACGTGAGCGCCTCGACCGACGAATGGATCGAGGACACCAGCGCGGATGAGACATCGGATGGGCCCGGTGCCACGCCGGCGCCCGCCGGGCGGGCGCTCGTTGACCTGGACGATCTGCGCGCCATGTGGGATCCGAGCGCGGGCGGCGCCAGCGGCGGTCGCGACATCGCGGTGGCGCGCGAACAACGCATCATCGACATGGAACGTGCGGCGGTCGTGGTGATGGCCGAGGCGTTGCAAGGGCTGGGCGACGAGTACGCGATCTACGGGTTCAGCGGGTACGGGCGCGAGAACGTGGATCTGTTCCCGGTGAAAGCGTTCGGCGAAGCCTACGGCGACAAAGTGCGCGCACGCCTCGCGGGCCTGGAACCACACAAGAGCACGCGCATGGGCGCCGCCATCCGCCACGCGACCGCGCTGCTGGCGGAACAACCCGCCAAGGTGAAGACGCTTATCCTGTTGAGCGACGGCTACCCGCAGGACATGGACTACGGCAAAGACCGCACCAGCCGCGCGTACGGCCTCAGCGACACCATGGTGGCACTCCAGGAAACCCGGCAGGCGGGCATCCTGGCGTTCTGCCTCACCATCGACCAAGCCGGGCACGACTACTTGCGGCAAATGTGCGGCGGCCGCGATTATCTGGTGATCGACGACGTGCGTGCGCTGCCCCGCGAACTGCCCAAGGTGTACCGCGGGCTGACCGCCTGATGCGCCCGCGGGCGTGGGGCTTGGCGGCGGCGCTGCTGGGAGCGGCGCTCGCGGCGGGTCTGGCCAGCCAGCGGGCGGCGCTCGAACGCCGGTGGGTCGCCTACCGCCGGCCCGCCATCGAGACGCGCGCGCGGGCCATCCTCATCAGCGGCCTCACGCACACGAACACGTTTGTCCGGATCGACAGTGCCGGCCTGCTGGGGCGCCTGGGCGATCCCCGGGGCTTTGCGATCCTCGAACGCGCGGCGCGCGACCCGAATGTCGCGGCGCGACACAGCGCCATGTTGCGGCTCGTCCCGTTCGGCGAGCGCGCGTTCCCGCTCATCGAAGAGGCCCTGCGGGACGACGCGGCCGTCGTCCGCAACCGCGCGGTGATGACGCTGGGCCAGATGCAGGAGCCCGCCGCTCACGCGCGGGTGGAAACGTTGTGGGAAGAAAGGGTCCGGGTCAGCCCGACAATCCTCCTGAAGGCCCTGTGGATCGGGGACCCGGCGCGGGCCGCCAAGATTGTCACCCGCGAACTCTGCGAGGCTCGGCGCCTGGATCGCGGGACCACCCTGGAGGCGTGGCTCACGCACCGCAAGCGCTTCCACGCGAAGGCGACCCAGGCCGAGCGGGATGTGGTGGACCTGACCATCGATGCCATCCTGCGTGACTTCGAGATGGGCGGTGGGTTGGCCGGGGCCGACGCCGCCGTGCTGCGTTGGCGCCTGGGCAGGAAGATTACGGCCGACGCAGAGTGGGACACCGTGTGGAACGCGCCCCCCGCGGTCCGCGCGCAGGTGAAGGCGGCGTTCCTGGCCAAGACCTTGGCCGCGCTTCCGCCCGAGGCCCACGACCGCACCGGCCTGCAGGCGCGCCTACGCGATGCGGATCCGGCGCGGCGTCTGGCCGCGGCGCGGGCGTTGCAGCACGCCGCCACGCCGGCCGCCTTGGCCGCCGCCGAGGCCCGGCTGCGCGACGAACCGATGGATAGCGTCCGGAACGCGCTGATGCACCTGCTGGCGGAACACGCCCCCGCCACGGCCGTTCCCCACCTTATTGCGGCTCTGCGGGACGAGCGCCAGTCGCCCCGGCAAGACGCGATCGACCTCATCAAGGCCTATGCGGATCCCGCGCTGGTCCCCGCGTACGAAGTCGCCCTCGCGAGCGAGTTCGCCCATGCGCGCATCGCGGCGGCCCGCGCCCTGTCAAACGTGCACCATCCCGATCGCCGCCGCCTGCTACGGCGCGCGCTGGATGATGCGAACGCGGACATTCAAGTGCAAGCCGCCGCCGGCCTCCTCATGCCGTGGTAATATAGGGCTGTGGTGCATCACGCATCGCCGCCTGCCCGCAGCCGCCACGTGCTGTGTCTGTCTCTGCTGGCGGCGCTCCTCACTGGTCTCGTGCCGCTGCCAGCCGCAGCGGATCCCTTCGCCGACGGCTTTGCCGCGCAACAGCAGAACCAGTTTCAGGAAGCGCGGCGCCAGTACACCGCCGCTACCCGTGCCGCCGATGCGGGCGCCGAGGAGTGGTTTCACCTGGGGCTGGTCGAATCACTGCTGGATGATCCCGCCGCCGCGGTCCGGGCGTATCAACGCGCCTTGGACCTCGACCCCGACTCGCCGTTCGCATACCGTTTCCGCACGAACCTCGGCTGGGCGGCGATCGCCGCGGAGGAGACGGATCGGGGCATCGGCGAACTGGTCGCCGTAGCGGCGGCGCGCCCGGAGGAGTTCCAGGCCCTGGCCAACGCCGCGCACGCCCTGTTCCTGCACGGGGAGGCGTACAACCGGGCCGAGGAGTGGTACCAGCGGCTGGCCGACATGTTTCCCACCAAACGGGGCGAGCGCCCGCTGGTCGAGCGGTGGCTCCGGGAGGCGAAGCAGAACGCGACGATCGTCAAGATCGGCACGGGATTCGACGTGTACCGCGGCATCATCGTCGGCGGCCAATTCCGCGGGCGCACCTACGGACCCAGCCCCACCGACAACGTGCTCGTACTGCGCACGCTGGCCGGCCAGGAGACGACCATCCGGAAGAGCCAGATCCGCAGCTTCACTCCCGAGCCGAAATACAAGGGCATGGGCCGGTCCGTCCGCAGCGCGGACGATCTGCGCGAACCCTTCACGTACGACGCGATCACCTACGCCGAGAACATGCGGACGGGGCGGGCGCTGTTGAAAGGAGGCCAGCCGGCCCGGGCGGCACGGCAGTTCAGCCTGGCGGAACGCAAGCGGCCCGGCGCGGTCGACGCGCGCTTCGCCCACGCGGTCGCGTTATATACCCTGAAGGACTACGAGCCGGCGATCGAGTTATTCGAGATGGCCGTCGGCGATCCGGCCACCGCCCCGCGCGCGCATTATTACCTGGTCTCCGCGTACGCCAATCACGCGCAGGATCTGCCGGCCGCGCTGGGCCACGCGCTGGCGTACATCGAATTACCCAAAGCGCCGCGCGCCCGCGCGATCGAAACCGCCGCCATCAAAATCACCCAGCAGCTCATCGCGCAGCACCGCGGGCAGCCCGAAGTCCGCTGGACCGCCCCCGCGGGCCTCCGCCTGGACCGCAGCGAGCACCGCCGCGTCTTGGGGCTCGCCTTTCTCAAGGAGGGCGAGCCGGGGCCCGCCTTGCGCCACTTGGGCGCCGCGGCCGAGATAGGGAGGGGCGTCCACCGCGACCGTGCGCTCGGCGCGTTGGAAGTGTGTCTGACGCAGTTGGAAACCGGGGGCAGGGTCACGCCGAGCGTCACGTTCTACCGGGGCTACTTGCAGTTCGCGGCCGGGCGCCTGGACGACGCGGGCGCGGCGCTCGAAGCGGCCCAGAGCGATCCGCGGGCCAAAACCCTGCTGGCCCTGGTGCGCGCGCACCAGCAACGCGTCGAGGAGGCCCGCGCGCTTCTCGCGGCCATCGAGCCGCATGATCTGCCGGGCCCCACCCAGCAGTTGTACGACGTGGCGGATGCGATTCTGGCCGTGCCGCGGTGGTACGCGCGCGACCTGAAGGCACAACAGAAGGATGCGTTCACCTATGCCCGGATCGGCGCAGCGAACGGGTTGGGCGTGTATAGCGACACCCTCGAGGGCGACCTCATGCCCATCATCGCCGTCTGCACGAAGAACGGCCGTGGCCAACTGGAAGTGAACGGCAATCCCCTGTTCGATCTGTTCTCCGTCATCTCGTTCAAGGAAGCCTTCGATTGGGTGGGGAACGAAGTCGACAACAGTTTCCCTAACCAGTGGGATACCACGATCACGTTCGGCGGGCTCAGCCTGTACCTGGCGAAGGGCGGCGATTCGGCCGGGTGCGCGATCGCCCTCGCCCTCTGCTCCGCTGTGACCGAGCAACGGGTCCTCCAGAACGTGGCGGTGACCGGCGCGATTCGGCTCGACGGCCGCGTGGAGCCGGTGGGCGAGGTCCAAGCGAAGGTGCTCGCCGCCGTATCACAAGACATCCGCACCATTATCGTTCCGGAGGCCAACGTGGCGGACCTGGGCGCACCGGACGGGGCCACGTGCAGCCGCGTGAAGTTCATCACCGTCTCCTCGATTGCCACGGCGCGGTACCATGCCTTCGGGCCGAGCAATCCGGAGACCGCGGAGGCCTACGCGGCGACCGAGGAACGCTTCCGTCGCGCGTGCCTGTACTACCGGCTCGGTGCGTACGCGCTCGCGCGACCGGACCTGCACGCGGTCCTGGAGGCTACGCCGGAAAACTACTCCGCCCGGCGCTTGCTGGAGCTGATGGGCGACGCGGCAATCGGCCCGATGGTCGCGGACGCCGTCGGTGGCTAGCTGGCCCAAGCCCCTCATCGGCGTCACCGGCGGCATCGGCACGGGCAAAAGCACGGTGACGGACATGCTGCGCGCGCGCGGAGCGGTCGTCATCGACGCGGACACACTCGGCCACGACGTGCTGCTGCCCGGCGGGGCGGCGTACGACGCCGTGGTCAAGGAGTTCGGGCAGGATATTCTCACCCCGGACGGCGCCATTGATCGGGCCGTGCTGGGGGCGCGGGTTTTCGGCGATCCCGACGCGCGCAAACGCCTGGAGGCGCTGACACACCCGGCCATCGGGACGGAACTCCGCCGTCGCATGCAGGAGGGCATGGCCCAGGGGCCGGAAGTGTCCGCCGTCGTGCTCGAGATCGTGCTCCTGGTGGAAAACGGGTACGACAAAGTGGTCGACGAGGTGTGGGTAACCACTGCGGGGGCGGCGGCGGTGACCGACCGGGTGGCCGCGCGCAGTGGACTGGATGCCGAGGAGGTGCGCGCGCGACAGGCCGCGCAGACGAGCGATGATGCGCGGCTCGCGGTCGCGACCGTGGTCCTGCGCAACGACGGGACCCGCGAGGAACTGGAGGCGGCCGTGGACGTCGCCTGGCGCGCGGCACTGCACCGCGCCTGACGGGCGACGCCGGGCTCGGCCCGGTCAGCCTCCTTCGGGCGCTCCAGTGATTTCCGGCGGCGGCCACATTCCGATCAGTTCCGCGTGCGCCCGGTCAGCGGTCAGCGCATACGCGCGGATGCCAGTTCCCGGCGGCAGGCGGGCGAATCCCAACCATCCGGACCGGCGCAGGCGTCGGCGGCCCGTGTCCGCGGCGCGGTCGGGCCGGTCCACCGTCGGCGTGGCGAATCCGCAGATGCGGTCCGCTTCGTCCACCAACACCACCAGCGGGCTCGGCCGGTCGCGGGTCTGATCCCAGGCCCAGCCGGTGACGCGGTACCCCACCTGCGTCGCTTGCGCCGGTGCCGGCGTCTCCACCGCGTCGACGTGTTCGAGGGCGCCCGCCAAGTCACCGCCGTCGGCGATGGTAGCGTGCGCCGCTACGGGGTCGCCGAGCCAATGCGGCCAGTCGGGGCGAAAGACGCTGAGCCGGTGGACGCGGAGAAAGCTGGCCAGGCGCGGGATGGGGCCGGTGAACAGCGTGAAGTGCCGGTAGGCATCCAGGTCATGGACGCCGACGATCAACGCCAGCCCACCCTGTTCCCGCGCTAGCCGCTGGGGACGCGCGGTGCCCCCCGCACGCAGGTGAGCGGGCCAGAGGAAGAGCCCGCACGCAAGGACGGTCGCGCTTGCGAGCACCGCCTGGGCGCGACCCGCGCCCCGCTCCAGGCGTCGTGCGTGGATCACTAACAGCGTGAGGAGGCTGGCCCAGAAAAAGACGGCCGTGGTGGTGTAGCGAATTCCCAGTCCCCAGGACCGCAGGACGGGCGCCCGCGTCTGCGCGGTCACGATGGCCGAGGCAAGAGCGTACCCGAGCATGGCGAGGTGGAGGTACTGAAACCGGGTCACCTGCCGCCAGCGGCGCGCGGCCGCCACCGTGACGGCGACCGCCGCCACCAGCCCCACCGCACCGAAGACGCGCGCCGCCCACGCCGACGTGTGGAACGGCAGCCCCAGTTGACGCAGCAGGAAATCGAACACGAGGCCGACGGACGCTTCGCCGTCCATTTCCGGGAACCACAGCACGATGCGCGTGCGCCATGCCAGCAGGACGAGGACCGCCGCAGCGAGCAACATCCCGCGCGCGCGCCACCCGCACGGAAACAGACACGCCATGCCCAGGAGCAGCGGCCACGTGAGCACCCCGTTGCCCTCAGTGAAGGTGGCCACGGCCGCCGCGGCGAGGCTCAAGGAGAACCACGCCCACCTCCCCGCGTGGGTCGCAGCCGGTGCGAGCGCCGCGGAGAGGGCGACGAGCGCCACCAGCGGCGCCGCATAGGCGAGCACGAACGCCACTTGGAAGCCCCAGAGCAGATTCTCGATCTGCGCCGCCGTGAGGAGCAGCATCAGGTACCCACCGATGAGGAACCGGCGCACCCCCGCGGAGAGGTCGGGCGCCCGAAGCGCTTCGCGGCAGTAGAGCGCGCACGACCCCGATTGCATCAGCAGGATGGTGGGGATGAGCAGCAGATTCGCGCCCCCGAAGTAATGCATGTCGGCGAAGGTGAACAGGCGCGGCACGAAGGGGAGGTGAATGCCCACGCTGCGCGCGAGCGTGCCCAGCCCGACCTCGCCGGCGTAATAGCGCTCCAGCCAGGCGATCTCGAACCACTGATCCCAGTACGGAACGGGCGAGTAGCCGCTGATGACGAAGCCGACCGTGCTGAGTACCACGGCACCGCCGGCCGCGAGCCACCCGTACCCCAGGATGCGCCGGAGCCCCGGCTCCGCGCTCACGCGCACGGGCCGCCGCTCGTGTGCGACCACCCGGGCGCGCAGGGGAGCGACATGCGCTCAGTCGAGACGCGGGGCACGCGGCGCTCCGTCGGGCGCCGCACGCTCCCGACCGAGGGCGGCCCACACGAGCGCGGCGGCCCCGAGGACGCCGGCGTGGTCGCCCAGGGTGGTCACGCGCACGGGCACGGGCGTGCCCACGTCCACGCGGCGCTGCAACATTTCCTCTACCGCGGGCAGGAAGAACTCGGCGGCGTGGGCGATCCCGCCGAACAGCACGCACACCTCGGGCCGCAGCGCCGCGCTGATGCCCGCGATTCCGTAGCCGAGGAACTCCCCGTAGCGTTCCCACAGTGCTCGCGCGTCCGTGTCACCCGCGCGGGCGGCCTCGAGCGCGGCCGGGACCACGGCCGGTCCCGTCACATTCGTCCAAGGCGCATGGCATCCCGCCGACCGCGCATCCTCCGCAAGTGCTTCGACGCCACGAATGGCGGTGTACTCCTCCAGGCAGCCCCGCATGCCGCACAGGCAGAGGCGTCCGTCAAACGCGATGCCCATGTGGCAGAACTCGCCGACCAACCCCTCGCGCCCGCGCAGCACTTGACCATCAATGAGCACGCCGCCCCCCAGGCCCGTGCCCAGCGTCAGGCCGACCCCGATCTGCGCTTCGCCGAACGCTGAGCCGAAGGTCCACTCCGCCAGCGTGGCCGCGTTCGCGTCGTTATCCACGACGGTGTGCAGACCTCCCGCACGTTCGGACACGGCGGTGCCCACCACCGTGCCGTTCCACTCGCGGATGTTCAGCCCACTGGCGACCACCGTACCCTCCGGTTGCCGCACACCGCCGGGCGTACCCACGCCAATTCCACGCACGGTCGAACCGGCCGCGCGGGCGTACGCAAGCGCCGCGTCCACCGCGGCCGCGAGATTCTCGAGCACGCGCGCCCGCCCCGCGTCGGCGTCCGTGGGCCGGCCCTCCAGGGGCGCGCATCCCCCGCCGGCGTCGACGAGGCCGGCCTTAATGCTGGTGGCGCCCACGTCGACACCGACGACGACCTCCCCATCGCGTGGCGCTTGCTCGTCCATAGTGCCACTATCGTACCCCCGGCGGCCCGAGAGAGACTGGCGAAGGTCCTCCCGCGACCCGTACAATTCGAAGGACTCGCTAGAAGTAGTAGGCAGTAGTGCAAGACCGGGCAGACGGACCGGCTGAGGGGCCGGTCCGGAACATTGTCATCGTGGGTGGGGGCACGGCAGGCTGGATGGCCGCCGCGTACCTGACGCGGGCGCTCAACGCGAGTGGCGCGCAGGTGGACATCACCCTCGTTGCGTCCGCCGACATCGGCACCATCGGCGTCGGCGAGGGGACGGTCCCGAGCATCCGGCCCGTCTTCTTCGATTTCCTCGGTATTCCGGAAGCGGACTGGATGGCCGCCAGCAACGCGGGATTCAAGTTCGGCATCAAGTTCGTCAATTGGGGCACGCCGAGCGCCGCGCACTTCTATCACACGTTCGGCGAGGCGCGGGAAATCGACGGGATCCCCATCACCCATTTCTGGCTCCAGAAGACGCTCGCGGGCTTCGACCAGCCATTCGCCCACGCGTGTTACACGACCGCGGCACTCTGCGACGCCGACCGGGCCCCGAAACGATTCGGCGCGGAGGCCCAGGCCCCGCACGCGTATCACTTCGACGCCCAACTGCTCACGGCATTCCTCAAGGACTGGGCCGTCGCGCGCGGGGTTGAGGACGTCACCGACGAGATCGCGGACGTGCAGCTCACGGCCGCGGGCGAGATCGCGAGCCTGCGCGGGAAGAGCGGCCGCACGTATACGGCGGACCTGTACCTCGACTGTTCGGGGCTGCCCGGCCTCCTGATCCGCGGCGCGCTGCACGAACCGTTCGAGAGTTACGGCGAGAGCCTGCTGTGCGATCGCGCAATCGCCATCCGCCTCCCCCACCCGGACGGGGAGCGCATTCGCCCCTACACCACGGCCACGGCGCAGGACGCCGGCTGGACGTGGGAGATCGACCTGCCCGGCCGCTCGGGGAACGGCTATGTGTATTCCAGCCGTTTCGTCTCGGACGACGACGCGGAAACCGCCCTGCGCGCTTTCCTGGGCCCCCGCGCCGCGGAGGCATCCGCCCGGCGGCTCCAGTGGCGCATCGGCCGCAACCGCCGCGCCTGGGCGGGCAACTGCGTCAGCCTGGGACTCGCCGGCGGCTTTCTCGAGCCGCTGGAAGCCACGAGCATCTACTTCGTTTTCGCCGCCCTGCACTACCTCGTGCGCTATTTCCCCAACGCCGCCATCGCGCCGCCCCTGCGCGACAAGTTCAACGAACGCGTCGCATACATGTATGACGACGTGCGGGATTTTCTCGTACTGCACTACTGCACGACGCAGCGCGAGGACACGCCCTTCTGGCGGGCCAACAAGCACGAACTCCACGTGCCCGACCGCGTCCGCACGCTCCTGAAGGAATACCGGGCCGGCGTGCCGATCAAACTCCCATACACGGGGGCGGCGCACTACAACGAGCTGGTGTTCGATGCGAGCTTCGACCGGTTCTGGACGAACAGCAACTACGTGGCCATTCTTGCGGGGATGGGAGTGCTCCCGGAAGCGCCGATGCCCCTGCTCCGATTTCTACCTGACGCGGTGCGCAAGGCGGAGGCGGTATTCGCGGATATCGAGCAGACGACGGCCCGGCTGCTCGCAGAATTGCCCCCGCACGCGGACTATCTCGCGCAACTGCGGGCCGACCTGCCGCCCGGCACGTCCGCCCTCTAGTAGTTACGGGGGCTGCCCGAGACGCCAGAACGCAGGGGCGCGGCGATGGCCGCCGGTGCACTGGCATCGCCCACTACGAATAGCGGGCCCCTGCTGGACCCGATCACCACCCGGCCCCCGCCACCCGCGGGACCGCGATCCAGCGGCGCGCCGAGCGGGAGGCGCCACCGCAGCCGACCGTCCACGCGGCTCAACCCGCTGAGGGACCCGTCGCTCGACCCGACGACCAGCGTGTGGTCGGCCACCAGCATCCGGGACGCGATGGGGCCCGGCGCGCTCACGCGCCAGTCCGGGCTGCCGTCCTCCGCGAGCCACGCGCTCACGTCCCCATTAGCCAACGCGACGATGACTCGGTGCCCATCCGCGACCGGCCCGCCGACGGGCGTCCCGCCCAGGTCCAGTTGCCAGCGTGAGTCACCGCGGGTGCGGTGGCACGCCACGAGGATGCCGCCGGGCGAGGCGGCGAACAGCATGTCCCCCTGCACCGCGAGGCCGCCCGCCGCCCGGCCCGCGGCGGTAGCGCGGGCGGGGTGGCGCATGAGGCGCGCGCGCCACAGAGGCCGCTGCGACCGCAGATCCACGGCGCTGACGTAGCGCTCGTTCACGGCGTACAGGACGTCGCCGACGATGGCGGGCGGCACGGTCACCTCGGCGCCGAGGCGCGCCCGCAGCCACTGTTGCCCGCTGCGTGCCTCGAGTACGGTCACGCTACCGTCCGTGGCGCCAATGGCGACCATGTCCGATGCCGCGACGGGCGCCGTGATCTTCGCGCCCGCGGCCGCCTGCCAGGTCCACGCGAGGTCGCCCGTGCGCAGGTCGAACGCTTCGAGCGTGCGCGCATCGGACACCGCGAAGACGAGGTCGCCGTCGACGGCGACGCTGCGGCCGCTGGTGCATCCGGCGGTCTGCGCGCGCCAGAACTCTCCTTGCGTGCGGCCGTCGAGGACGGCCACCCCCCGGGGACACGCCCGGTCACCGGCCACGCCGGTCACGATGAGGTCCGCCGTGCCGTCACCGTTCGCATCGCCGAGCGCGGGGCCACCGCTGAGGACGTCCGGAATTTGCCACAGCACAACGGGTTCGTCGATCTCCGCGCCCGGCGCGGTGGCGCGCCCGTCCGGCGTGCCGCCCGGTTGACTCCAGAGCATGCCGGTCGCCTGGGGCAGGGCGGCGATGCGCGGCGCCTTTAGCTCCAGGTAGTCTTCGACCATCCATCCCGTCTGGCCACCGCGCACGCGCACTTTGATCCACGCGAGTTCGTCCTGCGCGGCCCAAGCCGGCCGGCGGTACAGCAGGCGCACGACCGTGTCGCGACTCAGGGCGGCGAGCACGGCGCCGCGCCGCGACGGGGCCGCGCGCAGGCGCACCCGGTCCCCGCTGACCCACGCTTCGTCGCTCGCCCCCACGCGCTCGCTCAACGCGCGCAAGCTCTGGGCGCGGGCGGCGCTATCGCCGCCATCCAGTGTGCGCAAATCCGCTAGTCGCACGCGGAAGTCGGGGACGGACTCATAGGCGGCGATGACGGCCTCCATGTCCGCCGTGCCGATGTCCCGCAACCGTGCGAGGCGGGCCCGCGCAACGGCTTGCAGCGTGGGGTCGCCGGACCTGGACAGGGATTCGCAGATGGCCGCCGCTTCCTCGGCGCCGCCGACGGCCGCCAACTGGTCGCACACGAGGGTTAATGCTGTGGCGCCGAAGTGCACCGGAATCGAACCGCACGTCACCTGCGCGTCCGCGCTGAGTGTGAAGACCCGCCGGGCGGCAGTAATCGCGGCGGCCTCGCGCCGCGCTGCGAAGTGCAGCCGCGCGCTGGCGACGCCGGCGGCGGCACGGACGAGGGGCGACTGCGCCGGGTCGGTGGCCAGCCGCTCCGCCCAGGTCCGCGCCATTCTTGCGTCCTTCAACTCTTGCTCCAACAGGAAGAGCCCGCGATCCAGCGCCGCCAGGTCCGCGGGGGCGCTCCAGTCCGTGCCCGTCAGAATCTTGCCGCGCCCTGTGGCCAGGGCCTGCTCGATTGCGGGGAGCGCGTCGCCGGCCGATGCGGTGCCGCGCGCGACCGCGTCCGCATAAAACACGGCCGCCGCGGCCTGGGCCGAACCCAACGGGGTCGCCATGTCCTCGGCCACCTGCATCAGCGGTGCCAGCAGGCGGATCGCTTCCGTTGCATCGTCTGCACGGAGCGCCTCCCAGCCGAGCGCGAGAGCCTTCGTTGCGTCGCTCGCGTCGTCACTGTCACCCGAGGCCAACCGGCGGGAGATGTCGGCATCGACCGCGGCTCGCCATCGGGTGAGGCCCACGAGAATCTGCGCCTCGGTGGGCCGCGGCTGGCCGGGCTTGCCGGGCCAACAGCGCCAGCCGAGAAACGGCGCGTGTGCGCTGCTGGGCGCCGTCAAGGCAAGCTGCAAGTACGCGCCGTAGACCCAGCCGGTGGCGGTGCCCGCGCGTACCTGATACCAGCGCGCAGTGCGTTCCCCGATCGTTTCCGGCTCGGGGGACCGGTCCAGCACGGACACCCACGCGCCGCCGCTGAGTGAACGCACGAAGCCGCCGTGGGTACCGGGCGCGTCGCGCATGCGCACGCCGGAGGCGCTGACCTGGGCTTCCAAGTCGGACCGCAACAGTTGGCTGCCGTGCACCCAGCCGTCGCCCCCGTGCCCGTCATCGATGCGATACCAGAAATCCTTCTCCGCGCCGAGCCACGCGCGCGTTGCGGACTGTTCAAGCACTAGCACCGCGTCGCCGTCGGCGAGCGTGCGAATCGCTAATGCGTCGCCGTCCGGGGTCGCGTGCACGGTGACGGTATCGCCGAGGGCGACGCCGCGTTGCAGGGTGTCCGCGAACGCCGGGCCGGTCGCGGCGGTCAGGAGCAGGGCCAGCAGCAGTCGGTGGATCACGACGCCATCTCCTCGCGCAGGAAGGCAGCCCAGTCGCCGGCCGGGACGGGGGTCGCGTACGGCTGGACGCGCCCCAACTGCTCCGGCCGGGCCAGGTAGGTCCAGCAACGCACGGGCGGGCCGCCGTCCACGGGCTGCGCCTTGCGCACCACGCGCATGTAGAAGCCGCGCTCGGGGGCCGCTGGATCCACGCCTTCCAACTCGTCGAAGACCGTCAGCGTCCGCGCCGGGTCGGGGAAAGTCATGATCTCTCCGACCACGGTACCGTCCTCGGTGTCGAACATGACCGGATAGCCCGCGCTCAAATGGTACAGGGAACCAGTGAGGGTAGCGGGGGTCGCGGTGAGCACGTCCGCCGCGCACGCGTCAAAATTCGCCTGCCCGTGCATGAGCGTGCCATAGACGAAAAACGCGGTCGGATCCGAATGCGCCATGCGGGTCCCGCAAGTATAGCAACGACCGCCACGGCCACGGAGCACCTGTGGTGGACATGGCGGCAAAGCCCTCCCCGGGACGGGCGATCGCGAGGATCGGCTCTACGCACGCCTGGGCGCAGCGCCCAGGCGAGGAAGTGAACATTCGAACGGAGGGGAATATCCATAGGGGGAGTGCACTACGAGCCGCCCCATGGCAGACTTTCCCTGAGGCAGACCAGACGACCGCATGACTGAACCGCGCCCATTCTTCAAGATGAGCCGCCGGGATCTCGTGCTCGTGGTATCGCTGTTCGGAGTGCTGGGTTTCCTGCTGCTCCCCTCGATGCATCCCCGGTGGATGCACGAATCAGCACGCCGGTCGGCGTGCGTCAGCAACTTGCGTCAGCTCGGCCTAGTCCTAAATCTTTACGCCAACGAGAACCAGGACCGGTTTCCGCCGCTGGACGACCGGTCAGGGAACCTCATGTTCGACGGGAGTGTGATCTATCCCGAGTACCTGGGGGACGTGAACCTACTGGGCTGTCCTTCAGACCCCGAGTTTGACCCAAAGCGCAGCTTTCGGCTGGCGAGAATCTCCGAACCCGGCTGGCACGCAGGCTTGGAGGCCGGAGAGCCGCACCCGGATTGCGTGGATGCCACCTCCTACGGATACACGGGCTACGCCCTGCTCACGGAAGCGGACGTGAAGGCATGGTTCTTCGCAGTGGACGCGCTGGGCGGACTGGCCGCGTGGTCGAACGGTGCGCTGGGCGAAGATGGGCGGCCGGTGAACGCGTGGCGAGATACCAATCTCAATGTGGCGACCCTGGGGTATACGGAACCCATGCCGTCCGACGACGAGTTGGCGGAATACGGCTACGACGGACCGCCCGACAACACTCTGTACAGGCTGAAATACGATGTATATGAAACGTTGTTCAGGTCGCGACCGCGTCGGGCAGGCTGGCAGTTCGTCAGCAGTCCCGTAGCCCCCAGCTTCATACCGGTGCTTTGGGATCAAATCTCGACGGACATTGCCGAGTTCAGCCATGTCCCGGCCGGGCAGAACGTGTTGTACATGGACGGACACGTGGAGTACATCCGGTATACGAATCAGAACGTTCGGTTTCCGACGACCCCCGCGTTCGCGGCCTTGAACATGAGCACGCGCCCGGCAGAGGGCGGGCCGGACGTGCCGTGGGGGGATTGCCCGTAGGGCGAGCGCGGGCCGGTCTACAGACCGGCCCCTACCGCGGAGCAATCGTAGGGGCGATCCTTGTGATCGCCCAGCGAGATGGGCGAATACAAGATTCGCCCCTACCCGCGTGATGCGTGGTGCGCTGCACGGATTCGCATTCGTGCCCTACACGCAGGACGGTTCGCGCGGATCTACGGCAGGAGGTTGCGGAGGTCGGAGATGCTGCGGACGTCTTGGGCGATGAAGACCCAGTAGAGCGCGCCGGCGAGGGCGCCGAGAATCACCAGCCGCACGACCCACTTGCCCATGCCACCGCGGGTGGTGCCGCGATCGGCGGTGTCGACCTGCTGCTGTTGCGCCTGTTGCGTCTTCATGCACTCTTCGTCGCAGTACCAGCCGTCGTGGCCCCGGGTGCGGCACTTGGCGCAGAGGAGCTTGCGGCAGCCCTTGCAGCGGGCAACGGCCTGCAGGTCGGGATGATAGGCGCAGAAGGCGGTGGGCATAGGCGGGACCTTTCGGGCGGGCTAGCCGCCGAGCCCTTGGTTCGCGGCGGATTCCACCTCGTTCATCCGCTCGTTCCGGTCGTGGTCGCGGGTGCCGAAGAAGTCCGAGTTGTTGGCGAACGTGTAGATGCCGTAGCCGAGCGCCCCTAGGAGTCCCACTCCGATCAATTTTCGCAGCATGTTGGCCCCCTGCCCGGCACTCGCCCTGGCGGCGCGAGTCTATCACGCATGCAGAACCCCGGACAAGGAATGGAGTTAGGACGGGTCCGGGCCATTGACCCGGGACCCGAGACGTGGTAGGCTTAGGCAGAATTAGCGGATTTAGCGGAAGGGAGCCTTCGCCAATGCTGGAATGGCAAGCCGTGGACGGTGGACGGGGTCGCGCGGTGACTCTTGCAGATGCAGAGAATGTGTGGGTCCGCGTCTCTGAGGATGGGACCGTCCACTTCTTCGCGGGCATCAAAACAGCCGAAGAGATCGGTACCACGACACCCACCGGCGACCTGAGCACGTTCCTGGAACGGCTGCGCGTGGTCGACGCGATCGATGTGGTCAGCCGCTCGCTGGGCGGCGACGACCCAGGACCCATGACTGATGCCTAGCGAGCAAGAAAAATTGTGGCAGTTGGTGGACGACCTCGTCACCTTACCCACCCTGCCGACGATTCTCGGACAGATCAACGATCTCATCGCCGATCAGAATTCGAGCGCGGCGGACGTGGCAGAGGTGATTCAGACGGACGTGGCGATTGCTACGAAGGTGCTGCGCCTCGCGAACTCGGCGTACTACGGGCTGCGCTCGAAGGTCAGTTCGGTGCAGCATGCGATCGCCATGCTGGGCTTCAATATCATTAAGAACCTGGCCATCACGGCCACGGTGTTCGGGGATTTCAACCAAGGGGAAAACCACCCGCACTTCAACCACGAGGCGTTCTGGAAGCATTGCATGGCCACCGCCGCCGCCAACCGGCTCCTGGCCGACCGCATGGATCTGGGCCGGAAGGAAGTGGAAGGCGCGTTCATCTGCGGGCTGCTCCATGACGTGGGCAAGATCATCATGTGCGAGCACCTGCACGACCGGTTCGTGGAGGCTTTGGACTTGACCGCGACCGAGCGGATCCCGCTGGTGGCTGCGGAGCAGAAGCTACTGGAGTTCACGCACGCGGACGTGGGTGCGCTGTTGGCCAATCGGTGGGCGCTGGCCCCGGAGATCATCACGGCGGCCCAGTTCCACCACAATCCCACCGAGGCGCCGGTCGGGGAAGAGTTGGCGCCGTGCATGGTCCACGTGGCGGACATCATCGCGCGGCTGCGGCCCATCGGCCATGGCGGCGGCGCGGTACATCCACAACTGAACGAGGCCGCGTGGGCGCATTTGGGGCTCAAAACGGGGATGCTGGAGTCCCTGATCCTGGAACTGGACGAGGTGGCCCAAGCCGATGCCGCCCTGGCCGCGTAGCAGAGCCAGAACCTGTTGGTGCGCAGCACCTTACAGCTTTGCCGCCCGCCCTCAAGGTCCCCCGGCTCCCTGCCGATATACTAAGGGTAGGGTGAAAGCCGTTCGGCGGCTTCGCCTGGAGCGCTAAGACTATGGTTGACGTGGGCCGCATCGGCGGCATTCCAGACCCCCAGCGTCCGGACGACGCGAACCGGCTCGAAGCCGAGCGGCGCCGTACGCGCCAGAGCGGCTCGACGGGGGCCCCGGAGAACGACGGCGTCGCCATCAGCCGTGAAGCACGCCGGGCCGCCGAGGCCCTACGCTTCGCGGAGTTTGCCCGGGCCGCCCCGGACGTACGCGCGGACCGGGTGGAGGCCGCCCGCGAGCGCCTCGACGCGGGGGAGTTGGACGCGCCTCCCGTCCTGCGCCGCGTCGTCCAGCAGATTCTCGAGAACCTCAGTTAGGCGCGCATCACCCGTGCGCAGTGCCGGCCGGGACCGCGTCCCGGCCGTTGTCTTTTTGCGCCCTTAGTCGCGCTCGCACAGGTGCAACAAGGCTGGCAGTGCGCGGAGCACGGCAGTGGCCACCGCGCGGTCCGCCTGAAGCACTAGGGTGAGCTGCTGCCGCAGCGCGCGCCACGGTGCATGGGACCGCAGGAGATTCTCCAATGCGATGATGGCCGTGCGTTGCGCCTCCGGCAGGCGCGCGTGCTCCGCTTCCACGGGGTCGAGCAGCGGATGGTCGCTCGCGAACAACTCGAGCTTGAGTTCACGGCTCGTGTCGGCCTCCGCGTCGGCCAGCTCGGGATGGAGCGTCACCTGCTGCTGCATCGTGAGGATTTTCTCCAGGGCGATGGCTTGGTTACGCAGCAGGTAGTCGTAATTGTCCTGCCATTCGGCCTCGGTCATGTGCGGCTTGAATTTCGCCAGGGCCGCCGAGAGGAACTCATCCAGCTCCAGGGACCCCTCGCCAAAGTGCTCCTGGAGGAGGTGGACCGTGTCCTTCTCCCACGCCTTCCGCTCCGGGCTGTCGTAGTGCAGCGGCTTAATGTCCTTCACCGCATCCAATTGCTGCCGCAGGATCTGCAGAATTTCCAGTGGTTCCATCCGAGGTGTGGCCTCCCGCGCACCCTCAGCCGAGTGTAGCAGACCCTCTGGCCCGGCGGTCGCCCCGCAGCGCCGCCCTTTATTATGACCGACCAGTCAGTCATAATAGGGACAGCCAGAGCCGGCCCCGGAGGAAGGACGGAACCGTGCCCCGCATCGTCAACAAGGAAGAGCGCCAAACCGCCCTGGCGATGGCGGCCATGGCCGTGTTTGCGGAGCAGGGGTATCACGGCGCCACCATGCAGGCGGTGGCCGAGCGTGCGGGGGTGAGCAAGGGGGGGCTGTACGACTACTTCCCGAGCAAAGAGGCCCTCCTCCTGCATCTGGCCGCGTGGCTGGTCTCGGACATGACGACCAGCATGGATCAGGCGCTCGAACAGCCGGGCCCGATCGCAGAGCGGGTCGAACGGTTTCTCACGGTGGGATTGGCCAGCGTGGACGCATGGAGCGACGCGGCGTTTGCGGTGCTCCGCCTCTGGGCGGAACTGAAACGCGACGAGGAGCAGCCGCTGCGCACGCTCCTCGCGGGGATTTACGACCGGACCACCACGCAACTCGAATCGACCCTCGACGCCGCCGTGGCGCGCGGGGAGGTGGCGCCGTTCCCCACGCGCGCGGCCGCCCTGGCCATGCTCGCGGCCCTCGACGGGTGTCTGTTGCAAGCGGTGCTGGCCCCAGACGACTTTCGGATGGCGCGGGAGAGCGGCGTCTTCGTTCGCATGCTGACCAGCGTGCTGCAACCGCTGCCCGGGGAGGCCGTCCCATGAGCCAGCTGGTCGAGCGGTGGGCGACCCTCTGCCTCACGTACCGCAAAACGGTGCTGCTCCTGCTGGCGGCGATCACCGTCCTGGCCGGGAGCCAGATGCCGCGCGTGTCGTTCGATAACGCGCTGGAGATTTGGTTCCTCGACGACGACCCGGCGCTACGCTCCCACCAGCGGCTCCTGGACACGTTTGGCAGCGATGAGCTGATTATGATCGGGTTGGAGGCCCCCGACGTGTTCGCGCCGCATATGCTCACGCTCATCGATCGCGTCACGCGCGCCGTGGAGGCGGCCCCGCACGTCGAGAAAGTCTTCAGTCTGACGAACATCGAGTCCATCACGGGCGAGGCGGGGATGTTGACCGTGGGCGAGCTGGTCGAGTTCCCGCTGGACGAAACGGTCCTGCCGGCGATCCGCGCGCGCGCCCTGGCCAATGACCTCTACGTGGGCAACGTGGTGTCGGGCTCCGGGGATTTCACGTGCATCATCGCCCGCCTGCCGCACCGCACGGACGATTTCGCGTACAAGGTCGAAGCGGTCGCGGCGATCCGCACGATCCTCGACGCGGAACCGGAGACGACCTTCTACCTGGGTGGCGGCCCGGTGGTCGACGAACAGTTCTTCTACCTCTCCGAGCGGGACACGAAGCTCACCACCTCGCTCATGATCGTGCTGCTCGTCGCCATGCTCTGGCTGCTGCTGCGGACGAAGATCGGCGTGGTGCTTCCCCTCGTGACCGTGGTGGTCGCCACGGTGTGGGCGATCGGCTGGGTCGTGCTGTCCGGTGCACGCGTGAACATCATCACGGGCATGCTGCCCCCGCTGCTCCTTGCGGTCGGCGTCGCGGATTCGATGCACGTCTTGGTCGACTATCAGACCCGCTGCCGGGCGGGCGAGGAGAAATGGGACGCGTTGCGGGGCGTGTACCGCGACTTGACGGTGCCGTGTCTGCTGACGAGCCTCACCACGTCCATCGGCATGCTCGCGCTGCTCGTGAGCCGCATTCAAGGCATTCGCGAGTTCGGCATCTTCGCGGCCCTAGGCGTGTTCGGCGCCTTCCTGCTGTCGATGACCTTCGTGCCGATCGTGTTGAGCTACCTGCCCGCCCCGCGCCCCCGGACTGAACGGGGGTCCGCCCACGACCTTGCGGCGACCGGGCTCCATCGGCTGCACGTCTTCACCATGCGCCGCGGCCGGCCGATCGTGCTGGCGAGCATCGGGCTCGTGGTCCTGGGGCTCGCCGGTGCGAGCCGCGGGCGGGCGGAGGCGGCCTTCATGGAGTATTTCAAGGAGACGGAGCGGGTGCGGCAGGATAACAAGCGCATGACCGAGGCGCTCGCCGGGACCTTCACCCTGGAGGTAATGGTGGATACCGGCCGGCCGGACGGCGTGAAGGATCCCGCAGTGCTACGCGAGATCGCTGCCTTCCAGGCGTTTCTCGAGCGGGATCCGTACATCGCGTCCACGCAATCCATCACGGACTACTTCACCGAGTTGCGGGGGGCGTTCTTCGACAACGATCCGGCGGAGTACCGGCTGCCGGCGACCACGGAGGAGACCGCGCAGTACCTGTTGCTGTACGAGATGGATGCGCCGGACGGGGATATCCAAGAGTACGTGACGTTCGACTACCGGCAAGCGCGTGTGAGCGCGCGCATCACCATGGAGTCTTCGTCGAAAGCGGCCCTCGTCGTCGCGCGGGCGGAGCAGTACATCGCGGAGCAGTTTCCCCCCGGGCTCACGGCCACGGTGACGGGCGTCGCGCTGCTGTACGCCCATATGGAAGACTACATCCGCATCAGTCTCGTGAAGGGCTTCAGCATCGCGTTGTGCGCCATCTTCCTCGTCTTCTGCCTCCAGCTGCGTTCGATCCTGCTGGGCGCGATCGCGATGATCCCCAACGTGCTGCCCATCGTGCTGTGCCTGGGGGTCATGGGGGCCAGCGGCATCCTTTTGGACGGGATGACGGCCATGGTGGCGTCCATCGCCATCGGCCTGGCCGTGGACGACACGATCCACTTCATGAGCCGCGTGCGCTTGCACCTGGACCGGGGCGAACCCATGCGCGAGTCGCTCCGCGGCGCGACGGTCGAGGTGGGCCGAGCGCTCGTCTACACCTCGGCCACGCTGTGCGCCGGGTTCGGGGTCATGATGGTGGGCAGTTTCGCGCCCACCGTGAATTTCGGGATCCTCTGCGCCCTGACGATCGTGATCGCCCTGACGGCCGACCTGGTGCTACTCCCGGTGGTGTTGCGTGCCTACGCGCGCACGCGGGGGATGGCCTCGGCCGCCGCACTCACCGAAGGCTAGTCGACCGAGGCGGCGGGGGCGCGGCCGAGCAAGCGGGGCAACTTGAGCTTGCGAAACGCGACCACCGTCATCTTCAACAGCATCCACCCGTGGCGCCACCGGTCGATTTTGATGTCGCCATACACGCGCGCCTTGTAACGCACCGGCAGGTCCACGATGCGCATACCCAAATGCGCGGCGCCGAAGAGCAGGTCGAAATCGCCGAACGGGTCGAAGTCGCCGAAGTAGGCCTGGTTGGCCATGATCCGTTCGTAATCCACCTTGCGCAGCACCTTCGTGCCGCACAGCGTGTCCGTGATGCGCTGGTCCAGCAGCCAGGTGAACGCCAGGCTGAACGCCTTGTTCGCGATGATATTGAGGATACGCATAGCGCCGGGCTCCATCTGATAGACGAGCCGCGAGCCGTTGATGAAGTCCGCGTGATCCTCCGCCAGCGCCCGGTAGAACTTCGGCAAATCCTCCGGCGGCACGGTCAGATCCGAGTCGAGCACCATCAGCACGTCGTACCGGGCCGCGTCGAAGCCCATCCACGTCCCGCCCTTTTTCCCGTCCGCGGGTATCTGGTGGAGCAGACGGATTTCGCGCTCGGGATGCAGGGCGATCTGCGCTTCGATCGCTTCGACGGTGCCGTCCCGCGATTCGCCGTCCACGAAGATGAGTTCCTGCTTGGACCCGAACAGCGGGGTCCGCTCCACCGCGCCGGGAATGTTCCCCGCCTCATCCTTGCACGGGATGATGATGGACACGGACGGCTCCGCGGGCGGCGGGCGCTCCGGCATCGCCCGCGCCACCACGACCTCCAACAGATCGAGCCCGCGCACGTACGGCAAACGCGCGAGCACGCGGTTGCAGAAGGGCGCGAGCAGCGGCACATTGACCGGGAGCAGCACGTGCAGGCCCGTGTGCGTCACCTGGAAGCCGCCGAGGGTGAGGAAGTTCTGCAGATCGGCGAAGGAGACCCAGTTTTGCAGGTTCTGCGGCATCTTCACGCCGAGCTGTTCGCCGATCTCCAACACCGGCTCCCAGAGGTAGTTGTAGTACGTCACCACGACGATCGTGTCGGGCCCGACGACTTGGTGCAGGCACTCG
Organism: uncultured bacterium; assembly: GCA_965371225.1. Taxonomy (GTDB): domain Bacteria; phylum Abyssobacteria; class SURF-5; order CBDUXP01; family CBDUXP01; genus CBDUXP01. The sequence continues at coordinate 64,166 of CBDUXP010000002.1, read as the reverse complement.
AACGCTTCCAGAATGTCGGTCAGGTGTCCGACGAGGTCCGAGATCAGGACCACGTCGAACGGCCCCTGCAGCGGGAGCGCTTCGGCGTCGCCAACCACGAATTGCAGGTCTGGATATTTAGCGGCGGCGATCCCGACCATGGCCGGGCTCAGGTCGAGCCCGAGGCCCACGCGCGGCCGGCACGCGTGCAGCAGATCCCCCGTGCCGCAGCCGATCTCCAGCACCCGCTGGCCGGGGGCCACGAGATCCAGAACGTGCGCCGTCTGGTGCGCGTAGTAGAAGCCGTTGCGCGCCTTCCACCGATCCCGGTCCGGCGCCATCGCATCGAAGTGTGCGCGTAATGCGGCCTTGTCCATCCGTGCGGATCCGCCCCTCGCGGCGGTCGCCGCGGCGTAAGGCGCTTAGTCTAGCGAAGGGGCGGCGGAGGCGTCACGCAGCCGTGTCGGCCTGCCCCCGGTGGGCCTGATACCACGCGATCGTGCGGCGCAACCCGTCCCGAAAATCGGTGCGCGCCTCGAACCCCAGCAACGCGCGCGCGCGCTGCGTGTCCAGACAGCGGCGGGGCTGGCCGTCGGGCTGGCTCGCGTCGAACTGAATGTCCCCCGTGTACCCGGTCTCTTCCACGATCAGCGCCACCAAGTCGCAGATCGCAATTTCCCGGCCGGTGCCGACATTGACCGGGGCCGGGGTGTCGAGTTTTTCCGCCCCGAGCACGATCGCTTCCGCGGCGTCCTCGACGTAGAGAAATTCCCGCGTGGGCGTGCCCGTGCCCCAGACCGTCATGGCGGCATCCCCGCGGTCCTTGGCTTCGAGACACTTGCGAATGAGCGCGGGGATCACGTGGGAACTGGCGGGATCGAAGTTGTCACCGGGACCGTACAGATTGACCAGCAGCAAGTTCGCAGCCGCGAAGCCGTACTCCTGGGCGTAGGCCTCGGCCTGGACGAGCAGCATCTTCTTGGCCAAACCGTACGGCGCGTTGGTTTCTTCCGGATAGCCGTTCCACAACTCATCCTCACTGAACGGCACCGGGGTGAATTTGGGATAGGAGCAGATGGTGCCGATGGCGAGGAATTTCTCCACCCCCGCCCGGCGCGCGTATTCCATAAGCTGCGCGCCCATCATCAAGTTGTCAAAGAAATAGGATCCCGGGTGGGCCCGGTTGGCGCCGATGCCACCCACCACGGCCGCCAGGTGAATGACCAGGTTGGGCCGGTGGTCCGCCAGCAGGCGCTCCACGTCCACCGCCTGGCGCAAGTCGTACTCCGCGCTCCGGGGCACGATCACGGTGCACGCACCGGCCGCTTGCAAGCGGGCGACCACGTGCTGTCCCAGGAACCCCGCGCCCCCGGTGACCACGACCCGGCGGTCCGCAAAATAACTCATGAAAGCGTCCTCATCCTCCTCATCCTGCGCCGCGGCAAAACACGTGATTCTACGCAAGCGCTCCCCGGATGCCAAGTGTACCAACGGTTTGGAGTGCGTGGGAGAATCGCCACCGGCCGTCGAATCCAGCGGGTCCCGAGCCTCACGCTCCCCCCGCGGCACCCGAGTTGGGGGCCAGCCGACTATTGGTTCCGGGCCTTGGAACCCAAATCGATATCCATTCGCAGCTAGGGTTGACTCGCGGAAGAAAGCTCGCTACAATTCTAAAGAGGATATAAACGGTCTTGTTTATCTGCTATCACATGGGGATGCCTGCCCCGCACGGCTACAGGATGAGGCGACCACCAACCCTCAAGCGGGCCGCCTGATGGCCCGCCGGCTGACCACGCCCCCACAGCAGCTCCGGAATGGGGAGGCCCGCCGTCCAGCGCAGGCGATCGCCAAGCGCCGGGCCCCGGCGCGGACCCCCGGTACCCGGGTCACACGGAAGAAGACCGCCGCCCGCGCCCCCCGCCAGCCGGCCAGGTCCGAGGATCTGGTCCGCCTGTACCTGCGAGACATCGGCCGCATCCCCATGCTCACCGACGACGAGTTTGCCGCCATGGCGGTACGAATCGATACCCTGCGCGAGCAGGGGGACCCGGACCCGTTGCAGGTGGCGTACCAGGACCTGGCCGCCGCGAACCTTCGGCTCGTGGTGAGCATTGCGAAACGGTACACGAACTGCGGCATCTCCCTGATGGATCTGATCCAGGCGGGGAACATGGGCTTGATGAAAGCCGTAGAAGGGTTCGATTTTTCGCGCGGGTGCCGCCTGAGCACCTATGCCTCCAAGTGGATTCATGCGAGCATCACCCGGTACATCAGCAATCAGGCCCGCACGATCCGCGTGCCCGTGAACGTGATCCCCATGATGAGCCGGCTCGATCGGGCCGCGCGCGAACACAAGCTGCGGTACGGCCACCAGCCCACCATTCCCGAGCTGGCCAGCGCCGCGGGGTTGACGGCGATTCAGGTGCGCGACTTGCTCGGGGTCCCGCAACGCAGCATCAGCTTGGACTTCCCGATCCGCGGTGACGAGAGCAACGTCACGCTCAGCGAGGTGGTCGAGGACCCGAACGCCGAAGACTCCCGCGCCGTGGTGGAAAAAGACTTGTTTTTCGGGCACCTCGCCACCGCGTTTATCGACGCGCTCGACGAACGCGAACGCAAAGTGCTGCGCCTGCGCTACGGCCTGGACGGGGGCGACGTGCGTACGCAATCCGAGATCGGCGAACTGCTCAAGGTGTCGCGCCAGCGCATCTCCCAGATTGAAAGCCGCGCCCTGCGGCGCCTGCGGTCCTACGACACCGAGGGCCTCCTGGAGTCGTACGTGAATTAACCGCGCCGCTCCAGCCCACGCCCCGGCCGCGCCCCCTCTCCCCGGCGCCGCCGGGGCGTCCTTCTGTGCACCCACGAATACGCGGCGTCCGCCCCGGCTATACTCCGCACGGCATGGGAGCGAACGAGGCGCGTGGGGATGAATCCGTGGAGCACGGTCTCCCGCCGCGGCCCGCCCGCGGGAGTGCTGCATGGGACGAGGTCATGCGGCGTCCCGATGCCGCCGCGTGGACTACGCTCCGCCTGCCGCACCGGGTCGTGGTGTTTGCGTTGACCCGGCAGGGGGCAGGGATCCACGCACTCCTCGTCGAACGCGCCGCGCATCAGGGCGGGGGCTGGGGCGGCATCGCCGGCGCGGTCGAATCCGGCGATACCCTGGCCGGGGCTGCCACGCGCGCGGTCGGGCACGCCGCGGGAATCACCCTGGACCGGCCACCCCATCCGATTCCCGGGTACCTGCACCGCATCCCCATCGCCGACTGGGACCGGCCCCACTATCCACCGGGGACCAAACTGCTCAACGAATACGCCTTCTGGGCACTGCTGCCGGCCGCGGATGCGCCCCGGCTCGACCCCGCCCGGTACACCCGCGCCGAGTGGCTGCCGCTGCAACAGGCCCTCGGCCGCGTCAGCCTCGCCATGCACACCCGCGCGCTCCGCCTCGCCGCATCCGCGCTGGCCATGGTCTGGCCGAGCCTGCGTGGGGTGGGTGGACAGGATGCGGCTGGGGAGGTAGAACAAGGCCGTGCCGAAGGACGCCTCTGATACCGCGAGCCCCGACGTGGTGCAGCCGCAAACCACCGCCCGCGCGCGGCCGTGGCCGTGGGCAGGCCGGCGGACGGCCACGCTCCGGCCGTTCTTCACCGGGGAGCGGCGGCTCATGACCTTCTTCATGTGGGTCAGCATCGCCATGGTCGTGGTGATCATCGTGGTCATGGCGCTGACGCTGGACGGCTTCCGCCCGCCGCTGCTCGATGCCGTCGATCAAGGCGCCGCGCCTCCCACCGCCTCTCCGTAACTCAGCGCCGCTCTCTGCCGAAGCAGGCACCCGCCAATCCTGGCTCGGGCGCCACCGCTGCAGTACGGTCAGTACGCGCGGGGCGCAACTATACTTGTCGATGACCACCGCAAGGGGGGCACATGATCATCGACCTGACCACCATCGTAGTTTCAGTAGGAGCATCTGTGGTGTCCAGCAGCGGGGTGGCAGGGTTCGCCGTCTGGTTCTTTCGCCAGCGGATTCTCACTAGGATACGCCGCGAGGAGGAGCGCGTGATCTCCGATCTCCGGCGCGAAGAGATCCGATCCAGCGAATTCCATTCCCGCGCTACAATCGTCTACGCGCAAACGTATGAGAAACTTTATCGTTCGTGGTCGTCTCTCGAGTACGCGGAATCCTCCCTCGAACTCGAAGACGAGCAAGGGCCTGATGTCGCGTTGGAGGAGCAGGAGGCCACGTCTGCGCTATGCATAGAGGCGAGGGAATATTTTCTCCAGCGCGCCCTATACTTTCCGGACGCCTGTTTCGGCGAGATCTTAGATTTCATCCTGGAGGTCAATGACCTCGCCGGACTGCAGCTCGACGCGCTCAACAAAAGGGATGAACAGATCAACTCCGGGGGCGGAGACGAGGCCCCGGAATCCGACGCCAGGGAGCTTGCCCTCACGAACGTCACTGAGAGGCTGCATAAGATACGCGAGCAACTGCGGGCCCTCATCGGCGGCAGCTGACCCGATAGACAGGAATCGGCGGAATGCCCCCGAGCCGCGCCGCCTAGGTCAGCTTCACAACCGAAATGAAGCTGTCGGCTACGAGGGCCGCAAAGAAGACAGCACCAAGGCCGAAAAAAAACGTCGTCCAGAAGCGGGGCCCTGGCGTCATTTCGTCCAGCTCACGCCGAACGCCGTCGAAGACGTCACCAAGCCCCGCGCCGCCCGGCTCGGCTGCCATTGCGCCCAACAGCGCGGAGGCTGAACGGATCATCTGCCACTCATTGCCAGTAGGGCTTAGACCTTCCGCCGCTATGCGCACGTCCTCGCTGGGGGAAGTTTGAGCAGCTGCCAGAAGGCTCGCCAGGAGGGGAGGCGTTACTCCGAGTGATTCGCGCGATGAAATCATGGACCGGAAGTACACAACTAGTTCAATAATTCCCGGATGCACGTCTCGGTACTCCCTGAAATTCTGAAACTCCTTTATCAGGCGAGGGCACCGCCACAGGTATAGAGCCTCAGCGATGGCGAAGGACACGGCCATGTAGTAGAACATCTTCCACCTGAACGGGAGCGCCAGGGCAAAGGTGAGATCCGCGCCAAAAATTTGGAATGTGACCTGCGCGGAGAAGGGTTCCATAGCCTTCGCGGCCATCGGCACGAGGAGAAGCCATACGTACGAACTCTTCACAAGACGGCTGTTGCCCCAAGCCCGCAAGGCAGACCACTTCGGAGCAAGTAGGTATAACTCCATTCGGCTCACGCCACCCCCTCAGCCCAGTCCGAGTATGAAAGAGATGAGATGCTGTCCCACCCGCCGCTCCTGGGTGCCGCTGTCTCCGATGCCGGGCTTATTGCCGTGCCCTTGAACGGCCCATGCTATCAAAGCCAATGGGCCCCCTCCCAGCTCCCACTCTTTGCGCCTGCCCCCGCGGAAATCGAACGCTGGCACGAAGTTCTCCGCGCAGACCCTACGCTCCAACCCGCGCTTTTGGGAGTTCATCATGGGGTGGCCCATCGGGTGGACCGATGTCGGCTCGCCGGTAACGGGGTCGTCCCGCTGGCTGCGGCGCTCGCATACCGCACTCTTAAAGCTCATTTCAATGCAGTAGACTAGAGCCGCGCCGCCGAGGAGGGCACAAACATTCCGGAGATCATTTCATATCGCTGCTGGCAGTGTCACGAACTCGCACAGGGGGAAGTCCAAGCCACGTACGTCATGACTCCCCGCGATAATCCGAGCAAGAGTTTTGGCACGGTGCGCTGCTTGAAGTGCGGAGGATGTGGATTTCCGACGGGAATGGTTACGCCCATAAATTATGCCGACGGATCGGGACTAAAAATATCGGAAGAGACGTTCTATCCCTCTGCGACGGCCGGCGATCTGAGGGGCCTTCCAGATGACGTCCGCGCGACTTTTAAGGAAGCGACTGGGTCCCTCGCAGCGGGCAACTGGAAGGCCTGCGTGCTGATGTGTCGCACCGTGATTGTGGAGGTCGGGGCTGAGAAGGGGAACAAGCCGAAGGTTTCGTACGTGGACCATCTTGATTGCTTGAAGAAGAAGGGCTACATCACAGAGCCCATGATGCCCTGGGTCGACCGCATCCGCACGTTCGGTGGAGGCGCCAACCATATTCCCGGGCCAGTCAGCCGGGCCCGGGCCGAGGATACCCTCAACTTTACGACCCAGTTCTTGCGAATCGTGTACGAGATGCCAGAAATAGCGGCCCAGTACGACGAGAAGGCAGACGCCGACAGCTCCCCCTAAGGCCTTCCCTCCGTGGCCGCTCCCGACCCTGCCCCAACCCGCTCCGCTGCCCCCTCCCCAATGTGCAGTCCTAGTGACGGGCCTGTGCAAACCAAGCGTCGCGCTACAACCCGTGAACCTGTTGTGTCCTATGACAGGGTGGCAAGGTCTGACATCTTGTCATAGTTCGGATGGGGTTCCAGGGCAATTATCAGCTTATGATGGTGCCGACATTGGCTCTCTAACTACCGTCGTTTCAACATCTTAGGCGGATCTGCCGGCGTCGCGGGTCCGTTGGCATGGGGGTTGCCCTTATGCATGGACCACTCACCCCGATGCCGCGGGAACCACCTGCGGCGCAGACGGGGCTGGGGCCACCACCCCAGGGGCAGGAGAGAGAGCATATGCAGCGACTGCGCGACGCCGATACGAACCGCCTCCGGGCCCGGGCGCTCCCCAAGCGCGCGGGAACCGACCGCACGCCGGCTAGCGGCGCGTCCAGCGTCGAGCGGTACATCACGGACATTTACGATTTCGGCCTCCTGACGAAGGCGCAGGAAGTGGAATTGGCGACCCGCATGCGGGTGGCCAAGGATGCGGGAGACCAGCGTGCCTACGCTGCGGCCCGGGATGATTTCATCCAAACCAATCTGCGTCTGGTGATCTCGATCGCCAAGAAGTTCGCCAACTGCGGCGTGCCCATCGCCGACCTGGTGCAGGAGGGGAACATCGGCCTGATGACGGCCGTCGAGAAGTTCGATCCGACCCTCGACGTGAAGTTCTCCACGTACGCGACCTGGTGGATCAAGCAGGCGGTGATTCGGGCGATCTACACGCAGAACAACCCGATTCGCATTCCCATCAACCTGAGCGAGGCCATCTACCGGTACAACCGGCAAAAAGCCATGGGCCTGACGCCGGATCCGAACGCGCCGGCTCCGCAGGCTCGGGCCAGGCGCAACGGGACGACCATGAAGCGCGGCGGCGCGAACGGCCGCGCGAACGGTAAGGTGCGCACACGCAAGCGGCATAGTCTGCTGACCGAGGAACGCAAGGAAGATTTCCGCATGGTGGCGAACCTCAGCCGCACGCCGCTGAGCATGGATGCGCCCTTGGGCGAGGACGGCGGCACGTACGGCGACCTCATGGCCGATACGAACGCGCTTGCCGGGGTGCAACAGGTGGACCGCGAGCTGCTGCACGAAAGCCTGGACGGCCTCTTGGAGCATCTCGCGCCGCTCGAGGCGCGCGTGCTCCGCCTGCGCTTCGGGCTCGACGATGATGAGCCCCGCACGCTCGAAAAGGTGGCCCGCATTTGCAGCTACAGTCGCGAGCGCATTCGCCAGATCGAGGCTAAGGCGCTGCGCAAGCTCCGCGCCTCGGGACATAGCCGGCGTCTGCGCGCCATGCTCTAACAGTTGGGGACGCGGCCGGGGCCGGGTTACACCCATCGCCCCGCTGCTTCCACGGGACACCCCGGCGTATCCCTCCCGCCCCGGGGTGTTTCCACATCAGGCCGCCGCGCTTTCCCGAACAGAACGGTAGAATTACATGATGCGCTTGTGTGGATTCCCGGCCCTGGGCCTCAGCCTGCTCCTCGCCATGCCGGCCGCGGCCGATGTAATCGTGCTCGGTCCGGAGATGGATTTTCCCTGCGTCGTCGAAGGGGAAGCCCAGGGCGCGTACTTCATCCGCTTCCCGGCCGGCCAGGCCCGGCTTCCCGTGGCGGCCGTGCAGCGGATCGACCGCGCGACCCCGGAAGAAAATGCGCGGCTCATCGCCTCGTGGCAGCAGGGCGAGGACGCGCAGGCGGACGGCGGAACCGAACCCACGCATGCACAGACCGGGAGAGTACTGGAGGTTGGCGACAGGGATTTCGCGCGCCTAGTGCTGGAAGCCAAGCAACCGGTGCTGGTGGATTTTTATGCGACCTGGTGCGGGCCCTGCGTCATTCAGGATCCCGCCGTGCGCCAGCTCGCGCGCGAATTTGACGGCCGCGTCCGCTTCGTCAAGATGGACACCGACCGCAACCGGAAGACGCAGCGCCAGATCCGGGTGTGGTCCTTCCCCACCCTGGTCATCTTTCAGGACGGGAAACCCGTCCAGCGCTTGCGTGGCCTGCAGGGCATGTCGCGTCTCCGCGCGCATCTGAACCAGCTCACCACCGCGCCGCCGGTCACCCCGCCGGCCACCTCCTGAGCGTACGCGCGCCCCGAGCAAGAGGGGCTTTCCACCATCCCCGCTCGGGCGGATTGGTGATATGCTCATGGGGATGCGACTCCTCGCAGCTCTCGCTGGCGTCGGCGTGGTGCTTTCAGGGGTTCCCGCCCGTGCCGACGTCATCGTCATGAAGACCGGCGCCCAGTTGCGGTGCGTCATCCTCGAAGAAACCGAGACCGGATACCGCGCCCAAGTCCGCCTGGGCAAGACGACGGTCTCCAAGGCGCGGGTGGAGCGCATCGAGCGCCAGACCGCTGAGGAGAATGAGGCGCTGCTCACGCGGTGGAAGGGTGGCGCAGCATCCAGCCGGGGGAGCACGGCAACCCCGGCCGCACCGAAGCCGCGGGTCGCCCGGCAGCGGCGGGTGAGCGCGCGCACGTTCTCGAACACCGTCTTGAAGGCCGATGGTCCGGTGCTCGTGAACTTCTATGCGGACTGGTGTGGGCACAGCAAGCGGCAAACGCCCATTCTGGACCAGATGGCCCGGGAGTACGGGGGGAAAGTGACCGTGGTCAAGGTCGACGTGGATAAGAATCCCAGCCTGCTGGCGCGGTTCAAGGTTTCCGACAGGCAGACCCCGACCCTCCTGTTCTTCCGGAACGGCGCGGTTGTCAAGCGGCTTCCCCCCGCCACCGTGTACCAGCCGGCGTTCCTCCGCAGCGAATTCAATCGCGCCGGCAAGTAGCTCCGCCACAGGGGCCCGCTCACGCCCGCGCGGGGCGTGTATGCTACGGGCCGGCCGATGCCCAAGGGGGGAAACCGATAATGACCGCGCCGATTCCGCTGCCGTCCGACGATGAGCTGACCCCGGAAATCCGCAGCACCCTGTCCAACCTGCCGCCCGCGAACGTGTTTCGCATGGCCGCGAACGCCCCCGCCAGCTTCCAGCCGCTGGTGGACCTGGCGCTGTCGGTCTTGCTCACCAGCGAGTTCGACAAGCGCAAGCGCGAACTCGCGGTGCTCCGCGTGGGCCACGTGACGAACGCGCATTACGAATGGACCCAGCACGTCGTCATCGCGCAGCGCCTGGGCGTGACCGACGAGGAGATCGAGATCATCAAGACCGAGGAGCCGGTCACCAGCCTGGATGAGGAGGGCAACCTGCTCTGCCGCGTGGCCGACGAGATCAGCCGGGACGTGCGCCTGAGCGATGAGGCGCTCGCGCTGATCCTCGAGCGCTACGGCGTGCGCCAGGCCACCGAACTGATCCTCTGCGTGAGCTACTTCAACATGCTCAGCCGCTTCCTGGAATCCACGCGCGTGCAGATGGAAGAAGAGGCGATCCTCTAGCCGCCGGCCGCGCTCCGCGCCGCCCACTCACCGGCGCTGGCGGGGCGACCACCCAGCCTGGCCCAAATCGACGCGCCCGCGATCGTCGAACGCCACCCCCTCCGCTTCCAGGAGACGGCGCTGCAGGCGGTGCGTACCGGAATAGGCGCGCGGGCTGATCTCCCCCTTCGCGTTGATCACGCGGTGCCAGGGAACGTCGGAGGCGCCGGCCAAGTGGTAAAGCGCGTAGCCCACCTGCCGCGCGTGGCCGGGCAGACCTGCCAGGCGCGCCACCTGGCCGTAAGTGGCGACGCGGCCCGCCGGAATGCGCCGGACGATGGCGTAGATCTTCACGTAGTTGGGATGCGGCGTTGAGCGTTTCGGCATGGCACTCGCCCAGGCGGACAGTCATTAAACCGCCAGGCCGCCAAGAACGCCAAGGAAGAAAACAAGAAAGACTGTCCACGAAGTTCACGAAGGATTGCGACGAGTCGCAAGCCCACCGGTTCGCACGGTTTACCTCTTCCTGTCCTTCGTGGATGGTTTCTTGGGTTCTTCTTCTGTGTTGTTCCTTGGCGTTCTTGGCGGCTTGGCGGTTCAAAGAGAAAACGCCCGGGCAGGGAGGCTCCCTGCCCGGGCACGCGGGCCGAGGGTGGGTGCCCGCCACAGGCGTCAGTCTTCGTCGTACGCGACGCCCTGTTCCTCGACCGCGCGCGACTTGAGCCGTTCGAGCATCACGTCGTCCAGGTTGTTCCGCACCTCGCCACGCTGCGTGCCGCCGATAGCCGCCGGGGCGACGGGCGCGGCCTTATCCATGCCGAGCAAGCCCGCGGCGCCTGACTTGCGCCAGTCCCTCTCGCTCACCTCGTCGGCCGGTTCGTACATGCGGTCGCCCGCTTCCAGATAGGTCTTCACGCTGCCGTCCGCCTGCACCATGTCCCGCGCGTAGGTCAGGTACTCGAAACGGCCGTTCGTTGCCTTCGCCACTTCCTGCCACACGCTGGTGCCGAACCCGTCCATACCGCTGCAACTGATGGAGTCGATGGCGATGTGCTGCGCAGCCGCGGCGCGCGCCACTTCGCGGTAGTCGTAGTCCTGCGCGTAGTCCGTGTGCGGCCCCGCATCGCCAATGAGGAAGATTTGCTTCGACACGTGCGGCGCCCGGTCCCAGTCCAAGTCCGCCACCGCCGCGTGCAGCGCCGCGTTCACGCTCTCGGGCGTGTCGCCGCCGCCGTCCGCCACCACCTCGCGCACCGTCTGGTGAAGCGCCGCGATGTCGCGAGTGAACGGGAAGCTCTGGGTGATGTACGCGTCGCCCCGGTCGCGGTAGCACACGAGCGCGAACCGCACGTCCGGCCGCGGCTGGCCCGCCTGCAAGCCGCGGGCGATGTCGGAGATCTTGGCCTTCACCACCGCGATCTCGTCGGCCATGGAGCCCGTGGTATCGAGCACGAAGGCGACGTCCAACCGGGGCTGCACCATCGGCGCCGGCACCGGCTTCGGCAGGGGCACGACCGGGTCCGGGATGGCGCTGGCGAAGGACCAGCGCGCGCCGAGCACGAGCGCGACCCCGGTGAGCGCGATCAGGAGAAACGTTGTCGAAAGGCGTGGAGCGCGTGGCATGGTGGAATCCTCCGCTGGGTTGGCCGCCAGGACACGGGTGCGTGCCCCATGGCGTTACCCGTATGAACGCGCCACCACGCCAAAGGATTTAGCCCTGCCGGCAGACCGCGCCCGCACATCTGCGGGCAGGCCAAACGGCCCATTCCCGCGGGCTATACTCGCCGTATGCCCGAGCACGAGGGGGAGGTGCAGGCGCCGCCGCGCGAGGATCCGGCCCCGCCCAGGCGTGGAGTCCGGCGCCGGCTCGCCTGGGTGATGGCGCTCGGGATCGTCCTCCTGGCCGGCCTGGGGAGCATTGCATTCTTCGCATGGCGCAACGAGGTCGCCACGGTGAAATGGATGGCCGGGCAGTTGCACCGGCGGGTGGCGGCCCAGCGTACCGAGCGGCTCGCGCTGGACATCAGCCTGGATCCGGTCGAGCAGCGCTTGGATGCCACGGCGACGCTGACGCTGCGCAGCCGGGTGGCGGGGCGCCGGCATTTCTACTTCCTGCTCAATCCCGCATTGCGCATCGCCCGCGTGACTGCCGGGGAGCAGGCCTGCGCCGTACGCCGCGTGTGGGCCGTCACGCGCGTGACCGTTCCGCGCGCACCGCCTGCGGGAGAACCGTTCGACCTGACGTTTGCATACGCCGGCGATCCCGGGGGCGGGCTCGGGCATCGATCGGTCAGCTACCTGGATGACGAGGGCGTGCTGCTGCATCCCGCGGAGTTCTGGTATCCGTCGGACGCGCAGAGCTTCTTCACCGTGGACCTCACCGTGCGGCTGCCGGAGCCCATGACATTGGTCACCACCGGGGACGTGCACGACACACCGGAGGGGGAAGGCGGGCGCGTGGTGCGCCAATCCTGGCCGCGCCCATTGGCGGGGCTGGCGTTGGTAGCCGGCACGTTCGCCGTGCACACGGAGACCGTCGAGGGCCGGCGCCATGACGTGTACGTGCCAGCGGACGTGGAGATGCGCACGGCGCCGCTGTTCGCCGCCCTGCGCGAAAGCGACACGTTCTTCACGGCCACGTTCGGGCCGAGCGGCTTCACGCGGCACGCGCTCGTGGTCATGCCACGGGTGGTCCGCGCGTTCAACGACGGCAGCGGGCTCATGGGGCTGCCCCCGCGGTACGTGCGCGGCGGCGACTATGGCTACGCGACCATCGCGCACGAGACGGCCCACAACTGGTGGGGCGCGCTCGTGGCGGAACGGTGGCTCGAAGCGGACACAGGCGGAGAGTGGCTGGTGGAAGGGTTCGCGGAAATGAGCGCGCTCTGGGCGGTGGAACGCCGCTTCGGCCCCGTGGCGGCCGTGCGCGAAATGGAACGCGCCCTGTTCCCGCCGGGAGCCCAGCGCACATTGCACGCCATGTCCGCGATCGACAATCTGCTGGGGCCGGACGCGGCGCGCTGGACCATCTACGAGAAGGGCGGCGGGGTGGCCACCCTCCTGCGGCGGACGCTGGGGGACGACACGTTCGCCCACGTGTGTCGCGCGTTCTGCGAGGCGTACCGCTACCGGCAGCCCACGGACGCGGACTTCGCGACCGTCGCCGCCGCCGTGAGCGGCCGCAATCTGGATGTGTTCTTCGCGCGATGGGTCCACGGCGCGGACCTGGTGGACTTCGCCATCGGCCCGGGACCGGCGCCGGGCACGGCCGTGTTGCAGAACCTGGGTCCCGTTAAGGCCCACCAACGCGTGTACGTGGCGCTGGACACGCCGGACCGCAAAGCGGTCTTCGAAGTGGCTCGCGCGGACATCGGCGAACCGCAGGCCGGCGTGTTGTTCACGGAAGGCACCCGGCTTATCGCCGATCCGCCGCTCGAATGGCCCGACGTGCGGCGCACCAACAACGTCTGGCCGCGGGAGCATCCGGTCCGGTGGGCGGTCCCCGCGCCCGGGGGCGGACCGACCGTGCTCTCCGGCGGCTTTCCGTATCCGTGGGAACCCCACGTGCTGACGGTGCGCGGCGTCGACGCGCCGCCCCTGCGCTACGAGTTCGACCGCGCCGTGTTCGGCCCGCCCGTGTGGTGGCCCGACGGGCGGCACCTGCTGGTCAGCATCGCGCCGCCGGAAACTGGAGACGATCCCGACTTGTACTGGGTGGACGCGTTTCCGGAAACTCCCGACGCGACTACGCCGCCGCCCCCTACCCTCCTCGGACCGGGCGTAGATGTGACGGTGCTCGACGCTGAGCGTCACGAGGTGCTGTGCGTCGTCGACGACCGCATCGTGCAGCGACGGATCGGCCGCCGCGCGAAAACGCACCTCGCAGTGCCGCGCTGGCGCTTCGCGTTTCCCCGCGTCGCGCCATCGACGCGCCGCGTCCTCTGCGCCGGCCATCGGCAAGCCCGGTCCGCCCTCTGGGTCTGGGACGCGGCGCGGCCACAGGATGCGCGCATCGTGCTGGAACTGGACCGGGGGCGGATGCGCGGCTGGTGGCTGCCGGATGGGCGGCGGGCGGTGGTGCTCCACGGCCGTGGGGATCGCAATGTGTTGGTCGTGCTGGACACGGACAGCGGCGAGACGCGGGACTTGGTAACGGACATGGCGTTGATCGGCGACGTGCTGGTTACGCCGGACGGGCGCGTCGCGTTTACCGGGCGCGAGACGCGGGACTATCCCTTCAATGGACTCGCGTTGTACGCGGTCCACGTGGACACCGGCGCGGTGACGCGCATCGCGCCGCAGATAATTGAACGCCTCGTGTCGCTCAGCCGGCCGCAATGGGACGCCGCCACGGGCGAGATCGTCTGCATCCGCGAGCAGGCGATCCGCGAATTTTCCGCACGCCACTGGGCGCGCCGCGAGGTCCTGCGCGTGTCGCTGCCCTCCGAGTGAACCGCCAAGACGCCAAGAACACCAAGGCAAGACAGAAGAAGAGCAGAGACTTTCCACGAAGATCACCACGGACCACGAAGAGGAACCCGAACACCGCGGCAAGGGTTTCCTTGGATTTCGTGTGCCTTCGTGTCCTTCGTGGACAAATTCTTGCGTCTTCTCTTTCTTGGTGTCCTTGGTGTCTTGGTGGTTCGTTCTTCTTGTTCTCTTTCTCTCCTTGGCGGTTCGTCGGTCTCGTTCAGCCGCGAAAAAAGGTCGGGCGGCCGCCCGTACCGCTCGGTTCCAGAGGTCGCTCACGCGCTGGTAGGACACTGCGCGCATCGCCGCGTTGCTCCCGCCATGTAGGCGCCCTCAGGCGGATGAGGCGATTGGCTGAGACGTGGGCCGAGTACGGTAGGCCCAAGGAGTACCGCGCGGGGCCGCGCCCCGCCACGTCGAAATGTTTAACGGCGTGACCGCACAACCCTGGGCGACCACGAGGGTCGCCCCGGCGGGATGCAGACGGCCGCGCGTTGGGGTAAGCTAAGCGCCGTTTGCCCAGAGGGGGATACTCGGCACCATGCGCAAGAACATAGCTCTCGCCCTGCGATTCGGTGGACCAGTAGCGCTCGCGGTCCTGCTAATCGTCGGCCCGCCTCTTCACCCACTCATAAAGTTCATCAGGAGCCTGCTCGATCCGGAGAACACGGAACCGCTGAACGCCATCTGGATCGTGGCGGTTCGCGGCTCTGGCCTCGTGTGGGTGTTCATTGCCACGGCCGCGCTCATGCGGTGGCCGCGCCTGTGGGTCCTGGCGCCTAGCCTCCCTCTGTCCCGCATCGCTTTGGGCTTGGGGGCTGCATCCTGGGTAGATTTGGTCGGGTTTGCCGCGACCATCTTTATGGCCCTGCCCCTCCTCCTCATCGGCCTGTCGAGCGCGTGGCGGCGCCTACCGAGCCCAGTGCCGGGCGCGCCGGGCACGATCGTGCCCAATGCCGACGGCATCGGCGCGCTGCTGGCGTTGCCCATCGTCCTCTATTTCGGATCCACCGGCCGGTGGGCGTGGCTCTTTGGATTGGCCGCCGCGTTCGCCGTCATTCGAACGGCGGACTATGCGCGCAAGAAGGAACTCGCTATACGCGGCCGGGGCTGGGTCGTCTTTCTGGCGGGCATGGGATGCATGACGGCGTATTGCTTCTATTGGGCCCGGCCCGACACGGCATGGGGTTGGCATCTGGCAGCCCCCGGCGCGCCACTCGTCGGCATGCTGCTGTGGGCCGTGCAGCGCGCCATCGTGCCCTACCGCAATCCGGCTACGACGCCGTAGCCGGTCAGCCATGCCTGGGCCCGAGGCGCCGCCGCCGGCGCTGGACGCGTTTCTCACCTTTGCCCAGGCGTTGGCCGATGCGGCCGACGCACTCGCCATGCAGCATTTCCGGCGCGACCTGATCACTACCACCAAGCCGGACCGCACGCCCGTGACGCAGGCGGACACCGAAATTGAAGAAGCGTTGCGCGAGCGCATCACGCAGACGTACCCCGCGCACGGGATCCTCGGGGAAGAGTTTGGGACGAAGGAAGGCGAGGGCGAGTACCGCTGGATCATCGATCCCATCGACGCGACGGCGGCGTTCCTGCGCGGCGTGCCCAACTTCGCCACGCTCCTGGGCTTGGAACACGGGGGCCGCGTCGTGCTCGGGCTGGCGAGCGCGCCGGCCATGGGCCTCCGCTGGTGGGGCGGGCCGGACCTGGGCGCGTTCGAGAACGGCCGCCGCATTCACGTCAGCCGCGTGCAGAAGCTGAGCGATGCGAACGTCTGCCACGGCGAAATCCGGGCCTACGACAAGTACGGCCTCGGCGACGGCTGGCGCAAGCTGTGGTCCCGCACCTGGCGGCAGTCGGGGTTCGGCGACTTCTACGGCCACATGGTGGTCGCCAATGGCGGGGCGGACCTGATGCCGGAGCCCGTGGTGGCGCCCTGGGACCTGGCGGCGGTCAAAGCGATAGTCGAGGGCGCCGGGGGCCGCTTCACGGACCTGACGGGGCAGGACACGATCTACGCGGGCCACGGGCTGACCTCGAACGGGATCCTGCACGACGAAGCGTTGCGTTTGTTGGACGGCCCGCCGCAGCGCGTGAAAGCGCACCCGGCGTAGCCGCGCCGGCCCCCTATGAGCGAGCCCGCCGCCTCTCCGCCACCGCCGGCGGCCCTGATCGCGGTCAGCCTCCTCGCCGCCAGCACGCTGGGCTTGCAGGTGGCGCTGACGCGCCACTTCTCCTTTCTGTACTGGCATCACTTCGCGTTCATGATCATCGGCATCGGCATGCTGGGCTTCGGCGCAGCCGGTGCCTGGCTGGCGCGACGCGGCGGCGTGGCCGACGGCGCGGAAGGCTGCGCGTACGCGGCCCGCGCCGCCCTGGCGAGCGTTGGAGCGGTCGCGCTGTATCTGCTCGTGGGTCCGGCGGTGACGTTCGCCCCGCTGCAGCTTTTGCGGGACCCGAGGCAGTTCTTTGTCCTGCTGGCGCTGTACGCGATGATACTCGCACCCTTCACCGCCCTGGGGCTGGCGCAGGGCGCGATCCTGGCCGGCTACCGCGCGTCGGCGCACCGGGTGTACGCGGCGGACCTCGTGGGCGCGGGGCTGGGCTGCCTGCTCACGCTGGGGTTGCTGAGCGTGGTGTCCGCCCCCGCTTCATTGCTGGTGTGGGCCGCGGTCGCTGCGCTGGCGGCGGGGTTGCTGGCCCTCGGAGGCAGCGGTCGGGTGCGGCTCCTGGGGTGGGGCGCCGCGGGCGTGGCGGTGCTCGTGACGACGCAGGGGTGGGCGGGGGCGCGGCCGTTCATGCCGGCTCCGAGCAAGGATGCGCGCACCCTCTGGTTCGATGCGAACGGGCTGCGCCGCGACCGGGACCAGGTGGAGTTCATGACCTCCTCTGCGACGATTCGCCTGGACGTGAGCTATGCGAACGAAGGGCCCTTCATGTTCGGGGGCAACGTGGCGGTGCCGCGGGAGGAGATGACCGTGGTGCGGCGGGTCATCTTTCAGGACGGCGCGGCACCGACGGGATTCGCGAGCGTGGCGGACCCGGAACGCACGCGGTTCCTGGGCCTGACCAACCAGAGCCTCGCGTATCAGATTCGCGAGCGGCCGCGCGTGTGCATCATCGGTGCGGGCGGCGGACCCGACGTGATGATTGCCTTGCGCCACGGCGCGCGCGAGGTCACGGCGGTCGAATTGAATCCCCAGATGCTCGCGCTCGGCATGGAACGCTACCCGGAGTTCATCAACGGGCTGTACCACCGCGCGAACGTCCGTCCCGTCGTGGCCGAGGGGCGGCACTTCCTGGGCCGCACGCAGGAGACGTTCGACGTGGTGCAGATGAGCGGGGTGGATACGTTCGCGGCGCTCGCGTCCGGCGCGTACGCCATGTCCGAGAATTACCTCTACACCGTGGAGGCCGGGTTGGCCGTGTTGCGCGCCCTGGAACCGGATGGGCTCTTCACGAATTCCCGCTGGTTCCTGGATCCGCCGCGGGAGACCCTCCGGCTGGTGAACGTGCTCGCCGAGGCCCTGCGGCGGGACGGCGCGGCGCATCCGGCGGCGCACCTGCTCGTCATGAAGGCGGACACGTGGGCCACCACGCTGGTGTCCCGCCGGCCGTTCACCGCGAGGGAGCTGGACACCCTGCGCGCGTGGACCGCCGCCCGCGGCTGGACGATCGTGCTCGACCCGAATGGGTCGGGGACGGAACCCTTCGTCACCGCGATCCACGCGCCGCCCGCCGTCAGCGCCCGGTACCGCGAGGCGTATCCGTACAACATTGACGCGATCACGGACGACAATCCGTTTTTCTTCCAGTTCTACAAGTGGCGGAACCTGTGGCGTGGGCCCGCGACGCGGGGCGGCTACCTCATCACCGCCATCCCCGTGGGGTACGCGGTGCTCGCGGCAAGCCTGGTGCAGATGGCGCTGCTGAGTGGCGTCTGCATCCTGGGCCCGCTGGCCGCGCGGCGGAGCGACCTGCGGGGACAGCCCCACCTGGCGCGCCGGTTCGCGCTGTTCGGCGCGCTTGGGGTCGGCTTCATGACCGTCGAGATCACAAGCATCCAGGCGTTCACCGTCTTTCTCGGACAGCCCATATATTCCATGGCGATCACGCTGGCGTCGCTGCTAGTGGCGACCGGGCTCGGTTCCGCCTGGGCGGGACAGCGGCGCGCGACGCCGGCGACCATCGTCGGCTCCGCCATCGTGGCGATTACCGTGTGGGTGCTACTTACCGTGCTCCTCCTGAAGCCCGTCCTGGCCATCGCCGTGGGGTGGCCGCTCCTCAGCCGCGGGCTGCTCGTAGCCGGGTGGCTGGTGCCTGCCGGGCTCGCGCTGGGTATGCCCTTTCCCACCGCGATCCGGGCGCTGCAAGCAGAGACGCCGGCGCTGGTGCCCTGGGCGTGGAGCGCGAACGCGTGCGCCTCCGTGCTCACCTCCCTCGGCGCCGTGCTGGTGGCCATGCAGCTCGGCTTTCGGGTCACGCTCCTGCTCGCCGTCGTGCTGTACTGGGTGGGCTTCCTGGCCTGGCGCCGAACGGTGGCGCCGGTAGCGGCGGGCGACGCGCCGGCGCAAACCTGAGATCCGCGTGCCCGGCACCAAACGCGCGTTGCATCGGGACGGGCGGGCGGATATATTCCGGTTCTCCCCCTTGCCCGGGACAGGAAGTGGCGCGTTTCTATGGCGACTGTAGATTTCTATTTCGATTTTGCGAGCCCGTGGGCGTACCTGGCGTCGACGCGCATGGAAGCGCTCTGCGCGGACCACGGCGCGACGCTCGTCTGGCATCCCATCGACCTTGCACGCGTGCGGGCGTTGGTGGAGCGGCCGGACAATCCCCCCGCCTGCCCCGCCCAGTTCGCGCATGTGATCGCGGACGTGGGCCGCTGGGCGGAGCGGTACGGGGTACGCGTCTCCATGCCCGTCCAGGCCTCCACCAACCCGGCGCTGGTTGGGTGCGCCTTGGCGCTGGATGCGGACAAGGAAGCCGCGTACATTCACCGCGTGTTCCAGGCGCGCTGGGCCGACGGCGAGGATCTGGCGGAGGCCGCCGTGCAACAGAAAATCGCGGCCGACGTCGGCCTGGAGACGGACGCCATGCTGGCGGCCCTCCGCGGCGACGGCGATGGCGCGCGGCTGGAGGCCACCTGCCAGGCAGCAGCTACGCGGGGCGTGTTTGGCGTACCCACCACGTGCATCGGCGAAGACCTATTCTGGGGCAACGACCGGCTCGACTTTGCCGCGGAGGCGCTCGCGGGCGGGTAGCACCGCGGCCCGTCGGTCGGCCTTGCGGTGAACGGCGGGGGCTGGATTACAATGAAGCACCGTGCGTCGTCCCGGCGTGCGGATTCCCACTGAACAAGCCCGTGCTCCCCCGCGCGCGGGCATTGTGCGTAGCGGAGTAACGCCCATGGCTCTGTACAACCCGAAACTGCAACCGTCCGCCCTCTTCCGCGTAGCCACGACCGAAACGCCACCGAAGGGCCGCGTGCTCTTCGTCCACGGCGCCTGGCACGGCGCGTGGTTCTGGCAACGCTGGCAAGAGGCCTTCGCGGAGCGCGGCTACGATACGTACGCGGTGGATCTCTACGGCCACGGCACGCGGCGCCAAGACGGTTGGATCTGGCGCGCGGGGATCGACGACTACCTGACTTGCGTGCGCGAGGCCATCGCGGAAATCGGCACGTGCATCCTCGTGGGCCACAGCATGGGCGGATTCACGGTCATGAAACTGCTGGAGACGTACCACGAGGCACCGGCGGCCGTGCTGCTCGCCCCCGTCCCGCATACGGGAGAACCGCTGAAGGCCGTGCCGCTGTTGACGAAGCTGGACCCGCTCGCCGCCCTCGCGCTGACCTTCAGCCTGCCCGTCCGGCTGCGCAGGGAAACCGCGGTGCGCCAGTTGTTTTTCTCTGACGACATCGACGACGCCACGGTGCGGTTGGCCATGCGGGAACTGGGACCTGAGACCGCGAAGGCGTGCATGCAACTGCTGTTCACCAAGCGGGTGAAACCGGAGTTGATCGCCACCAAGACCCTGGTGGCGCAAGCGGAGCAGGACGCGTTGATCCCGTATGACGCGCTACAGACCCTGGCGACGCGCTTGCCGCAGGGTGAATTACAACGGCTGCCGGGGGCGGCGCACGATGTGGCGTTGGACACGCGCTGGCAGGATCATGCGCGGATCGTGTGCGATTGGCTCGACCGGGTGAACGCGCGGACGCCGGTGCCGGACCTCAGCCCGCCGCCGAATTGGAAACATGCGAAAGTCGAGCACCTGATAGCGCGCCCGGACGGGGACCTGCACGTCGCCCTGCCGCCTACGCCGGGCATGGACCGCGCCATGATCCACCGGCCCGAGCCCAAGGCGTAGCGCCCGGGACCTCATCCACCGCCCCGAGCGCAAGCCCTAACTCCCGCCCACCCGGCGACGGACCCGCCGGCGGGCTCCCCAGCCGTCTGGGCAGCCTCCCAAGGGGCATGGTGTCTAATTCGGCTCATCACTATATTGATCTTATTAGCAATAATAGTATAATATAGGCGCCTAATTTGACGAGGCTTGGAAACGATGCAGGGACTGAACGGGCGCGGGGAACGGGGGCGGCTCCCCCGCTCGGTGGTGTGGGCCGTGGTGGGGCTGTGCGCGGCACCGTTGGCGCTGCACTTTGTCGGCGTGGACTTCGGCACGCTCCCGCGCCCCATCCACCTGCAGCCGGCGGACACCGCGGCGTACAAGGCGCGCGAGGTGGCGTTCCATCTGCTCTCGGGCGCGTTCACGCACACGCTGCTGGAGTGGAGCGCGGTGGCCACCGCCATCTTCACGGTGTCGCTGTCCTTCGTGCACTTTGGGATCCGGCGGGATGCGGTGGCTCCGGTCATCGGCGTGGGCCTGTTCTACGCGGGGTGTATCGACGCGTTCCATACGCTGGCCGCCGATCATTTGATCGCGGCGGTGGCGGACAACCACAGTTTCATCCCATTCACGTGGATGATGAGCCGCCTCTGCAACGCGCTGATCCCGATGGTCGGGGCGGGGTTCTTCCTGGTGCGGCGCACGCACGCGCTCAAGGCCAGCACGGGATTCGTCTTCGGTGTGACGCTAGCCTTCGGCGGGGTGACCTATGCCGTCATTCGCTACTGCGCGACGCAGCCAGAGCTCCCCCAGACGGTTTTTCCCGACTGGCTGGTGGGGCGCCCGTACGATCTCATCCCGCTCGCGCTCTACCTGACCGGCGGCCTCCTGATCTACCCCGCGTTTCATCGCCGGTGCCCGGGCTACTTCTCTCATGCGCTGCTGATCAGCGTGATCCCCGACGCGGCGACGCAACTCTACATGGCCCTTGGCTCCGCCACCCTGTTCGACAGCGCGTTCAACGTGGCCCACGCCCTGAAGACGGTCGCCTACCTCGTGCCCTTTGCTGGTCTCGTCCTGGAGTACATTCAGACGTACCGCGAAGAACAGTGGATGGTGGCGCAGCTCGAAAAGACACAACAGGAGCTGCGTCATTCGTCGGCCGAGACGGCGCACGCCAACGAGGAGTTGATGCG
Organism: uncultured bacterium; assembly: GCA_965371225.1. Classification (GTDB taxonomy): domain Bacteria; phylum Abyssobacteria; class SURF-5; order CBDUXP01; family CBDUXP01; genus CBDUXP01. Next base: position 42,434 of record CBDUXP010000002.1, on the reverse strand, counting down.
GCGCAACGCCGAGCTCGACCAGTTCTCCTACGTGGCCAGCCACGACCTACAGGAGCCGTTGCGCAAGCTGGTGGTCTTCAGCAGCATGCTGCAGCAGGACTTGGGCAGCGAGCTGCCGGAGGCGGCGGCGCTCGATGTGCACTACATCCAGGACGCGTCCACGCGCATGCAGGAGTTGGTGCGGGACCTGCTCGACCTGTCCCGCACGGGGCGCACGGAGATGGAACACGAGCCCGTGGCGCTGGACACGTGTGCGAACTCGGCCATCGAGGCGCTGGCGGTGCGGGTGGCGGACACGGGCGCGCACATCACCCGTGATGCGCTGCCGGTGGTGACCGGCGACGCCACGCTGTTCATCCAGCTCTATCAGAATCTGATCGGGAACGCCCTGAAGTTCGTTGAGGCTGGCCCCCCCGCGGTGCACCTCACGGCGGAACGGGAGAACGGGCACTGGGTGCTTGGCGTTCGCGACAACGGCATCGGGATCAAACCGGAGTATGCGGAACAGATCTTCACCCCCTTCAAACGCCTCCACGGACGCACCGAGTTCGCGGGCACCGGGATCGGGCTCGCGATCTGCCGCAAAGCGGTGGAGCGCCACGGTGGACGCATCTGGGTCGAGTCCGAGCCCGGGCACGGCGCACACTTCAAGTTCACCACCGCCGCGGAGGACGAGGACGCGTGACTGCATCCGACACTCGGTCGCCCGTGGTGATCCTGCTGGCCGAAGATGACCCAGGCGATCAGGTCATCACACGGCGCGCGCTGGCCGAAGGCCGGATGCTCCACGAACTGCACATCGTCAATGACGGCGAGGAAGCGCTGAATTACCTGTACCGCCGGGGCGCGTACGCGGATCCGGCTTCCAGTCCCCGGCCGGACCTCATTCTTCTGGACTTGAACATGCCGAAGGTGGACGGGCGCACCTGCCTGGAGACCCTTCAGCAGGATCCCGACCTGCAGAGCATCCCCGTGGTGGTCCTGACCACCTCGGACCGCCCGGATGACATCGCCAGCGCGCGGGCGCTCGGAGTGCGGTCTTACGTCACGAAACCGTCTACCATGGAAGAGTTCGCCAAGGTCGTCCGCCGGATCGAGGAGGACATCTTCGCCGCACCGGCGCTAACCTCGCCCCCGGGTCCGTCCAGCCCCGCCCCGGCGGCGCCGTCTGGTGCGACCGCGCCTAACGCCCGGTCGAACAAGTCAACGGAGCGTTTGACGGTTCTCGTAATCGACGACGACCCCGGCGACATCGAGATCCTCCGGCGCATGTTGGCAGACATGCCCGAGTGGAATGCGGAGCTCACCGCTTGCCACGATGCGGAGCAGGGCAAAGCGCAGCTCACGGCGGCGACCGCCGATATCACGTTCATCGATTACCAACTGGGAGGCCACACGGGGCTCGAACTCCTGCAGGCGGCCCGGGGCTGTGGGCATGCGGGGGGGATCATCTTGCTCACCGGCCGGGGTGGGGAGCGCGTGGCGGCCGACGCCCTGCGCGCCGGGAGCGACGACTACCTCATCAAGGACGAGCTCTCCCCCGCGGTCCTCCGGGATACGATCCAGCGCGTCCTGGCCATGCGACGGGCGGAATCCGAGCGCGAACAGTCGGCCCGCTTGGCCTTAGAGGATCCGCTCCTGCACATCGGCAACCGCCGCGCCTTCGACCAGGCCATTCGCCGGGTGCACAGCCTCGCCGCGCGGCACGGCCGCACGTACACTATCGTCATGGCGGACGTGGACAGCTTCAAACAGTACAACGACCGCTTCGGCCATCCGGCGGGCGACCGGGTGCTCGTGGCGATCGCCGAGGCCCTGCGCCACGCCTGTCGGGACTCCGACGAAGTGTTCCGCTACGGTGGCGAGGAGTTTGTCCTGTTGCTGGCCGAAGCGTCCCCCGCCCATCTTCTGGCCACCTGCGATCGCTTTCGCGGACGGATCGAGGATCTCCGGATCGAGCATCCGGACAGCGTGGCGGGCAGCGTGACCGCCAGTTTCGGCGCCGCGGTGTACACGCCGACCTGGGACGGGCCCGATCGGCAGACGCTGTTGGCGCGCGCGGATGAGGCGCTCTATGCCGCGAAGCAGCAGGGGCGCAATCGCTGCGTGGTCTGGCAGGCGGACGGCGTGTAAGGGAAGAGTCCAAGCTGCGGGAACACGTGGCCCTGCCGCCCACGCCGGGTATGGACCGCGCCATGATCCACCGGCCCGAGCCCAAGGCGAGCGCCGGGCATGACCGGGTCGGGCGGCGCAGCTTAAACGATGTAGGTCGGGCCGGGGCCGTGGCCGTCGCCACCCGCCAGGTTCCCGACTATATTGACCGGGTTCATGACGAACGTGACCAGGCGGCCGCAGATATAGCAGCCGCGGACCTCGCCGCTCCCGGTCAGCTTCGCCATGGTGTGGCTGGGCGGGTAATGCGTCCCGCACTCGGGACACACCGAATCCCGGAGTTGCGTCACCGGCTCACGCTTGATGTCCCGATTGTATTGGTAGCGGGTCATCAGCTTGCCGCCCACCTGTTGGGCCAATTGCGCCCGTTCCGGACTCGAGGACTTTGCCGCCGGCTGCCCCGCGCTCCGGTCCAGCTTGTAGAGTCGCCAAAGCGCATCGGCCACCGAGGAGGCGGGTCTTCGGGTCTCTTTCTCCATCATCTGTGCCCCCATCCGTTCTCAGTGCCTGTCCGGCCCCCCAACCTCCCAGTCACTAGCATACCATGGGCGAATTGGCACACCTGTGTCGGTTCGGCCACTTCCGCCCAGCATCGCGTATATTGATGCCGCTGCGGGCGCCGGTGGTCGGGCCCGGGAAGGACGTGAACGCCATCATGAGTCGCGAGATCGAAGTAATTATGGAATTCATCGGGGCCATCTGCAACCGCGATTCGAACACCGCCGTGAAATTCTTCACGGGGGATGCGGTGTACCACAACATGCCGCTGGAGCCGGTGACCGGCCCCACGGCCATTCGCGAGGCGCTCGACTTTTTCCTCAAGCCCGCCAGTGATGTGGACTGGCAGATGCGCAACATCGCGCAGGTGGGGAACGCGGTCCTCACCGAACGGGTGGACCGCTTTACGATGAACGGGAAGCAGGTCACCCTGCCAGTGATGGGGGTGTTCGAGTTCCAGGACGGCCGCATCACGGCGTGGCGGGACTATTTCGACATGGCCACCTGGACCCGTCAGATGCAAGCGGACTGACCCGCGCGCGTCCCCCCTTGCGCGCCACGCACGCGGGAGGCGAGAATTGGCTCATGAGCCCACCGCAGCCGGAACCGTTCGCCGAACGCCTCCACATCATCCCCCGCCGGCTGCGCCGCCTGCAAGCGCGGCTCACCCGCGTGTGCCGCGGCTACTTCACGCACGCCCCCGGCTGGGTCTTGCTGACCACCCGCGGGCGCACCACCGGGCTGGATCGGGAAGTACTCCTGCCCTGCGAGCGGACGGCGGAGGAACTCATCGTCATTTCCACGTACGGGTGGCGGTCGAACTGGATTCGGAACATCCGCAAGGATCCGCACGTGCGCGTCACGTGCGCCGGCTGGGTGGTGGACGGCGTTGCGGAGGTGGTCGAGGACGTGGCGGCGAAGCAAGCGGTGGTGACGGCGCACCCGTTCTTTCCCCCGGCGCCGTTTCTCCCTATCCACGCCGTCCTGCGCACCGTGCTCCGGCCCCTGCTGCAGTCGTTCCTGCGCCGCTGGGTCATCCCCCGTCCGCTCGTCCGCATCCGGCCCGCCGCCGGGCAGACGCACGCGCAGTGACCGGCGGCCCGGGGGAAGCGTGGCGGCGGTGATGGCGCACGCCGCGTGCCGCCCATGACGCCGGCACCACCCGAATCCACCGCGCGGCGCCACTCGCTGTGGCTCAGCCTCGTGGTCGCAGCCGTGCTCCTCTTCGTGGCCGTGCGCTTCTGGCCTCAGGGCCAAGCGCGCGCCCTGGTGAGTGGCAACTCGGACGCCTTCATGTACCACCTGCCCGTGCGCGCGTTCGCGTTCGATGCGCTCCGCAGCGCCCGGCTGCCCACGTGGAACCCGTACATCCTGGGCGGCCAACCCTTCCTCGCCACGCACCAAGCCGCGGCGCTCTATCCTGGGAACTTTCCGCACTGGTTCCTGCCGGCCGGCCGCGCGCTCGGCGTCGTCATGGCCCTGCACGTGCTGTGGGCCGCGCTGGGCATGTGGGTCTGGCTCCGGCAGTGGGGGCACCCACCCGCCGCGCGGGCGCTCGGCGCCCTGACGTTTGCCTTCGCGGTGGTGGGCGTGCGCACCTTGCAGTGGCCGCACGTGTTGCTCGGGGGCGTGTGGCTGCCGTGGGTGTGCGCGGGCATCGACGCCGTGGCGGCCCGTCCCGAGGCGCGGCGCGCGGCGTGGCTGGCACTCGCCTGCACGTGCCTCCTGCTCGCCGGGTACATCCAGGGGGCCGTGTACCTGTATTACGTGCTCGCGCCGTACGCGCTGGTGCGGTGGTGGCAGACGCGCGATCCACAGTCGCGCCGGCGCGCCGGGTGGCTCGGCACCGGGCTGCTCGCGTGGCCGCTCCTGTGCGCCGCCATCCAGCTCGCGCCGCTGGTCGAGCTGGCGCTCCACAGCGCCCGGCCCGCGGGGGCCCTGGACCCGGCGGCGGTCCAGAGCCTGGGGCACGTACCCGGGCGGGAGATCCTGTTCGGACTCCTCGGCCGGGTGAGTTCCGCATACGCGCCGCTCATCGTGCAGCCGCTTGCACTCGCGTGGTTGGTCGCCCTCGCCGCGGTCTGGGCCGGCCCCCCCCGAGGCCGCGTGCTTTTCTGGGTCCTGGCGGGCGCGCTCGCGGCGGTCCTGGCGGCGGGTTTCGATACCCCGCTCTACCGGGTGTACTTCGCGCTGCCGACCGGGGCGGTATTTCGCGTGCCGGTGCGGCTGCTGGTGATCACCGCCTGCGCGGTCGGGGTCCTCGTGTCCACCGGGGCCACCGCCCTGCTGCGCCGGGAGACGGCCGCTAGCCTGCGCCGCCCGCAGCTCGCGCTCACGTTGGCGGCCGGCGTCGGCCTCGCGGTGGTGTCGGGCGACTGGCTGTTCGGCGCACTCAGCCTCGCGTGCGCGCTCGTCTGGCTGCTGCGCCCGCGCGCCGGGGCGGCTGCGGTCGTCGCGGCCTGTACGCTCACCGCGTGGCATGGGATCGCGATGAACCCGCGCAGCCCGTACTTGCCATGGCACGGGCCGCCACCGTTTCCCGAGCACGAGGAGGTGCGGGCGTTCCTGCACGAACAACTCGGGCATGATCGCCTGCACGTGTACCGCCCGGACGGCGACTGGCGCACGTGGTCGTATCCGGCGAACTGGGGCATGCGCGTGGGGCTGCGGCAGCTGACGGGGTACGAATCGCTGCCGTTGCAGCGGGTGGGCCTCGCCTTCGCGCATCTGGAGTCCGGGCGCCCCCACACGAGTCCGCTCCCGTTCGTCGGCGGGCTCGAGCTGACACCCGCGGCGGAACATCCGGAGTGGCTGCACCGCTGGAGCGTGCGCTGGATCGTGGTGGACCGGGGCGCGGACAGCGACGCGCGCGGTGAATGGCTCGAAGCGCGGCTGGACCTGCAGCGGGTGCGCGTCGGGACTGCGCACCTGCTCTACAACCCCCACGCTCTGCCGCGGGCGTACTGGGTGCCGCACGCGCGGGGAGTGCCCACGGACGGCACCGTGTGGACCGCCCTCGCGGCCGACAGCTTTGACCCACGTACTACCGTGCTGCTCGAACCGCCCCCCGCGGTGGCCACATCCGGTGCAGACGCAGTGGCCGACGCGGACGTGTCGTTCGTGCGGGACGACGCGGCGGCCGTCGAGCTGCGGGTGGCCGGGTCAGAGGCTGGCTGGCTGGTGCTCACCGACGCGTGGTATCCGGGTTGGCAGGCGACCGTCGGCGGAACCCGCACGCCCATTCACGTGGCCAACGGCGTGTTTCGCGCCGTGCCCGTCCCCGCCGGCGAGCACGTGGTGCGTTTCCGTTACCGGTCACCCACCGTACGACTGGGGGCCATCGCGTCCGCCGTGGGGCTGCTCTTGGCGGTGATTTGCCTGGGCGCGCCGACGATGCGCACGCGGCGCGACGCGTAGCTGGACCGCGCGCTTACCCGCCGCCGGATTCTGGAGCACGGGCCGCATGCCAGGGGTCGACCGGCGCGTCGGACCGGCGGCGCCAGACCACCAGCGGGGGCCCTTCACGCGCCGTCCGGTACCGGTGCACGTCTGGCTGGGGGCGGTTCTCCCACGCCGTGTCCACCGCGTCCAGCTCGATGCGTTCGTAATACGGCGCTTGCTCCGCCACGAACCGCTCGTAGTCGAACACGAGATTCGGGTACTGCGCGCGGTGGATCACCCAGTCGGGCCACTGCGCGTTGCTGATGTAGCTGGGGAACCGCGCCGCAAGCGGATCGTCCGGATGCAGGCGGTTGCACAGCCGGAGATTGGTATAAAACGCTAACGACTCATGGGGGTAGCTGATGAGCACGAGATCGTCCGGCTCCGCATGCGTTTGCAGGTACTCGACCAAGCGCTCGACAGGGCCGGAAAACTCGTGCGTGAGTTCCCCCAGATACCGCGCCATGTCCGTCACCCGCAGTCGCGGGCCGAGGCCGGCTTGGGTGCGGGCCAGCAGCGTCGTGTACTGGGGCGCGTCGGCGCGCGCCACCGCCCACGCCTTCAACGGCACCCACGTGAGCGCGAACCCGGTGCTGGTCAGCGCGTGCACCGCGAATAACAGCGCGCCCGCCCACCACCGCCGCGCCCACACCGCATCCATGCCGGCCGCCACTAATACGTACCCCAGGGGAAAGAGTACGCAGTAGTACCTCTGAAAGGCCCATGGGCTCACCACTGGAAACAGCAACGCGAACACGACCACCAGTACCACGGCGGCGCGGAACGGCGGCGGGGACCACCCTCCGGGGCGGGCCGGCGGGGCGGCCCCGGGATGCCGGAGCAGAGCCAGGGGGGTCAGCACCCACGGCACGATAGCCAACCCGTTCTCGGCAAATGCGCGAAAGAGGAATGGGCCGTACTCGGGATGTCCGGGATACCGCAGCGTCAGATCGCCGCGACGGGCGGCCACGCCCGCGAACAGGAAGAACGGCAGAGTCAGCGCCGCCGTCAGCGCGCAGGCCTTCGCGAACGCAATCCACTGGGCCCTGCCTGGCCGCGAGACGAGCAGCGCCACGAACAGGGCGACGTACAACACGAAGAACACCAAACCATTGCTGTGGTAGGCCACGGCTGCGGCCGCCCCCCAGACGATCCACGCGCGCGGATGTGTCCCCAGCCGCAGCAGTGCCCACCATAGCGCGATGCCGGCCACGTACATCGCCGGATAGTAGTTGGCCTGGCGCGCATAGAGATAGAACGGCGCATTCGTCACCATCACCAGGACGGCGAGCCAGGCGAGGCGCGGGCGACCAGTAATTCGGCGAACCGCCAGAAAAAGGAGCGGTACGGCCGCGACCGCCCAGAGCACGAACGGCAGCCGCACGGCCCAGGTCCGGACGCCCCCAAGCGCCGTGCCCGCCGCGGCCAGATACATGGGCAACCACGTGTGCGTGACCCACACCAGGTCGGACTCGCGGAACAGGTGCCCATACGCCTGGTCGTTTTTCAAGTTGCGCCCGTCCCACGCGACGGGCACGCCGTGCGCCAGCGTCGTCTTGCCGAGGAACGCCACTTGGCCTTCGTCCTGCCAAAGGGCCATGTCGCCCAAGCGGGTGAGGAGGAGCACGGTCACCACCAGCCAGAGGGCCAGAAACGCCCGCCGTTCGCGAGGGGGCACCCGGACGCCGGAGTCGGGTTCGGGCGCGGCCGTCTCGCGGCCCACCGTGGGGTCTGGCATCACGCCGCAGCCGCCCCGTTCCGGACGACCGTTCGGCGCGCGGTGAGTGCCACAACACACAGGCCCAGAAGGCCGACAGCGCACAGGCCCAGTGCCACACGCAGGATCGGCGGCCGGAAGCGGAATGCAATCGTGTGTCGGCCGGCGGGCACGGGAACGAGACGCAGCGCGAGGTACGCGCGCAGGATCGGCGCCGGCTCCCCGTCCACCGTCGCCACCCAGCCTGGATAGTACTGGTCACTCAACAGCAGCCAACTGGGGTCGTCCGCGTCCACCTCCACGGTGACCTCATCGGCGGCATAGAGCGTGATGCGCGCGGTGCCCCGGCCGCCGCGTTCGCCGGGCGGCAGCGTACCGACCACGACGGCGCGGTCGCGCCACCCGCCCATGTCCGCCTCCAGCGCCGCCGCCGCGTCGCCGTCCGTCGCTACCGCCACTGCCTCAGGGATGAGCAGAGCGCGCGGCCACGCGTTCGGATTCACGCTCACTCCGCGCACCGCCGGGTGCGGCGCATACGACGGCGGCGGCTCCACGCCAGGCGGCAGTAACCTGCCGGCGATTCCCAGCGTGTCCGAGACGGTGCTGGGGTACGGAGGTACTTGCAGGTAATGGTAAGTCCGGAAGTCCGCCTCGGGAAAGCCTAACTCCAACAGCGCAATGTACGTCTCCACAATGAATGGGTTGTAGCCATCGGCCGACGCCACGGCGAGCGGCTTCAGCGCGTTCGGCATGCCCGCGGGGTTTACCACGCGCACGGGCGGCACCGCGTCGGCCAAGGGGCGCACCGCCGCAACGGCCGGATACAGGGTCGCAGCCGGCGCCCACGGCGTCGCGTACGCCACGTGCCACCGCCGCTCGGCCAGCAACGCGAGCGCCAACACCGAGACGAGTAGCGCCGGCCGGCGCAGACCGAACGCGATCGCGCCGCCGAAACCGAAGAGGCCCAGGCCGAGCCACGCGGGGCGCCACCACGGTGCGCCGAGGGCGAAGTGCCGGGTCAGCGTTGCGGCGTCCGCACCGCGCTGCATGTCCGCGGGAAGGTGCCGTACGATGGTCGGTCCCGCGAGGAGCGCCACCACGGCCAGTGCTCCCAGCACCGCGCCGCCCGCAAGGGCGCGCACCACCAGGCGCCGGTCGTGCGCCGCCAGCAAACGGTCCGCACCGAGCGCCAACAGCACGGCGAGCGCCCATTCGGCCATCTGCAGCACGCGCGTGGGCATGGACGTGCCGTAGCCCGGAACCTCGGCGAGCAGGCGCGCGACCGGCGTGCCCCAGGCGCCGAGCAGACAGACGAGCACGACGCCCCACGCAAACCGCGCAAGCACCCGGTGTTCTCGCTGCCACGCGACCACCAAGCCGGCGAGACCCACGATGCCGATTCCATGCACCACCTCCGGCAACGATTGCACGAGCAATGAGCGGCCGGGCCACGTGCCGCCCAAGTACTCGGGCAACGCGAAAGTCATCATGGCCGCCAGCGGCGCACGGTTCTCGTGCAGCACGGACCAGGGGAGTCGTACGGAGCGAGCCACGTGGCCGAGCATCTCCGCCATGGGCAGCCAGCCGACCGCTCCGAGTGCCATGCCCAGCACGCCGGCCGCCGCGCCCCAACGTACGACGCGCGCTACGTGCGGTGCGGAGCAACGCGTCGTCACCACCTTCGTCACCGTCCACGCGCCGCTGAGGGTGAGCGCGTACACCACCGGGTTCGGAGTCTGCCCCAGGCACAAAACCCCGAGCACAAGCGCGGGGATGATGGCCGTGCGCGGACCGGGGTGCGCCACCAAGCGGCTCCCGCACCAGCAGAGCGCCGGAATCCCCCACAGCCCAAGCTGGAAGACGGGCATCGCGAACCACGAGTGCACGCCCACGGCACAGATCCACGCAGCCCCGCCCAGGAGCGCCGCCCCCGGCCGCAGCCCTTCGGCACGCAGAAAGCCGGCCATGGTCACCGCCATGAGCCACAAGAGCACGAGGGGCTGCAGCACGATGGCGACCGTGGGCGGAAACAGGCGGCCGAAGAGGAGCGTGGTCGGAAAGAACGGTGCCACGAGCGACGCCGTGCCGGCGTACTGCGGGTAGCCGGCGAAGATGTACGGATCCCACAGGTCGATGCGGCCGGCGTGCAGACCCGCGGCGTACGGCAGGCTCGCGGCCGCGTACTGAATGAGGCTGTCGATGCGCGTCAGGTCGGGCGCGGTTGCGGGCGGGGACGCCGTCCAGGCCCACGGCGGCGTGCGCGCCAACAAGTCGGTGGGAAACGGCACGTGGCCGCGCAGGACGGGCGATGCCATGAATAGCACCACCCCCGCCGGCGTCAGCAGCCACAGCAGCCACCGCGACCACCGGCCGGCCGCAAGCTCCTTGAGCGCAGGCATCTGCTCGGATGGTAGCAGACCGCTCGGGCAAGTCGCCGCGGGTACACGTGCCCAGGCGCTCGGCTACACTAGGCGCGATGTCCGCCACCGCGCCCCTCACCGCTGACACCGGCGCGGCACCGTCGCGGGCGTGGCGCCTGTTGGGTGCCCTTCTCGTGGCGACCGGTGCGCTGAGCGTGGCCGCGTGGGCGGTGCGCACCGGCATCGTCCTGCGCTATCCCTACCAGCTCGATTACATGGAGGGAGCGGCGCTCAACTGGGCGGCGTGGGCGCAGGCGGGGCTGGGCCTGTATCACCCCATTGGCGATGGCCCGTTCGTCCATCACCCGTACATGCCCCTGTACATGGGGTTGGTGAACGCGTGCGGCCGCCTCGGGTGGGTCAATCTTCCCACCATGCGGCTGGTGAGCGTACTGCCGACCGCGGGCACCGCGGTGGTGCTGGCCATCGTGGTCCGGCGGCGCGCCGGTGGGTGGGTGGTGCCGCTCTTGGCCGCCGGGCTGTGGCTGAGCTGGCCGGCGGTGTACGTCTACGGCGTGCTCGTGCGCCCCGAACCGCTGGCGGTCTTCCTCTCCACGTGCGGCTTCGCGCGCCTGCGTGCCACGCCGCGTGGCGCCACGGAAGCGGTGCTCTGGTTCGGCCTGGCGATTCTGTGCAAACAGCCGTACCTCTTTACAGCGATGGTGGCGGGCGTCTGGTTGCTGCTCACGGACCGGCGCGTGGCGTTGCGTTACGCGGTGGGCATGGCGCTCTTCGGGGCCGCCATGCTGGCCCTCACGTGGTGGCGCACCGGAACGAACTTCTGGTGGCACACTGTGGTCGCGACGAACAATCAGTGGACCTGGGGGCCCGTGTTGCGCTGGGCGCGGTTCAACGCCACACATCTGGCGGTACCCGTGCTCCTGGCTGCGGCGGCGACGGTGCGCGACATTCGCAGCCGATCCGTCTCCCCGTGGGGCGTCTACTTCGTGGGGGCGTGGCTCATCACCTTCACCGTCGGCAAGGACGGCTCCGCGCTGCACTACTTCGTCGAGGTGGGCGCGCCCACAGCGGTGATGGCCGCCGCGGCCGCCGCGAGGATTGCGCAGCGCACGCAACTGCGGTGGCTCTTCGCCGCAGCGGCACTCGCCGTGGGCGCGGTCGTGCCCCTACGCCATTGGCCGGGACGGATCCCGATCTACCGGTACGACTTCACGCCGACGCCCGACGTGCGCGCAGAGCGTGACGCCGTCGTCGCGTGGGTGCGCGGGCAGCCGGGCAACGTGCTGTGTTACGACCTGGACCTGGTGGCGCTGGCCGGGCAGGCGTGTGCGCTGCAACCGTGGATGTTCGCCACGCTGCAACGCGAAGGCCTGTGGGACGAGGCGCCACTGCTCGCGCAGGTGCGGGCGGGCGACTTCGCCGCCATCCTGCTGCCCTATCCCGCGCACCTGTACGCGCAACTGCCGGCGGTCGCGGTCATGTATTCGCCCGGCTTCAATGCGGCCGTCGTGGAACGGTACCGCTTGGAGACGGTGTTGCCGTACGGGGACGGGCGGCCCTGGTGGTACTGCTACCGGTACCGGCCCGAGTAGGCGCGCCGGCGCCGCGGCTTCCGTTGACAAGGCGCGGCAACCACCCATACGGTGGCGCCCCATGTGGACCGGACCGAATCCGGAGCACGTCGATAGCCAACTCCACCTGCGGCGCGAGCGGGTGTTCCTCGTGCTGGCCGGGGTCTTTCTCGGCACGCTGGCGATGCTCAACCTGCTCGGCATCACCCGCTTCCTCGACCTGTCATTCACGGTCGGCGGCGTCACGATTCCCATGCCGCTGGCGGTGGGGGTGCTCCCCTACCCGATCACGTTTCTCTGCACCGATCTGATCAGTGAGCTGTACGGCCGGCGCCGCGCGGCGTTCGTGGTGTGGGTCGGGTTGGTGCTGAATCTCTGGGTCGTCTTCATCCTCTGGCTGGGCAGCGTCCTGCCCGGGTTCGACGCCCCGGTGGAAGATGCGGCCGGCCGATTGCCCCTGTTCTTCGAGATCAAGAAACTCACCTTCGGCGCCGTTGCCGCGTCCATGATCGCGTACCTGGTCGCCCAGTTCGTCGACGTGTACGTCTTCCACTTTTGGAAGAACCTCACGAAAGGCAAGCACCTCTGGCTGCGCAACAACGGCTCCACCATGGTCAGCCAGTTCGTGGATACCACGGCGGTGATTACGATTACCCACTTCTATGCGGGAGCGCTCCCCGTGGACGAAGCGCTCCCCATCTGGCCGCAGCTTGGCGTCTTCATTGCGTCGGGCTACGTGTACAAGTTCACGTGCGCGGCGCTGGACACCGGCCCCTTCTACCTGGCCGTGCGGTGGCTGTCCAGGTACCTGCAAATCAATCCCCGGCACGAACACGAGGCGGACCGGGAAGAGGCCGGCGAGCGCGCCGCTCCCGGCGCTAGCCCCTAAGAGCGTGTGGCGAGACGCGGCGCCGGGGTCCCGTCTTGTCCGGCTGCTTACTCGTCGTCGCGCGCCACGACGATCGTGCTTCCCGACGCGGCCGCGGACTTCTGCGCGATCAGGTCGACAATGGTGGTGGCGACGTCCTCCGGCTGGAGCATCTGGTTCGCCGGAAAGTCGGGGAACAGCCCACGCAGCATGCGGGTGTCCACGGCGCCGGGCGCCACCGCGTACAGGCGGATGCCCACCGCCTCCCCTTCCGCGGCGAGACCCTTCACAAAGGTGTTCACGAACGCCTTGGACCCGCCGTACGCGGCGAAGCCCGGAAACGGATCGTGCGCGCTGAGCGAGGACACGTGGACAAACGCGCCGCCCCCCCGCTCGACCATGATGGGCCAGGCAGCTTTCGTCAACAGAAACACCCCGCGCACATTAAGCGCTAGCAGCCGGTCGAACGTGCCCTGGTCCAGCTCCGTGATAGGCGCGAGGGGCGCCATCCCCGCACACGTCACCACCGCCGTCAGCCCGTCGAACTCTTCCTGCGCGGCGCGGACCAGTTGGTGCACGATGGAGATCTCGCCCGCATCGCCCGCCACGAGTGTTGCGCGCCCGCCGGCCGCCTTCACCTCCGCGCGCACCGCCTCCAGGTCCGCCACCGACCGCGCGTTCAGGACGAGCCCCGCCCCCCGCGCCGCGAGCTGCAGCGCCGTCGCGCGGCCGATGCCCTGCCCCGCGCCCGTGATGATCGCCACCTCGTCCGCCATACGCCGCTCCCGGTCGCGCTCACTATATAGAGAGTTCTAGAGACTCGGGCGGATACAGCGGAAGCCGGTTGCGCCGGAAGCGCAGAGGCGGATGCCGGGACTGGCGGCTATAAGACAGCCGGGCACAATTCTTGACCGCCTTTCGCCCCCCGCCTACACTAGCCCTCGCTCCATGCCGGAGTGGCGGAACTGGCAGACGCAGGGGACTCAAAATCCCCCGGTGGCAACACTGTGTGGGTTCAAATCCCACCTCCGGCACCAGTAAATACAAGAGTTTCATGGATATAAGGCCGGCTTACCCTTGTTCACTTTTGCCGCATGGTACACATATGGTACAATTGCTCCCGACAATGCACAATTGAGCGAATCGCGCGGGCGCTAGCCCGTCTCTCCCAGCCCACATGGCAGCCATCCAGAAACGCACGACCAAGAGCGGTCGTACACGCTACCGGGCGCTCGTGCGCCTGAAGGGCTACCCGGCCCAGACCGCCACATTTGAGCGAAAGACCGACGCTAAGGACTGGGCGAAGCAGACAGAGGCCGCAATCAAGGAGGGGCGGTACTTCCGGCGCGCCGAGGCCCATCGGCACACCCTCGCTGACCTGATCGACCGCTACGTGGCCAACGTCCTGCCCGCGAAGCCCAAGAGCGAGGCAAAGCAGCGCTCACAATTGAACTGGTGGAAGCGCGAGATCGGTGAATACGTTCTTGCGAATGTAACCCCGGCACTGATAGCTGAGTACCGCGACCACCTAGGACGCACGCGCGCAGCGGGCACCGTGAATCGGTATCTTGCCGCACTGAGTCACGCTTTCACGATGGCAGTGAAGGAGTGGGGTTGGGTGGACATGAATCCCGTGCGGAACGTCCGGCGGCCCCGGGAACCCCGGGGTCGTGTCCGCTTTCTCAGCGATGAGGAACGCGAGCGTCTGCTCACCGCCTGTCGCGAGAGCGCGCGCCCAGCCCTTTACCCGGTTGTGTTGCTGGCCGTGAGCACCGGGGCTCGCCAGGGTGAGCTTCTCAGCTTGCGCTGGAGCGACGTTGACTTGAAGCAAGGCGTGCTGCGCTTCGAGGACACGAAGAACGGGGAGCGCCGGGCGGTGCCCGTGGCGGGCATGGCTCTCGCGGAACTCCGCCGCTGGGGCAAGGTCCGCCGCATTGATACGGACTTTGTGTTCCCTCATCCAAACAAGCCCAATCCCCTTGATATTCGGCCGGCCTGGGAAGCGGCGCGGGGCGCAGCCGAGCTCCAGAACTTCCGCTTCCATGATCTCAGGCATACCGCCGCCTCGTATCTCGCCATGTCTAGTGCAACTCTGGCCGAGATTGCGGAAATTCTCGGCCATAAGACCCTTGCGATGGTGAAGCGGTACAGCCACCTGACCGAGCAGCACACGAGCAAGGTCGTGGCGCGGATGAACGCGCAGTTCCTTGGATAGGCGCAATGCCGGCTCGCAAGAAGTCGGGACGGGTCAAGCGCAAGTCACGGCAACTGAGTTCGGGAGAGGCCGCCGAAAAAGGTACCGACAAGAGTTCCACCGGCTCTCCACCGCAAGGAACCGATGACGAGGTCATGGCGTGGCCACCGCCCAATCTTAATCTCTCAGACGAGGACCAAGAACTGCTGCTGCAATACGCTGGTCTGGACCAAACGGAGGACCCGGTCGAGGCACGAAGGCTGGTCCTGGCCGTGGACCACATCGCCTTCCGCACGACGTTCGACCACCTCATACCGACATCCACGGAGTCCCACCGCGTCCTGACAAAGATGCGAAACGCGGCCGGACAGCTCTGCGAACTCCTTCATGACAATCCTCGTGTCATGGACTGGCACTTGGTGGACGTAGGGGAGGACGAGCTGTTGGGTACGCACTTCGGACTCACTGTCCGCCTTCTAAGACTGAAAAGACTGGCTGACGATGCGCTCAGCGGGCTTGACGCGGATGCTGACCAGCGCGGGAAGGTCAAGCGCAAAGCCGCGATGCGCAACTACTGTATAGACGAACTCACGCGCCTCTTCCTGGACCTGAACCGGGTGGCGCAAGACGAGTCGTACCTACGTGACGCCAAACTCGGGCTATCCCCCAACTCTCCCAGTGCATACTTGGTAGAACGATGCACCCGTTTTGTCTCACTGGCCTTGAATGTCGGAAACTTGGCCACGCCAGAGTGCGCGCAGCTTGCCAACCCAGATAGCCCGTTCCCTCAGACGCAAGACAGCAAGTTGGTCCGTCGCATACGGAATCTGGTTGTCACGGACCAGAGCTAGCCTCCCGGATGACTTTATGAATCTGGCCTGAGATTCATGAAGTCATAAGCGCCCACACGAGCGCGGTACCATTGAGCCACAACGTTTGACAGCCTCGCTCGACGTTGCGGAGGCCAATATGAAGGCGAAACCGGTACCTACGCTGTTGTCCGTCAAGCAATTCACTGCCAAGCATCCCGCGTTTAGCGAGGGGTCGCTCCGATGGCAGATTTTCCTTTCAAAGACCCGTGAAACCACACGAGGCACCATCCCTGGCAATGGCTTGGATCGGGCGCTACTGCGCGTCGGTCGGCGCGTCCTCATCTGCGAGGAAACTTTCTTCGACTGGCTGCGTGAGCAGGACGACGACAAGGCCAGCGCCGCGTAACAGGTGCTAGCGCCACACTTGCACAGGATCAATGATCCACAGCGGGAAGATGACGGCGGCCAAAGCTAAGCCGGACGCCGCCGCATCAGAATCCGCCTTAGGCGCCACGGCCATGGCCGAAGGGCCGAGGCCGCTCATCCGCGCGGTCCCACCCGCTCCCCCCTTTCCGATGGAGGCACTCGGCGACATCCTGGCCCCTGCGGCGCTCGCGATCCAGGATTGCACGCAGGCCCCGGTCGTACTGTGTGCTCAGGGCATCCTCGCTGCGTCTACGCTCGCCGTCCACGGGTTCGCGAACGTACTCTTACCCCCGGCGGACCGGCCACGGCCATTGTCGAATTTCCTTATCACCGTTGCCGAGTCGGGCGAGCGAAAGACGACGTGCGACTCACTGGCGCTCAAACCAATATGCGACCATGAAGAGAATTTAGCCCGTGGACAACGGCACGAAATGGCTGTGTATGAACAGTGCAAGGCGGCGTGGGACGGACAGCGGAGACAGATTCAACGCGACAAGGTCAACCACCCAACACTGGCGAATAAGGAGAAAGCGCTCAAGAAACTCGGAACCCCACCCGTTCCCCCGCTGGTGCCCTTCCTGACGTGCCCCGAGCCAACGTATGAAGGGCTGGTGAAGTTGCTACAACAGGGTCAGCCTGCCATCGGACTGTTCTCCAGTGAAGGTGGCCAATTCATTGGCGGCCACGGCATGAACGAGGACAACCGCCTCAAGACCGCCGCCGGCTTGTCTGCGCTCTGGGACGGCGAGCCGGTGCGGCGCGTCCGCGTCGGCGACGGTATCTACGAACTGCGGGATCGCCGCCTGTCCATGCACTTGATGGTGCAACCAGACGTGGCTACCCGCCTCCTCGGGGATGATCTATTGCGGGGCCAGGGACTCCTATCGCGCATGCTCGTGGTCGAGCCCGACTCGACGATTGGCACGCGCAAGTCGCGTAAGCCAGCCGCGAAGTCCGAAGCTGCGCTGGCCGCATACTACACGCGGATGGCCGCGATTCTGGGGACGCCCCTGCCCGTGGTGGTTGGCACGCGGAATACGCTCGCCCCACGACCGCTGCCCCTATCGAAGGAAGCGATGGCCGTGTTCGTGGCCTTCGCCGATGAAGTCGAGGAGCAATTGGCGGAGGGCGGACGATACGACTGCGTGCGGGCGTTCGCCTCGAAGGCTGCCGAACACGCTGGGCGGATCGCTGGTGTGCTCGCGCTCGTGGATAACATTGGGGTGAAGAGCGTGAGCAAGGCACGCATGCTGGCCGCGTGCGACCTGATGCGGTTCTACCTAGACGAGCGCGTGCGCCTCCGGGCCGTGGCTCGCACCGACGCCAAGCTCGCCCTCGCAGAGAAGGCGCGGACCTGGCTCCTCAGCCGCTGGCCAGAAAACCTCGTTTCGCTGCCGGACCTGTACCAGTATGGGCCACACGACATCCGGAACGCGAAGGAAGCCCGCACAGTTGCCCGCATCTTGCAGGAGCATGGGTGGCTGAGCAATGTGCCTGGTGGCGTTATGGTGCGGGGAGAAATCCGCAGGGAAGCCTGGCGCATCATCCGTGCCGGCTAGGTCGCCGCATGCGAGCCTTAGCCACCTTAGCTGCTTTAGCCAGCCCAGAGGCTCGGATTGCGCCATCACCCGAAGCGTCAGACCGCGCTCGGATCACTTTAGCTTGTTTAGCCGCTTTAGCCGGACCCATACCTGTACTTGCACGCAGAGAGAGAGCAATACTGAAAAGTGGTTCTCACCCATGCTAAAGCAGCTAAAGCGGCTAAAGTTGGTACCACGCTCAGACCGTATGCCGCACCCAGGGACGGTGCTGGCAAGCCTCAGGAGGGGCGCTCTGGGCGGTAGACAGAGTTGGCCCTGGCAGGGTCAAGGGGCCAGGTCAGCCAGAGCCCGTGATCGGCCCCGCTGTTCGTAGCGCAAGGCCCTCAGCCGTCGCTGGCAACCCCGGCAGTGGCCGGCAGTGCGGCGATAGGCCCCGTGACGCTCCCGGCCACGTCTACGGCATCGTCGTCACCGTAGAGGAGTCTGCGCCCCAGTTCCTGGAACTCCGCGAACTTCTCGGCCGACATTGCCGCCACGGCCCGGTGGGCTGGGTCCGGCACGCGCGCGACCTCCAGGCGGTGCCGCTCCTCCAGCATGCCCGCGCACTGGAGGTAGAGGCGCGCGGCCACCATGTCGCCGTTGACGGCCTTGCGGCGCACGGTCGCGAGCACGTCGAGGACGCCGTCGCCGAGAAGCGCTTGCACGAAGGTGGCGCGGGCCGCCTGGAAGCGCGGCCGGCGAATGATCTGGTAGTAGCTCTCGCGGCTGATCTCGGCCGCTTGACAACGCTCGGTAACCGGCCGGCCGATGTACTCGGGGTTGAGCAGGACGCTCAGGAGGCGCTGCTCGGCCGCGGTGAGGCCGTCGGCGGCGTTGACGAGCGCGGCGGGGGCGGCCGTGCTCCGGGGGCGCGGCGCGGGCAAAGTGTCCAGAATTGTCATGGACGTATAGTAGCACATACATAAAGCTCGGCCTTTACGTAGTATATTCCCCGCCGATCTGGCAGGGATGCTCCCTCAGCCCCGTCCGCGCAAACGCCCTGCTGCGGGGTCCCGCGGCGGCTCTCCCCGCGGGGGCAACCATCTTGGTGCTGGATTGTGCGGCTTCGGGATAGCAGTGATTCAGTGGGCAACTGAGGCGCGAACGGTACCTAATGGCCCGGCGCGGACGCGCGTACCCGCGTGTTGCGGGTCAACGGCGATGCGGAGGACGGCGGCTTCGGTGTCGGGGAGGGATGCATACGCTCTTCGGGGCGCAGGAAGTGCAAGTGATCGGTGGCAGTGCGGCATGAGTGGTGTCAGAGGGTCAGTCATAAGCTACGAAAATAATGGCGTACCAAACACTCGATCCGCTGGCCGAACCCTGCCAAAGGCTCTACAGACGGACTCGCAGCAGGATGGGTCTCTGTGCGGTGGCAATGATAACTCCGCAGTACAGCAGGCCGCTGTCCCCGCAACTTTCTTTCACCTTTTCCTGATTTGCCCCCCCTATCCAACGCTCCCCTGCATCGAGCCGATGAGGAAGGGGCGGCCCAAATGCGCCACCAGTTACCACCACGAAAGTCTTGTCACTGCGTCTCAGGATGCGGCTTAGCCGTGATCGGTAGTGATAGCCAACGGCATTGGTTAACGTCGTCGCTTGATCGCCGATGTTGACTGCTGTAATGGTCACGTACTCCGTTTCTGAGTCTATGAGAGGATCTGCCCCAACGATCCGCATCCTCGTATTCACAGTCAGCCTAATCCGGGGCCCGCGTCTCCCCCACTTGTAGATGTCCCAAAGGAACACGGCAGTTGCTACAGCCGCGCCGTACCATGCGGCAATGACCGTTGCGGTTACATCGGCCATGGCAGTACATGTCTTGCGCCACGATTGGATTGCAGGACTATCAGAGGGGTGCTGAGGAAGGATAGGTACAGGATGCGTAGCAAGTTCATCGCTCACACAATTCCTTGAAGTTGCACCATCTGCAAATCTGAACGTCTTCTGTCATTGGACAAGCCTCAGGGTCTCCCAAGGCCTCGCATACCTGCTCATGCAGCGGAAGCATGTTGCCGATGTTCTCCATGGCGACCCCGCGAAAGCCTTCCATCGCCTCCCCATCCACTGGAAATTCCTCAGAGTCGCCCGAGGCCAGGTAGGCAAGGCGGCCGAACAGGAAGTCCGCCTCGATCTCGCCTGGGCTCGCGTCGCTCAA
Organism: uncultured bacterium; assembly: GCA_965371225.1. Classification (GTDB taxonomy): domain Bacteria; phylum Abyssobacteria; class SURF-5; order CBDUXP01; family CBDUXP01; genus CBDUXP01. Next base: position 22,616 of record CBDUXP010000002.1, on the reverse strand, counting down.
CCAGCAAGCGTAACCGGTCAGCTGTAGGCGATCCTTCTCGCGCGGCCGGCCGGTCTTCCAGTCATACACGTAGACCTTGGCCCCGTCGGCCCACACGAGGTCGGGCATCACGTACACCGTGGTGCCTTCCCACGTGGTCTTACTAGCTCCGATGTCCCCATCCACGACGATACAACTGCGCCCCGGTTGAGTCTGGATCGTGGGCAGGAAGTGGGCGTAGAAGGTGTTGAGCGCCTCCTTGGCCTGCGCGGCAATCTTCCCCGGCTCTTCCGCGCTCAGCCCCTCGCCGTAGTAGTCCTGAAAGAAGTGTGTGGCGCGCTTGGGGTCGGCCTCCCATGCCCCTTCGCGGCTCTCCCTGGCCCGGCGTTCGGCACTGCTGGCCAGGCTTCGCATGATGAGGGTCTCTTCCGGAAGCTCTTCAGTGGCCGCCCACTGCTTCAGTATGGTGGCAATCGCGTTGTGCACCATATCGCCCACCACCATGGCCGGAGTCGTCAGTTGCTTGAGCCTGTACGCCGTCTTGGCCGTCTCGCCCCCGGTCCCCGTCGGCCAGCCTTGCCAGGAGCCGTAGTACTGCCAGTAGTACTTGCGGCGGCAGGTCTCGAAGAGGCCGTGGCGGGAGAGGGACCAGGAGAATTCAGGGTATGGGCCTAGCGGCGGCATCCGATATTAGGAGCGCGCGCGCTGCCTCTGTTCAACCGTTCCTGAATCTTCACCCGCACCTGCGACCGCAGCGTCTCCGGCTGCATCACAGACGACCGGGCTTCTAACCATGGAGACGGTTCATCCTCCAGGTTGGCGCCACCATTTCCATTCCCCTCGGAGTCTTTCGGTGGCCAATCAGCTGTGCGCCATAGACAGTTTAGCAATCTTATCTATCCTAGCCGTCTGCGCCGGGTCCAGACTGTATGGTCCATGAGGATGAAGCTCAAGCAGTACTCGGGCCCTTACGAGTTCATGAACTGCGGCCTCTGTGGTATCCGACGATAAATGGGTAAGCTTCCGAAGACCCTCCACGCTGACACTGTGTTTGCCATATTTCTGCTTCCGCCAGAGTTTTTCGACAATCTTGGCCGCGTCCCAGCTCACCTCGGAAGCCTCTTCGGTAGCGCCAACTTCCAAGTAACCCGCTTGGGGATCGGTGGTCGCCGTGCTGTGGAACTCCTTCCTATTCATAGCTTGAATGGTTTGTTTCCACACATCATCTATTTCGGGCCATAGGTCTTCAAACGCTACTCCGTGCTTGCGTAGTTCTAACATGAGGTTTGCTGGATGCAGCTTTAGTTCGTCCGCTACTTCATGCGTCGGTCGTTTCATCGCTGAGTACCTCCTGCACTTCATGCGGGACGGATAAGAGACGGAAATCAATTCTGCTCCCATCCTCAAGATGGAGTTTAAAGCTCTCCATTGCCTCGACATCCTCGTAATCTATTGTCGACGCAAACAAGCACTTCGTTCCGTTTAGAATGAATGTGCCATGGCTTGGCTCTAAGGCCAATCCGTCAATCATGCTCCACAGAAAGCGCACTGCCTGTTCACAATCTCGGTCTCCCACCTGTATATTACGCCAGCGCTTAGCGGAAATAGGTATCAGAAACATTGCCTTGCCCGTAGAGTCAGCGTAGTAGTATGTCTCGTAAATCGTGCGGGCTTCCTTCGCCTCACTATCAACGTCAAGCGCCCCAGGAAAGCGTCTCTGAAGCTCTGCTTCGATTTTCTCTATCTGTTGTCGCAACAGGTCCTTGACGCCTGGCACGCGCGTATCTGGAAGAAATCTCAGAATCTCCTCACGTTGCTCACAGAGGCTTCCGATTTCTGGGTTCTCACCTCTCGCCTTCGTGAGCCTCCTTCGGGCTGCTAGCTTTTCGCTTCGTTCGTCCTGTTTGAGCAGAATTTCGTCGATGCGTGCCTCTAGGTCGCATACGTAGTTGTCTATGGCTCCAAGCTGCGCCTCCCGCAGATTCTCTTCTAGTCCCTGTGTCTCCTTGTTGAGCTCGGCATATTCCTCTTTAACATCCGCTATTTGTCCTCCTGCCTGACCAATCTCTTTCTCCTTTGCCTCGATCTCGCCTTGAACTTTGCGCAAGAGGGCCTCGGCATTTCCCTTGGCATCCTGTGCCTCCGCAAAGCGTTCCATAGCCATGCTTCGTTGCTCTTCGAGGTCGTCCAGAACAGTCTGCACTTCTCGGAGGACGCTGCCTGCCTCTGTTCGAGCATGTTTTGCGTCGCCTTCCGCTTTCCGCAGTCCTGACATGTCGCTGCGTAGGCGCTTCATGCGAGACTCGGTCGCCCCTGTCCGTTGGCCGACCTCATTCTGCCGTGCTTCGATGAGTTTAAGCGCGTCTTTGATGTGATACGTATCCTTCCGTATGTGCTCTTGTAACTGCATTGCGGTCATTCCTCCAGAGGTAAGAACAGGATCGCTATAGCTATGTCCTGAGTTCGGGCCAAGTGTGAAAGACTGCGTCTTCCAAGCGGTCGCAGGGAACTACTGTTCCCCGATCTATCCCCTCTTGCAATAGCAGTGCGGCGTCACTAGGGCAGAAGATGCGGACAGGTGTTGTGATCGTGCCGTCCTCAACCTGCTCCCAAAGATCAAGTAGAATATCGTCTGGAACTTCACGAACTCTCCTCAGAAGGTCGATCTCTCCAATATAAATGTGGTACTCAGGAATGTCCTTTTGAATGTAAGATGCAATTAAGGCCATGCATAGCGGAAGTCCAAGGAGGCTTCGGTAACGACGCTCGCCGGGCAAGCGACACTGAATCGTATAGTCCAGCTCCCCAATATCCATATCGGGAATCTGGCTGATGCATGTTGTCAGTTGTTCAATCTCCCTTCGTGGTAGTCCGGGTGCAGTAATCTTGCCCCGGCTACCGTAGGCGGGCAGAGCGACGGCGGCCTGGGCCTCTGCAATGCCTTTCGACTTACCGAGGTAGGTGCGCGCCACACTGCTGACCGAATCGCTGTGAGGAGATAATTTCAGGGCGGAAGTCTCAGCATCCATCTCAAGCGGGACAGGCTTGAAATTCGCCGGACCAAATCTGTTCTTAGGGACGAACAGAGGGCGATAGATCATTGCCTTTCGCATCACGATTACACAGTCAACGTTGTGCTCCATATCCTTCGGTCCAGCAATGTCTCCCTTCTTCGTAACGTGAGCGACGAGCAACACAGTAATTCCAGCCGCCTTGCATTGACGGCAGAATTCATACAGCTGCTTGTATTTCCGTGTGGCCGTTGCAGATAGTCCATGCCCCTGGACAGAATCAATCACGATAAGGCGGATTCCGTTGTATTTTCCCGTGCGGGCTAAGACCTGATGGGCGAGAAAGGTTGGGAGTGTCTCGATGTCGTAAACGCCGTCTTCAGGCTCGATTGAAGACAAGGCGGTGTTGGCATCCTTCGTCGGCCAATCAGAACACATGAGCATCGCACGTTGCTTCAAGTCTTCTTTCGACTGCTCGGTCAGCACGTATAATGACTTTTCCCCCCCCCTCCCAACGTCAAGGGCAATCTGAATTCCGAGCGTAGATTTCCCAATTCCGGGTTGCCCTGCGATGAGGTATATGCCACCCAAGACGAACTTCTCGATTCGGTGTTTGAACCATGCTAGGCCATCTGAGAGCGGGAGTTCGTGGTATTCAGTCGCGCTAATTCTCAGGAGCCCGCGATCTAATTCGTTCTCTGTCATAATGTGTTTCCTCCAAGGTCGTCAAGGAATTCTGCCTTGCTTGGCATGTCTCCGTTGGTCTTCGGTAGTTGCTAAAGGCAAATCTGAAGAGAGAGTGCTGCGTACCTCTTACGGCCACACGGGTCGCGTGCCTCCGTCGTCCGGTTTCGCCAGCCCGGCTGAGGCCTCGCCCAGGCCTTCTGCGGTCACAGTAGACCTCGGCCACGACCCTGAGACGCTTGCCGTCCTAAGGCTTCTCGTTGCAGCTTCGACGCGAGCGCCTCCAGCAGCAGCCCGATCTCCGCGCGGAGCAGCGCTTGGGCAATCACCTCCGCAAGTGGTTCACGAACCGGCTTGGAGTCACTCATGTGCTTGCACAACATTGAGATAGAAGGTGTGGAGCACATCCGCCAACTCATTCACGCCGACGTTGAGCGCCCCGCCCGCGCTGTCGAGAAACGCCTGATCCCGGTCGGTGCGATACCTCGCATCCATCGTCGGCGCAGGCAGGATCGTTGCCCCGTCGCCGAAGAACACGGTGCGACTGATCCGCTTGACGGCCGTGTAGGGCCGCCGCCGTACTAGACTGCTAGCTACAATGGCACCCTCGAAGTGGCCCTCGCTGAAGCTGTCCGTCCGCGAGGCGGCCCACCGCTCATAATTAGTGTGGTTGGCCTCGTCTGGGTACGTATGCCCGAACTGCGCCGCGTCGCCGACGTAGTGCGCCATCGCCCCGAGGTAGAAGGCTGCCTCGTCCAGGTCGCCGCGCAGGTACGCGGTGACGGCCTTGTGGTACTCCTGTTGGGCGCGCACCGCGGCCCGGTCTCGGTCCTCAACGAAACCTGATCCGTCTGACTCCCACTCGACTGAATGCCCCGCTCCGGTGTCCCCGTAGCCGGTGTTCGGCCCATCGCAGTCCGCGTGGATACGGGGGTTGTCGGGAGCTTCCGTCCCGAGTAGGTAGAGCGCTTTGTGCGGCGTTAACCAGGCCCGCTCGGCGGCTGGGAGTAGGGCGAGTGCGTGGTCAGCGACCCAGTCGTGCGTGGCGTAGGGTGGGTTGGCGCACTCGCTGGCTTCGTCGGTGCGCGCGTTGCCAGAGGGGCCGTTGTTCCAGGCGCTAGCGCCGGTGGAAGGGCCGCTGCACAACAGTGCGGCTGCGCCTACTGCTTTAACAAGTGAACTGAACTGAAGACTCCAAGCGCGCATGATCTATTCGTGCCTTATGCGAGTTCTCTCTTACGACCTGCGTCCCCCGCAATCTTCTCCTGGGCAGCCACGCGGTCGGTCAACTTGGTTTCAATGCTGTCAAGATGGGAAAGAATCTCCGTGTGGCGTGCGACTTCGTCAGCATCCGAAGTCGCCTCCACAAGCTTAGACGCAAGGATGGCAGCGCACGAGCCGAACACTCCAACACCAACGAAGATGAGGCCCACGGCCACGATGCGACCGAGCGGGGTGACAGGAGACACGTCACCATAGCCAACGGTCGAGACAGTCACGATTGCCCACCAAACTGCGTGTCCGAAGCTGCTAATGCCTCCGGTGCTGCCTCGTTCGGCATAGGTAATGAACACTGTGCCGCCGAGTACCGACAAGCCTGCGAGCGCAAAAGTGAACTGAACAGGCTGTGCACGGTAGCGATCCCACAGTCGTGAGCCGAAGCGCATAAGCAGAAGCGCGGCCCGAGCGGTTCGCAAAAGGCGGGCAACGCGTACAAGCCTGACGGCGCGGCCCCACCGTAGGTGTTGCCCGAACCCCTGTAATGGGATGCTAGCGACAAACTCGATCCAATGGCGCCGCCAGAACGCGCGCTTGTCCTCGGCGAGATGCAGCCTGTAGCCGAATTCGCCCAGGAAGAACGCGCACGCGCCAAGGTCAACCAGTGTGAATGTCCGCACCGTTGCCGGCGCAAGGTCTGCCGTCTCTTCGATCACGAGCAAAGCAAGCACGCCGACCGTCAGCACAGCGACCACGGCGTCGAGTCGGGCGAGCGCCTTCTCGGAGGGCCTATTCATGTAGTGCTAGTCCTTCGTCGGTGGCTTACACACCTTCCCAGGCCGGTAGCCCGCCTGGAGCGCCTCCGCGGCTGACGCGAAGGTGCGCACGTTCTCCGGCTTGATGTTCTGCACGTACCGACAGTGCGGGTAGTGGTAAACGTCGGACTTCTTGGAGCCGAGGTACTTGGCCTCGGCCGCGACAGCCGGCAAGCTGAAGGCTGCCAGGAGCGCGATGGCCAGCCCAAGGACCAGGGCGGCCCGATGACGACGAAGGACTGCGAACATGTGTGTCTCCCCCTAAAGACGCACAACCGTCGATTTTCTTCCCCCGTGCCTGCGGGCCGTAGCCTACACCCGTGACGCGATGGGGACCAATCCCCCCGTTTGGGGGAAGCTGCGTCAGCACATCTGTCCACGCCCTGGGATGGGGCCGTGGTCCAGGGCCCTTCCCGAGCTTCCATCTATAGACGTGGACCGGGCGATTTTCTTCCCTTGATGGGGTAATATTATTCGCCATATTCCAGCGTTCAGCGACTACCTGACTGTCCGGACGTGGGGGAAGCCCGACAGACCCGCCAATTGCCTGGTCGGGCATCTAGGGGAGGGATCAATGAATACGGAGCCGTGTGCAGTTCTGGTTGTGGACGATAATCCGGTGAACTGCGACGTGTGCGCCGGGTTTGTCGAAAGCCTTGGTCACTCGCCAACGTTGGCGTACGGCGGCGCGGAGGCGCTGGAGCAGCTCCGCGCGAATTCGTTCGATCTGGTGCTGCTGGACCTCATGATGCCCGAGATTGACGGAATGCACGTGCTTCAGCAGATGAAGGCAAACCCGGAGCTGTCCGAGATTCCCGTGCTTGTCATTTCCGTGCTGGATGACATGGCTACCGTTCTCAAGTGCATTGAACTCGGGGCCGACGATCACATACCTAAACCGTTCGAGCCGGTGTTTCTTCGTACGCGCATCAAGGCGTGCATAGAAAGGAAGCTATTACGCAACCGCGATATCGCGTACCGCAAGCAGATCGAGTTCGAGAACCAGCGCTACGATGAACTCCTCCACGCGCTCTTCCCGAACGGCGTGGTGAGTGAACTCAAGAACACGCACAGTGTCGAGCCCCGCCGATATGACGGAGTGGCTGTGTTGTTCTGCGATATCGTGGACTTTACGGCATATTGCAGAACCAACAGGCTCCCGGAGATTGTCGCCAATTTGCAACAACTCGTGGAACGGTGTGAAGAGATCGCGATCGCACACAGGATTGACAAGATCAAAACGATTGGGGACGCATTTATGGGAACAGCTGGTCTGTTTGCCAAGAGCGCGAATCCTGTGCTCGACGCCGTGCGGTGTGGACAAGACATGATCGCGGCAGCGTCACAACTTCCCCCACAGTGGCAGGTCCGTGTCGGAATTGAAGTGGGGCCGGTGTTGGCAGGCGTGATCGGTCGGCGCCAGTACCTGTTCGACGTGTGGGGCGACACAGTCAACACGGCTGCGCGCGTCGAGAGCAGCGGGGTCATTGGGCACGTAACCCTCAGCGCTGATGCCTGGCATTACGTCAAGGACGTTTATCGTGGGGAATCCATGGGCGTTATCGAAGTGAAGGGCAGGGGTGGGATGGAATTATTTCGAGTTGATGCACCACTGTTTGAAGAAAGCGCGTGGCAGACCAGGGCACAGGCAGGCTACTTGGGTCAACCAAACGCATGATTGGCGGGGAGCCCAACTCCACAGATTTGCGTTGCCTGTGGGATCGCCGTGGACAAGCGGGGCGAGGAAGCCGACATCGAGCTCGCAGGCGACGGGCCGGACGTGCGGGAGTGGCCGATCCTGCGGAGGAAGCCGACCGTGCACCTGTACTTCAACAGGTTCGTGCTCTGCCAGGCGTGCGAGGCGCTGTGGGAGGCTGGCAGCGCTCGCGCATGAGGGCGTGAGCGCGACACCAGCCCTGACATAAACTAGTCGCAGGAGGGGACCATGCGGCTACGGGACGGGACGGCTGGGCAGAAGGCGCTGTTCGCCGCGCTGGTGGGGGTCTCCGTGCTCGGCGTTGGTATGTTGCTGGCCGGGGTTACCGCGCAGGTGGGCCGGCCCCACAGCGGCCTGGCGGGGTTGGCGCCCCTAATCTTCCCAAAGCGCGCCGACGTGGAGAAGGCAGGGGTGGCATGGGGCAGTCGCCTCGTCGCACTGAACGGGGTCGAGATCACCGGCCAGAGCACGCAAGAGATCCTCACGCTCATACGCCGCGATCTGGGCGGGACCAACACGCTCACCGTCCGGCAGCTTGACGGGAAGATTGTGCAGGCAACGGCCCCCGTGACTACATACACGTGGGCCGACGCCGCTTACTTCTATGCGCTCATGGTCGGTCTGGGAGCGGGCCTGTGTCTCGTGGGCGTAACTAGCTTCCTGCTTCGTCCCTACGAACCACCTAGTTGGGCTCTTCTAGCGATGGGGTGTATCGGCGCAGCCTACGCGACTGTTGCGTTGTTGGCGACCTGGGACGGACATGCGGTATTTCAATTCTGCTTTTGGCTCACGGTCGGTCTTGTTCCCTCGATCTTGCTCCATTGCGCCTTCGTATTTCCCACCGTCCATCCACTGCTGGAGCGCAATCCGCGCGTCCTCTATGCAATCTACACCGCGGGCCTTCCGCTCGTGGCATTCCTGACATGGGCATGGATAGTTCCGCGCCCGCCTGCGGGTTACGTTCCGATCCTGTTGACACTCCATGCTGTCGCGCTGTTTTCGCTCGTACCCATCGTCTATCGGTGCGTGCAGCTCGGGTTGCGGAGTGGCGATCGGTTGATCGCCCAACGGGCGCGGATTCTTCTGGTCGGGGCCGGGCTTGGCTTCGGCGGCTACCTGATTTTGGCTTCCCTGGCTTTGGTGATCCCCGGGTGGCTTTCGGATTGGCGGATCACATTCCTGCCGCTTTCCATCGCAGTGCTGGCCCTGGGGTACCTGACTGTCCGCCAGGATTTGCTGAACGCACGCATTGCGATCCGGCGTGGGGTGGCGTATGTGCTTGCGGGCACGGTGGCCGTACTGGCCATCTGGTTGGGCGGCATGTTCTCTCCGGTGCTGTCGGCGGTGCTGCTCGTGCCGCTGCTCTTCGTGTGGCCGCGGTTCAATGCCCGGGTGAATGGATGGCTCTATCCGAGGCGTGCGGAATTTCCCGCATTGCGCCTGACCATTGGGGATGAATTGCTGGCGTGCACGACACGGGAGGGGGTGCTGCACGTGCTGGCGGGCGCGCCACCGCGCGTGTGCGACACCGCGAGCGGCGCGGCATTCCTGATGCCCGGCGCGACGGACGAGACCGAACACATCAGCGGCAGCGGCGAATCGGACGTGACGGCGTTGCACAATCTCAGCGAGGAACCGCTGGTGCAAACGCTGGTGGCCAGCCGGGAGACAATCAAACGGGAGAGCCTGCGCGTGGATTCACGCTTCGCGAAGATCTCACAGGAAGCCAGCGCGTGCATGGATCGGTTGAACGCGAGCGTGCTGCTGCCCATCGAGCGCGATGGGCGGGTCATCGGCGGCCTGGCGGTGGGGCCGCACGTGTCGGATGACGTATTCGACCCGGCGGAACTGGAGCTGCTCCGCGAACTGTCGCACCAGGCGGTCCAGGCGCTGAGCGTGGCGGAGCTGCGCGAACGCAGCGACCCCGGTGCCACCGAACCCGGATTCCCACGGACAGAACGGGTGAGCCTGCCCACGGTGGCGAACGGACGCTTCGTCGCGCAGCGGCTATTGGGCGAAGGCGGCTACAAGCGCGTGTACCTGGCGCGGGACGCCACCTTGGGGCGTGAGGTGGCGCTGGCCCTTATTAGGCCGGAGCTGCTGGACGATGCGGTGCGCAAACGCATCCAGCGCGAGGCGCAGGCGATGGCCGCGCTCGGGGACCATCCGCACATCGTGACCGTGCACGACTTGGGCGAGGACGCCGGGCAGGTCTACATCGTGAGCCAGTACATGGCCGGCGGGGACCTGACGGAGCGACTGGATGCGGCGCCGGACCGGCGCCTGCCCGTGGCCGAGGCGGTGCGCATCGCCACCGAGTTGTGCCTTGCGCTGGACGCGACGCACGCGATGGGGCTGGTGCACCGGGACGTCAAGCCGGGCAACGTGTGGTTCACGGCGGACAACAGGGCGAAGCTGGGCGATTTCGGCTTAACACTGGGCGAGGCGCAGTCGCGCATCACGCAGGAGGGCGGCGTGGTGGGCACCGTCGCGTACATGTCGCCCGAGCAGGCGCGAGGGCAAATGCCCGAGGCGCGAAGCGATCTGTACTCCCTCGGCGTGGTGCTCTACGAGATGCTGTCAGGCCGGCTGCCGTTCTCTGGCGAGCCCGCTGCGATCCTCGACCAGCACCGGCGCGCCACGCCCTCGCCGCCATGCAGGCTCAACCCCGACATGCCCCAGGACCTGGACACCCTGATCCTCCAGTTGCTCGCCAAGAACCCCGATGCCCGCCCCGCCAGCGCCGCCGAGGTCCGTGAACGCCTCGCCGCGGTTCACGTCTAGATTTCACTCGCGGATTACCACTACCAATTCCCGTGTCGCTACGGAGCGGCTCAAGCGCGTGTTCGACGCCGCGCAGACGCACGCGCACCCGCGGTGTAAGGGAAGCGTGTCACGGCGTAGGCACTTGAAGATATATGACTTCTATGTGTTCCTTTACCGTTAGGAAACGCTTGTCAGCGCTTACCAATGGGACGCTCTCCACTGCGGCTATACATGCGAATACAAGATCGGCACCGGTAAGTCGGTCGAATTTGTTGAAAAGATCGAGCTCGTTCGCCCTACGGGTCAATTCGAGTGTTATCTCATACGGCTGATGGTTTCCAAGATAGACCTCGCGGATAGCGGATGAGCCATCCCTGCGCAGGCGAGATTGTGTTGCTTGAAACTCAAAGAAGGCCAATGTCGGGACGATCCAGACTGCTTCGGGGTGGTCTTCGATGAAGCTATGACACTGCAAATGATTGTCGTCCGCAGAGTTAATTGCGCTGACTAGGACACTCGTATCAAGCAGGTATTGCTCACTCATTGCGGGGGTCCCTGGGCGCTCAGCCTGCTTGCTGGTCTACTCGCCACACGTCGGCGCACGTCGCGCAGAGCACGAAGCGATTGAACGCCAGGTGCGCGGTGGGCTTGCGCCGCAGCACGGGCCATTCGTCTAGATCGGGGGCACCCGGCATCAGTTCAATGTCAGCCTCATCCCCCCGCTCAGCGAACAACAGTGCATGGGGGCTTGCCGTGGCCGTCCCGCAGGCGACGCACAGGGCGTGCTCGGGCCCAGTACCCAGGGCCCCCGCGATGAGCTGCTCGTAGCGCGCGCACTCGGCTCGCACGGCGTCCGCTTGCGCCCGACGAGCGTTCGCGGCTTCCAATTCGCGCAAGAGCCGCCGTAGACGTTCGTACTCGCGTTCCCAGTGCCGCAGCAGCGCGGCACCGTCGGGAAGGGCACCGGCTTCCATGTGCGTATCCTCTCACGCCGGGGCCTCTGCGGTCGCGGGAGGCTAAGTACCTGATTTGGCACAGGTCTTCCCTCGCCGCATGTCGGGGTAGGGCCCCCGCGCAGGCGGCCGCGCGACGTTGGGGGGCTCCCCCCTCCCCCCGAGTGCCCCCTCTGAGCATCGCGGCGGGGGCGGAGGGCAAGCCGTGCCGCCTGCGCCAGCGGTGTCTGCAAGTACAGCCCCAGCCGGCCGGGTGCAATACTTAAGTGTTGACTTTATGCACTTACACGATACACTTCCCCTAAACGCAAAGCGGGCCGCCCGACGCCTCGACAGCAATGCGGACGGCCCTAACCCTGAAAGGCTGGGAAGGATGGTATCACGAAAGTGCGGTGTCTACGACATCATCACGGAACGCATGATTGCGCAGCTAGAGCGGGGCACGGTGCCCTGGCACAAGCCGTGGGCCGCATCGGACCAACTCCCTGCGAACCTCACGAGCGGGAAAGCCTACCGGGGCGTCAATCCCTTCATGCTCGGCATGGCCGGGTATGCGTCCCCCTACTGGGTCACGTTCAAGCAGGCGCGGCAGTGCGGCGGGACCGTCCGCAAGGGCGAGCACGGCTGGCCGGTGATCTTCTGGAAGTGGGTCGAGCGAGACGGAGCCGACCGGGCCGACGATGGGGCCATAGACGCACCGCAGAAGCGCTACCCCATCCTGCGGTACTACACGGTCTTCAACGTGGCCCAGTGCGAGGGTATCGAGCATGCGCGGCTGTCGGAGCCCGAAGAGCCCCGCGCACCCATCCCGACCATTGCGCGGGCCGAGCGCATTGCCGAGGGGTATCAGCAGGGCCCCAGCGTCGAGCATGGCAGCGCCCGGTCGTTCTACCGGCCCAGTAGCGATAGCGTCCACATGCCGGACCGCGACACCTTCGAGACGGCCCAGGACTACTACAGCGTGCTCTTTCACGAGCTCACCCATAGCACCGGCCATGCGTCCCGCCTGGGCCGGAAGGGCGTGTCTGAGCCGCAGCGGTTCGGGAATCACGAGTACAGCCGGGAAGAGCTCGTAGCGGAAATGGGTGCAGCATTCCTGCGGCACCGGGCCGGGATCACGCACGAGCCCACCGAGCAGAACAGTGCCGCGTATCTGGATAGTTGGATTCAGGTGCTCAAGGGCGAGCCCCGGATGCTGGTGCAGGCCGGGGCGCAGGCCCAAAAGGCCGCAGACCATATCCTCGGCGCGCAGGGGGCCCAGCAGCCGGCGGACGCGGCAGAGGCGGTGGTCCTGGCGGCCTAGCAGCCCCGCACGGTAGCGAACACGCCCCGTTCGGCTCTCGGCTGGGCGGGGCGCTCTCGTCTCTGCGGGCAGTGGGCCTAGCGTGGCTTGAAGGGGCGGCCCTGCTTGGGCGGGGCCTTGCGCTGGGCGAAGCGGCGGCCCCGGTTGTGCTCGCGCCGGAGCTCGGCCAGCTTGTCGCGGAAGGCGGCCTCGGCGAAGTCGGCGATGGACCAGCCGAGGGCGGGGTACAGGGCCACCACGGCGTCCCGCACGTCATCGGCCAGCGGGCCGGGAATCAGGACGGTAAAGCGCTGCTTGGGGTTGGCGGGCGTATCCCGGGGCTTGGGACCGGGTTTCTTGCGGCGGCGGGCAGGCTTGCGGGCCATGCTGGCAGTGTATCAGAAGTGTTCACTTTCGGCCATTGGCGTGCCCGAACTGGCAGAGAGTTGACACCTTCCATGGAGCCATGTCCCTAAGCGACAAGACATTTGCGGGGCTGCGCGGACGCCCGTGGTACACCAGCGGTACACTTGCCGACAAAAAATGGCGGCACTCCACAACACGACCCCATACCAAGAATCGCAGTAAGCTAGCGCAGCGATTGTGGTTGAGAATTGTCGCGTGTGGCAGTTCATTGGATGCGCCCGACTCAAAATCCCCCGGTGGCAACACTGTGTGGGTTCAAATCCCACCTCCGGCACCGGTTATATCAACGAGTTACGCAACCCCAGCTTCTCGGTGCTCGTTGACCGTGTGTAATTCCTGTGTAACTGAAGTCAGGAAAACCGCTGCAGCAGCGCAGACCCAGTGCGGAGATTCGAGTGATCGGCGTTTTTCTTGGCCAGAGTAGTGTGATACTAGGGTGAGGGGCGTGTGGGGGATAAGGTTCGGTACACACTCGCACAGGAGCCATACGTTGAAAAGTGCCTCAAGGATGCCTTTCGGAGTCTCTAACAAGCTCGTAGAGCGACGTTGGCGTTATCCCCATGGCCCAAGCCTGGCACTAGCTATCTGGAACGTGGCCCGAACCAATCAAGCGGAACGTCGTCCTGCTTGACTCCACTGACCGCAACGTAATGCAGCGGTTCCCCGGTGACGGAGAAACGGTGCCGGTACTCGTGCTGCATCTCTATTCGGAGGAGGTCAGCGTCAACCATATGGTGGATTAGACCTGAGAAACCCGTCGGGTCCGCCTCTGCAAGAAAATCACTCTTGAGATTGAACGCGATCCAGCCCGGCGTGGAAATCAGGTTAAAGGCTTGGGCAAATGCGAGGGGCGGAATGTCGCCGAAGCCCAGCGCGGCCACGGTGGTCAAACAGTTGAGGCCCGCACCTTGCAGTTCCGCATAGGTAGCTTCGTGTATTTTCGTAAGATCGGCGACGAAGTAATCGTCGTACACGCCTGGGCGGTCGCGGTTCGCCGCTTCTGCGGCCTCCGGAATGATGTCTAGGCCGATAACGCGCTTCGCCTTCTTCGCCGCAAGCTCTTGGCCCACAATACCGTTCCCGGCCCCGACGTCCAGAACGACCAACTCACAAAAGGACTGTCCCGCCGTCATAACCTGCTCCTCCAGGAGGGACACCACAACTTGCGGGGACGTGCAACGAAGCTTGTCGTAGAAGAGATGCTCGTACAAGCCGGGGATGGCGTAAATCTCGTCGTAGTCATGAAAACGAATCTTCTGCCGGCAGCCATTCCAGGAAAGCCAGCACCACTCGGCGTCCTGCGCCAGGTTTCCCGATGCCGCCTCGGGAAACGTGACCGAGAATGGGCCGCGCGCCACTGGCCTCGTGACGTGACGTGGCGGTAACTCTAATGTATCCAATGCGTCCTCCTCCGGAGGTAAATGAGCGTGAATAGGGGAAAAAGCGCTGAGTCTGGTATCGAGCCCGCGCTGCTGAGCCGCAAGCATATATCATTAGAGTAGTGACCTGCTCCCTTCAACCGGTCCACCGATAGAGTGAGACTATGAAGGGAGGCCACGATGGCTCGGAAGCGATATACAGCCGAGCAGATTATCGTAAACCTGCGCGAAGCCGAGGTCGGATTGGCGCGGGGGCAGACGATGGCGCAGGTGGTGCGGGCGCTGCGGATTGGCGAGCAGACGAACTACAGACAGTACAGGGCCAATGGAAGAATGCGCGTCGATACTTCCCTTGAATGACTCGCGGTGTAGTTGACCAGCATCGCTTGCTGACCACGCAGAGCTAAGCCACACCCCCGGGTCCCATCCCACCTGCCAAACGAGTGTGGCTATCTAACCGGCACCAGGATTTGCTGGCGCTACGAACCAGGCCGCGTTGCACCGATACTACGCTGGACGTAGGTCTTCCTGAGTTATGAAATAGCGGAGCAGTTGCGGAAGAAATCCCGCATCGCGTCATGGAGCCGCAGGGCGAGGTTGGTATTCGTACTCACTTCGCCCGTGAGCGTCCCCATCTCTATTGTTCTATCTTCAAAAGAAATTGAAGTGATTCCGAGCTTTGCCCAACCATCCGGCCAGAATGGTTCGCCCCAGAATGCGTGCCTAGCGGAATGGCGAAAGTATGAGCTAAATCTGAAGCAGTCTTGAGACCTGCACACATCCCACCCGCCATGCCGTTGGCAGTATTTGTCAATCACCTCGTGGGAGTCACCGATAAACGTCCGAAGGAGCGATATCCGAAACCTAAATTCTACTTCGTCGTACACTTCACTGTTTGATAAGCGTGTAGCTAACGCTTGGTATCCATCCAACACTGACTGGGGAGGAGTATCGGGATACTCAACCGTTCCATCCAACACCGGCTCCCACCACTTCGGCGGTGCGGCTTCAAGGAACATGAACGCGAACAGGAAGTTTTCGCGAAAGTCGGATAGGAAATCGAGCACATCGGATTTGGTTATCGCGCACATTTCCGTATTATACGGCTTGGCAGAAGCGACCGCCGCACCTGATTCTGGCCTCACATCTTGTTCAGCAAGTATCACTCTGGCCAAAGTAAAACGGGCGAAGACGAGCATGCCGTCGAAACTTTGAGATCGATTCGCGTGTGTAATTCCTGTGTAATCCGGCCTGGAATTAAAGTGAATTATCGAGAAGATTGCGATTCTGAAGAGAAGAGCCCAATTCGCGAGATCGTTGAAATATGGAGCTATGCGGCCCTTCTGGGAATCAGAGAGAATGTGTGAAATTGGCTACTCCGAGTCCTCAAAATCCCCCGGTGGCAACACTGTGTGGGTTCAAATCCCACCTCCGGCACCACGGCGAACACGGGTGTACCGAGCGAACGTGTGTGCCGCGTCGGTGGCGCTGTGCAGCGAGGGCCGGTCAGCAGCTGATCCCTTGAACTGAGATAGGTATGCTCTCGTACAACCGGTTGTGCACCCTCTTTTATGAGGCCGATGACAAGCAGTTCCCGCCGGGAGCCCTTGAGTACTATCGCCGGCAACTAGAAGACGCTGATGGGCCGATCCTGGAGGCCATGTCCGGGTCGGGACGATTCCTCATTCCGTTTTTTCAGGAGGGGTTTGACATTGACGGCGTCGACGCCTCCCCGTCCATGCTGGCGGCGGCACGTGAGAAATGTGCAGCCGCAGGACTCTCCCCCCTGATGATCGAGGCAAAGATTGACCGCATGCAGTTGGCGCGCAAGTACACGCTCATTGTCTGCGTGGCGCGCTCCATGAGCCTGATCACCGACCGCCAGGAATTTCGACGGATCCTCGCCAATTTTCACCGGCACTTGGAACCGGGGGGCCGGCTCGTCATGGAGATTGCAACCCCAACTGGCGCGTTCAAGAGGAACAACAGGATGATGGGCCGCTGGGTGGAGCTTGACGAGACGCGCCGCATTCTCCTGAGCATCGTCATCGAATATGACGCCGAGACCCAAACCAGCCGGATGATCAACAAATACGAACTGTTCGATGGTTCAACGCCGGTGGAGACGGAACTCGAGATTATCGATCAGCGATACTGGGAACTCGATGACCTGACGCCGGAGGTGCTGGACGCGGGCTTCACCGGCGTCAAGGCACTGCATCCCTTTGGCGACACACCGGCCGAACCGGACGATCCCTACGTGGTGGTGGAGTGCGCTACTTGAGTTCGATCAGGATTTCCCAGTAGCGCACGTCGCTCCGATTTATGGCTTGCTCCGTGTTGCCGGCGGGAATGAACACGCACTGCCCCGGCTGCACGGGCAAGTGCAGCGTCCCGCCGTCGGGCAGGTCAGCGTCGATGCTCTCGCCCTCCAGAATGCACAGCAGATAGTCCCGCGTGTGCGTGTGCCAGTCGGAGGCTTCGCCCGGCGCCAGGTCCATCTCCCACACCTTCACTCGCTCGTTCTCGAACATCAGCTTCGTCGCAACGTCGCCCTGCTTCGCGTGCTCGCTCATACCACCCTCCCGTTGCACGAAAGCATACCGGCTCGGGGGGCCGTGCGGCCGATGTCCCGCCTGGGCTGCGCAGACGCGCCGAATGCGATAGGGCGGCCCCGCCCGGACTCGGGGCGCTACGTTTCGCATGGACGGCGCACTATGCCCGCGGGGCGGGAGGCGCTACACTCGCGGCATGCCCACCGCCCAGCCCGGAATTTTCGCGGAAGACTCGATCCATCATTACTTTCTGGAGTACGCCATTGCGGCGGACACGGATTCCACCGTCCTGAACGCGGCCATCGCGGAGGCACTGCGGGCGGCGGCTGGCGCACCTGCAGCGCAGCTCGTGTTTGCCGCCGGCGATAGACTCCGACAGTGTTTCGATACGGCGGACATTCCGGATACGTTGCGTCCCTTCGCCACCATCGAAGGGTGGGAGGCGCATCGTGCGCCCGCCACGCAGCGCGAGCTGCTGTTCTGGATTCACGGCGCGAGTCCCGGCCCCGTGTTCGATTGCGCCCGACGCGTTCACCAAGTACTGGCGTCCACCGCCCACCTCGAACTCGACCTGCCGGCGTTCGTCTACCACGACTCGCGTGACCTCACGGGGTTTATTGACGGCACGGCCAATCCCACGGGGGCTGACGCGCGGGCCGCGGCGCTGATTCCCGCGGGCGCGCCGGGGACGACCGGCAGCTTCGTGCTCACGCAACGTTGGGTCCATGACCTGGACGCGTTTCACGCGCTACCAACCGCCGAACAGGAACGGGTCATCGGCCGCACAAAGGCGGACAGCGTGGAACTGTCCGCCGAAGAGATGCCGGCCGGGGCGCACGTGAATCGTACGGATATCACGGTGGACGGTGTGCCGCAGGAAATTTACCGGCGCAGCGTTCCCTACGGCACGGTCCAGGAGCATGGGCTGTACTTCCTCGCATTCGCGTGCGACCTGTCGCGGTTCAGGGTCCTGCTCGAGGGCATGTTCGGCGTCTCGGGCGACGGCGAGCACGACCGGCTCATCGAATACTCAACCCCCGTCACCGGCTCGTTCTGGTACGCGCCGCCGGTGGAAACGCTCGAGGCCGCGTTCGGTGTGCGGCCCGCGTAAGTCACGCGGCGTCGGTGGCCCGGGCCCGCCGCTCCCCGCCGGACCGCTAGCACGTCGAACGGCCCGTGGCCGAACCCCACCCGGATGCGATAGGGTGTGGTGGCTGACCTGAGGGGGTGGCGATGGATTTCACGCGCGAGCAGTTGTTGGGCACGTACCGCACCATGCGGACGATCCGCGACTTCGAGGAAAAGTTGTCGGAGTTGGTCATGGGCGGCGACCTGGCGGGGTTCCTGCACCTGTACGCGGGCCAGGAGGCGGTGGCCGCCGGGGTCTGCGCGCACCTGACGGACAAGGACGTGGTCACCACCACGCACCGCGGGCACGGGCACTGCATCGCCAAGGGCGTGGACGTGAACGGCATGATGGCCGAGCTCTTCGGCCGCAGCACGGGCATCTGCAAGGGCAAGGGCGGCTCCATGCACATCGCGGACCTGGACCACGGCATGCTCGGCGCGAACGGCATCGTCGGCTCGAGCATCCCGCTCGCGACGGGTGCGGCGCTCACCGCGCAGGTGCGCCAGAAGGGCGGGGTCGCGGTGGCGTTCTTCGGCGACGGTGCCTCAAACCAGGGCCAGTTCCACGAGGCGCTCAACCTCGCCGCGGTCTGGAAGCTTCCGGTGGTGTACGTGGTGGAGAACAACGGCTATGGCGAGGCCACGCCCATGGAGTTTGTCACGCCGACGACGGACTTGGCCGACCGCGCGGGCGCCTACGCGATCCCCGGCGTCATTGCGGACGGGATGGACTTCTTCGACGTGCACGTGAAGGCGGGCGCAGCCATCGCGCGCGCGCGGGCGGGCGAGGGGCCGACCCTGCTGGAGTGCAAGACGTATCGGTACTTCGGGCATTACGTGGGCGACACGCTCGCCTACCGCACCAAGGAAGAAGCCGAGGAAGTGCGCCGCACGCGGGATCCGCTGGACAAGTTCGAACAGCGGGTGGTGGAAATCGGCGACGTGTACGAGGCGGACCTGCGTGCCATCGACGAGGAAGTGGGCGTCGCCATCGAGGCGGCCGTGACAGCGGCGAAGGCCGCGCCTTTTCCGGCGCCCGAGGACATCCTCACCGACGTCTACGTGAAGGAGTAGTGCTGTGTCGCGCGAGCTGAACGTACTGGGTGCAGTGAATGAAGCGCTGCACATCGCCATGGCGTCGGACCCGGACGTGATCCTCCTGGGGGAGGACATCGCCGGCGGCGGCGGCCGCGAAGATCAGGGGATCGAGGAAGCGTGGGGGGGGATCATGGGCGCCACCCGCGGCCTGTACAAAACCTACGGCGCCGCCCGGGTCCGTGATACGCCCATCAGTGAGATGGGATTCCTCGGCGCCGCCGTGGGCGCGGCGGCCACCGGCCTGCGTCCGGTCGTCGAAATCATGTTCATGGATTTCATCGGCGTGTGTCTCGACCCGCTCCTCAACCAGGCGGCGAAATTGCGGTACATGTTCGGCGGCAAGGTCCGGGTGCCGCTTACCGTGCGCACGCTCATCGGCGCCGGCCTGAATGCCGCAGCGCAACACTCGCAAACCTTGTACAACTTCACGACGGCCATTCCCGGCCTGAAGACCGTCTGTCCGTCGAACGCAGCGGATGCCAAGGGGCTGCTGCTCGCCGCGATCCGCGATGACGATCCCGTCGTATTCTGCGAACCCAAGAGCATCCTGCTCACCGAATGGTGCGACGTGCCGGAAGGCGATTACGAAATCCCGCTCGGCAAGGCGGCGATTGCGCGCGCAGGGAGCGACGTCTCCCTCGTGGGCGTGGGCGCCACGGTGCCTACGGCCCTCGCGGCGGCGGAGATCCTGGCTGGCGAAGGCGTGCAGGCGGAGGTGCTCGACCTCCGCAGCCTGCAACCACTCGACGAGGAAGCCATTCTCGCCACGCTGGCGAAAACCGGACGGCTCGTGGTCATCGACGAGGCCACACCGCGCTGCGGCATCGCGAGCGACGTGGCGGCCCTGTGCGTAGACCAGGGGTTCGACTTCTTGAATGCACCGGTGAAGAAGGTGACCGCGCCCCACACGCCCGTCCCGTTCAGCGCCGTGCTCGAAAAAGAGTTCATGCCGTCCCCCGAGCGCATCGTCGCCGCCGTGCACGCACTCGGCTAACCGGCCGCGCCGGGACGCTCGCGATGCCGCACGCGGTCACCATGCCGAAGCTCGGCATGTCCATGGAACAGGGCACCGTCCTCGAATGGCGCATGGCCCCCGGCCAGCCGGTCGAGAAGGGGGCGATCCTCCTCGTCATCGAATCGGAAAAGGCGCAGGTGGAAATCGAGGCGACCGCATCCGGCGTCCTGCGTCACGTGTACGTCGCGCCGGAGGAGACCGTCCCCTGTGGCACGCTGCTCGCCGCGCTGACGGACGCGGCCGACGACCCGTTCGACGCTGAGGCGTTTCGCGCGCAGGAAGAGCGCGCCCATCCGCCCCCGCCGCCGGCTCCACCGATCGCAACCGCTGCGCCCGCCCCCGCGCCGGCCGCACCGCGCACCGGCGCGCCCACCACGCCGGCGGCGCGCCGACGCGCCCGGGAGCGGGACGTGGACGTGGCGCGGGTGCCCGGCACGGGCCCCGGCGGGCGGGTGACTGCGGAAGACGTGGAGACGTTCGCGGCCACGCGCGCAAACCTCACTCCCGTCGCGGAAGGTGTCGCGCTCGAGGTGCTCGCCGACGGCGCTGGTGATCTCGTGGCGCTGCTGCCCGGGTTCGGGACGGACGTTTCGGCTTTTGCGCGGCAAGCGCCCGTCCTGGCGGAACGGTATCGCGTACTCGGCATCAATCCCCGCGGTGTCGGTCTGTCCGACGCGCCCGAGGAAGACCTCTACACGCTGGCTGTCGCGGCGAATGATGCCGCGGCCGTACTGGACGGGCCCGCCCATGTGGTGGGCGCGAGTCTTGGCGCGGCGGTGGCCATCGAACTGGCGCTCACGCATCCCGATTGCGTGCGCTCGCTCACGTTGATCACGCCGGTGGTCCGGGCGAACGCGCGGCTCCTGGCGGTCTGCGACGCCTGGCGCGATCTCGTGCGGCAGGCGAATGCCGTCACCGCGGCGCGGGCGATGTTGCCGTGGTTTTTCTCGGACGCGACACTCGGAGTTGCCGCCCTGCGTGATCGGCTGGTGCGCGGCCTCGCGCAGACCATCGGGCGCGTGCCCGTCGCCACCCTGGAGCGTACGCTAGCCGGCCTCCGCGCCTGGTCCGGCACCCGCGACGGCGACCTCGCGCAAATTACGGCGCCGACGCTGGTGATCGCCGCGGAGGCGGACCTGCTCACCCCGGACGGGGAGGCCATCGCGGCAACAATCCCGCATGCGCACTGTGTCGTCGTGCCCGGCGCCGGCCACGCCGTCGCGCTCGAAGCTCCCGAGGCGGTAAACGGGGCGATCATCGAGCACGTGCAGGCATGTCCGTAGCCTAACCGTCCGAGCGGGCACCCGCCGCATTCACGCTTCGGGCGCTAACTCGGCCTCCGTGAGGCGGCGCTGGAGGTAACGGCGCTCGGAGTCGGTGGAGACGAGTTGGAGCGCGCGGCGATACGCCTGCGCCGCCTCCGGCAGACGGTTGCACCGGCGCAGCAGGTCGGCTTCCGCCGCCCACAGCAGATAGTAGCCATCGAGTTCCCCCCCGCGCTTCAATTCCCCGATGAGCGCGAGGCCGCGCTCGAGTTGTTCGGCCATTGCGACGGCGACGGCGCGGTTGAGTTCGATGACGGGCGACGGCTTGAGCGCCAGCAACGCGTCATACGACCGCGCGATCGTGGCCCAATCCGTGTCCTCCGCACGGGGCGCGCGCGCGTGTTCGGCGGCGATGGCCGCCTGCAGCGCGTACGGCCCGGGGGGCGCGGCGCGCAACGCGACGGCGGTCAGCGCAACACCTTCCTCGATCTGCTCGCGATTCCACTGCTGGCGATCCTGTGCTTCCAGGGGGATCAACTCGCCGGTGGGCGACTCCCGCGTCATGCGGCGGGCGTCGTGTAACAGCATCAGTGCCAGCAATCCCCGGGGCTCCGGCGCGTCGGGCATCAGATGCGATAGCAGCCGCCCCAACCGGATCGCTTCGTGGCAGAGGTCGGCCCGGACCAGCGCGTCGCCGGCGGTCGCCGCGTATCCCTCATTGAAGATGAGGTAGACGACCGCCAGCACGGCCGCGAGGCGCTCGGGCAGGGCGTCCGGCCGCGGCACGGCGTAGGGGATGCCGGCGTCGCGGATCTTCCGCTTGGCCCGGACGAGCCGCTGCGCCATGGTCGGTGGCGCAATGAGGAATGCGCGCGCGATCTCGTCGGTCGAGAGTCCGCCCAGGGTGCGGAGCGCGAGCGCCACCTGCGCGTCGGGCGCGAGGGCCGGGTGGCAGCACGTGAAGATGAGGCGCAGACGGTCATCGGGGATCGCATCGTCGGACACGTCGGTATCAGGGAGCGGTTCGGCGCCGCGGCCCAGCTCGGTCCGGATTTCGTTGAGCCGTTTGGTGCGCCGGAACGCGTCGATGGCTTTGTGGCGCGCGGTGGAGACGAGCCACGCACGCGGGTTCGCGGGCCAACCGTCGCGCGGCCAGCGGTCCAGCGCGACGGCGAAGGCGTCCTGCACCGCCTCCTCGGCCACCTGAAAATCGCCGATGAGGCCAATCACCGTCGCCAGGATGCGGCCGAATTCGTCCCGGTACAGGCTGTCCAGATCCGGGGTGTCCATGGCCAATCCGCATGAGCCTACCGCATACGAGACCG
>CBDUXP010000001.1:0-210110 GCA_965371225.1 uncultured bacterium | reverse complement strand
CGATGCCCGATCGCGACGTCGCCGCCACCTTCATCCGGTGGACGTGCATGCGGGCGGTCTTCCACCACGGCTACTGGCTCGTCACCAGCCTCTACCTCGTCGTTGAGGCCGACCTGTCCGCGTTCCAGCTCGTGTTCATCGGCACCGCCCAGGGGGTCACAGCGCTGGTGGCGGAGGTGCCCACCGGGGTCATGGCGGACACGATCAGCCGCAAGTGGTCAATCGTGATCGCGCATCTTGTGATGGGGGCCGGCATGCTGGTCACGGGACTCGTCACGGCCTTCCCGGCACTCGTGGCGACGCAGATGTTGTGGGGGCTGGCTTGGACATTCTCGAGCGGCGCCGACGTCGCGTGGCTCACCGATGAGCTTGACCGACCCGACCGCGTCGCCGGCGTGTTGACGGCAAGCGCTCGCTGGCAGCAGGTTGGAGCGGCCGGCGGCTTGGTCGGGTTCGGCGCACTCGCCTGGGCAACCGACCTCGCCACCTCCATCGTGGCGTCCGGGCTCGCCATGTGGGTGCTCGGGCTGTTCGTCGCGGCACGGTTCACCGAACATAACTTCACCCCAACCCGCGAGCACCGCTGGCGGGAGTCGGTGTCGATCTTCCGGCGCGGGATCGACCTCGCGCGCCGCGATCGCGAGATCCTGCTCGTCTTCGCGGCGACGATCCTCGTGAACGGCGCCGCGGAAGCGTTCGGGCGGCTGTTCCCCAAGCGGCTCCTCGACCTCGGCTTTCCTGAACAACCCGGTCCGATCGTGTGGTTCACGGCACTCGGTCTCATCACGTTGGCGATCGCCGCGCTCGCGCTCCGCATCGTCGAGGCGCGCATCGACGGCGTGGGCGTGGCCCGCCGCATCTATGCCGCAGCGTGCTTCATCGGCGCGCTCGGCCTGATCGTGCTCGCCCACGCGCCCGACGATGTCACCGGCATGGCGGGCGTGCTGCTCGTGGGTGGCATCGCCTGGCCCGTGACCCGGACGGTCAGCGTGATCTGGGTCAACCGGCGCGTCACCAGCGACGTGCGGGCGACGGTGCAGTCCTTCCTCGCCCAGGCCGAATACTTCGGCGAGATCGTCCTCGGAATTACGCTCGGCATTATCGCCCAGGCCACCAGCATCCCGGTGGCGCTGACAGGCTCGTGCGCGCTCGTCGCGTGCGCCGGTGTGCTGGTCGTGCGTTCGCGCGCCGGTCGCGCGCCGAGCGGCGAGATGGTCGATGGGTAATCACGCGCCCTCGACCGGCTGACCACGCTTGGTGGCACTCGCCCCGGCGGCGTACGGCCACCAGAAGCTGACGTCGCCGAGGGGTAAACCGTTTAGCGGCGAAGGCGTTGGCGCGGGGCGTAGTAACGCATGACACCGATTTCCTGGACGACGCGGAACTCTTCATCGAGCGCATCGATGATCTGGGGAAACCCCTGGGCCAGGTACAGGGGATTGCCCTGGAAGAAATCAAGCGGACTGTACCGGGCGACCACGAGCGCGGGCGGAGCGTCGCGGAGTTGTGAGGCGTACAGGCCGTCCACGTGGGGCGCCGAGTAGCCGGGCTGGAAGTAGGTGACGTCGGCGGTCCCGCGCCGGTCGGCGAGGAAGAGGTAGAGCGCGTCGGGAAACGCAAAACAGGGCTCGTCCCGGGGCAGCGCCGCTTGCAGGAACAACACGTTGGCTTGCACTTCGCGCGCGGTCGCGGCGTCTTCCCAGACCTGCCCGCGGGGAACGTCCACCCACGCCAGCTCCCGGCGAATGAGCTGCCACGAATCAAAGGGCAGCGTCCACCACAGCCCGGCGCCCAATAGGCATTGCGCCACGATGAGCGGGACCACCGCCCCGACCAGCGCCGGCCCCAACAGGCGGGAGTGTGCCTTCCCGTGGAGCCACGCCTGCCGGGCCGCCACCACGCCGAAGACGATGAGCACCGCCGTCGCCGAGGTCACGTGGATCCAACTCACTTCTGCGGCGCCGTCCAGAAACGTGACTCCCGCGAGACAGGCCAGGGGCACGAGCCACCACGACCGTTCGTCCCCGGGCCGGGAGCGGCGGGCGTGGTGCAAGCACCAGATCAGGTAGAAGGCTCCCGCCAACTGGATCCAGATGAAATCCCCCAGCCGCGCGGCGAGGAACGCATTGGCGAGCAGCATCCACGCACTCAGGATCACGCCGCTGGCGCCGAACGCCAGGCTCGTCACCCGCCAGCGCACCGGCGCTCCCGCCCGCGCGTGGGCAATCCACCCCAACAGGATCAGCCCCCAGCAGACCAGAAAGACCGGTGCGGGCGCGGGGGGCGCGATGTGGTCGAGCAACCGGAGGGCGGGAGGCAGCGTCAGGGTGTACCACCGGCCCACCTGCACAGACTCCGCGTACCGGAAGAACATGTCGTGCACCCGGGTGGCGGCGTCGCCGCTGATGACGAAGGGTACGAGCCAGACCAGGGTGGCCGCGACGATGCCCGCGACGCACCAGGCGGGCGCGGCCAGCCACGCGCGCCAGGAGGCGGGTCCCGTCCCCCGGCGCCGCCAGCTTTCCGCCCCCGCCAGCACGGCCGTTCCCAACGCGACGGGTGCATACGCTACCCACGAATCGCGGGGGTAGGGGCCGAGCAGCAGGCCCGTACTGACCAGGAGCAACGCCGGGATCACGACCGTGCCGAGCAGATGGCCCCGGCGCACGGGCGGGTGCAGGAGGCCCGTGGCGCCACCGACGATGCCGAGCGCGGCGAGCGCAATGAACGCGCTGGACCAGCGGGTGCCCACCAGTACGCCGATCAGCACCCCCACGAGGAACCATCGCCGCACGCTGGCGGGCGCGGCCAGCGTCCACAGCACCGCCCCCGCGAAGAGGAGCAACACGACCCCGGACATGAACACGCCATAGGGAATACCCCACCGCAAGCCCGGGGACACGAGGGTGACGGCTACGGCGACGAGACCCCACCGGCGTCCGGCCAAGCGGGCCGTGAGCGCGTACGTCACGACGCTGCGCACCCACGCCAGCAGGGCCACGCCCCACTGCACGCCGCCGAGGGACACGCCGAAGAGTTTCAAGATGCCCACGAAGTAGGCCATCCAGTAGGGCCCGTAGTGGGCGACCACGGGGGAGTAGGCGCGCTCCCCGCCGGCCACGCGCGCGAGCGCATCCATGAGATACCCCGCGTCCAGCGCTTCGGTGCCCCCGTTCAGGCTGCCGAGCCCGTAGTTGCGCACTGCCAGATGCACGGCCAGCAAGACGCCCCCGACCACCAACAGGTCGAGGGGCACGCGCGAGGGACGGGTGACAGGCGGAGTGGGCTGCACCGGGTCTACCGGCCGCCGCGCCGGCGTGGGGCGTAGTAGCGCAGGATGCCGATTTCTTGGACGACACGGAACTCGTCATCGAGCGTGTCGACAATCTTGGGGAACCCGCGGGCCAGGTACAACGGCCCCCCGAACACGTCAAGCGGGCTGTAGCGGGTCACGACCAGTCGCGGCGGATCGGTGCGCAGGTAGGAGGCATAGTGTCCATCGATGTGGGGCGCCGAATAGCCCGGCCAGAAATAGGTCACGTCCGCCGTGCCGCGCCGGTCGGCGAGAAAGAGGTAGAGCGCATCCGGAAAGGAGAAGCAGGGTTCATCCGGCGGCAAGGCGGCCTGCAAGAACAGTACGTTTGCCCGGATCTCGCGCGCCACGCCGACGTCCTCCCACACCTGCCCGCGGGGAACATCCACCCACGCCAGGTCGCGGCGCGTAAACCGCCACGAATCGCCCGGCAGCGTCCACCACAGGCCGGCGCCCAGCAGGAATTGCGCGGCGATCAGCGGGGCCACCCCCACGGCCAGGGCCGGGCCCAAGAGCCGCGTCGCCGTCCGCCCCGCGAGCCACGCCTGATGGGCCGCGACGACGCCAAACACGATGGCCACTCCCGTCGCCGCACCCACATGCACCCAATTCACGTCGGCCGCGCCGTCCAGGAACGTCACCCCGGCCAGGCAGGCCAGGGGCACCAGCCAGGGAGGCCGCGCGTCGCCGGCGCGGAACGCGTGGTGCAGGCACCAGACCAGGTACACGGGCCCCAGCAGTTCCGCCCACAGGAGATCCCCGAGCCGGGCGGACTGGAACGCGTGTGCCCGCACCATGGACACGGTGAGCATCACGCCTGCGGCGGCCCACGCCAGACAGGTCAGGCGCCACCGCGCTCCATCCCCCCGGCGCGCGTGCACGACCCAGCCGAACAGGAGCAGCCCCCAGCCGGCAAGCATGAGCGGTGCGGGGGGGGTGTGCGTCACGAGCCCGAGCGCCTCGAGCCCGGGGGGTTGCTCCACCGCATACCAGCGGCCCACTTGGACGGATGCCGCGTAGCGCAGGAACATGTCATGCACCCGGGTGGCCACATCCCCCGCCAGGGTCATGGGCACGAGCCAGACCAGGGTCGCCGTCCCGATGCCGGCCGCGCACCAGGCGGGGGCCGCGCGCCATTCGCGCCAGGTGGCCGGCCCGGTGCCCCGGCGCCGCCAGCTCTCCGCCCCGGCCAACACCGCGGCGCCCACTGCCGGCGGACCGAAGGCGATCCACGACGCGCGCGCATAGGGCCAGACCAGCAGGCCCACGCTGACCAACAACAGGCCGGGGATCACCACCGTGCCCACCAAGTGGCCCCGCCGCACGGGCGGGTGCAGGAGGCCCGTGGCCCCCCCCACGATGCCGGTCGCCGCCAGCGCAATGAACGCACTGGACCACCGTGCACCGAACATGACGCCAATCAGCAGGCCGACCAGTAACCACCGCCGGGCCGATCCCTCCGCTGCCAGCGCCCAGAGCACCGCGCCCGCGAACACGAGCAGCACGCTTCCGGACGTGTAGCTCCCGTACGGCGCACCCAACAGGACGTTTGGGGACACGATGGTCACCGCCACCGCGACCAACCCCCACCAGCGGCCGGCCAAGCGGGCGGTGAGCGCGTACGTCGTGACGCTGCGCAGCCAGGCGAGCAACGCCACCCCCCAGCGCACGCCGCCGACCGAGACCCCGAAGA
This sequence comes from uncultured bacterium, assembly GCA_965371225.1. Classification (GTDB taxonomy): domain Bacteria; phylum Abyssobacteria; class SURF-5; order CBDUXP01; family CBDUXP01; genus CBDUXP01. The sequence continues at coordinate 205,104 of CBDUXP010000001.1, read as the reverse complement.
GCTTCATCATCCCCACGTAATAGCCCACCCAATACGGTCCGTAATGGAAGACCACCGGGGTATACGCGCGCTCGCCGCCGGCCACCCGGGCCAGCGCCTCCATCAGGTAGCCGCCGTCGAGCGCCTCGATGCCGCCGTTCAGCGGGGTCAGCGTATGGTTGCGCACCCCCAGATGCACCGCGAGGAGCGCACCGCCGACCAGCAGCAGGTCAAGGGGGACGCGCGGCTTGGGATTCACGGGCGAAGCCGGCGGCACCACGCCGGCGCTCTCAGTGCCCGACCGGCGCGGGCTACTCGGAATCGGATTTGGACGCGAACAGGCGGCCGACGGTCGATTTGATCCGGCCCCAGAAGAACGTCATCGTCGCGCCGGCCCCCGCCACGATCGCCACGAGCAGTTGCCCCAGGACCCCGGCCGAGCCCGGGTCCAGGTAAGCGTACGCGGGCGGTTGCCACACGATGCCGGCGATGCAGCCCGCTATGATGACCACATCCCAGCGGGTTCCCGGTTGCCTGTTCCTGCCTGCACACATCTTTCGCATCCCCGCCCCTTCCTGGGATCGCCCCGAGCGCGGTCATCCCCCCTACCACCGCGCGCGGCACCACAGGTGAGATAGTCTAATGACCGGCTGATCCACGTTGCAACCCGCGGCGCAGAGTGCCGACCACAGTTGTGATGCATGGTTTCCGAGACTTCGCCCGGGCGTGCGCCGGGCTGCGGCGGTTCCTGGCCCTCGATCCTGCGGCCCGCTCCATCGTGTTCTACGCCGAGGACGCGGCCGCCTGGGTCCACCTGGAGCCGGTGGTCACCGCCCTGCGCGTGGAGCACCAGCGCCCGGTCGCCTACTTGACCTCGGACCCGGCCGATCCCGGGCTACGCCGGACCGAGGAGCACCTGCACGTCTGCTACGTGGGCAGGGGTATCGTCCGCACGTATGCGTTCTGGACCCTGCGCAGCGATGTGATGGTCCTCACCACGCCCGACCTGGAAGTCTTTCACGTCAAGCGGTCGCGCTACTATCCGGTCCACTACGTGTACCTCCACCACTCCATCGTCAGCATGCACACGATCTACCGCGAACGGGCATTCGACTACTTTGACGCGATCCTGTGCGTGGGGCCGCACCACGTGGCCGAAGCCCGCGCCCTGGAACAGGCGCATGGCCGGCCGCCCCGCGCGCTGCCCGAGCACGGATACAGCCGGTTGGATTCGCTTATGCGCGAGGGGGCCCGCCGCCCGCCGCCCGCCCACGACGGCCCCCCCCGGGTGTTGCTGGCACCCACGTGGGGGCCGGAGGCGATCCTGGAAGCCCACGGCCACGACACGGTCGCCGCGCTGCTGGACGCCGGCTGCCACGTCACGATTCGGCCCCATCCGCGGACCGCGCTCCAGCGGCCTGAGGTGATTGCGAAGCTGCGCGAGGCGTTCGGCGATCATCCGCAGGTGGTGCTGGAGACGGACGTCGCGTCGGCCGAGTCGCTCTTTGCGGCCCACGTGATGGTGAGTGACTGGTCCGGGGTGGCCGCGGAATTCGCCTTCGGGCTCGAACGCCCCGTGCTGTTTATCGACGTGGCGCGCAAAGTGAACAACCCGAATGCGGACGCCATCCCGTGCGAGCCGTTCGAAGTCCTGATCCGGTCCGCCATCGGCACCGTCATCTCGCCCGCGGAGATTCCGCACATCGCCAGGCACGTCCGCGAACTGCGGGAGACCACGGCGCAGCGGGTTCCGGAAATTCGCGCGGCCCGGGACCGGTGGCTCTTTAATGTTGGCCAAAGCGGTCGCGCCGCCGCGGACTACATCGTGGCCGCAGCCGGTCGCCGCGCCGCGGCCGGATAACGCGATGGTTGCCCCCCTGCTGCACCGCGCGCTGGTCGCGGCGCCCCCCGCGTCCGCGCCGGGCCCCATTCCCCAGCAGGAAATGGTGGGGCTGTTGCGGCACCTCGCGGAATCCGCCGGGGACCCGCCCGACGGGATGCGCGCGGGCTGGCTGCACGCCCTCTGCCGCAAGATCGCCATCGCGAAGCGCGTGTGGACGGCTTACGATGCGGATTGGCGCAAAGACCCCGACGCGGCGCCGCTTCCCGATGCGGCGTTGGCGTTGGGCGTCGCCGTGCTGCTGGCGTACGGCCGTGCGGCGACCGATGCGGAGCCCGCCCGCCGCGGTCCCGCCCTGAAGTGGGTCAACGGAGCGTTCCAGGCGCTGGACCTCCTTGCTACGCAGCCAGACGTGCCCCTGCTGGCGGAGTTGCGCGCGGAGGCGGATGCGGTGCTCGGGGAGATTGCCGCGGGATGAACACCCTCCCGCTTACGGTGCTGGCCTACGAAGGGCCGCAGGTTGCCGCGTACCTGCTGCGGCTGCGTGCCGCCGGCTACCGGCCTGCCGGCATACTGCTCCTGGTTGCGCCCACGCATCCCGCCACCGGCAAACCGGTCGGCCGCTGGCTCCCCGGCCGGCTCCGGCTCGCCTACGCCGAGCGCGTGCAATCGCTTGCACACTGGTTCTGGCCCCGGCGCATTCGGCAGACTCACGCGGGCTTGGTGGAGCGGATGGAGCGCGCCATTGGGGAGGCCTATCCCGAGAGCGCGGCCGTAGTATCCGCGCTGCGGGGGCCGGTGCGTTACGAGGATTTCGCGGACGAGGTGCGGCGAGTTCTCGCGGCGGATTACCGGGCAGAATCGTTGGGCCCGGCGCTGACGGCCTTGGGGCAGCCGGTGGTGCTCTACACGGGGGGCGGCCTGCTGCCCGCGCCCCTGCTCGCGACGCCCGGGCTCCGGTTCCTCCACCTGCATCCCGGCTACCTGCCGCACGTGCGCGGCGCGGACGGCCTGTTGTGGTCTACCATGGTGCGCGGGCGACCGGGTATGAGTGTGTTCTTTATGGTTCCCGAACTGGATGCGGGGGACGTGGTGTGCACGGCCGAGCTGGAATCCCTGGCGTTCGACCTGTCCGGGCTGCCGCGGCCGGACGATCCGACCCTGTATCGGGCGCTGTTCGCGTTCTACGATCCCGTGCTCCGGGCGGAGATGCTGGCCCGGCAGGTGGCGGCGGCGCCGGACCTCGCCGATTGGCCCGCCACCCCGCAGGATCGCGAGGCCGGCGTGACCTATCACTTCATGCACGAGGCGGTGCGCGGCGCGGCGCTCGCGCGCGTGTTCACCGGCGGGCCTGAGTAGCGCTATGCGCGAGGCGTACCTGAAGTATTACGACCGGTACCACGGCGTGGCGCCCCTCGTGTTTACCTGGCATATGCTCCGCGCGCGGGGAAAGCGCCGGCGCCTGGCTCTGTCGAACCGCCTGCGCAATTACACGTTGCTTATGAAGGATGAACGCCTTCGGGAATTGCACCGCCACTGCAACGCGGCCCTGCTGCAGGCGGCGCGGGAGTGGGACAGCTACGACTACGGAGAGGGCTACCTGTACCAGGGCTTGCGCGCGCTCGGCTTTTCCGGTCTCCGGGATACGGATGAGCGCGTGCGGATGATGGGCCTGCGCGAGCGACTTGCCGGGCGCACCGTGTTGGAGATTGGGTGCAACACCGGGTTCCTGACCTTGGCGCTGGCCGATGTGGCCGACCGCGTCATCGGCTTCGACGTGAACCCCCACCTTATCGACATCGCGCGGGCGGGCGCCGCCTACCTCGGCGCCGCCAATGTGGAGTTCCACGTGAGCGCGTTCGAGGAGTTCCGGCCGCCGTGTCCGGTCGATGCGGTCCTGTCATTCGCGAATCACTCGACCTATGACGGCAATACGCGTCAACCGCTCGAAGAGTACTTCGGCAAATGTCGCGCGCTGCTGGAACCCGGCGGCCTGTTCCTGTTCGAATCCCATCCGCCCGAGCACGAAGGGGCGCAGTTGCCCGTGGTCCGGGATATCATTGCGGACCTGTTCACCCTGCAGGAAGAAACGGTCCTCGACTATGGCACCTTTCTCGACCGGAATCGCACCTTCATCGTCGCAGCGCTGCCCCCGGGGCCGGCGGCGAGCATCTAGGGCGGCCGGGGCCGGGCACTGAGTGCGAGCCGTCCTGTTGGCCGCGCGCGGTTTGGAATCCGTGCAGCCCCCTTACCTGCGCGCGGCGTCCTCCCTCCACGGCCGCATGGACGCGACGCTGCCGTGGCTTCTCGACGCGCTACGGCGCAACGGCATCGAGGACGTGGTGGTCGTCGGCGGGAAGGACATCGATGTGTTGAGCGCGCGGTATCCCGCCGTGCAATTCCGGTTTAATCCCCACTGGGCCACGTCGGGCATGGTGGGCTCGCTCCTCGTGGGAACCGCGGACGTGGACGGGCCCGTGCTCGTGACTTACTGCGATACGGTCTACCGGCCGGAAGCCGTCGGCGTGGTGCTGGATGCGGCGGCGCACGGCCTCGTCGTCGCGATCGACCGGCAGTGGCAGGTGCGGTACCTCGATCGCAGCGACGCGCTCCAACGCAAGGCCGAGAAGGTGGAGGTGGCCCCCGACGGCACCGTGCGGCGCATCGCCCGCGACCTGCCCGGCGCCGAAGCGCACGGAGAGTTCACCGGTCTCCTGTACCTCGCCCCGCCCCAGACCGCGGCCGTGCGCCAACTAGCCGACCTGGGCGGCGGTGCGGCCCTCGGGGTGGCCGGCGCGGACCGCACGGCGGACCTGACCATCATCGACCTGTTGCAAGCGTTGATCGACCGCGGCGACCGAGTGCACGCGGTCGACATCGGCAACGCATGGGCGGACCTGGACTCGCCGCAGGACCTGACCCGGTTCGTGTTCGGCACCAAGGCGGAGACTCTCGAGCGCCTCCAGCCGGTCTTGCAGACGGCGCGCGTCCTCGATCAGGTGACAGTGGATGCCCGGGAGTGGGCGGAGGAGCCGGCGGCGGCGTACGCGCGCATCCGCGAGGCGTTTCCCCAGGGGCAGATCGTCGTGCGCAGCTCGGCGCCCGACGAGGACGCGCTCGATAGTTCGAACGCCGGGGTGTACCACTCCGTGCTCGGTGTGGCGGTGGTGGATCAGCCCGCCGTGGCCGCGGCAGTGGACGCGGTGCTGGACAGCTACGGCGACACCCGCGCGGATCATCGCGTGCTGGTGCAGCCCTGGCTGGACGATGCAGTGCTGAGCGGGGTGGCGGTGTCCTGCGACCTGCGCACGGGCGGCCCCTACTACGTGCTCACCCACGAGCGGTCCAGCCGCACGGACGGCGTCACCAGCGGCAGCGCCACCGACCTGGAAACCGTCGCCCTGTGGAAGCACACGCGCGAATCCCCGGGCGCACCGGAGCTGGCGCGTGTGGTCGCCGCGGTCCAGGAGGTCGAAGCGCGCACCGGAAGCGAAACGGTCGACGTGGAGTACGCCGTGCGCGCGTCGGGCGAGGTCGTGCTCTTCCAGGCGCGCCCGCTGGCGATCACCGAAGTGGTGTCGCGCTACTACCTGAACGACGTCACGCCGCTGGTGGAGGCCAATCGCGCGTTCGTGGAGGCGCAGCTCGGCCCCCGCCCGCCGCTGGGGGGCGACCGCACGATTCTGGGCGACATGCCGGACTGGAATCCGGCCGAGATGCTCGGCGCGCATCCCCGCCCGTTGGCGCACACGCTGTACGCCGACCTGATCACGAATCACACGTGGCGGGACGCGCGCGCGGCCCTGGGCTACTTCCACCCCGAAGGCGAGCCCCTGATGTTGCTCGTGGGCGGACACCCGTACATCGACGTGCGCAACAGCCTGAACAGCTTGACCCCGGCGGCCCTCGCGCCCGACGTGCGGGACCGCATCGTGACGGCGTACCTGGACGCGCTCGAGGCCGAACCGGCGGCCCACGACAAATTGGAGTTCGAAATCGCCGTCACGTGCACCACCCCGGACTTCGACCGCCACGCCGGTCGGCTCCGCGAACACGGGGTGGTCGACGGCGACATTGCCGCGCTCCGCGCCGCGCTCCTGCCGCTGACCAATCGGATGTTGCAGGGTGAAGGGCCGACCGTCGCCGGCCTGCTGGAGCAGGTCGACCGGTTGACGGCGCGCCGGGCGCAGCACCACGCACTGGGCGAGACCGTGCCGCTGAGTGCGATGCAGCGGATGCTGGAAGACGCGCGCACGTGCGGCACCCTGCCGTTCAGCATGCTGGCGCGCATGGCGTTCGTCGGGTCCGCCCTGTTGCGGGGGCTGGCGGCGGAAGGGCTCCTCACACCGCGGCAACTGGATAGCGTGCACCAACACATTCCAACGGTGGCGTCCGACCTCATGGCTGCGCTGACCGGCGTGCGTGAAAGTCGCACGAGCCTTGACTCGTTTCTCGAAATGTACGGGCACCTCCGCCCCGGCACCTACGACATCCTCTCCCCCCGCTACGATGCGGCGCCCGACCGGTATTTCCCTGCCGCGGCGTCGCCCACCGCCCAGGCGCCGGCACAGGCGCCCGCGGACGCGGGGGACCTGCTGGGCGAATTCTCCGAAGGTGAACGCGGTGCGATGACGCAGGCCCTGGAAGCGTGCGGGCTGTGCGCCTCCGCGGATGCGGTGCTCCGGTTCGTCGCCGCGACGGTGGCCGCGCGCGAAGCGGCGAAGTTTCGCTTCACCGTGAACCTCAGCGCCGCCCTCGAGTGCATCGCCCGCTGGGGCGAGACGGTGGGGCTGACGCGGGACGATCTGTCGTTCCTGTCCTACGGCACCCTGCTCCGGCTGAGCCGGGAAGCGGCGTCGCCCGCCCGGGTGGACGCGGCGCGCGCCGAGATCGCCGCGGCGCGGGAGCAGTACCGGCTGGAGCAGATGCTGATCATGCCCGGCCTGATTACCGCCGCGCGGGATCTGGAAATCGTCGAACAGATTCACAGTCGGCCCAATTTCATCACCACGCGCCGCGTGTTGGCGCCGCCCGCAGTGCTCGAAGGGGACGCGGCAGCGGGCGACCTGTCCGGAAAGATCGTGTTGCTCTCCTTTGCGGACCCGGGCTTCGACTGGATTTTCACCCGGGACATCGCCGGCCTGATTACGCAGTACGGGGGCGCCAATTCCCACATGGCGATCCGGTCGGCGGAGTTCGGGCTCCCCGCGGCCATCGGGTGCGGGGCGGCGCTCTATGCCGACCTGCGCCGCGCGTCCGCCATCGAACTGGATTGCGGGAATCGCACCGTGGCGGGCGTGTGATGCGGATTGGGCTGACCATGCGGGTGATGGATGTCGCCAGCGCGGACTACAGCGACCCGCGGGATGCGATCAGCCACGACTGGTCCCGGACGCTCGACGCGTGCGGGGCCGAGGCCGTGCTCCTGCCCAACGCGCCGCTTGCGGCCGCCGACCGCCTGCACCGCAGCAACCTCGATCTGCTCGTGCTGACCGGTGGCGATGACCTCCGCGCGCCCATCGGTCCGGACACTCCCGTGCAGGAGTCCGAGGATCCCTGGGCGCGGCGCGACTATGCGGAACTAGCCTACCTGCGCGCGGCGCGGGAGGCGGGCATCCCCGTGGTCGGCGTGTGTCGCGGCTTCCAGTTCCTGAACCAGGCGTTCGGCGGCGCGGATGCGCCGGTGCCGGACGTGCAGGCGCACCGGGGCACGTGCCACGACGTGCAGTTCACCGGCGCGGCCCTGGCGGGGGTGTGGCCCGAGCCAACCGTGTCCGTCAATTCCTATCATGACCGCTGGATCCGGCCGGAAGACATTGCCGTGGACCTGGAGCCCACCGCGTTCGCGCCGGACGGGAGCGTGGAAGCCTGCGTGCACCGCAGCGCCCCCATCGCTGGCATCATGTGGCATCCGGAACGTCCCATGCCCACGGACGGCGCGGCGCGCATCCATGCCGGCGCATTCTGGCAGCGGTTGCTCGATGCCCTGCGCGCGCACGCATCGTGAAGGCGATCCTGCTGGCCGCGGGGCAGGGCACGCGCCTGCGACCCCACACGGACGACCGGCCGAAGTGCCTCGTGCCGCTGGCGGGGCGCCCGTTGCTCGCGTGGCAACTCGAGGTACTACACGCGGCGGGCGTGGACGACATCGTGGTAGTCACCGGCTACCGGGCCGAGGCCCTGGCCGCCTACGGTACCCGGCGGGTTCACAATCCGGAGTACGCCACCACGAACATGGTGCACTCGCTCTTCTGCGCGGCGCACGAGTTCACCGAACCCACCCTGGTCGCGTATACGGACATCGTGTATAGCGGCCAGGTGGTGCGCCGCGTCCTGGCGGCGGAGGCGGCCTGCGCGGTGGCGGTGGACCGCGCGTGGGAGACGCTGTGGCGCTTCCGGCATGACGATCCGCTGGAGGATGCGGAGAGCTTGCGGGTGGACGCCGACGGCCACCTCACGGAAATCGGGCAGCGCCCCGGCAGCCTCGCCGAGATCCAGGGGCAATACATCGGCCTCATGCGCTTCACCACGGACGGCCTGGCCTCGCTGCGCCGAGTGTACGACGAGGCGGCGCAGCGCGAGGCCGCGGGGGCGGAGGCGTTCGCCGGGGTGCCGTCCCTCCGCGCCGCGTACATGACGGACCTGCTCCAGGGCATGATCGCGGCGGGTGTGGCGCCGTCCGCCGTGCCGATTTCCGGCGACTGGTGCGAAGTGGACACGGTCCAAGACCTGGAGCGCTACGAAGCCGCCTTGGCGGGCGAGGCACCGCCCGGCCACCTCCGTTTTCTCCGCACGTTGGGAACGCCGCCAACTGCACGCTGAGCCCTGTACGCGGGGCGGACCGACGCGTGGACCGGATCTCGATCGGCGGGGTAGGGATTAGAAGTCCGTCACTTGAATCCCGGCCGCGGCGAGCTCATCGGCCAAGAGCGACCAGCCCTCGGGGGTGAGATGGAGCCCATCCACGTACAAGGCCTCCCGCCGGCCGCTCCCCGTCAGCATGGCGTGAAATTGTCCTAAGTCGAACATCACCACGTCGGGCAGGCGCAGGCGCAAGGCCGCGGCAGCTTCCGTCGTGTGGGCGAGGGTGTCGCGCCGCATCCCTTTCCCCTGGATGTGCGGATGCGCGGCCAGGAAGCGCTCGATCTGGCGTTCGTCATACGGCATCGGAGTCACCACGAAAACCTCCGCACCGCTCTCCCGGCCCAAGGCGACCATCTTGGCCACACCGTCGACGTACGTGCGCACGTTGGCGCCGCCCTGAAAGTGGGCCGTGCCGACCATGACCACGATCTGGGCGTACTGCGGTTGGCGGTGCTCCAACTCCACGCGCATCCGCCGGAAGATCTGCATGGCGTTGCCGCCGGCAAAGCCCAGCACGTCCGCGCACCAGGGCCACTTGATCGCCTGCGAATCGCCGACGACGAGACAGGAGTGCCCCGTGATGGCGACGCGCGTGGACACGAACGGCGAGCGGTGCGGGCGCGGGATGGCGAGCCACGGGTGGGCCGCATTGAGGGTCTCCTCCAGGGCGTAGAACTCCGGCCGCACCCACGTGGGAAGCAGGTTGCGGTTGAGCGTGACCGCCAAGCCCGCCAAGCACACAAGATACACCCCCAGCATTTCCCGAAACGTCAGGGGGCGCCGCATGCCGCGGAGTATACCGGGCACGCCGGTACCACGGTGGCCGCTACTACGCAGCTTCCCGGCGGGGAACGCGGCTAGTCGGGACTTACGTAAACGCCGGCGGTGGCGAGCTCGTCCCCCAACGCCTCCCAGCCGGTTGACGACAGATGTACGGCGTCATCGTAATACGTGTCGAGGAGGTCCGCCGCTGCTAACGGGGCGCGGAACGCCCCCATGTCAAAGACGAACACATCGGGCAGGTGCGCCCGCAGCGCGCGAACCGCCTCCGCCGATTGCGCAAGCGTATCGCGCTGTGCGGGCGTGTCCGGATTGTGCTTGATATACCGGGCCGCCTGCCATTCCTCATGGGGCATCCCCGTCAGGACGATCACGTGGTCACCCAATTGCCGCGCGGCCGCCACCGTCTCGGCTACGCCGTCAACGTACGAGGGGACGTCGCACCCGCGCTGGAAATGGGCCGTACCAATCCACAGCACGATCAGTTCATAGTGGAACGGGCGCTTCGCTGTCTCCTGAAGAAACCGCTCACGCATCTGGTCGGCCATAATGCCAGGGATACCGATGATGTCCGCGGACCACGGCCAGTAATACGCTTGGGAATCGCCGACCACAAGATGGGCTTTGCCTAAGAGGGAAACGCCGGAGCCCCGGAACGACGCAGAGCGAGACCGTTGTTCCCCGAGCCACGGGTGGGCCTCACGCACGATGGGTCCCAGGCCACGGAGTTCGGGGAGCGCCCAGGCCGGAAACTGGTCGCGATTCAGCATCAGCGCCAACCCCGTCAAGCACGCGAGATACACGCGCAGCATTTCCCGAAACGTCAGGGGGCGCCGCATGCCGCGGAGTATATCGGGCGCGCCTCCTTTCCCCGCGCTACGGACCGCCGGGGAAAGACCCTAGTCCGGGTCGTCGGACCGGAGCAGCACCTCGAAGTGCCGCACCTCGTACGGCGGATCCACCATGACCGATTCGCCGCGGAGCATGCGCTGCATGTGCTCGCCGCCGCGCTCCTGCGCCGCCGTCTTCCAAGCCGTCAGCGCATCCTCGGTTTCCCACACGGTCTGAATGATGTAACTGTGCTCTTCGGCCAGGTCCTTCAAGAGCTGGGCGTGGACGAACCCGGGCACGTCATTGAGCATGCCCTTTTGCCCGCCCCACACCATGGGCAGGATCGGTTCTTTGTCGGGGAACACGCGAAACCGGATGATGGACACGATCATGGCACTGAGCGAGCCTCCTGGGACGGGCGCGGGCGCTTTCGGGGCCATTCTCTCCTACCGGGCGGGCCCGGTAAAGGGGGGCTTGGTGGAAAAATAACGTTTTACTACATTTTTTTTAGTAAAATAACGTAAAACTCTTGACCTGGCCGCCCACGCTTGCTAGGGTGGGGCTGTGGAGGAACGGTCCCATGGCTAAGACCCAGGCGCGTACCGCCGGTCCCCTGGGCAGCGGTTGCCTGGCCCGCGTGCGCGGCGCCCAGGCCAGTCTGTCCAAGGCCGAGCGGAAAGTCGGCGCCTATGTGGCCGCCGAGCCGGAGGCGCTGCTGGGGCAGGCGATCAACGAGGTGGCGGCCGGCAGCAGCGTTAGCGAGGCCACCGTCATGCGCTTCTGCCGCACCCTGGGCTATTCGGGCTTCCAGGAGTTCAAGATCGCGCTGGCGCGGGACCGGCTGACGCCCCTGCAGAGCCTGCTGGAAGACGTGAAAGCGTCGGACGACACGTCCACGGTGGTGCGCAAGGTGTTCGGCCTGAACATCCAGACGCTTCAAGACACGCTGGACGTGCTAGATCCCGCCGCCGTGGAGCGGGCGGTGGATTTGCTGTTCCGTGCCCGGACCATCGTCGTCATTGGCGTGGGCACCTCGGGCCCCGTGGTCACGGACACGTATAACAAGCTGCTGCGCCTCGGGCTGCCGGTGCGCGTCCAGACGGACAGCCACCTGCAGATGATGGAGGCCGCCCTGCTGGGGAAGGGCGACGTGGTCCTGGCCGTGTCGCACAGTGGCAGCACCACGGATCCCATCGACACGATTCGCGTCGCGGCGCAGGCCGGGGCGCGGGTGATCGCCATCACCAACAACTCACTCTCGCCCATCACGAAGGTGAGCGACGTGGTGCTGGTCACGGCGTCCAGCGAAACCCGGTACCGGGCCGAGGCGCTGGCGAGCCGGCTGGCCCAGGCCGCCATCATCGACGCGCTCTTCGTCCTGCTGGGCATGCGCAATCCCCAGCGCATGTACCGCAACCAGAAGAAGATCGAAGACGCGATTGTGCGCAAACAGTATTGAGGCCCCCGGCATGACTACGCTCCGCACCTACATCTTCCTGGACAGCCTGCAGCCGCAGTTGGCGTCGTTCATGGGGGCGACGGCCCGGGGCTTCCTGCCGGTCCCCGGCGTGGGGTCCCTGTTCGTGGAGATTGCCCCGGGCTTGGCGATCAATCGGGTCCTCGACGTGGCGCTGAAGGCCACCACCTGTCAGCCGGCCATTCAGATCGTGGAACGCGCGTTCGGGTTGCTCGAGGTGCACGACATGGACAAGGGCGAGGTGCGCAGCGCGGGCCGCGCCGTGCTCGGGCACATCGGCCTGCAAGAGACCGACCGGCTGAAGCCGAACATCGTCTCGAACACGATCATCCGCGCCGTCGAGCCCTACCAATGCCAGCTCATCAACCGGAACCGCAACGGGTCGATGATCCTGCCGGGAGAATCCCTGTTCATTCTGGAGACGGAGCCCGCGGGCTACGCGGTGTACGCCGCGAACGAGGCGGAGAAGGCGGCGGACGTGAAGCTGGTGGAAGTCCGCCCGTATGGCGCGTACGGCCGGCTGCACATGTCCGGCGGCGAAGCGGAGATCGACTCCGCGGCGGAAGCGGCCGTCGCAGCGCTTGAACGCGTGGAAGGTATTCCGTTTGGTGAAGAGGCCCGGGAAGCGGCCGCAAATTAGTGAGAACGGCTGTGCAATGTCCCACCTCTCTCCCGTAGGGGCGATCCTTGTGATCGCCCGCACCCGATGGGTGAATACACGATTCGCCCCTAGGATCTCGCAGGGATTTTTCTCGACCGGGCGCACATTGCATATTCCGGTCTTAACAACCGCGGCGCCTGCAGCGGAGGAGTAATGAGATGTCAGATGCATTGGGCATGATCGAAACCCGCGGCTTCGTCGGTATGGTCGAAGCCTCGGACGCCATGGCGAAAGCCGCGCGGGTCGAACTCGTGGGCTACGAGAAAATCGGCGGGGGATACGTCACCGCGGTGGTCCGGGGCGACGTGGCTGCCGTGAAAGCGGCCACCGAGGCGGGCAGCCGCGCGGCCGAAAAGGTCGGCGAGCTGGTGAGCGTCCACGTGATCCCGCGGCCCCACGAGAATGTCGACGAGCGGCTGCCGCTCGGGCGCGGGCCCACGGCGACCGCCGCGCTGCCGGCCGCGTAGGCCGGGCGCGAGGACTCGACCGTGCTGTTTGGGCGCGTCGAGGGCACCGTCGTTGCCACGCGCAAGGATGAGCGGCTCCTCGACTTGAAATTACTGCTCGTGCGCAACCTGGATGTGCGCGCGCAGGCCGCAGACGGATATCACGTGGCGGTCGATGCCGTCGGTGCCGGCGTTGGGGAAGTGGTGTTGTACGCCACCGGCTCGGCCGCGCGGCAGACGGACCTCACCGATGCGCGGCCCGTGGATGCGGTCATCATGGCCATCGTGGACACGTGGGACCTGGACGGCGAGGTGGTGTTCGAGAAATATCCGGCGGCGGAACCCGCCGGAGTGTGAGGGCTGAGAGGTGCGCGCGACGCTGAGCCGCGACCAGATCACTGCCGTCGTGGAGCAGGTGGTCGCGCGCCTGACCGCGGAGGGGAATGGGGCGGTCGCCGCCGCGCAATCGTCCGCCGGGTATCAGGGGGTGTTTACCCGGATGGACGACGCCTGTCAGGCGGCGCACGACGCGGCGGCCGCCCTCCGCGCTCAGTCGCTCGAGCGGCGGACCCGCATCATCGCGGAGATGCGCCGCGCGGCGCATGAGATCGTGCCCGCCATCGCCCAAATGGCGGTGGACGAATCGGGGCTCGGGCGCGCCGAGGACAAGGTGATCAAGAACCGGCTCGTCATCGACAAGACCCCGGGGCCGGAGATCCTGCGGACGGCGGCGTGCACCGGCGACCACGGCCTCATGCTGACCGAGCGGGCCCCGTACGGCGTCATCGGGTCCATCACGCCCTGCACGAATCCCACGGAGACGATCCTCTGCAACGCCATCGGGATGGTCGCCGGCGGAAACGCGGTCGTGTTCAACGCGCACCCGTCGGCGACGGCCGTGTCCCTGTTCACCATCGATGTTCTCAACCGCGCTATTCAGCGCGCCGGCGGGCCGGCCAACGTGTTGACCTCGGTGGCCGAACCGACGATCCCCACCGCGCAAGCCCTCATGCGCCACCCGGCCGTTCGGTTGCTCGTGGTGACGGGTGGGCCGGGCGTGGTGCGCGAGGCGATGAACAGCGACAAAAAGGTCATCGCCGCCGGCCCGGGCAACCCGCCCGCGGTGGTGGACGAGACGGCCGACCTGCCCTCGGCCGCGCAGTTTCTGATCGAAGGCTGCACCACGGACAACAACATCATCTGCGTGGCGGAAAAGGAGATCCTCGCGGTCGACAGTATTGCTGACGACCTCAAGGCGGAACTCAAAGCGATTAGCGCGGTGGAACTCACCGAGGCGCAAATCGATGCCATCACGCAAGTGGTGGTGACCGAGCCGCCGTCGCCGGATAACCCGCACGGTGCCATCAATCGCGCATGGGTGGGCCGGGACGCGTGCTGCCTGTTGCGGGAGATCGGGGTCGACGCGGGGCACGACCTGCGCATGATCCTGGCCGAAGTGCCGTTCGAGCATCCGCTGGTGCAGATGGAACTCATGATGCCGCTGATCCCGCTCGTGCGCGTGCCCGACGTGGATACCGCCATCGACCTGGCGGTGGAGGCAGAGCACGGGTTCGGCCACACGGCGGTGATGCACTCGCGCAATATCGACAGCCTCAGCCGGATGGCGGCGGTCATCAATACGAGCATCTTTGTGAAAAACGGGTCGAGCCTGTCCGGCCTCGGTTACCGCGGCGAGGGTTACACCTCGTTCACCATTGCGAGTCCGACGGGCGAGGGGCTGACCACCGCGGTCCACTTCACCCGCGAGCGGCGCTGCACGCTCAAAGACCACTTCCGGATCGTGTAACCATGCATCTCGCGCAAGTCATCGGGCGCGTCGTCGCCTCGCGTAAGACGCCGGGGCTGGCCGGCGTGAAGCTGCTGGTCGTGCAGCCGGTGGATCACGAGCGGCACGCCAAGGGCGAACCCATCGTGGTACCCGACGGGGCCGAGCAGAGCGGGCCGGGCGATCTCGTGATGCTCTGCCACGGGCGCGAAGCGTGTTACGCGCTGCCCGAGTGGTTCGTGCCGGTGGACTCGGGCATCGTCGGCATCGTCGACTCGCTCTACGCCATGCCGGTGGAGGCCGCCCCGTGAAGCTCGCCACCGTCGTCGGGAACGTGCAGAGCACGGTGAAGCATCCCATTTACCGCGGCCACAAGATAATGGTGGTGCAACCGCTGGACGCCGACGGACGGGCGGATGGCCAGACCATGCTCGCGGTGGATTCCGTGCAGGCCGGCGAGGGGGACCTCGTGCTGATCGTGCCCGAGGGGAACGCCGCCCGTCAGGTGGTCGGAGACGCGCAATCGCCTGTCCACTGTGTAATCGCCGGGATCGTCGACGCGATTGACCGCACGGGCGCGCCCGCATGATCCAACCCTTGCACGCGCTGCGCGCGCAAATCTGCGAAGTCTGCCGCTGGGCCTACGAGCGCGGATGGCTCTCGGCCACGGACGGCAACGTGTCCGTGCGGCTCGGCCGCGACCGGATTCTCTCCACGCCGAGCGGCCTGCACAAAGGATTCCTCAAGCCGAGCGATCTGGTGATCTGCGACATGCGCGGCCGGCGCATGGCGGGGGCGCACCCCGTCACCACGGAGATGCCCATGCACGTGGCGGTCTACGAGGAGCGGCCGGACGTGAACGCCGTGGTGCACATGCACCCCACGTACTGCATCGCGTTTTCCGTCGCCGGCCAGACCCTCGCGCAATGCCTGCTGCCCGAGATCGTGTTCACGTTCGGCGTGATCCCCACGGCGCCGTACAGCGCGCCCACGACCGACGAAGTACCGGCGGCGATCAAAAAGTACATCGGCGATTTCGATGCGATGATCCTCGAACGCCACGGCAGCCTCACCGTGGGTGTGGACCTGATGGACGCGTACATGAAGCTCGAACGGATGGAGCACGTGGCGCAGATTACGCACGCCGCCCGCCAGCTCGGCGAGGTGCAACCGCTGACCCCGGAACAGATTCGCCAACTGCAGGAAATCGGCGACGGCCTGGGCCTGCCGCGGCGCCCCGTGGCCCTGGGCTGCGAGCACTGCAACGCGTGCCCGAACGGGAAGCTGCAACCGTTCGCGATCCCGGCAGACGACCCGTCGCCGACGCCAGGACCGGCGGTGTGTGCGCCGGCAGCGGCCGCGCCGGTGGCCGCCACGATCCCGAACGTGGACGAGCAGACGATGCAAGTTATCGTCGATGCAGTGGGCCGCGCCCTGGCACGCGCGGAGGCATGACATGAGCGCCGCCGGCATCGACCTTCGTACCTTCACGTACATCGACATCCTGCAGCCGCAACTCGCGTCGTTCATTCAAACCGTCTCGCAGGGGTTCCTGCCGCTCGAACAGCAAGCGGCGCTCTACGTGGAGATCGCGCCCGGCCTGCAGATCAACACGGCGACCGACGTGGCGCTCAAGCAGACCGCGGTCGTGCCCGGCATGCAGATCGTCGAGCGCGCCTTCGGCCTCCTGGAGATGCACCACGAGGACCAGGGCCAGATTCGCGCTGCGGGCGCCGCGATCCTCGACTACTTCGGACTGACGGACGAGGACCGGCTCGCGCCGCGCGTCGTGTCCCGCGAGATCATCACCGGCATGACCGACCGGCAGAGCGCGCTCATCAACCGGATGCGCCACGGGGACATGCTGCTGAAGAACGACGCGCTGTACATCCTGGAGACGCACCCCGCGGGGTACGCCGCCATCGCATGTAACGAGGCGGAGAAGGCGTCACCCATCAATGTGCTCGAAGTGATGACCTTTGGCGCGTTCGGCCGCCTCTACCTCGGCGGCGGCGAAGCCGAGATCATCGAAGCCGCCAAGGCGGCCGAAGCCGCCCTCGAAGCCCTCACCGGCCGCCCGAACCCCGCCCCGTAGGGGCCGCCCATCGGGTCGGGCGCGATCAATCGCGCCCCTACGCGGGACGAAGAGACGCCTACGCTTCCTGCGGCTGGAGGCCCAGGTTCGCTTGCAGCGTGCGCAGCGTTAGCCCGCCGTCGATGACCAGCGCTTGGCCGGTGATGTACGCCCCCGCGTCGCTGGCGAGGAACGCGGCGAGCGCCGCGATTTCTTCCGGTCGCCCCAGGCGTCCCGCGGGGACCGCCGCCTGCAGCCGCTCGTCCGCGGCCGGGTCGCCCACGGCTGCGACCGTGCGGTCGTACATGGACGTATCGATTAGGCCGGGACAGATGGCGTTGCACCGCACGCCGAACGGCGCGTTTTCAAGCGCCATGGCGCGCGTGAGCTGCACCACGCCCCCCTTGGTCGCCGCGTAGGCCGCCAGCCCCGGCGCCGCCCACGTGCCCGCCACGCTGGCGGTGTTGATGATCGCGCCGCCGCCGTTGGGCACCATCTGTTCCAGCGCCGCCCGGCAGCCGTAGAACACGCCAGTCAGATTCACGGCCAGCACCCGGGCCCAGTCCTCATTGCTGGTCGCGATAGTGGGCGCCAGGATTTCGATGCCCGCGTTGTTGCAGATGATGTCCAGCCGGCCCCACTCGTCCACTGCCGACTCCACCAGGGCGCGCACGTCCGCTTCCTGCGTCACGTCGCTGCGCATGCTCTTCACGTCGCCGCCCAGCTCTTCCGCCAGCACCGCGACCCCATCCCCGTTCACGTCGCCCGCGTAGACTTTGGCCCCTTCGGCCGCAAACCGCCGGACCATGGCCTCGCCCATGCCCGACGCCCCGCCGGTCACCACCGCGACTTTGTCTTGTAACTGCATTACCGTGTACTCCTCCAGCCCCTCTGAGCCGTCTAAACCACCGTCCATCCCCACCACCAGCGCGCGGCAGTATACCCGAGGCGGCCGGAGCGGCCCCGCGGCGCCCCTGCGGGCGGTCTGCTAGGCTGACGCGCCATGGCCATCTTTCTTATCCGCCACGGGGAGACGGACTCGAACGCCCGGCAGATTATCCAGAATCCGGACACGCCCCTGAGCGCGCGCGGGATGGAACAGGCGACGCGCCTGGGGCACCGGCTGGCCGATGCGGGGGTGACCCGCATTCTGTCGAGCGATCTCGCCCGCGCGGCCATGACCGCAGACTGCGTCCAGGCGGCCACGGGGGCGCCGGTGGCGCACGACGCGCTCTTGCACGAGCGGAACTTCGGCGACCTTCGGGGCCGCGAGTATGAGGCTGTGGGCATCGACATCTTTGCTCCCGGCTACGCGCCCCCGGCGGGCGAAACCTGGGAAGTCTTTCACCGCCGCGTCGGCCGGGCGTGGGAGAGCATCCGCCGGGCCCTGGCCGGGCTCGAGGGCCACTTGGCGGTGGTGACCCATGGGCTCGTCTGCCGCGTCCTGACGGAGCGCCATCTCACCCTGCCCGACGGCTGGGCCAGGCCCGACGGCTGGGCGAATACCTCCCTGACCACGGTCGACGCCACGCCCCCCTGGCAGGTGCGGCTGCTCAACTGCACCGCCCATCTGGACGACGATCCTCCCGACAGCGCCGCCTCGGGCTTCTAGGCTCGCTGGCCTCGGCGCGCGGCGCTCCAAGGGGCCTATCGCGTTGGCAGGCTCACGCTTACCAGTGCGGGAAGTAACTTTCGCTTTTTATTTGTAATTTCGTCATTTGTACGCTATCATTATATATAGGCATCACGCAGTGGAGCCTGGCACTGGGGGCCAGGCGCGAGCTGACTTTAGGTTGATACGAAGCTGCCGATAGTGGAGGTAGGTGATTACAATGGAAACCCAGAGCCGTGTGCTAGAGACACAGGTCGATCGCCGAACGGTGGAGTTCGTGGTGGCGGATTTGGCTGCCGCCGCGCGTTTTTGGGACGCGCTGATGGCGTTCCTGGGCTGGCGCCGGGTCGATGACGGCATCGGCGCGCTGGTCTACGAGGGCGGGAACGCTGCCGTGATCTTCACCAGCGGAGAGTCCTGGGACCAGGCGCAGAACGAGGCGCAGCGGGTCAGCCCCTTCGCCCACCTGGCCTTCGAGCTGCAGACCGCGGACGAGCTGCACTCGCTGCGGGAGTCCCTCTGCCGCCGGGCGGGCTTCGCCGTCGGCGAGCCCCAGCATGTGCTGGAGGGCGGCAGCTGGCGCCGCACGTTCACCTGCCGCGATCCCAACGGCCTCGACGTCGAAGTGCGCTGCCCGGCCGAGTAGCGCCGTCCGTGCCCGTCCACCGGCGACGGCAGTACGCGCCCCTCCCGAATCCCGACACGGCCTTTCAGGCACACCACATCGACTGGGAGGCGCCGCCGGACGACGTGCCGGTGGAGGTCATCAAGGAACGCCCCAACACCATTCTGACGCGGAACGACAGCCCGGACGTGGGCTTCGACTGGAGCGTGAATCCGTACCGGGGCTGCCAGCACGGCTGTATCTACTGTTACGCGCGGCCGACCCACGAGTATTGGGACATGAGCGCCGGCCGCGATTTCGAGCGGCGCATCATCGTCAAGGTCAACGCGCCGGAATTGCTCGAGCGCGAGTTCCGGACCAAGCGGACTTGGCGGGGGGAGTGCATCGCCTTCAGCGGTAACACCGACTGCTATCAACCCCTGGAGGCGGAATGGCGGCTGACGCGACGGTGTCTCGAAGTCTGCGCCGCCTTCCGCAATCCCGTCGCGATCGTCACCAAATCCCACCTGGTGACGCGGGACCTGGACGTCCTGCAGGCGTTGCACGCGCGCGCGGCCGTGAAAGTCGTCGTCAGCCTCACTTTTCTGGATCGCGACTTGGCCCGGGTCATCGAGCCGCTGGCCGCGCCGCCCCAGAAGCGTCTGGATGCGATCCGCACTTTGGCAGAGGCGGGCCTTTCCGTGGGAGTGCTCATCGCGCCGATCATCCCGGGGCTGAACGATGCGGATATCCCGGGACTGCTCGCCGCCGCGCGCGACGCCGGCGCGACCGATGCCAGCTTTATCTGCCTGCGGCTGCCCCAGACTGTGAAGGACGTGTTCGAGGCGGGGATTCGGGAGCGGCTCCCCCTGCGCGCGGACCGCATCCTCAGTCGCGTGCGTGAAGTGCGCGGCGGCAACAAGCTAAACGAATGGCGGTTCGGCGCGCGCATGGTCGGCCGCGGCACCTATTGGGACAGCCTGCAGCGGCTGTTCCACCTGCACGCGGAGCGCCTGGGCTTCAATCAGCAGCCCCCGCCCGATCCCCCCGCCACGTTCCGCATCCCATCGGCCCAACAAGAGTTTGGGTTTTAGGGACGTACGCAGCCGCCCGACGGAGAAGCGGACGCGCCGGCGGGCTGGCCTGTTGGTCGCAGCCGCGGTGCTCGCCGCTCCCGTCTGGGCCCACGCGGGCCGTCAGAGCGACTACGGGTCCGCGCGAGTCCACCGGGTCCGGTCCGTGTACGACGGGGATAGTTTCCGCGCCGACGTGGAGGGCTGGCCGCCCATCGTGGGCGACGGCATCCGCGTGCGCGTGGCGGGCATCGACACACCCGAATTGCGCGACAAGCGGCCGAAGGTGCGGGCGATGGCGGTCACGGCCAAGGCGTACACCGCGGACCGGCTGTGGGGCGCCGAGCGAATCCAACTGCACCACGTGCGCCGCGGAAAATACTTTCGCCTGGTAGCCGACGTGGAGGTGGACGGCCAGGACCTCGGCCAGGCGCTGCTGCGTGCCGGCCTGGCGAAACCGTACGACGGTGGGAAGCGCCCCGCCTGGCCCTGAGCGGCTCGGCTACCGCTGTGCCGGCGCGTCGGGGCCGGCGGAGAGCGGGTACGCGATGGTGGTGCCTTTGCGCACCCCGTACGCCCGCACGGGAAAGTCCCCCCGCGACGCCACGAATCCGAACCAGCCCGCGTTCTCCAGGGAGCCGGGTAGCTCGGGACCGTAGCGCGTGGTGATATCCGGCCGCGGCACGTGCGGCAACGCAAATCCGCGGATCACGCCAGCCGGGTTCACGAGGAGAACGAGCGCAACGGGGCGCCGGCCTTGCACGTCCCAAGCCCAGCCCTCCACGATCGCGCCCTCGGGCGGCGCCGGCCGACCCTCCGGTGTCGGCAGGGGCCCCGCGCTTTCCAGCTTGCCGACCACGCCACGTTCCGCGGGGCGAGCCGCGTCCGACGCGACATCGATGGCGTAGACGTCTGCCAGCGGGCGATTCAGGTGTGCAGTCCACTCTTCCGAGAAGAGTCCCAGCCGGCGGTCGCGCAGGAACGGTACCAGGGGGAGCAACACCTCGGCGTGGGTGTGCAGATTCGTGAGCGACGTTTCATCTTCGACGCCCACCACCAAGGCCAGCGTGGCGTACTCCGCCGAACGGGAGTAGCCGCGCTGGGCGGGGCCGGCCACCATGTGGGCAGGGACGGCGCAGGTGGCCAGCACCAGCACCACCACCGCGACGACGCACGCCCGCACCATGCGCGCGCCGCGCGCCGCCGCGCGCGTTTCGTACACTACGAGCGACACGGCGCTGGCCCAGAAAAGGAGCGCCGGCGTCGCGTACCGGGTGTTGAGCAGGATGTCCAGCGGCCAATGTTGGCGCCCGATACTGGTGGCGAGGCCACTGCCGGCAACGAACGCGATCACCGCGAGATGGGTGGCCTGAAAGGCCTCTAATCGGCGGCGGCGCCCCGCGAAGTACACCGGGATGAGGACGGTGAACATCCCGCCGGCGATGCCGAGCCGCTGCACCGCGAACACGGAGACATGGCGGAAGGGGGTGCCCAAGTACCAGCAGAAAAACGTCAGCACGCGGCGCGGCTGGGTGAGGACGACGGTGAGATCCGCGCCGGGGATGCCGATGGCCAGGCGCACTCCGATCACCGCGGTGGCTACGCAGACGAGCAGGGCCATATCCCTCCCGCGCAGGCGGCTGGCGAACGCGAGGAGCACCAGCACGGGCCAGATCAATATGCCGTTCACCATGGAGAAGGTCGCCACGATGGCCGCCCCACACCCGAGGGCGAGCCAGCGGGGCGCGGCCACGCCGGTGGCGAGGCTTGTGCCGTACCGGGAGATGCAGACGATCGACCCGACCGCCGCGCAGAAGACCAGGAGAAAGGTCACTTGGAAGCCCCAGATGAAATTCTCCATCTGCACGGCGGACGGTAGCACCACGAGATACACGCCAACGAGGAAATACACCAGTGGGCGCGAGAGGTTGACCGTGCGCCACGCGAACCGCGCGTAGAGCGCGCACGTCACCGCTTGCAACGCGAGATTGACGGGAGTCAGCAACGCGTTCGTGCCGCGGAATAGGAACAGGTCCGCCAGAATGAAGAATCGGGGAAAGAGAATGCTGTGTTCGTTGTGCAGCCGCCACAGGTCGGAAAACCGCGCGCCCCCCGCGGCGTACCGCTGTAGCCACAGGACTTCTTCCCACTGATCGTGGAGCTGAACGGGGGAATACGCGGCCACCGCATACGCGAGCGTGCTGAGGGGCACGCACGCAGCGGCGAGCACCCACAGCCGGCCCGTGTACGCGGCGGCCCGCTGCAGACGGGGGGGCGGCGCGGCGGCGGGCGTCACGGTATCCTGCA
Source organism: uncultured bacterium (assembly GCA_965371225.1). Classification (GTDB taxonomy): domain Bacteria; phylum Abyssobacteria; class SURF-5; order CBDUXP01; family CBDUXP01; genus CBDUXP01. The sequence goes on along the minus strand of CBDUXP010000001.1, from coordinate 182,770 downwards.
TCATGATGACGTGGCGAAACCGGCTTGCGCCGGACCTTCAGCATAGCCGGTTGCCCCGCGCCGTTACCGCTTTTCTCTACAGCGCAGCCTGTGTCACTATGGACTGGGCCGGACCCCACGGGAGGGTCCGGGGTCGTCGCAACGGAGAGTCCTCATGAAGATCGTCATTGCCGGCGCGACCGGGTTCATCGGCGTGCCCCTCTGCCTTCATCTGGCGCAGCACGGCCATGCGGTGATCGGTCTCAGCCGCAATCCCCGTGGTGCCCCGGCGCGGCTTGGCGACGGCATCACCCTCGCGGCATGGGACGGGCGCACCCACGGCAACTGGGCCGCGCACGTGAACGGCGCGGGCGCGGTGATTAATCTTGTTGGGGAAGGGGTGGCGGACAAGCGCTGGTCCCCGGCGCGGAAGGCGGCGCTCCGCGATAGCCGGGTTCAGGCCACCGATGCGATCGTCCAGGCGATTGCCGGTGCTGCGACGCCGCCCTCCGTGCTGGTCAACGCGTCGGCGATCGGTTGGTACGGGCCGCGCGATGCGGAACCGGTGACCGAATCCACGCCCCCGGGCACCGACTTCCTGGCGCAGCTCTGCGTGGAGTGGGAGGCGGCCGCGCGGGCGGCGGAGGCGCATTGCCGTGTCGTGTGCTTGCGTATCGGTGTGGTGCTCGGCGCGGACGGTGGCGCGCTCGCGAAGATGCTGCTGCCGTTCAAGATGTTCGTGGGCGGCCCGCTGGGCAGCGGACGCCAACATTTCCCCTGGGTACATCGCGCGGACATCATCGGCCTGGTTGAGCACGCCATCGATACGCCGACGCTGGCAGGACCCGTCAACGCCACCGCACCCGAAGGCCTGTCGTTTCGGGAGTTCTGCCGTGTGCTGGGCCGCGTCATGCGCCGCCCCTCGTGGGCCTCCGTCCCCGCGCCGGTGCTGCGGCTGCTCTTCGGCGAGATGGCGACCATCCTGCTCGACGGACAGCACGTGCAACCCGCCGCCGCGCTGGCGAGTGGCTACCGCTTCCAGTATCCGACGGCCGAGGCGGCGTTGACGGAGATCCTCGGCGGCTGAGCCGAGGCTGCGCCCTGCCGGGCGCGCCCCCCCGTTAGCCGGTGGGCGCTTCTTCTTCGGCGAAGGCCGAATCGATCAGCGCTTGGATTTTGCCGCGGGCGTGCAATTCCCGCACGATGTCGCAGCCGCCGACGAACTCGCCATTGATGAACAACTGCGGGATGGTGGGCCAGGCGGATTGCGCGCTCAATTCCTGGCGCACGGCGGGGTCTTCCAGAATGTTCCACGAGGCGAAGGGTTTGCCGTACTGCTTCAACACATCAATCACGGTGGCGGAAAAACCGCATTGCGGAGACTCCGGCGTGCCCTTCATGAATAACAAGATTTTGTGTTCGGTGATGGCGTCGCGAATTTGGGTAGCGAGATCTGACATGGGTTCCTCGATTATGTGCCGGCCGGGCCGCTGTGGGTGTCGGCCCATTCCGTGGGCGTGTACGTCTTCAGGCCCAGGGCATGCATCGCCCCGCTCTGGAGGTGCGTCTGCACCGGTGCGTAGACCAGTTGGTGTTGCTTGACCATCGACAAGCCCTCGAACTGTGGCGCCACTACTACGGCCTCGAAGTGATCCGCCCCGCCGCCAAAGGTTTGCACCCGGGCCTCGGCCCCGGGGAGCGCTTGTTCAATGAGCTGTTTGACAGCCTCGCAGCTGAGCATTACACCTAGTTTTACATTACCCCCACAAGACGCAAGGGGGCAAGGGCTTACGGCCCCTCGCCGTCCCCAGCGTCACCACCCGCCGGCCGCCGCATCCGGCCGCCCATCAGAATGGCGTCGGCATCGCACTCCGTCAGGTCGCCCAGGAGTGCACGGCGTCCGTACGCGCGGAACTGGGTCTTCGTCACGTGCCGCGCCAATTCATCTTTCGCCGCCAGGCGTTGGGCCCACTCGCGGACGGTGCCGTCCAGGTCGTCGTCCGGCACGACGGCGTTCAGCAGCCCGTGCTGCTGCGCTTCGGCGGCGGGAAAACGGTCGCACAGCAGGATCCACTCCCGCGCCTTCGTCGGGCCCGCGCACTGGATGAGCCGCGGCACTGCGCCCCACATGAGCGGAATGCCCAAGTCCACTTCCGGGATGCAGAACGTGGTCGATGCCGCGGCGATGCGGAAATCACACGCCAACGCCAGGACCAACCCGCCGCCCACGGCCCAGCCGTGTACGCGAGCAATTGTCGTCGCTTCCAGGGATTCTATTGCCTCCGTGGCGCGCCGGCCAATCTGGCCCGCGTAGCGTTGGGCCCGCGCGTTCGTCGCCGCCTGCGCGCCCGTCCCGCCGGGGGGCGCGGTGAAGTCTGCCCCCGCACTGAACGCCCGGCCCCGGCCGCCCCACACCACCACGCTCACGTCCGGCATCTGCTGGAGCGCGTCGCACACCTGCACGATCTCCTTGAGCATCGTGCTGTTGATGGCGTTTAATTTCTCCGGCCGGTTCAGCCACACGTGCGCGATCGCGCCGTCCCGCTCCAGTTCCAGTGTGTCGTACATAACTACCTCCCCCCGTCCTCCGAGGACGTGAACCCCATCCTACGGGCCGCGGCAAATGCCTCCGCCGCACCAGCCGCATCGCCCGCGCCCTGCAGAATCAGCCCGCGCGTGTACTGTATATCGCCGCGCGCCGGGGCCAATTCCCCCGCCCGCCCGATCGCGCGGAGCGCCGCGTCGGAGTCCCCGTTCGTGTTGAGGGCCACGGCCAGATTGTTTCGCGCGGTCGCGGAACGGCGATAGCGCCGCACCCAGCGGCGGCCTTCCGCGACGGCACCCGCAGCGTCCCCCTGCTGGAGGCGTAACTGCAGCCGCAGTTCGAAACCGGGTTCTCCCGCCGCGCGGCCCGCCGCTTCCGCGTGCATCACCGCTGACGTCAGGTCGCCGGCCGTTTGCGCGACCCGCGCGCGCACGAGGCTGGCTGCGGCTGCCACGTCGCGGCCCGCACGCCGATCGACCCCTTCGACGGCCGCCAGCGCAGCGCTCCCGTGGCCGAGGTCCACCAGGAGATTGGCGTAGTCCAGGCGGGTGGGGGCGTGGTGCGGACTCAGTTTGATGCCCGTACCATAGGCGACCGCGGCGTGCTTGGGCATGCCGGCGGCGGTCAGGAATTGCCCCATGGCCCGGGCATCGATGGGGTTCGGGGCCACGCGCGCGGCGCCTGCGTCCACGAGTCCTACCGGCGGCGGGATGAACGTCGCCAGATCTCCTTCGGGCGATGGGGATGGCGCGGTGCCCTGCCGGCGCGTGAACAGGTACCCGTCAGGGCTCAGCAGTTCCAGCCGCCACGCGGGGTCGGCCTGCAGGCGCACGTACAAGTCCGCCCAGCGCGGAGCCAGGGGCATGACCACCGCGCGCAGGTTGTGCGTCTCCGTCGCGGCCTGAAAGGCCTCGTGCGAATTCAGGATGTCCACGTAGTCGAGGAACTGCCGTTCGTCCAGGCCTTTGCTGTCGATAAAGACTGGTTTGGGATACTGGCGCCAGAAGACGTAGCCGCCGTGCTCGAACGAGTTGAACACGCGGCCGCTGGTGGGGCGGGCAAGCAGCAGGCTCATGGGTTGTGCCGGGTAGGCGCCCGGCGCGGTAGCCCATGCGCGCACGCGCCCCTGCGCGTCCCCACGGACGTAGGTGCCGACCACGTAGCGTGACGCGGCAAAGCCGCACGCGCCGGCGACGAGGACGGCCCACCCGAGCGCGAAACCGACCGTGCGCACCCCGCGTGCGCGCAACCACTCGCGCACGCGCGCCCCACGCGCTTCCCAGGCGTCATGGAAGTTGCACGCTACGGCGGGGACGGCGATGTAGAGAAAGATGTCCAGGTGGCGCACGGCGTCGAAGGCGAGCACCCCCATGCCCGCCACCACGCAACCCCGGAAGAGACTGCCGCGACGCCCAGCCGCGACAAAACTAACCAGGATCAACGCCCACAAGCCGTACCACTGCATCGCCAGTTGCGGGCTGCGCGCGGCGTACTCCCACGTGTGCTGCCACTCGCCGATGGCGGTGCGCCACACCTCGCTGCCCATCATGGCGGCGATGCGTCCGAACGCCGTGAATCCGTAGGGTTGCGCGACGGTTGCGACCGCACACGCCATGCCGAGCAGCACCAGCTTCCGGAATCGAAGCCGCCATGCTGTGCGCGCGCCAGCGTCGGCGTCGCGCGCCGGGCGCTGTTGCCAGAGCACTTCCAGGCCGTACGCGCCGATGAGCCCGTACAGGATCACGAACGCCCCGTGGCTGCATGCCCAGAACCACGCGAGCGGGACCAGCAGCCAGAGTGCGCGGCCCGGTGTCGGCTCGCCGCGCGCGGACCGCCGCCGATCGCGTTCGATAAGAAGCATCACCGTCGCGGTGAGCAGTGAAGAGATGAGGAACGGGCGGAGCACGAAGCGGCCCCAGTGGAGGCCGAGGGCGAGCGCGGCCGCAGGGATGAACAGGATGCTGCGCCCCGCGCGGTGACTCGCGCCGGCCATGACCACGTGGCTGCCGAGTATGAGGATGGTGACCAGCGCGCCCATCGCCGCCACGCCGCCGAGACTGTAGAACCCGTAGAGCAGCAGGTCCGCGAGCCAGGAGACGTTGACCCAGGGCGCGCCATGGTGCGTGAAGGTGAACACATCCACCTCGGGCAGCGCCCGGTGCTCCCAGACGTAGCGGCCGAACGCCAGGTGCCACCAGTAGTCGGCGCCGCCCAGCCGGCGCGTGGCGTAGACCGCGGCCCAGATGAAGAACGCCCCGAGCGCGGCGCGATCGGCCCAGCGGGCGACAGGCGCAGCGGTCGGGGCCGATGCGGCGGGTGCGGCGTTCAGAGGCCGGACTTCTCCGCGATGGTCCATCCCGCCTGCGCAATCATCTCCGTTGCTTCACCGATGAGTTTCGCGCGCGGGTGCTTGGCCTGGCCGATGAGGTAGCGTTTCATGATGCCCTGGGCGATGCACGCCAGGCGAAAGAAGCTGAACGCTTCGTAGTACTCCAAGTTCGTCATGGTGCGGCCGGTGATCTCTTCGTAGTACGCGATCATTTCGGTCTTCGTGGGGAAGCCCGGCTCGAGCGTGACGTTGGGGATGAGCATGCTCTGCAACGACTCCCGCTCGCCCTGTAGCCAGTACGCCATGGAATACCCGAGGTCGCAGAGCGGATCCCCGAGGGTGCTGATCTCCCAATCCATGATCGCGGTCACGCGGCCCGTGCCGTCATCGGCATACATCACATTCTCGACGCGAAAATCCCCGTGCACTACCCGCGATTCGCTGTCCGGTGGCAGCCGCCCCATCAGCCAGTCGCGCAGTTGCGGGACCACCGCGATCTCCCGCGTCTGTGACTGTTCGTACTGCGACCACCAGCGTTTCACCTGCCGCGCCACATAGCCGTGGGGCTTGCCAAAGTCCGCGAGCCCATGGGCCTCGTAGTCCACGCCGTGCACCTTCGCCGCGGCATCGATCAGCCCGAAGCTGATTTTTCGCCGCATCTCCTCGCTCTCGATCTCCGGCGTGATCGCCTCGCGCACGACGAACCCGTGCTTGCGCTCCATGACATAAAACTGCGTGCCGATGACCGCGCGGTCCGTGCACATGGCGATGGGCCGTGCGACTGGCACCTCGGCTTTGTGCATGGCCGACATGACGCGGAACTCACGGGCCATGTCGTGCGCCGTCGGCAGCAGGTCGCCCGGCGGCTGCTTGCGCAGCACCACTTCCTCGCCCCCCGCGCGAATGCTGAACGTGGGATTAGATTGCCCGCCGCCGAACTGCAGGACTTCCAACTCGCCGCCCGGGAAATCCGGCACGTTGCCGTCGAACCACCCCCGGAGCGCGGCGAAATCGAATTCAAGCCCCTCGCGGACGGGAACGAGTTCCCGGTCCGCCTGCGTCTGCTCCGTCATCGCTCAGTTGATCCCCAGCAGCGCAGCGGCGTTGCCCCCCATGATCGCCGTGCGGGCGGGATCGTCCACCTGGCTGATGGCTTTCAGGAAGTCGGGCACCGGATTCTTGCTGCCTTCGGGGTGGGGCCAGTCGCTGCAGAACATGAACGTGTCCGGCCCCGCCTTCTCCACGCAATCGCCGATCCTCTCCCACGCGAACGGGCTGACCCACACCTGCCGGTGGAAGTACTCGCTCGGCTTCATGGAGCGTTTCGGCAGGCCCCCGCCGCCGATGATCGCGTGGTACTTCAGGTTGATGTCCATGAGCCGCAACCACTCGGGCACCCACCGCCCGGTCAGCTCCATGACGCCAATGCGCAGCTCGGGGAATTGCTCCAGCTTGCCGTGGGCAATGAGCGCCGTCAACGTCGTCGCCGCCGGCAGGTACTGGAACACCAGGTCCATAGCCTTGTTGCTCGGCGCGTCATCCCCGTCGTACCACTCCATGGGGAGCGGGCGCTTGTGCGTCGCGATGTGAAACACCGCCGCCACGTTGTGCTCGACGAACGCCCGCCAAACCTGGTCGTGGCTCTCGTGGAAGATGGGGACGTCGCGCGTGGTGGACGCGGCGGGGATCATGATCGCCTTGATCCCTTCGGCGGCGCAGCGCCCGACTTCCGCCGCGGCCCAGGCCGGATCCTCCAAGCTGAACTGTCCGACGCCGAACAGGCGGTCGGGCGCGTGACTATTGAACTCTGCGACCCACCGGTTGTACGCGCTGAAGTTCGCATACAGTGCGGGCAGGTCGTCCCACAGGGCCTTGTACACGCTGAGCCCGATGGTGGGGAAGATAATCTGCTTGTCGATGCCCATCTCGTCGAGCATCGCGACCCGCGGTGCGGGCTGATACGCGCCGGGTTGGAGCGACTCCATGTAGGTGCGCCCGCCCCCTTGGTCGTGGGCCCGCCCCTGCGTGCTCAGGCCGCGCTTCCGCGCTTCGGCCGCCTGTTTGCCTTCTTCCTTGATCGTGCCGGGATCCATCCGGCCGAGCGTTCGCAGCTTGCGGTCGCCGATACACGACCAGGTCACCCCATCCGCATCCTCCACCACGTCGATGCGCCGGTCCCAGAAGGCGCGACCCAGGTGCGTCGTCCACGTTTCGTGGACTTCCATGAAGTGGCCGTCCGCGTCGATGATTGGCGTGCCGTTCGTGCTCATGCCCCCACTCCTTGCGGGCCGACCGGCCTCGCGGCACCAGTATATCCGGGTGGGCCGGCGCAGCCCGGCTAGCCCGCGGGCGGCGGATCCGCCGGCACCCCCGCCTTCACCACCCGGGCGATGTACCAGCCCATGAGGAGCACGACCGGCACGACAAAGGCGTACAGCAGGTACGGCACGCGCTCGCTGAGGGGCGGGATCGGTTCGGCGTACCCGGCGTTCTCGATCACGATGCCGTGGGCCAACGCGGTGTACTGCACGTCCTTGCGCTTCGCGAGCCGCTTCGCCAGGTCGTAGTTCGGCGTACGGGCCTCGTCTGGCTTCACGTACAGGCGCAGGGGCGGCGTGATACCGCCCTCCGCCAGGAACCGCACCTCCAGCTTCGGGCGCGCCGCCGTGGCCCCGGTGAGCGGCAGCGGCGCGTTGTCGCCGTGGTCGATCACGAGCACCAGGCGCTGCGCGTCCGCCGCGAAGCCCTTGAGCGCCGTCTGGCTGTCGTCCCCGTAGCGGTAGAGCATGGCCCGTGCCAGGTGGCGGCCCGGACGCTTGCGTTTGGGATCCCACGCCTGGAGGCGCGCCGGCCGGGCGAAGTCACCGTCCCCGAACTGGAGGTGCAGTTCCGTCATGCCCAGGTACGTCGCCCCCAGGTCGAACAGCCAATACTCCCGCCGCTCGTCCGGGTCCTTCGGGTTGGTCCACCGTACGGGGAACACCTCGCGTCGCAGGAACGCGTCCGGGTCCGGCATGATCTGCTGCACCGCAACGCCGGTGACGGTCAGCGGTCCGGTGCGGCCCGACGCGGCAATGAGGAATCGGAAGTAGCGAAAGCGCGACAGGGGCACCCGCAGGGTGTTGTGCGTGTACCGAATGTTTTCCGCGGGAATGGCGTGCCGGATCAGGTGCAGGTTGTCCCGCACGATGCGCCACTCCTCGTCCCCGTCGCGCCCGTGCACCTGCACGCGGGCGTTGTACTGGCGATCGGTGATCGTCAGCGTGAATTCATTGATCGCCTCGCGGGCGGCGGCGCCCCGATCCACGGCCAGCGTCTGAATGAGCCCCGGTTCCCACGCGGAGTCGTAGATCGTGAGTGAACGGCTGACGGTGCGCCGCTCTTTCCGCGTGTGGATGACCGACGGAATTTCCACCCCGCGGCTGTCGAACAGCCGCAGCTCGCCCTTGAATCGGAGCATCGCGATTGCGTCGTACGACAGGGAGACGGCATACGCTTCCCCCGGCGTCAGGGCCGGCGCGTCCACCTCGGCCAGGCGGTGGAAATCGCTGGGCGCCCGCCGCGCGACCGTGGTCTTGCCCCAGGCGGCACCGGCGAAGGAGAGGACGCACAGGGCGAGGGCGAGGCTATTGCGCATGGCGCATCCGCTGGCGTTGGGCGAAGTAATGGCTGAGGATCAGGACGAGCCCCATGGCGACCACGGAGAATCCGCGGTAGAGCTGGTTCCGGGATTCGATGTCAAGCACCATGACTTTCAGCGCGATGAAGACGTACAGACTATACGCCGCGTACAGGCGCAGGCGCAGGTCCGTGCGGATCGCACTCAGGTAGATCCCGAACGCGAGCGCGGCGTAGCTCAACGAGAGCAGCATCCGGTACCAGGATCGGCGCGCGGCATCGGGGAACAGATCCGCGAGGGGGGGCGCATGGGTGATGGCGAAAATTTCCCGACGCATCAGCAGCATGGTGACGACCACAGCCGCCGCGAAACACAGCGCACGCACTTGGTCCCGCGAGAGCTTGCCGAGCCCGTCCGGCACGTGCGCTACCAGGCGCGCGAAGAGCACTACCAACGGGAGCATGAACAGCACTCCGCCGTGCAACCACCAGAGCCCCATGTCCGGGTCCAGCACCCGGACCATCCGCCGGTAGGGTACCGGCCAGAGCAGGTCATCGAGCACCCAGAAGGTCAGCAGGGCGGTGAACCCGAACAGCGCGATCCACGGAATCCGGCTCGCGCCGAGTATGCGCATCGCCGCGAACCACATGGCCGCGAGCACACCCACCAACAGCCCGGCCTGGACCAGCTCGCGTAGGTACAGGTGCGTACCCGGGACCAGCACGTATCGCGCGACGCGATACGCCTCGCCATCCATCGCGGCCACCAGAACGATGAGCCCCGGTGCCAGCACCCAGCCGAGCGGGAGCCGCAGGTTGGGCACCCGTGCGAGCAATCGTGCCACCAGGGCGAACGTGGCTGCCGCCGCGAGCGGGGGATAGCTGCGCAGGTGGAAGAGCGGAATGTAGGATTTGTCCACGCCGGACCACGCGGGGCTCAGCAGCTGGTCCCGGGCTATCAATCGGATGAGGATGATCGCGAGCATGACCAGCACGTGGTAACGCAGGAACCCGTACCGCGGCTGCGTGCAGACCCAGGCGAGGAAGACCGTTTCCGCGCACCAGACGAGCGTGATCGCCGACCCGCGCGCCAGGAACGGGGTGGCCAGCATGAGAAACGCACCGGCCGTGCCCGCGAACACGACGAGCGCCCGCTGGTCCAGCTCCGGCTGACGCACCACGCGCGACGAAATGACCACGTAGAGCGCGGACACCACCACCGCGACCACGCCGAGCCAGATGCGGTGATCCTCGTACAGGAGCGCCACGGCGAACGCGAAGTGCACCACGCCGTTCAGGATGGTGAGGACCTGGCCGAAGCGGTCGATGGGTTCGCGCCGCAGGACGCTCCGCCAGGTGGGGATGGCGGCGAAGTACACGAAGAACACCCAGAGGTACGGCAGCAGCCAGTGGAATTCGAGCCAGCGCGTCCCGTGCGGATCGGCCAGGTAGTTGGCCACCCACAGGAACATGTATGGCACGGTCAGGAGAAACGCCATCCACTTCAGCGGCTGCCAGGTGCGGTGGTACGCGACCGCGAACACGCCCGTGTTCAACACGAGCAGGTACGTGGAGAGGAAGACGTAGTTGCCCGAGCCCGTGCTGGCGAGCGCCGGCGTCAGGTATCCGCCCACCAGCCCCCACATGGCCAGCGCCACGGCGTTGTACCGCAGGGATTGCGCGACGACGGTGGCCGTGAAGACCAGGTAGAGCCCGAACGCGAGCGGCGCGGGAATGATCTCGTACTGCTGCTGGCCGAAATACACCGCGATGAAGAGGATGCCTTGGCCCGCGCCCACCAGGACCGGCGCAAACCGGCGCCAGCCGGACCAACGCGTTTCCGCCTGATGCTGGAAGTACTCCCCGGCGGCGAGGAACCCCATCCCCGCGAGGATGCCCATGGCTACCCGGCCGGTGGGCCCAATCCAGTTGTTGTCGATGGCGTACTTGAAGAGGATGGCCGCGCCCACCAGCAGCATGAGCGCCCCGAACAGGCTGAGCGGATTCACCTCGGCCAGGAACGCGCGAACGTACCGCTCGGCGGGACTCGGCTCGCGGGGGGGGCGGGGAGCGCCGAGACCGATGGGCCGGGCGCGCGGGCGGCGCGCGGGACGCGTTGGCAGGGGCGCAGCCGCGGCGAGGGGCGGGGACGGTGTGGGCGCTGCTGCTGCCGGGCCGGGCCCTTCCAGGGCTCGGAGGCGCGCTTCCGCCGCCTGCACTTGGGTACGGAGTGCGTCCAGCGTCGCGCGCAGCTCGGCGAGTTCCCGCCGTTCGTCGTCCGTCATGCGCTGGTGATGTCGCCTTCGGCCCGGCCAGCGTGCCGCCGCCGGTCACGCGATGCGTCGCCTCTACTGCACGTCACCACCGCTCGGCGCCGAGTGCCGTCTCTCTATCTATAATACACGTCTGCGACGGCGCACGCCGCGGCCGCGCCTACAACTCCGGGGCGAGGCTGGCGAGAAACTCGTACGTCCGCTGGTGCGCGGCTTTGGGATCACTCCCCGTGCCGACAATCGAGGCGCCGAAATCGGTGACGCCCGCATCCTTCAACCGCCGCAGCCCGGCTTCCACTTCCGCCTCGTCACCGACGATTGCAATATCCGCGGGGCCGTCTGCCCCCTCGGCGTCGAGCACGGCGCGGTAGACGGGCAGATTGCCGTAGATGGCGAAGCGCCCGTTGATCTCCTCCCGCGCCGTGTCGCGGTCGGACGTGACGCAGATGGGCACCCCGGCCACCGTACGGGGGGTCGACCGGCCCGCCTCAGCCGCCGCGGCGTTCATGGGGCCCACGATGTCCCGCTCCAGGTAGGTGGGTCCGGCCATCCACGTAATCGTGCCGTCGGTCATGCGGCCGGCGAGCTTGATCATCTGCGGACGCAGCGCGCCGATGAGCACGGGCGGCGCCGGCACGTCCGGCAACCCAATCTGCGCGTGCACGCGGTACATCTCCCCGTCCACTTCGCACGAGTGGTTCTCCAGCAGCCCGTTGAGCACTTCCAGGTACTCGCGCAGGTGCCGCACCGGCTTGTCGTACGACAGCCCGAGCATGGCTTCGATGACGACCTGATGGCTGATCCCCACGCCAAGCGCGAGACGGCCGTTCGTGGCGGCCTGCGCGGTCAGCGCCTGTTGGGCCACGGCGTGGGGATGCCGGGGGAACGTCGGCACCACCGCGGTCATCAGTTCCACGGTGGTCGTTTCGCGCCCCGCGAGCGCGCAGAGCATCAGCGCGTCGAAGTCGAAGATATTCGCGATGGTGACCGTGGGGAAGCCGTCGGCTTCCGCCTGCCGGATGCGGGCGAGGTAGGTCTCCAGGGATGTTTCTTCAATGTGGCCGATCGCGATGCGCATGGGGCTACTGCCTTCGTGTGTGCGCCCGGGCCGGGGCGCGGCGAGGCGCGTAGCATATCGCACGGGCCCCCGGCCGGCGCCCCCCGGTTGTCCGGCTCGGGACCGCTTGGTACGCTGACCCCCGCGGCAGCCCAGCCGTGTCGAGGAGATTGCGATGTCCATGGCGATGAGCAAGGCCGAACGCGAAGCCTTTCTGGCGGAGACCCACTGCGCCATCATCAGTGTCGAGGAGCCGGGGCGCGGGCCGCTCACGGTCCCCGTCTGGTACGCTTACGCCTCCGGCGGCGACGTGCAGATGGTGACCGGCGGCACGTCGAAGAAGGCGACGCTGTTCCGGCAGGCGGGGCGCATGAGTCTGTGCGTCCAAACCGAGTCACCGCCGTACCAGTACTTGACCGTCGAAGGGCCGGTGCGCATCGATTCGGACGCCGACACGGGCCCCGTCGCCAGCGAGATGGCGATTCGCTATCTGGGCGAGCAAATGGGGGCCATGTACCTGGAGATGACGAAGGACGAGCGCGCCGGGAGCGTGTTGGTCAGCCTCACGCCGAAACACTGGCTAACGGTCGACTACCGCAAGATGGCCGAGCAGGCGGGGGCCTGAGCCGACCCCGGCGCCACTGCGGCCGGCGTCCTCGCACCTATGCCCACTGCGGAAACGCGCCGCGTACTCATCATCGTGGAGAACCTGCCCGTCCCCGTGGACCGGCGGGTCTGGCAGGAAGCCACCACCCTGCGCGAGGCCGGGTACCAGGTCAGCGTCATCTGTCCCGCGGGCAAGGGCTGTGAGGCGCGGCGCGAGGTCCTCGACGGCATCCACATCTATCGGCATCCGCTGCCCCTGGAAGCCCGCGGCGTGCTCGGCTTCTTCGCCGAGTATGGCGCGGCCCTCTGCTGGGAAATCCTGCTCGCGTGGCGCGTGTTCTTGACGCGCGGCTTCGACGTTATCCACGCCTGCAACCCGCCGGACAACCTGTTTCTCATCGGCGGGTTCTTCAAGCTGTTCGGCAAGCGGTATCTGTTCGACCAACACGACCCCTGTCCGGAGATGTACGAAGCCAAGTTCGGCCGCCGCGGAATCGTCCACGCGTTCGTGCGCCTTGCGGAACGGTTGAACTATGCGACCGCCGATGCGGTGATCGCCACCAATGCCTCCATACGCGACGTGGTTCTGCGACGCGGAAAACTCCCGCCCGAGCGCGTGCACGTGGTCCGCAGTGGACCGGGCGCGGCGTGGCACGCCCCCGTCGAGCCGGATCCCGCCTGGCGGCAGGGCCGCCCCCACCTGGTCGGCTACGTGGGCGTCATGGGGAACCAGGACGGGGTTGACCTGCTCTTGGAGGGGGTGCGGTACCTGGTGCACGACCTGCACCGGCGCGACGTGCAGTTCGTGCTGCTCGGGGACGGGCCGGAATTGCCCGCCCTGCGCGCGCGCGCCCGGGAGTTCGCGATCGAGGACTATTGCACCTTCACGGGTTTCGTGAGCGACGGCGCGCGGCTGCGCAGCGCGCTCGGGTCGGCGGACGTGTGCGTGACCCCCGATCCGTCCAACGCGTACAACGACCGGTGCACCATGAATAAAGTGCTGGAGTACATGGCGCTGGGGCGCGCGCAGGTGCAGTTCGACCTGCCGGAGGGCCGGGCGGCGGCGGGCGAGGCGGCGCTCTACGCCCGTCCCAACGATCCGGCGGATCTGATGGATCGGGTGGTGGAGTTGCTGGACGACCCGCAGCGGGCCGCTGCCCTGGGGGCCTGTGGGCGCCGGCGGGTGGACGAGGAACTGGCCTGGCGGTACGAGGCCCCCAAGCTGCTCCGGGCCTACGACCAGTTGTTCGCCACGTGACGGTGCCCGCCCCGATCGAGGCGCACGGTCGCGGGCGCGCCGCGCGAGTGCATGGGGTCCTGGCATTCGTCGAGCGGCGACATGCGAGCATGGTGTGCGTGTTGGTGACTGTCCTCGTGCTTGCCGGCCTGCTCTACTCCCGCGCGGTCGGCGACCGGCTGCGCTTTCCCGACGAACGCGAATACATGGCCCTCGCTACGCATTTGGCGGACGAGCACGCATTCAGCGTGCAGGGCACCCACCCCACCGCATACCGGCCGCCCGGCTATCCCATGTTCCTGTCCGCGTTCGTGGCGTGGGGGGCGCGGCCCATCCACCTGCGCGCGCTCAATTACGCGGCGCTTGGCGCCACGCTGGTGCTGCTCTATTTGACCGTGCTCCGACACGGTTCCCCGGTGGCCGCGATTTTCGCAGCGGTGGGAGTGGTGGGGTATCCGGGGTTGTTCTATACCGCGGGGACCCTCTACCCACAGACCGTCGCCGCGCTGGTCTTTCTGCTCATCCTGTACCTCCTGACGGGCCCGTGGGCGCCGCAGCGCGCCTGCGCGGCCGCCGGCCTGCTCCTCGGCGGTCTGATCCTGACCGTGCCCACGTTCGCGACGGTGCTAGTGATCGTCCCGCTGTGGTTCGCGCTGTACCGCATGAAGGCATGGCTGCGAAGCTTCCCGCTCACCGCGCTGATCGCGGCATGCGTCGTGGCCGTGTGGTCGGGCCGGAATTACGTGGTCTTCCACGCATTCGTCCCCGTCTCGACGAACGGCGGCATCAATCTGCTCCTCGGCAACTCGGAGCACACCGGGCCGAACGATGGTACGCAGGTCGACATTCGCCGCTACCGCGACGTCGGAGACCAACTCGGCGAGGTGGAACGGGACCGCTACTATCGCGCGCAGGCGTTCGCCTACATGCGCGCTCACAAGGTGGAATCGCTCAAGCGGTACGCGCTCAAGTTCCTGAACCACTTCCACTATCGCAACAACCTGGCGACGCAAACCGAAAACACCCGCATCGCCGACATGCTCATGCTGGCAACCTACGGCCCGCTCCTCGGACTGGTCCTCGTTCGGCTGGGCGTTCTCGCGCGCGTGCCCCTGTCGCGTTTCGAAGTCCTGTGTCTGGCCCTCTACCTGGCGAACGCCGCGTGCTACGCGATCTTCTTTACGCGAATCCGGTTTCGCCTGCCCCACGACTATCTGCTCATCGCGGTGGCGGCCCTCTTCCTGGATCGCATCGTCCGCGCGTGGGCGGGCATGCCGCCAACGCGCGAAGGAGACGCCTGAGCCGGCACCGGCCTCCCGGCGACTCTCGCGCGACTTGCCAGAAACAGAGGATCGAGACGATGGCCGGCAGTACTTGAATTGGCACATAGGAGACGGGCTCTACGGTCAAATATACATGGAAGTATTTATAAATAAACACGTTATGAATGTTTCATTCCTCGGTGACGCCGAGGGGAAAGTTGACTTTGATTAGCATTTTTAGCATTATATTGAGGCCTGCCCTTTTACGTGCGCTCTGAAAATGTTTGGCATAAAGTCACCTCCGGCAGGGCTGGTCGCCTGCCCAGCGCTAGGCCACGCATGGCCCCACTGACACCACAGTCCTTCGGCTGCGCCGCCTCATCCCTCCGCAGGCGGATCCTGCGCCTGCTCTCCCACGGTGTCGCGCCGCTCGTCCTCTGGTGCGCCGCCTTCGCCTCCCCCGCGCTCGCAATCACGGCGGACGAGGTCGCCGCGCTCCGCCTCGACCTGGAGACGGTTCCCACGGACGCGTCGAACGTGGACGCGCGGCTGGCCGCTGCCCGGGACTTGCTGGACACCTTGGGCGCCGCCGGGCACGACATGAGCATCTATGCCATCGTGTTCGATGCGCGCGGCCGCGTCGAGACGGCGGCAGGGGACCTGGAGGCGGTCTACCGCACGCTGCATCGCTATTGCTTTGCCCTCGTGCGCCACTTCGAAACGGGCGAGTGGGACGTGGGAACTCCCAGCGACGCGGGCGCGACGCACCCGCACCTGTTCTTCACCGCCGGGGCGGCGGGCGGGGGGGGCGGTGCCGTAAACGCGGAACAGGCGGCCATCCTCGAGGTGAATCGCCTGTCCGTCGCGCAGTTCGCCGACGGCCAACCGCTCGCCTATGCCACCCTGGTGGCTGCGGGAGGCATCGATCCCTGGCGCACCTACGGCAACAACCTCGTGGAGCTGGCATTCCGCGCCATGATCACGGACGACCCGGCGGATATCGCCGCCGCGCGGCGGTGGCTGTTAGCGGTATGCGCCTATCCGCACTGGGGGGCCGGCAACATTCCTGATCGCGACCTGCCCGCCGCGCACTTGCTCTTCGGCGTCGGCCTGACCTACGACTGGCTCCACGACGTGCTCTCGCCCGAGGACCGAGCCGTCGTCCGGCGCAAGCTCGCGAATCAGGCGGCGATGATGCACTCGTTCGCGGCCGGGTATGCCGCGATTTGGTGGCGGGACACGTGGACCCAAAACCATACGACGATCAACAACGCCGGTCTGGGCATGGCCGGCTACGCCCTCCGCGGGGAAGTGGTGGAGGCGGACGAATGGGCGGCGCAGGCGCGCGCCAATGCCGAGAGCGTGCTCACCGCCCTCAGCCGCATCGGGGACGGCTCGTATCACGAAGGGGTGGCCTATTGGAGCTACATGCTCAGCTATCTGCTCGCGCACACCTCGGCCATCGAGCAGGCGGATGGGATGGATCTGGTCGGAGCCAACCCGTGGCTGCGCGAGACCCTGTACTTCCGCCTCTACGCGCAGCAGCCCGATGCGTTTACCGTCACGTCCTTCGCCGACGGCGCCCTCGCCGACTACGACGGGCCGCAACACATCCTGCGCGCCTTGGACGCCCGCTACCGCACCGGCTACGGCGAGTGGCTGGCGCGCCAGATAACCGTTGGCCGCGGCCCCATGTATTACGAACGCCGGCGCTGGGCACCCTTCGAGTTCTTCTGGTACGACCCCACCGTCGAACCCAAGGCGCCGACCGATCTGCCGACGAGCCGGCTATTCCCCGATCTGGATTTTCTCGTCATGCGCACCGGCTGGAGCGCGGACGCCGCCGTCCTGACGCTGAAGTCCAGCACGCCGGAGGGGCGCTCGCGGTACGAAGACGTACTCACGCAACGCCCAGGGGCCGGCCACCTCCACGCCACGCACGACCATCCGAACCAGAACGCGGTCACCCTGTTCGCCCATGGGGCCCAGCTCTTGGGCGGGCCGGGCTATCCCCTTCCTAAACTCACTCACAAGCACAACACCATCTTGGTCGACACTACGGGACAGGTAGGGGAAGGCTCTGACGCGTTCGATCTCCAGGCGGCCGTGGCCGCCGACGCGCGCGGACAGATTCTCCGCCATCTCGGCGTGCCGCTGTACGACTTTGCCGTGGCGGAAGCCGGCCCCACCTACCCCGCCACCCTTGGCGTGCAGCGGTATACGCGGCGCGTCCTGTTTCTGAAACCCAGCTTCGTGCTCCTGGTAGACCAGGTGGACCTGGATTCGCGCCTGCCCGTCCATCTCGTGTGGCGCCGGTATGGCGAGCGGTTCAGTGGACGCGGAGGAACGGTCGAGACGGAAGCGGCCGGGGGCGCGAGCCTCCGCTTGGGGCTGCTGGCGCCGCGGAGCCTGAAGGTGAAATACGGCTCCGATACCGCCGCCCCCGGGGCCCCGCCGTTCTACTTCGCGCGCCTCAACGCGCGACGCGCTCGACGCACCAATCGGTTTGTGACGCTCGCGACTGTCCGCGCCTCCAGTACCGAAGGCGTGCCGGTCAGCGACATCAACGTCGATGGTCCCGACGGGATGCACGTGACCATGACCGACGCCGCTGGCACGTACGCTGTCGGGCTGGCGGAGGGAGCCCCGGCGGCCACGTCCTTCGGCCTCACGGGCCGCGTCGGGGTCGTCCACACGAACCCCACCGGCGAGGTGCAGGATTATTTCCTCGGCGATGGCACTGAGCTGCGAGACTGGGCCACTGGACAGGTGATCGTCCGCAGCCAGGATGCTTCCGTCACCGTCCAGGTGCGGCTGCAAGACACCACGGCGCACGTGGACGCGGCGTCCGACGCGCTCGTGAGCCTGTACGCGCCGGCGGCGGCCACGGTCCTGGTCAACGGAGCGCCCACGGCGTTCACCCGTGACGGCGATCGTGTGGTGGTGCACGTGACCCCCGGCGGCACCGCGACTGTCGGCCCGTAACGCTTGCTGGGGCGCGCGACGGGCGCGCCCGCGAATCCTTCCTTCGCCCCTACCCGTTCTCGCTTCGCCGCAGGCAGTGCTCCCGAAAATGGATGAGGGCGGACAGGGCCAGGCACGTGGGGTGCTGGCCCGACCGTGGGCGGACCGCGACCCGTCGCCAGTACCACCCGCCGTCCCGTAATTGGCCGAGCGCGACGCGGAGCATCCACGCCGGTTCGATCCGGTCGTGGTAGCCGCACCATTGCAGGAACGCGAGGCGCTCACAGTAGAGATCGTCGAGACGGGCGGTGCGCGCCGCGCGCAACAGCGGCTCGACGGTGCTCGCCTCCAACGCGGCGCGGGCATCCTCCGAACACGCGCCGACCTCCCGCAGTAGCGCACACCCGAACAGCACGTGCGTCGTGCCGTAGCCGCCGCCATCATCCAGTGCGCGCAACTCCTGAAGGGCCGCGTCTCCGAGGCCGCGGCGGTCCGCATACAGACAGGCGATCATGCACAGCTCCATCGGGGATGCCGTTTCGAACTCGTGCGGGCGCCCGGCCCCGTCGCGCTCCGGATCGTAGTCCCGGTCGAACAGGCGCAAGTGGGGATCGCGCCACGCGCGGCGGTACGCCTCGAGTTTCGGTTCGAGGCTTCGCAACCGTGGCTCGCGAGCCACCCCGGCGAAGCGGAGCAGGGCTACCAACGTCGAGATTTCCAGGTGCGGCTGCGCATCCACGTATCGCAGGCCCCGGTCGATGGCGGTCTGGATCCGCCGCGCGAAGGCGGCCGGCGCCCGGCGCGCGTACCACCCCAGTAGCCGATTCTCCAGCGGCACCAGTAGCGAATCAAAGCGGCGATAGCCCTGCTCGTAGACGACGAGGAACGCCCGGCGCACCCACGCGGTGAGGGGCATGCGGCGGTCAGGTCCAGACGGTGCCGGCCGCCCGGGCAGACACGCAAGGCTTGCCGAGTGCGCCGGCTGCCGTGACAGGTCGCTGCCGGCGGGCCTGCCGCTGAAGGCACGGAGGAGCCGGCCGCGCAACGTCGCGTTGTACAACCGCACGGCGTAGACCGGTGCGCGCACGCTGCTCCAGTGGCGCAAGTACGGCGTGTCGTTACCGAAATGCAGCGCGCGAAACCCGTGCGCGCATCCCCAGCGTAGCGCCGCGGCGATGAGCGTCGCACCCGGCGACCCCGCCGCCGCCTGGGGATCGTGGCCGTTGAGGACCGCGTACAGGTGCCCGCCCGCGCGATACAGCAGGAGAAACGCCGCCGGACGTTCGTCCAACCGGAGCAGGAAACATACGACGCGCTCGCGTTCCATCATGCCCGGCGTCATGCGCAGGAACAGCTCACACTGCGCCGCGAACGCGGGCGCAGCCGACTTCCAGCTACGGTCCAGGATGGCGCGCATGTCCTGGACCAGGGTGGCAGCGTCACCCGCCGGTTCCGGCAGGACGGCGATGTCTGCTCCCACGCCCGGTCCGAACTTCTCCAGACGAAGGAGACGTCGTATTTGACGGCGCCGGTTGCTCGAGAAGCGGGCGCACACGTCTTCCCACCGCGGAGTAAGCGTGGTGCTGTACTCCCCGCCGACCTCCACGCAGGGCAGCCCGGCTTGCTGCGCCGCGGCGACTAACACCGAATCCGCCGCGAGCTTGGTGAAGTACGCATCGGCCCATACGTCCGACTCTCTGAGCGCGGTGAGAAGCTCCGGCAGGGCCCCGTGCAGGCTTGGGTCGAGCAGCCAGTCGCCCGGCAGCGCGGGGCGCCCGGGGGCGAACCCCAGCCGGGGCACGGGAATCCCGAAGCGGACGCGCGGCGCGCACACGAGCGGCAGCAACCCCACTAATTCATCGCCGCGCCACACAGTCCGGTAGTCAAACGCCTCCGCCGCCGCGCAGGCCAGCGCATGGAGGTACGGCACTGTGCAGAACGGCGTGGGGCGCGGCTGTTGAGCCGCGAGTGCGTCCAACTGCGCTTCGAGCGCGAACAGCGCGTCGGGATGCGTCAGGCGGCGCAGGCGCAGGGAGGGACTGGGCATGGTCTCAGTGGGCTCCGGCCTCGGTGGCCGGCGCGCCAGCGGCCGTATGGCGCTGCAGCCAGTGCGTCAGGTGAAACGCACGCCAGACCAGGCCCCGCAACTCCCGCCGGCCGTCCACGTAGGCCCGGAACAGGCGGGGGAGCGCACCGGCCGCGACGACCGGACAGTCGTCGAGCACTCGATCCGTGAGGCACTCCTCGATCCGGTCGCGATAAGTAGTGGTTTGCCACGTATCGATCAGCAGCGGGATGCCCGACTTGACGATCTTGGTGCGAATCGCTTCGGGCACCAGCCCCTGCACCGCCGACCGCAGGACGACCTTGGGGACGCCCCCCCGCAGCAACTGATCGCGCGGGAGGGCGAACAGGAACTGCACCACCCGCGAGTCGAGAAACGGGAAGCGGTACGCGAATCCGCGCGCGGCCGCTCCCGCCTCTTCGTAGCTGAGGAGATGGGGCGTGTAGTCGGAGAAGAGTCCGTCGTGCATCCGTTGATGGAATTCGGACCGGAACAGGCGGGGGGGCCGCGCGCGGATCCGGTCCAACACGCCGCTGCCGTTGACGAAGTCGGCGGGCATCCACTCCGGTTGCGCCACGGGGGCGAAGCGGCGCTGCGCCCTGCGCAGCCACGCCGGGGCCAGCGGACGCAGCCCGAAGCGGAACAGCAACCGGGTTCCGCTGTCGCGGAGGTGGAACGCATCGTGTTTCTGATAGGCAGCCAGTTCCGCGTGGAGCGGCCCGAACTGGCCGGCGCGGAGCAGGTCCGCGAAGTAGTACAGCGAACCCATCAGACTCTCGTCCGCGCCTACGCCGTTCAAGACCACACGGGCGCCCGCTTCGGCGGGGCCGGTTTTCAATAGCCAGAAGACCAGGGCCGAAAAGCCGATGGTAGGCTCGTCGTGAGCATCGAAAAACGCATCGATCGAACCGAAGAGATCGTCCGCCCCATTGGACAAGTACCGGTGGGTCGTATTCGTGCGTTCCAGCACGCTCCCGATGGCGTCCCGTTCGTCGTACGCTTCCACTTCAGGGAACACGGCCGAGAACGTCGGCAGCGGGGGGGCGTGCGCCTGCCGCATCCGGTCCGCTAGCACCACCAGGGAGGCGGAGTCGAGCCCGCCGCTCAAGTTCGCCCCCAGCGCCGTCACATTGCGCATCCGGTCCGCGACGGCCGTGCCCAGCACCTCGCGAAAGGCGGCGCCGTACGCGTCATCCGCCTCGAACCGGATCGTGGACGTGGGGTCCACGCGCCAGTAGCGCTCGGTTTCCAGCCGCCCGCCGCGCGCGCGGAGCACGTGGCCTGGGAGCAGGCGGCGCACCTGCGCGAAGCACGTCGCCTCGCCCATCGCCCGCTGGCCCATCTCCCCCAGCAGGAACACGCCGACCTGCGCCCAATCCGGGTCTCGCGCCACGCGCGGATGCGCCAGGACTTGCGCAATGCTATTGGCCGCCACCAGCGTTTCCCCGTCCCAAAAATAAAAGAGAGAGTGCACACCGAGCGGATCGCGCCCGGCGAGCAGGCGCCGTTCCAACGGATCCCACAGGGCGAACGAAAATTCGCCGACCACGTGCTCGACGAAGCGATCCCCCCAGCGCTCGTACGCACGGAGCAGCAGTTCGGCGGTGGACAGCCGGTCGGCCTGCGCCGCCGTGAGGTCGAGGGCCGGGGCGAGATCGCCCAGGTTGTAGAAGGTACCGGCACACGCCGCCATGCGCCCGCGCGCGTCCTGTGGCACCGCGGCCGGGGGCTCGCCCGCCGCCGTGGCGACCAGATGTGCGGTCAGGCCGGCGCTGGCATCGCTGCGGGACCCAGCCGCCTGGTGCGGGCGTCGCGCACCGACCTCATGCACGCGGCGCAAATCCTCGGCGAGAGTGCCGTGGCCCTGGGCACACTCGAAAATGGCGGCGAAGGCGCTCACGGGTGGGCGGTGGGTGTGGCAGCGGGCGCGGCGGTCCCGAGCTGGGGGGGCCGGCGAAACCGCACGAAGTCGGCCACGAGTGACCAATCGTCCCGCTTCACGATCAGTAAGTCCCGCACCGGTGTTCCCGACCTGCGCGCGTACGCGGCCACCTGGAGGGCCGCCATGAGCAGGTACGCGATGGTCGACGCCGCGGCCGCGCCCGGCAGACCCCATCGCGGAATCCAGAACAGATTCAGCGTAATGTTCAGCACCATCCCGGCCAGGTTCGCGTACGCGTAGGGGCGGAGGTCGCCCATACCCTGCATCGCGGCGTGCACGATGGCGCCCGCGCCGAATAGCAGGAACACGGGTAGCAACAGCAGCAGCGGTGCGATGGCCGGTGCGAATGCTTCTCCGAAGAGCAAGACCACCCCCGCCGGTGCCACCAGGAGGCTGACACTTGCGACCACGACGCAAGCCAACGTGATCACGCGCGAAGTGAGGGCCGTGATGCGCCGCGCCTCCGCCGCATCCGTGCGCGTGACCTGTGGCAACACAGCGAGCGCGCCGGAGAGGGGCAGGGTGAACAGAATCGTGAACAGCGCGACCGCGACGGAATAATGGCCCACCGCCTCCGATCCCAGGTATGCATTGACCAGGTAGAGGTCCGCGCGGAGGAGCAGGTAACTGGCCATCCCCCCGATCCACGCGGCGCCGCCGTACCGTAGGCACCGGAGCAGGAGGGCGCCGTCCCAGCGGAACCGCAACAAGCGGTAGCGCGCGAGCGTGGCGAGACACACGGCTGCGGCTGCGACCTGCGAGGCCAGCCAGGCGCCCAGCGCGCCGTACACCAGGTAGCCGCGGCCCACGACGAGCGCCGCCACGCCCACCAGCAGCGCGACCGCTTCCGTCAAGCGCACGCCGCGGTACGCCGCTTGGCGGTCGAGGCCCAACAGCAGCCCGGAGGCGAACTGCACCCACAGCAGGAGGGGGACGATGCCGACGGCCGCGATCTTCGCAGGCGTCGGCGCGTGCGCGAAAATCGCCAAGGGGTAGGACCGCTCCACGACGGCAAACGCCACGATGCACGCGCCGCCCGCGACGGCTGCCACGAGCGTCGCACCGGCCAGCAGCGCCGGGACGCGCGATTCATCCTTGCCCACGTAGTGGGTGAGCGCCTGAGGCATGCCCAAACTCGCCACGCGCGCGAGCGTCATGGGGATCAGGATGACGAGCGCATAGATCCCCTTGCCTTCCGGTAGCAGCCACCGGGAGAGGAGGATCGTCGCGACGAAGTGCAACGCGAGCACGCCGGCGCTGTTCGTCAGCATGCGCCGGATGTTTGCGCCGATGCGCCCGGCGGCACCGAGCGGCGCTTCGGGTTCAGGCATCGTCTTCCCCCGCCGGGTCTGCGCGGACGCCCGTGTCGCGCACGTTCATCCCGCGGCCCCGACCGCGGCCCCACTCTCTCCCATGCACAGGTCGTAGAGGGCTTCCAGGCGGGCGGTCTGCGTTCGCACGTTGTAGTCCGCCAGGATGCGATGCCGCCCCGCTTCGCCAAACGCGTGCCGCAGGTCCGCCCGCTCGGCGAGCTGCTGCATGCGCGCCGCGAGGGCCTCGACATTACGTTCCGGCACCAGGTACCCATTGTCCCCGTCGGTAACGAGTTCGGGTATCCCCGCGTGCGTCGTGGCGATAACCGGCAGGCCGCAGCCGTACGCTTCCATCATCACGGTGGGGATGCCTTCCTTGTCGCCGGCCGCGGTGGTTTCGCTCGGTTGCACGAACACCTGGCAGCGGCGGTACAGCGCCGGCAGGTCCGCTTGCGGTACAAACCCCGGAAACGTCACGTGCTCCTGCAGGCCGCGGTCGCGCACCAACGCCTCGGCGGTCGCCCGCTCCGGCCCCGTGCCCGCGAGGACCAACCGCGCGCCAGGCACCTCGCGGCGCACGCGGTCGAACGCGCGAATGGCCGTCGGCACGCCCTTCTTTTGGGTGAAACCGGACACCATGAGGAACGTGCAGCCGTCGGACGCCGGGGAGGATGGTCCCGGGCTGAATTGCTCGGTGTCGATCCCGAAGCTCAACACCGTAATGCGTTCCGCCGGGCAGCCGAGATCCACCAGCGCGTCCCGCACCGCGCCGGCCACGGCGATGAACCGCGCCCCACTCTCGAAGAGCGGCCGGAGGTAGCGCTGTCCCAGGCCGCCGTAACTCTGCGGGAAGCGCGAATAGTCATACCCGTGCACGCTGACCACGAAGGGCAAGCCCGCATCGCGCACCGCCGGCAACACGTACCGCGCGTCCGTGGCGAATTGCGCGTGCACGAGCGCACACCCGGCCGCCCGCAGGGTGCGCGTGTAGTAGCGGCGTTCCGCGCCGACCAGGCCCCGGTGCGCGCGATAGCGCAGGTCGGCCCAGGTCCGCGCCGGCCCACGCAGCGCCCGACTCGCGATGTGCACCTCCGCGGCGCACGCGGGCGCACTCGGCAGCCAGTCTCGCGCCAGCACGACGGGGCGATACCGCACGTGGTGCGCGAGCGGCTGCCACACGAAGGTCTCCGTCGGCCGCAACCACGTCCGGATGAAGTGGCCGACGGGGATCACGAGACCGTCTCCCCGGCCGGCACGCGCGCGAGTCGCGGTCCGCGCGCCAGCAGCTCATCGAACAGGTCCTCGTGTGTGCGCAGGGTGATGGCGAGTGTAAAGCGTTCCAGGAACCGCTGCCGGCCCGCCCGGCCCATCGCGCGGCGCTCGGCCGGATGCGCAATCATCCACCCCCAGGCCTCGGCCAAGGCGGCCGGATTGTCCGCAGGGACTACGAGCCCCGTCTCGTCATGCCGGACCATCTCGCGCAGGCTGCCCACATCCGTCACCACCGCCGGCCGCGCCGCGGCCATGCCCTCGAGGATGGACACGGGGAACGTTTCCACCAGCGGGTGCGAGCTGAGGCAAATCACGTCCAGCGCGGGGAGCACGTGCGCCACATCGGCCCGCGTCCCGAGAAAGTGCACACAGTCGGCCAGCCCCTGCGCTTCCGCCAGGGTTTCCAGCTCTGCCCGGCGCGGCCCGTCCCCGATTACCAGAAAGTGCGTCGTCGGGTGTTGCGTGCGGGTGTGGCGGGCGGCTTCCAGGAACACTTCGTGCGCCTTTTCCGGCCGCAGGGCCGCAACGATGCCGATGACCGGCGCGTCTGCGGGCAGCCCGAGCGCCTGCCGCGCGGCCAGTGCCGTAGCCGCGTCCGGTTCCCGCGGGAAGCGCGCCACCGGCACCCCGTTGTGGATGACGCGCAGGAGCCTGGGCGGGATCCCCTCACACTCTCGCAGGTACGCCGCTTGGGCGGCGCCGACGGCGATGATGCAATCCGTAAGCGGGGTGAGCAGCCGGTTTAACCACTCGATGCTGTGCGTTCCATCCGCGCTCCGGGTTTTGCGTATGGACGCGATCGCGATCGGAACCCCGGCGAGTCGGGCGGCGAGCCGCCCCCAGAACATCTTGTCCCCACTGCCGATGGTGTACACCACATCCACCCGTTCGCGTTTCAGGATGCGGACCAGGCGCGGGAGGATGCGGACGTCGTAGCGCGAGCGCAACAGGTCGCTGTATACCGGGATGCCGGCGCGCCGGAGGTCGGCGGCCAAGGGACCCGGCATCTTCGTCGTGATGGCGAGCGTGCGGAAGCGGTCGCCGTTCAAGCCGACGGCCAAGTCCACCAGAGACCGCTCCTGTCCGCCGACGATCAACGACGTGGTGACAAACGCGATGGTGGGCCGCGCGGTCATCGCCGAGCCCGTCCGTTCAGCAAGCGGGCGTACAGCGCTTCCGTTCGCTCCGCCGCGCTGTCCAAGGAGTACCGCTCTGCCACGAAGGCGTAGCCGGCCACCGCTAGCCGTGCGGCCTGCGCGGGGTCGCGTGCAAGTTGGGCAATGCCGTCGGCCAGGGCCGGGGCATCCTCGGGGGGGACCAGCAGCGCGTGCCGGCCGTCCGCAAGGGTGTCCCGAATGCCAGGTGCCCGTGTCGCCACCACCGGTACCTGGCGCGCCAGCGCCTCCAGAAGCGCGAGGGATTGACCTTCGCGCAGGCTGGGCAGGCAGAACAGGTCTGCGCCGGCCAAGAGATCCACCGCGTCCGCCCGCAGCCCGAGGAACGTGACCCGGTGCGGTGCGGGTATCGCCCGAGCCCGTGTCTCGAGCGCTTCCCGGTCGTCACCCTCGCCGATGAAGATCACATGCACGGGCCCGACGTCCGCCGGCAGGTGCGGCAAGGCGTCGACGAGATACGCCTGCCCCTTGTTTGCCACCAGGCGCGCGGTGCACAGGATGACGTACTCGCCTTCCGCGACGCCGAATACCTTCCGTGCGGCGGCGCGCGCCGCAGCCGACGCCTTCCCCGGCGCGTCCACCGCGTTGAAGATCAGGCTGATGTTGGCCTCGGGTACCCGCGCCTGCGTCGTCAGCATCTCCGTGACGGTCGGCGAGACGGCGATCAGGGCATCCGCATGCCGGTACAGCCGGCGGACCAGCCAACGCCGCAGACTCAAACGCAGGCCGGGCCGGCGCCGCACCGGGATGAGCTGACTGCTCTGGTGCGTCAGCACGGTCGGGACGCCCGTCAGGCGGCCCACTGCGAGCGCGAGCAAATCCGCATCAGGCAGATGCGACTGCAGGAGGCGGACGCCGTGCGCGCGCATGGCCCGCCGGATGGCCAGACACAGGCGGGTCACGTCATAGAGGAACGCCGGGAAGCTGAACAGACTGCGGCGAGGCAGGCCGAGGACCAGCACCGGCAAGCCCTGGGCGCGGAACGCGTCGAGCAATGTGCCGCCATCGCGCAGGGTGCAGATGAGGGGGGCGTACCGGCCGCGCCGCCGGACGCGCTCTTGCACGCGCAACACCATCATTTCCGCACCGCCGGTCGCCAGCGTCGGGAGCAGGTGCATGACCACCGGGGGATCGGCCACGGCAGTGGCCGGCGGCGCGTGTACCGTCGCGGGCATCGGCGCCTACCCGTCCGCGGCCCCCGCGTCCCCGCGCGCGCCCGGTGCGAGCTGGGCCGCTTGCCGCATTCGCAGCCGCGCCTGCATGAGCCCGAAGAAGAAGAACACGAACCCGGTCAGGTACGTGAGGAACACCAGGTCGATGAACAGCATATTGACGGCGACGATGACGAAGACGGCCCGGTAGATGCCCAGGAAGCCACGCCCGAAGGCATCCGACGGCTCCGTCAGCGCGGCCAGGCGCCGGCCGTCTCGCCAGACGCCCACATAAACGGCCACGTACGCGGCCAGCCCCACAAAACCCGTGAGCACGAGCACGTGCAACATTTCATTGTGCGGAGGATTCAACGCCCGGGCCGTGCTGATCCCGATCCCCGCAAAGGTGTCGAAAAATTCGCCGCGCGCCTGCGAGAACGTCGTGGGGGCAAACCCGTACCCGAAGAGCGGTTTAGCCATGGCCATGCGGACGACCGTGGGATACATGAGGAGGCGGCCCGTGATCGGGTTGGTCGCGGACAGGCGGCTAAGAAACAGGGGGTCGGCCAGGAACAGGGGCACGCTGACGAGCGCCCCGAGCCCGCCAAGGAGTGTCCCGACCCCCAGCATGCGCCGCATCCGGGGCACCCAGAAGTACAGCCCGGCGAGGGCGAGGGCGAGCCCGAGCCACACGGCGCGCGTATAACTGTAGAAGATGCCCAGGGCGGCAATGGGGATGACGGCCCACAACAGCACGGCGTGCGCGTCATGCCGCCGGTGCGCGAGCAGCACGATCATGACCACCAAGCCGATGGCCACAACGATCCCGAACTCGACCGAGTTCGCGAACGGGCCCGTCGCGCGGCCCACGAGTAAGAGGTATGTGGACTGCAACTCGGCCGAGGCAGGCACGAGGAGCAGCGTGCCCGTGAACCGCTGGTAGATGCCGAGGAGGGCCAGGTACACGGCTTGGGGGACGATCAGCCAGAGGGCGAGTCGGAGGTCCCGATCGCTTCGCACCAGGTGGGTCGTGGTGAAGAAGATAAGAAACGGCATGCAATACGCGCGCAGAAACAGCTCCACATTTCTGTGCACGGGGGGGGCGCCGAAGAAACACGAGATGAACCCCAGCACGGAAAACACCAGCATCGCCTTCTCCGTAGCGCCGATGCGGGGAAACGGTTTGCGGCCGAGGATCACCGGCGCCAGCACCACCAGCAGCAGCAGGCCGATCACCAACCGCTGGAACGTAATGTCCGGCACCCCGACGGGAAGGCGCACGTGCACGTAGTAGTTCAGAACGGGTGCCGTCACGAGCCAAGCCAGCAGGCCGACCAGAGGTCGTATGAGGACGGCGAGCAGGAAGCTGATTCCCACCAGCACGAGGAGGGTCTGGACCCACAACTCCAGCAGGGTGCCCGCGGCGACCGCGACAGCGAGCGCTGTGATGGCGGCATAGACGAGCGGATCGGGCAGTCTCCGGTCCGCGGGCGCGTTCCACTGCGCGGCGAGTTCAGGCATGGGCGCCGTCCCGGTCGACGGGCTGTTGCGCCGGCCGGTCGTACCATGCCAGAAGCCGGTTCGCCAGGAAGAGCTTCGGGTACCCAGCCCGGTGGCCGCTCGCCAACTGCACGGTGCCCTGGAAGCGCAGCCCCGCAAGCCACGGGCGCCCCACGCGGCACAACTGTTCATCCTGCCCGAAGTACGTGCGGCCGATCCGCGTGGGGTCGGCCCCCGCCACGTTCGCGCGGTGGAGGCACGTGGTGGCGACGAAACCCGCGTCCAAGGCCAACGCGTGCGCTTCGTGAGAATCCTGGTTCGCCGGCCAGCACAAGAAGTCCACGGGCTTGCCGAGTTCCCGGCGCAACAGGGTCCGGCAATCGATCAACTCGCGGCGCACGCGGTCCCGGTACGCGGCGCACGACTCGCGGCTTCCCCGTTCGCCGCGCGCCCGGCGCATCCCCTCGACCGCCTCATCCAACGTCGTCCGCCAATCCGGTCGCGCGAAGAACGCGGCCCCGCCCTCGGCTTGGACCAGCGCCTTCGCCATCTCTGCCACGGCGGGGTCGGGCTGATAGCGCGGCCCGAGCAGCGCTTGCCCGTGCTCGTAGATCGGTTCGCCGTACTCGGCGTCGGTCACGAGCGGGTCGGACAGCGAGTAGGGCTGCCGCTCGGGCGCGGTGTTCCACCGATGCCAAAAGTGCGGCGTGCCTGGGCGCAGGTAATCGACGATGCGCGGTCCCGTGAAATGCCGCCGATGCGTTGAGCCGTGGGCTTGGAGATCGAACGTGCCCGAGGCCTGCATAGCGCGCACTTCATCCCAGCGGAGGTAGCCCCACCACTCCGCCGGGTCCGTGCTGCCGTGCGGGCCGCGGCCGGCGCGGGGCCGGGTGCCGGTGCCCGCCTGCACGAACGCGGGACAGAGGAACACCGTCGCCTGGAAACCGTAGCGCTCCAGCAGGGGGCTCGCGTACACCCACGAATCGAGAAATCCGTCGTCGAACGTCAGCACGATCGAGCGATCGGGCAGCACGATCTGCCCCTTCAGGTGCGCGCGCAGGTCGTGCAGCGACACGGACCGGAACCCTTTGCGCTGCAACCACGCCAACTGCGCCTCAAACACGTCGACGGGCAGGGTGAGGTGTCGCCACAGCGGGTGCCCATTGTCGCGCCCCACGCTGTGGAAGATGAGTGCGGGAATTGCCGGCGCCGCATCGAGCAGTCGCCGCAAGGCCCACACGGGGCGCGGGCTCATGCCGGGACCTCCGCGTGGGGGACGCCCGCGCGCCATGCGCGCCACCGGGGCGCCAGGGATGCGTGGAGCAGGTGCAGACCGCGGGGATACCACCGCGGCGGATAGAGCGTGAGTTCGAAGTGCGTGTACGCTTCGCTCGCCCAACCGGCGAGCGAATCCGGTTTCACGCGCATGCTTCGGGACGCGTCCAACACGTGCACATCCCGCCGGTCCACCGAATCGCGCACGAGTTCGTCCAACAGGAGGATGCCCGGTGATGCGTTCGCCCAGGCGGGGAGGAAGGCTTTGTTGTAGAGCAAACACCGGCCGCGCACGCGGAAACTGAGTTGGTAACTCACCACCGTGCCATCCACGGCGAGGAGCGCCAGGTCCACCAGCCCCGCGGCGGCCATCGCGTGCAGCGCAGCGCGGTAGAAGGCGCACTGTGTGGCGTTCTTGAAAATCCCCACGCCGGCGCCGCCCTTCCAACTGGCCTGCTCGATGGGAACGATCGTGTCCAGCGCGGGTCCCACGTCCTCGGGCAGGAGGAGGCGCCGGGTGAAGGCGGGGGCGCCGCGCTGGCGGAGGCGCGTGTGCGCCTTCGTGAGTTGGCGTTTCAAATTCCGGCTGAGTCCGGCGTGCAGGGCCGCGTACGGCCGTGCAAGCGGGAGCACGGGCGCACACGCGCACGGTCGTTCGTCCCGGTTCCACCCGCGCGCGTCCGCGTGCGCGCGCACCGCGGGCAGGGTGGGGCTGTTGCCGGGCACTTCCCGGAGGCTGAGCACGTCCCACTTCACCCGCGCCGTCTGTACGGCGTCCAGGATGCACGCGGCTACCTCCGCCGCGCGGCCCGGTTCGATCAGCAGGTCCATGCGGTCCGCTAACGGCGTGCCGATGAACTGCAACACCGTGGCTGGCAAGCGGGCGTGCCTGGCCGGCGCGGTCATGAGCAGGGCGAGGCCGATCAGCGTGTCGTCCTCCCAGACCGCCACGGTAGCCATCCGGTGTTCCGGGCCGAACGTATCCCACCATGACAGGACCCACTCGGGCCGCACGAACGGGTTGTCGGAGGCCAAGCGCTCCAGCAGCGCCAGCCACTCGCGCCGGATCTCTGCCAGGCGGGCGGCATCGTGAATGCACTCCGTCCGCACATCCGCGGCCACGGCCTGCACGGGCCCCCTCACTCGGCCCCCACGGTCGCGGCGGTTCCGCGCAGCCGCCCGTACCCGCGCTTCACGGCCCCCAGCACGCGGCCGTACCCCCGCCCCATAAACACGCGCAGCAGCACGCGCTCGTCGTAGCGGTCCGTCAACCGGTCCGTGGGAAACGTGGACGTCTGCATGAGGTCGAACCGGTCGATGTCCCCGGACCACTGGCGCTCGAGCATGGCGAGGGCCAAGGCCAGGCCCGGCGACCCCTCCGCGTATGCCGGGTCGTAGCTCACTTTGAGGCCGTACATCACGCGGCCGTGGCGGAGCGCGAGGCATGCGGCGATGGGGGCGCCGTCGATGCGTAGCACGCTGAGGTCGGCTGCCCCGCGCGCGGCGAAGCGCGTGGCCACATCCGTGTAGAACGCGCGCGCCCGTTCGTCCGTGCCGAGCGCGGTCCCCGCCGCGCCCTTCCAACTTGCCGCCTCGATAGTGGCGAGGGCGCGCACGCCGGCGCGCACCTCGTCCGGCGTCCGACAGCAGACCACGTCGCCCCGGCCCCGCCGCTCCAGCTTCGCCCAGCCCCGATTGAGACTGCGGCGGAAGTTGTGCGAGCGGCTGTCCAGGTACGCCTCCCAGGTTCCCGCGCGCGGCACGATGGGCGTGCGCAGTGCAGGCGTCAACCACTCCGTCGCTGCCCCGCGCTCGCGTAGCGCGCGTCGGAGGACCGGAACGGTGGGCGAATCCGCGCTCAGGTCGCGCAGTTCGATGAGGGACCAGGCCGGGTGCCGGTCGAGCAGGCCCGCGACCAGGACCGCCGCGGCCATGGGATCGTCTTGCGCGCACAGGATGCCGCTGCGCGTGCTGTGCGCGTTGCGCACGAGCGCCAAGGCCCGCACCGGGAGGGGACCCAGCATGGTCGTGGTGACGGTGAACGGCGCGAGCGCGCGCAGGCGCCCGCGCTCGCGAAGCACGGCGACGCGCGCGCGGCCCGGGGCGGCAAACGCCTTGAACCAGGGCAGGACCCAGTCCGCACTCTGGCAAAGCAGCGGGTGGCCGGCGCGCGCATCCAGCGCTTGCCACTCCGGCGCGAGCGCGACGATCCCGTCCCACGTCTCGACCAGCTCGACCATCGTCCCCCCTAGCCCATTCTACCCGCGGCGGTACGGCACGGCGGCCACGACCGGGACCCCCAGATGGCGGTGCACGTCGTCGCGGTTGTGAATCGTGTGATCGAAGTATTCCGCGATAGCGACCAGGATGCCCGCCAACGCGAGGCCCAGGCCCAAGCCGATCGCCAGGACGATGAGCCGCATCTGGGTCGGCCGCTGGGGCACGCTGGCGCGATTGATCACCCAGACGTTGGCGAAGTTCGGGCCACTCTCGGTCTGGACCCGGGCCTCTTCGGCGCGCGCCAGGAACAGGTCACGCCGGGCGCGGCTCGTGCCGATGCGCTCATCCAACTTCTCGAGATCCTCCGCCCGCGCGTCGAGCATGAGCAGCCGCTCCAGTTGGCGGTCCCGCTGCTGTTTGAACTCGCCGAGTTTGCCGCGGAGGCCGGCCAGACTGGCCGCCACCATCTTCTCGCGTTCCAGCAGGCGCATGCGCAGCGTGTTCAGCGTGTGGCGTTCCACGCTGGGGGTGACGGGCGGGACGTCGGCGAGGCGGGCCTGGATGGCCTCGAGCGCGCGGGTGACTTCGAGCACGCGGGGATCGGCCGGCGGCCACTTCACGAGCTGTTCCGCCTGCTGGGCTTCCAACCGCGCGGCCATGGTCGTGAGTTCGTCGTGCAGCTCGCTGCGTTCGGTCTCCGTCGCTTCCAGCACCCGCTCGGGCAGCGCACCAATTTCGGTCTTGAGCTGCACCAGCGTGAACTCCGCCTCGCGCGCGTCACCCAGGGATTCCTGCAACCGGTTTTCCGTCAGGGTGAGCGCATCCAGAATGAGCCGCTTCTCCTGATCGATCTCGACGATGTTCCACTCGGTTTTGATGGCGGAGCGGTCCTCCGCAAGCGTGTCCAACTCCGTCTCGGCTCGGTCGAGCTGTGCGAGGAAGAACTGGTGCCGCTCGCTCGTGACGTACCCGTCCTGCCGTTTGCGCAGGTACGCATCCACCACGGCGTTGACGATGTCGGCGCTCAGCTTGGGGTTGCTACTCGCGTGGGACACCGAAATGATGTCGGCGTCCGGTTCGCCCCGCACGCGCAACTGCTGCTGGAGCCGCAGGATCTTGCCTTCGCGCGGCTCCACCCGCGTCCACATGCCGATGCCCACCAGGAGATCCTTGAACGGCTGGCAGATGGTCTGGAACAGGCTCGGCTCGGTCGTCCGCGTCCAGAGTTGCAGGTTGTCCACGGCGCGCTCGATTACGCCGCGCGAGAGAATCAGGTTGACCTCGGAGTTAATCACGTCGGTGCGACTGAGCACGGGCCGGCCGCGCCGGTCGTCGTCCAGGTCCACGGTGGCCGGCCGTTCGCGCTGCACGTACACCTGTGCCTTCGCGCGATAGGTGGGGTCCTTGAGATACGACCCTCCCCCGGTGAACGCGGTGGTCAGTACGACTGCGGCGATCGCGATGCGCTTCCGGCGGAACGCGACCGTGAGCAGGTCACGCAAGCTCAGGCTGGGGTCCCGGGCGGAGACGTCGTATCCCGCGAGGATCTGCGCCATTACCGGTTGCCCCACCCGTGCGCGGCCGCGTTACGCACGGCGGTACAGAAACCCCGGCACGGGATGCCGGTGGCGGTTCAAGAGGACGCCCAGGAAATGCAGGTCGAGACTCTCGAGCGTGGCACAACTGTGAGCGAGGGCCGCCCGGTTCAACCGTTCGGCTTCCACCACCAGGATGGCGGCATCCGCGAGGCGCGCGATCTGCAACGCGTCGCCCATGAACTCCAGGGGCGCGCAGTCGAGCAGGGTCACATCGAACTTGTCCACGCACCGGTCCAGCAACCCTTGGAGCGCTGCCGGGTCGGTGGGCGCGCCGGCCGGCGGCGCCGGTCCCAGCGGACTGACGACCACGTTCGGCCAGCGGGTGGGCGCGCATACGGTCTGGACGTCGGTCGCCGCCTCGCGCCAGCCGCGGCTGTCATCCACGTCGGCCACCCCGGCGAGGGTGGGATGCCGCGTGTTGCCATCCAGCAGCAGCACGCGGAGTCCCTGGTGGGCGGCCAGGACTTGGCCGAGCAGACACGCAATCGTGGTCGTGCCTTCGCCCGAGACGCTGCTCAGCAGGGCGATGCTGCGGACATCCTGGGCATGCACGCGCGGCCACGCCATGGCGGCAAAGCGCACCAGGTCTGCCACGAGACCCGGGTCGGGCGACTGGAGGAATGCCGGCGCCCGGGACATCAGCGCAACACCTCCGTGTAGTTGTAGCTGACGGACCGGCCGAACGGCAGCAGCTTGTCGATATATTGCTCGACCCACAGGTTCAGATTCGCGATAGACGTTCTCGGCACGAACACCACGTCAAACGGTTTCAGAGCCAAGTCCTCGGCCTTCGCCTGCAGGACCAGGTCCAGGTCGATCACCTGGTAGGTGCGCAAGCCCGGCCCGGCTTCGCGCAGCAGCACGATGCGGTGCGCATCCCCCTTGTCGCTCAGGCTCCCCGCGGCGTAGATGGCCTGGACGACGGTCATGCGCCGGTTCAGGGTCAGCGCACCCGGTTGGCGCACCTCGCCGCCCACGTACACGTGCCGCGGTCCTTCCGTCACCACCACCGTGAGGGTGGGGTACCGCAAGTGCGGCGCGTAGCGACGCGATAACACGGCGTCCAGCTCCGTCGGGGTGAGGCCCTCCACTTGCACGTCGTCCACCAGATCCAGGGACACGCGCCCGTCCTCGCGCACGATCACCGACGCGTTCAACTCGGGGTAGTAGAAAAATCGGACCTGGATGCCGTCGCCCGGTACCAGCCGCAGCGGCTCGTGCACGGCCGGCGCAGGGGCCTCCGCCACCAGGGCGGGCGCCGCTGCCGCGGATGTGTCCGCGACCTCGCGCGAACCGGTGGCGCAGCTGAGGCACGCCGCACCGGCGAGCAGGACGGCGAGCGCCCGGCGGACGGCAGGCGCGTGGCCGGCCGAAACCGCGGCGGCGGGGGTGGCGGTGGGGGGGCTAGCAGCCGTTTCGGCTGCGGCGGCCCGATAATCGGTGCGGCTGTGCATACGCCTCTGGGGTCGGTTCCTCCCGTACAACCATTGGAACCCGTTCTGTACTCCGAGCTTGTAACGCCCGCGGGGGCGGTCGTAACCGCCGGCCCGAACGCAAAGCCCCACGCTCTCCCAGAGGGTGGCACGAGCGGCGCGACCGTCTCCATAAGTCCGCGACGCTCGGGTGCTTAGCATATACGTCCCGTAGCCTGACCACAATTGGCCACGCCGGCCGCAGCGCGGGGACGGGCCGGGTCAAAACGCCCCCCGTCCCGTGAGCACCGCGGGGATCGTGCGCAGCATCAGGCGCGCGTCCAGCGTGAGCGACCAGTTGTCGATATAGGCCAAATCCATTTCCACCCAGGTCTCGAAGGGGACCGCGTTGCGGCCGGACACCTGCCAGGTGCACGTGAGCCCGGGTTTCATGCTCAGGCGCCGCCGCTGGGCCCCGTTGCACGCCTGGGCTTCCGCGGCGGGCAGGGGGCGCGGCCCGACCAGGCTCATGTCCCCCCGCACCACGTTCCACAATTGCGGAAGTTCGTCGAGACTGAAGTGGCGCAGCACCCGGCCGACGGCCGTGATGCGGGGGTCCTTGCGGATCTTGAAGACCGGCCCGTCCGCTTCATTCAGGGCCGTCAGTTCGCCTTTGCGCGCATCCGCGTCCTGCGACATGGTCCGGAATTTCCACATGGTGAACGGTCGGCTGTGATAGCCCACGCGCCGCTGGCCGAACAGGGTCGACCCCGGAGAGCTGAGTTTGACGGCGAAGGCGCAGACCAGCATGACGGGGGAGAAGCAGACCAACGCGGTGGCGGCGATCGCGATGTCGATCAGGCGTTTCAGGGCGAGCTGGGATGGCGCGTGCGGTTCGGTGGTGTAGGTGACAAATGGGAGGGCGCCCACGTGGCCGGGGACCTGGTCCGCAATGGCGGTCCGGTAGAAGTCGGTGCTCACGTGGGACGTGATGCCTACTTCCTCACAGATCTGGATCACGCGCTGGATCACATCGAAGTACGACCGGACGGGCAGCGTGAGGAATACCTCATCCACCACGTGGGCCTGCACGTAGTTGCCGATGCTCTCCAGCGGGGTGACGATGGGGGCGTCGTCCATGGTGCCGTTCGCGGGGGGGGGCTGCCGGTCGTCGGCAAATCCCAGGACCCGAATACCGAACTCGGGGTGCTCCCGGAACGTGCGGCACAGGTGCCGGGCCTGGTCGTTCGTGCCCACGATCAGCACGCGCCGGAAATTGCGGCCGCGGCGGCGCGCTTGGCGCAGCACCGCGCGGATGGCCAGGCGCTGCAGGCCGATGAGACCGACTGTGCCCACGTAAAACAGCACGAGGAAATCGGCGGTTAGCAGTTCCCGGTGCAGCACGTACGCCGTCAACGTGAAGAGGACGAAACTGAACGCGGTGACGCGGACGAGGGGGATGAACTCGCCGGTGAGGCTCTCCAGGCGCCTGGACCGGTACAGATGCTCGCGCACGGCGGCCGCGTGAAAGCCGAGCCCCCCGATGACCAGCAAGCTGACGTTGGCCAACAGAACGTGCACGATGCTGGAGACCGAAGCGGTGGGCACCCCCTGGGTGGCTGCGGAGGCGCACACGAACGCGGCACACATCAGGGCGAAATCGCCCCACTGTGCCGCCCGCATGAGCTGGTGCCCGTGTTCTTTTAGAAACATGGGCACACCTCACCTGTTGCAAAACTGCTGTCCATGTGCGCGTCGATGCCTCCGTGTCGCCTGACGCGCGATTCCCCTACGTACGCCCCCATATGAACCCCTGTCCGGTGGTCCTGTCGATGATGCCCGCGGACCAACCCCCAGCGTGTGCCTAACCTGCCTCCACTTTCGCTGCCTCGCCCCCAGACGCGGCGTGAGTACAGCTAAACACAGGTACCGGCCTGACCGTCAAGTCAGGCGCCGCAGCAGAAGTACCTATACGTCAAATAATGTGCTGTATGATGAACTCTTCGGAGCCCGAGCGCTCCGCCGCAGTTACATAAGAGGATATCCCCCCTTCGGAAGACCTCGCAGGTCATTATCGGCCCGACGCCCCCCCACTGCATGGGCCACCGCTCGTCACCGTACCCGGGGTCCCGGATCCCTGCGTCTGGGGCGGGGTGCCTCCCGACCGTCGCCGCGGCGGTATGAAGCGATTGCCTACCCGTCGGGCAGCCGCCCTGGATCGGCGGGAGGAGATGCGGACGCGGGTACCACGGCGGCCGCCTTCCTCACGAGCAGGGACGGGACACCTCGATGCGGGCCCGGCCCGTCCCCCGCCGCAGCTTGCTCCTCGCGGAGGCGCCACTGATCTTGGGTCTTCCCGCCGTACCGCATGATGAGAGGTGCGTCGCGGAGCGCGGCGCGCATCCCGGCCGGACTGCCGCAGTACGCGCGCAGGAACCGGAGTCGATCGCGGAACGTGATCGTGCTGGGCAATCCCGTGAGCTGCGCCAGGTTGCGCGCCCGGGCGCGCCGGCGCACGCCGAACCACGGGAAGCGAATGCTGTCCGCATCGACGAGCCAGAATTTGAGATCGTGCCCCCACCAGCCCACGAGGATATTTTTTGCGGAGAGGTCACGGTGATAGGTGCCCGTGTCGTGCAACGCCCGGACGAGCCGCGCCAGGTCACCGATGAGCCGGCGCTTGCGCCGCAGGCGGTCGGGATCGCCGTGAATGCGCGACGCCGTGAACAGGAGCGTGTCCAGGTCCGCCACATGTTCTACGTGGCGTGTGATCAGGTGCGACCGCACCAAGCGCAGGCCGCGCCACTCTTCCACGCACGCGAGCCCTACTGGCGCGGCGATGGCGAGCCAGCGCAGCCGTTCCAGCGCGTACCAGCCCCGCCGGCTGTATGTGCGACCCAGCCAGGCTTCCACTTGCTTCCATGGCCCCGCATGCGCGTACGACTTGACCCACACTTGGCCCCCGAGCGCGTCCGACACGGGATACAGCGCACTGCCTGGCCGCGCCTTGTGCGCCGCCACCGCGCCCGAGTTGACGCGAGCCAGCACCTCGCGAATCGCCTCCGGGGTGGTCTCAGCCGCGTGCCACATGCGCAGGCCGCCGTCTCGCACGACGCGGAACCCGCTGGAGTTGGCGAAGGCTTTCTTCGCGCGACTGCGGGCGCGCTTGAGCCGCAGGCGGGGAACACGCGCCGCCAGGCACGTAGCCAATTCCTCGGCCGATTGCCAGTTCGGTTGGCGAACGTGCGCCAGATAAACCGCTAACACATCGCGAAGGCGCGCCGGCCCCAGGACTCCTTCCATATGCCAGTAGAGCCTGGCCAGATTGGCGGCTCGGTAGCCCGCGGCGGGACCAACGCCGTGGCGGATCGAATGGTAATCCACGAGCGAGATGCGCAGCGTGTCCACCGTGTCGCCGCGGCAAAGGATGTTGCCCGGGTGCAGGTCCGGGTGGTTGGCGCCGACGTTGTGCACCGTGGCCAGCATCGTGCCCAGGCGTGTGGCGACGGCGCGCCAGAGCGCGTCGCCCTCGCCTGGTGTGTGGAACCGCGCGCCGCAATACGACAGCAGGTCCGTCACGTCGGGAACACCCTCTTGCAGAAACCAGCTGGAGCCCCGCACGCCGCCGTCGAAGAACGCCCAGGGGCGCGGCACGGACAGGCCGGCCGCCGCGAAGCGGCAAGCCCAGCGCCATTCCCGTTGGCCCGGGTGGGCGCGGACCCGCCAGACGAGGCTCCGCAGAGCCGCGGGAGGCCGGATCTCCTTGACCAGGACCAGCCCCCCGTCCACGGGCACCAACACCGTGCGCCGCAGCCGCTTGTCCCCGATGATGCGCGCGCCACCGCGCGCAGCGAGGGTGTGCGGATCCTCCGCGCACAGGGCGGCGACACTGTCCGGGAGCTGGGGGTGCGTCTGCCAGCGCCGCCCGCCAAATTCGCGCAGCGCCATGGTGTGGGGTTGAAAATTCACCACGAGAGGGGAGTCGCCGACCCCGCGGCCTTTGCGGTGGCGATTGGCCGCAACGCAGACCCGGCAGGGTATCGTAGCATCCGCCTATCCGGGCACCCAAGATGGTCACGTCCTCCATGTTTCACCCCTGGCGCGAGCGCGCGCACCGGTGGGGCCGCTTCGCGCACGCGTCGCCCCTGGTCCGGCGCGGTGTGATTGCCGCCTGCGTAGTGGTCCTCGGGGCGCTCTACGTGAAGAGCGTGCTCGGGACTCTGGACCGCAATGACGGATATGACTACTACGTGGCAGCGCGGGCGATCCTCGACGGGGTCGATCCGCGCGACGCGATGATCGCCGAGGTGGGGTACATCACCTATCCCCCCTCCACCGCGATTCTCTTCCTGCCGCTCGCGGCGCTCGGTCACACCGGTTTTGCGGTGGTGTGGAACGCGATCAATGCGCTCCTGGTGGTGGTCATTCCCGCCCTGGCGATTGGCACGCTGCACGGCCGGATACGCGGGCATCCGTGGTGGTGGTACGTGCTGCCCGGACTTGTGGCCTTTCGACTGCTCGAGACCAATGCGACCCTGAGTCAGAGCAATCTCCTCGTAGGATTCTGGTGCGCGTTGGCGATCTATCTCTTGCGGCAGGACCGTCCCGCGTGGGCGGGGTTGGCCATCGCCCTGGGCGCCGCCATCAAAGTGACCCCCGGCCTGTTTGGTGTGTACTTCCTGTACCGCGGCCGATGGACGGCCGCCATCGCCGCCGCGGCGGGGGCCGTGCTCGTGTTCGCCATCCTGCCCGCGCTCGCGTACGGCCCGCGGGCGGTGTCCGGGCACTATCAAACCTGGCGCAGCTACGCCGGTGATCTCGTCACGCCGGAACACAAGCAGTACAACTACATGCACGGGCAGTCCGTGCAGTCCGCGCTGCTGCGGCTACTGACCGAGAGTAACGCCCGTAAACCGGAGAAAGGCCCCTTCTACGTCAATGTGCTCGCGCTCGACCCGGCCGCGGTACGGCGCGCGGTGCCCGTCATCAGCGTGGGGCTGCTGCTCACCCTGCTCGCGGTCTGTCGGGGGCCCACGTCCCCGCGAGACGCGCCCGGCCCGTATCTGGAAATGGCCTTCGTGTTGGTGGTGATGCTCCTGATGTCGCCGTACGTGCGGAAGGCGCACTATGCCATGCTGTACCCGGCCGTCTGCCTGAGCATCGTGGCGCTCCTGACGGGCGCGGTAGCCGGGCGGACCGCGCGGCGCCTCGCCTGGAGCCTGGCCGGATTCGGCGTGCTGCTCAATGGGACGGCGCCGGCCATCATCACGAAGGTGGGCAGCGAATTCTTCAACGGCGTGTGCGTCTTCCTCTGGGTCACCATCGGGTTCGCGATCGCGCTTGCGGGGGCGATCCGAGCGGGCGGTCGGGCACCGGCGGCCCCGGGCGCACCGGCTGCAATCCCCACCACGCACGCGTAGCACGCCGAGCCCGGCGGACGCTCGGCGTAGACTGAGCCTGCGCCCCCACGTACAATTGGCGGAGCCGATCCTGCCGCGCCGTGACCCACCCGTGAAGCCCATTCCCATCTGCCGGCCTGCGTTCGACGACGCGGAAGAGCGCCGCGTGCTCGACGTGCTCCGCTCCGGCTGGGTGGCGCAAGGCGCGCAGGTGGCGGCGTTCGAGCAGCGGTTCGCGGAGCGCTGCGGCGTCCCGTATGCCGTGGCCACCTCTTCGGGGACCACGGCGCTCCACCTCGCGCTGCTCGCCGCCGGGATCGGACCGGGGGATCACGTGCTCGTGCCGTCTTTCACGTGGGTCGCCACGGCCAATGCGGTCCGCTACTGCGGCGCGGTGCCCGTGTTGTGCGACGTGGACCTGCGCACGTTCAATCTGGATGTGGAGGATGCGCGCCGCCGCGCGACCCCGCAGACGCGCGCCATCCTGCCGGTGCATCAGTTTGGGTTGCCGGCCGACATGGACGCGGTCCACGCCCTGGCAGCGGAGCACGGGTGGCAGGTGATCGCGGACGCGGCGTGTGCCTTTGGTGCGGTCTATCGGGATCGGCCTACCGGGAGTCTCGCCCCGCTAGAGACGTTCAGCTTTCACCCCCGGAAATCCATCACCACCGGCGAAGGGGGCATGGTTACCACGGCGGATGCCGATGTGGCGGCCCGCCTGCGCAGCCTGCGCAATCACGGCGCTGCGGTCAACGGGGCGCCGGACGCCGATGCGCGGTTCGGCGCCAGCCTTCTGGACGATGTGGACGTCCTGGGGTTCAATTACCGGATGACCGACGTGCACGCGGCCCTGGGGCTGGCGCAGTTGGACAAGGCGGATGCGCTCTTCGGCGCCCGGCAGACCCAAGCCGCGCGGTACAACGAAGCGTTCGCCGGGGAGGCGTGGGTGTTGACGCCGACCACTGGCGAAGACCGGACCCACGGGTATCAGAGTTACGCCGTGCTGCTCGCGCCACCGGACGGCCGGCTGCCCACGCTCGCGGACCTGCCCGCCCTGAACGCGCGGCGGAACCGGATGGCCCAGTACTTGACGGACGCGGGCATCGGGACGCGCCAAGCCACACACGCGGTACACACCCTGAACGCCTACGCGCGGGAATACCACCTCGCCCCTGATGCGTGCCCGCACGCACTGCTCGCCGACCGCCTCAGCCTGAGTCTCCCCCTATTCGCTGGGTTGGCCCCCGAGGATCAAGAACGGGTGATCGCGGAGTTCCTCGCCGCGTACGCCGCGACGGGCTGATCGCGCCGTCGCGTTTCCGCGCTCGTGGCGTTTCAGTCGCGGCATCGCCGAGGAGTCGGCTAACTCATGTGCGGGATCGCGGGCATGCTGTTGCCGGATGGGGACCCGGCGCGGGTGCCGGACGCCGCGCGCATCGTCGCCACCATGAATCGCCTCCAGGCGCATCGGGGACCGGACGATGAAGGGCTCCACGACGCGCCCGGCATCGTGCTCGGGCATCGGCGGCTGAGCATTCTGGACCTGTCGCCCCGCGGCCACCAGCCCATGCGGTTGGCGGACACGCCGCTGTGGATTGTCCACAACGGCGAGGTCTACAACTACCGCGAGCTGCGGGCGGACCTGGTCGCCCGAGGCCACCACTTCCGCTCCGAGACGGACACGGAAGTCATCCTGGCGGCGTATGCCCAGTGGGGATCGGCCTGTGTGGAGCGCTTCAACGGGATGTTCGCGTTCGCCATTTGGCATGCGGCTGACCGGATCCTGTTTTGCGCCCGCGATCGGTTCGGGATCAAACCGTTCCACTATGTGGACCTGGCCGATGGGACCTTCGCGTTCGCGTCGGAAATCAAAGCGTTTCATGCCCTGCCCGACTTTCCGCTGCGCGCGAACGACCGCGTGGTCGCCCGCTTCGTCGGCCATGGGCAATGCAATGCGACGGACGAGACCTTCGTGCGGAACGTGCAGTCGCTCCCGGCTGGGGAGTACCTGATGCGCCGTCCGGGCATCGGCGCGTCGCCGTGCCGCTACTGGGACCTGCAAGCCGCGGTGAGCGGCCGGTCGACAGGCGACGAGGCCGCCGCCGTGCGCGAGTTTCGGGATCGGCTCACGGACAGCGTGCGGCTCCGGTTGCGCAGCGACGTGCCCGTGGGCACGTGTCTCTCCGGGGGCCTCGATTCGTCCGCCCTGGTGGTGGCGGTGCATGCCCAGTTGAGCGCGGCGCATGCCGGGACGCGGCAGGCAACGTTCAGCGCGTGCTTCACCGACCCGGCGGTGGACGAACGTCCGTTCATGCGCGCCGTGTCAGCCGTGACGGACACGGAGCCGCATGAGGTCTACCCGTCGGCGGCCACGTTAGCGGCGGACCTGGACGACCTCGTGTGGCATCAAGATGAACCGTTTGGGTCCACCAGCATCTTCGCGCAGCGCTGCGTCTTCCGCCGCGCGAAGGAGGCCGGGGTCACGGTCACGCTGGACGGGCAAGGCGCGGACGAGGTACTCGGCGGATACGATGCCTACGCGCCGACGTATCTTTTGCAACTGCGGCGCACGGCCGGCGCGGCGGTCGCGTTCCGCGCGGCCTGGCAGTATGCGCGCCGCCGGGGCATGCCGCTGCGACGCGTGCTCCGTCGCATGCGGCGTACTGGCAAGCTCGAAGGCCGGGCGCGCCCGCCAGGCGCGTACCTGCATGCCGCGTTGCGGGCTGAGGCGCACCTGCCATCACTCCTGGAGCCGGCGGCGGCCGGCCCGTTCGATCTGTTGCGTACGCACCTGCGGCGCGATCTGCACGGGGATCTGCTCCCGGGGCTGTTACGGTACGCGGATCGCAATTCTATGACCTTTGGCGTCGAGTCGCGCGTCCCGTTTCTCGATCATCGGCTCGTGGAGTTCGTCTATCACGTGTCCGCGGACCTGCTGTTCCGTGACGGGTGGAGCAAATGGATCCTGCGCCAAGCCTTTGCGGATCTCCTCCCGCCGGTCGTGACGTGGCGGCGGGACAAAATCGGCTTCGAGCCACCCGAGGCGCAGTGGTTTCGGGAGCACCTGCATGATCGCTTTGCGGCCCTGATGAGCGATCCCGGGGCGGAGGTCTTTGAGCGATATGTGGATCACGCGCACACGGCCGCGGTGTGGCGGCAGTTCAAACGTGGCGGACCGTATCGTCGGGATCTCTGGCGCGTCCTCAATCTGCACCTGTGGCTTGACCGGTTTCTGGCTCCGCAGCTTGCCTCCGCGTGAAACCGCTCTGGTATTAACGGAGCGGCGCGCGCCCGCCGACCCGGATCAAGTTTTGACGGGATCCGCCAGGGGGAGCGTGGCCAACGCGCGCCCGAACAGCCCATCCCAGCCGTACCGGCGCGCAGCGGCCCGCCGCCGATCGCGCAGGGCCGGATCATCGTCCGCCATCGCCCGATCCACGTCCGCCAGGAACCCCGCCTCCGACATGTAGACCAAGTCGCGCAGGTGCGCGTAATCCTCGGACGGGGTAATGACCAGGGGGCGGCCGGTCGTCAGGAACTCGTACATCGTGACGGGGTTCACCGCTCCCAACGGCAAGAACGGCATGAGGCCGATATCGAACTGATTCATGATGGCCGGGACGCGCGCATAAGGCACGTGCCCAAAAAACCGCACGTTGGGTAACCCATCCACGGGGGACAGATCGAGCCCCCGGTTCACGGGCCCGAAAAGGGGGAAGCTCCAATCGGGATGGGCCCGCGCGCACGCTCCGAGCAGCGGGAAGTCGATCCAGTGTGCCACGGTGCCGAGAAAGCCCGCGAAGGGCCGCGGCAGGTCCGCCAATTCGGGCACCGGATCGTTTGCGTGCGCGTCGAAGTGCGCGAGGTCAACCCCATTGGACACGAACAGGGTCCGCACCGGTGGATGCTGCGTGCTCGCGGCGGTCTCGAGCGCCGGACTCGCCGCCATGACCAGCGCACAGCGCGCGAGGAGCGCTCGCTCGCGCTCGAGATACTCCGCCGTGGTCAGCCAGCCGGCTAACGTCTCCGGCACGTCGGTCTTATCGACCACTAGTAGGTCGAACGCAATGTCCCGCACCAGCGCTTCCCAGCGTGCATTGGCCACGACGGCCAAGAGTCGGCGGCCGGGATGCGTGGTCCGGTAGGTCGCGAAAAACTGCTTGAGCCACGCCGCTTGAAGGCGTTCGTTGGTGCGGCGCCCCATGCTCATCCGCACGGGGCCGACCCGCAGCTTCTTCGGTACTGTCAGCACGCTGTGGTGCGGTCCCACGCGGGCGGGCGTGGTGGGGACCTTGAAGGTGAGCCCGCCGGCGTTCAGCGTGAGCGCTCCCGTCCCGGTACGTCGAGGATGCGTGGACGACGGCGGCTCCACGTAGACCGCTTCAAAGCCCAATCGCACGCAGGTTTCTACGAGTGCGTGTTTGCGCGCGTGGATCCGGTCGTAGCCCATCGACGCGAAGACGAACACCGTCCAGCGGGCAGCCACCTCCCGGGGAACCGTGTCGGTCTGGGCCAAGGTGGCGTCAGGGGGCATGCATCCCCGTGCACGGTCCACCACGGCGGGGATGCGGCGGCGATGGGCCAACGCGTACCGCGCGGCGGTACGGGGCACGGCCAAGCATGCGCGATTCTACCATGCAGCGCTCGGCGGTCCGCCGGAAGATCGCGGCGGAGTTTGTATACTGGGGCGCCGCGCTGCGTGCGGGCGGAGGTTGATGCGATGATCGTGGAGAAGACCATGCATCCCGGCTGGCTGTCGAACACGTA
Source organism: uncultured bacterium (assembly GCA_965371225.1). Taxonomy (GTDB): domain Bacteria; phylum Abyssobacteria; class SURF-5; order CBDUXP01; family CBDUXP01; genus CBDUXP01. The sequence continues at coordinate 137,811 of CBDUXP010000001.1, read as the reverse complement.
CCTGGTGGCCGACAAACCGGGCGGGCATGCGGTGCTGATCGATACGGGCGGGCCCAGCGCGCCGATCCTGCGGCATATCGAGGACCTGCGGCTCACGGTGACGCACATCCTCTGTACGCACCACCATTATGATCACGTTGCGGAAAACGCGCTGTACCATGAGAAATTCGGGTGCCCGGTGTGCGGTCACGCCCGCGAAGAATCCCTGTTCGAGGAATTGCACCATCGCATCGACGATGGCGATGAACTCGTCAGCGGGGATTTGCACATCCGCGCGAAACACATTCCCGGCCACACGCTGGGCCAGTTGGCGTTTCACGTCAATGAAGAGCAACTGTTCACCGGCGACACGCTGTTCCATGGCAGCATCGGCGGGACGCGCGCGCCCGGCCACACGACCTACGAGGACATTAAGCACTCGATCATGGACGTGCTCCTGCGCCTCCCGAAGGACACGATCGTGCGGCCCGGGCACACGGACCCCACCACGGTGGGTGAGGAGTTGGATGCCAATCCGTTCGTGCGCATTTGGCGCGGCGTGGATGCGCCCGCGAATACGCGCTGCACCGCCTTTGGGGAACCCGCCACGCTGCTGCTGCGGGCGCCGGACTACGACGGGGGCACGAAATGCTGGGTGCGGTTCGATGCGGGGAACCGCGACGATATCGTGCCGGGTTCCCAAGTGAAGGACGTCTAGGCACGCGGGCGCGCTACGCCCCACTCGGTCAGGCGTCGACTCGAACCGCCCGCACGATGGCGGTCCGGCCGCACAGGACTTCGTGGCGTGAGAGCAGGCGGCAGACGTCAGCCGGGAGCCCACAGTGCGGGCGAAAGCGGAAGAACGGGGTGAGGAGCCGGTAGCCGGCGCCGCCGTAGGTCTTGGCGCTGCGAATGTCCTCGATGGCAAATCCGGTGCGAAGCAGGGCGTGGCAGAGCACGAACGGCCCCATGTGATTGATGTGCTCCGACACGCGCGGGAAGTAGTGCCCCCAATACCCGCGCCGGAACATCCGAAACCGCTGGCGCAGGTCGATGGTGTTGGGCAGCGAGATGACGAGCTGCCCTCCGGGCCGCAGGATGCGCGCGAACTCACGCAGCACCAGCCACGGATTCTCGATATGTTCCACGCCCTCGCAACAGACGATCGCATCCGCCGAAGCATCACCCAGCGGCAGCGCGCCGTTCAAGTCCGCCTGCTGGACGTGCATGGCCGCCCCCCCCTGCCACAGCGAGGGCGCGAGGTCGCACGGCGTCACCCGCCAGCCGCGCTGCGCCGCGTGGAGCGACAGGTACCCGGTGCCGCAGGGGAGGTCGACGAGATCCCCTGGCGTGGGGGCGGCTTCACTCAACATGTCCAGCGCGCGGTCGAGGATGCGGGCCGTGTCGGTCTGTGCGGAGACGGTGGCCATCGGTGCGGCCTAGCATACCGCAGCGCTCGACACGCGAACCGCGGCACGGTAGCATGCGTCGCTGCCGTCCGGCGGGAGCGTCCGGTGAACGCGTAATGAAGTCCTCGCGCATGCGTACAGTCGTCTTGGGGCTTGGCTGCGGCCTCGGCCTGCTCGTCCTAGTGGCCGCCGTGACTACCTATACCGCGCCGCCCCCCGCGCCGGACCGGGCCGGTCTGATTGCGGAGGCGGCGCAGTATGACGTACGCATTCTGCGCGACACCTGGGGCGTGCCCCACATCTTCGGCACGACGGACGCGGATGTGGCCTACGGTTTGGCGTACGCCCACGCGGAGGATGACTTCGCCACAACCCAAGCCGTGCTGCTAGCCACGCGCGGCCACCTCGCGGCAGCGCACGGCTACCAAGCCGCAGCCAACGATTACATGGTGCAGTTGCTCCGCATCTGGGACGTGGTGGATGCGCGGTACGACACGGCAGTGAGCGCGGAGACCCGCGCGGTCTGTGAAGCGTACGCGGTCGGGTTCAATCACTATGCCGCGATGCATCCCGACGAGGTCGTGCCCGGGCTGTTGCCGGTTCGCGGCAAGGATATCGTGGCCGGATTCGTGCACAAGGTACCGCTGTTTTTCGGCTTGGACGGCGCCTTGCAAGAGTTGTTCGCGCCGGAGCGCCAGCGGCACTTGGCCGTCCGTTCCACCGACGAAGCCTTCCGCTTGATCGACGCGCCCAAGCTGCCGACCGGATCGAACGCCATCGCCGTCGCGCCCAGCCGCTCCGCCGACGGGAAGACGCGCCTCGCTATCAACTCGCACCAACCGTACACGGGGCCGGTGTCCTGGTATGAAGTCCACCTGCATAGTGAAGACGGGTGGGACATGGCTGGAGGCGTGTTCCCCGGGAGCCCGGTCATCTTGCACGGTCACAACCGCGACCTCGGGTGGGCGAACACCGCGAATAGTCCGGACTTGATCGATGTGTACGTGCTGGACGTGGATCCCGCGAACGAGTACCGGTACCGCTTCGACGGCGCGTGGCACGATCTGGAGGTCCGCACCGCGCGAATTCGGGTCAAGCTCTGGGGGCCGTTCTCGTGGACCGTGAAGCGGGAAGTGCTCTGGTCGCCGCACCACGGGCCGGTCGTGCGGCGGCCGCACGGCACCTACGCGATCCGGTACGCGGGGATGGGCGAGGTCCGGCAGGTGGAGCAGTGGTACCGGATGAACAAGGCGCACACGTTCGATGAGTGGCTCGAGGCCTCGCGCCTGCTGGCCGTGCCCATGTCCAATGCGGTGTACGCCGACCGGGAGGGCAACATCTATTACCTGTACAACGGCCTCCTGCCCCTGCGCGCCGAAGGGTACGATTGGACGCAGTACCTGCCGGGCGACACGTCCGCGACCGTGTGGACCGAGTCCCTGCCGTTCGACCGGTTGCCGCAAGTGAAGAATCCCGCCTCCGGTTTCGTGAGCAACAGCAACAACAGCCCGTTTCGCGCTACGGTCGGCCCGGAGAATCCCCGGGAAGAAGATTACTCGCCCACCTTCGGCATCGAGACGACCATGACGAATCGCAGCCTGCGGGCCCTGGAATTGTTCGGCGGGGACGAGTCGATCACCGCCGAGGAGTTTTACCGGTACAAATTCGACATGCAGTACTCGCCGGCGTCCGAGCCGGCCGCGGTCGTGCGCGAACTCGTGGCCATGGCGCCGGGGGACGACCCCGTGGTGCAGGAGGCGTTGGAGGTACTGCGGGGCTGGGACCTGCGCACGAACCCCGAGAACACCGCCGCGGCCATCGGTGTGTTGACGGTCCAGCCGCTAGTGGTCGCGCGGATTCAGGGCACGGACCCGCCCGATCCCGTGACGATCCTGACCGAACGCGCGCACATGCTGAAAGACACCTTTGGGCGGATCGACGTGCCGTGGCAGGAAGTAAACCGGCTGCGGCGGGGCGACGTGGACCTGGGCATTGGCGGCGGGCCGGACATCCTGCACGCCGTCTACGGGGGCGAGCCCGATGACGGCCGGTTGACGGCGCAGGCCGGGGACACCTTGGTGTTCCTCGTGGAATGGGGTGAGGACGGCGTCAAGTCCCAAAGCATTCACCAGTTCGGCAGCGCGACCCTCGACGAAACGTCGCCCCACTACGCTGACCAAGCGCCGCTGTTCGTCAAGCGGCAGTTGAAGCCCGTGTGGATGGATGAAGACGAGATCCGCGCGCACCTGGAGCGCGAGTACCGTCCGGGAGACGAAACCGTCGAGTAACGCCGGGGAGGAGACATCCATGTATCGCGTCGCGAATGTTTCCGGGTTCTATCCGGATTGGTTTCCCGCCATGGAGCAGCAGTTATCGCTTGGGCAGGTGGACGTTCTCACGGGGGATTACCTTGCCGAACTGACCATGGGGATCCTCTCGTTCACCGAGCCGCGGGGCTACGGCTACGCCCGCAACTTCGTGCAACAGCTCGAGGCGGGAGCGTTGCGCACAGCCATGGAGCAGGGCGTCAAGATCCTGGTCAACGCGGGCGGTTTGCAGCCGGAACGATGCGCGCGCGAGGTGGCGCGCATCGCGGCCGAGCAAGACGTGGCGGCGACGATTGCGTGGGTGGAGGGGGATGACTTGCGCCCGCGGTTTGCCGACATGCTGAGCGCCGGCCAGGTGCGGTGCGAGCACGAACTCGACGGACAGGCGGTGACCACGGCGAACGCGTACTTCGGGTGCTGGCCCATGGTGGAAGCGTTGAAGGCAGGCGCCGACGTGGTGGTGACCGGCCGGTGCACGGACGCGTCCCCCGTTATGGCTGCCGCGGCGTGGCACTACAGTTGGTCCCCAACGGACTACGACCGCCTCGCCGGTGCGTTGGTCGCCGGCCACATCATCGAGTGCGGTGGGCAGGCCACCGGCGGGAACTACGCGTTCTTCCAGGAGATCTCCACGTTCGAGAACATCGGGTTCCCCATCGCGGAGTTTGAGGCGGACGGGTCCTGCGCGATCGCGAAACCGGCCGGGACGGGGGGCGTCGTGACCGTCGACACGATCAAGGCGCAGCTGTTCTACGAGATTGGGGGGCACGAATACCTGAACCCCGACGTGATCGCCCGTCTCGACACGGTGCAACTGCAGGACCTCGGAGGGGACCGCGTGCGCATCAGCGGCGTGCGCGGCGGCGCGCCCCCGGCGACCCTGAAAGTCTGCTGCACGGAGCCCGCCGGGCACCGGCACGTGGTCGGCGTGCGCACGTGCGGGCCGAACGTCGACGAGAAGATCGCGCTTCTGTCCAAGCAGGTGTGGGCCGCGGTCGGCGGAACCGACCAATTCGACGACTGGACCGAATACCGCATCGGCGGCGGGCCGGTGGCAGACTCCAAGGCGGCGAACCTGGTGGATGTCTACTTCGGCGTCCGCTCCACCGACGAACGGAAAGTGGGCCGGGGATTCGCCAACGCCATCGTCCAGTTGGCGCTGCGCTCGGTGCCGGGCATGACGCTCCTCGGGTCGCCACGCGGCGGGTCGCCGGTGCTCCGGTGCCGCAGCGCGTACGTGGCCAGGGACGCGGTCAGCGCCACCGTGAAATTCGCGGCGGACGACCGCACCATCCAGGTGCCGCACCCCGCACACGACGCGACGGAGTTAGCCGCGCCGGCGGCGTTACCGGTAGCCCCGCCGCGGTCCGGTCCCGTGGTGCTGGCCGACGTAATCGGGACGCGCTCCGGGGACAAGGGGGGCGACGCCAACCTGGGCGTGTGGGTGCGGTCCGAGGCGGACCTCGCCGTCCTGCACGCAATCGACGCGGCCTTCGTCGCGGAGGCGACGGGACACCCCATCGACCGGATCGCCACGTACGATTTCGCGAACCTGCTCGGCCGCAACTTCGTGCTGGAGGGATTCCTGGGCGACGGCGTGGGCTCAAGCCTCCAGCCCGACCCCCAGGCGAAAACCCTCGGCGAGTTCCTGCGCGCGCAGTCGCTGTCGCTCTAACGTTCCCGCCGCGCGCCGCACCGCCCGTCAGTCGTTCAAAAGCGCGTGCCAGAGTTCGTCGTACGTTGCGGTGCGGGGAAACTGCGGGAATTCCGCCGCAACAGTGTCCGGGCAGCGGAACAACACGCCCCGGTCCGCTTCGCAGAGCATGGTCGTATCGTTGTAGCTGTCGCCGGCCGCGTGTACCGCGAACCCCAGTGCCTTCAGGTGCGACACGGCTTGGCGCTTCCCGTCAGGAATGCGCAGGCGATATCCCGTCACGCGGTTCGCGGCATCCACAAGCAACTCGTGGCAGAAGAGCGTCGGCCGCCCCAACTGCTGCATGAGGGGTTCCGCGAACTGATAGAAAGTGTCGCTGAGGATGAGCACCTGCTCCTGCGCGCGGAGGCGATCCAGAAAGTCGCGCGCCCCGTCCAGCGGCCTCAGGGTGGCGATCACCTCCTGGATGTCGGCGAGCGTGAAGCCCTGTTCATCTAGAATGTGGAGGCGGCCCGCCATGAGCCGGTCGTAATCCGGTTCGTCGCGGGTGGTGCGTCGGAGGGCATCGATCCCCGTCTTTTCCGCGAAGGCGATCCACACCTCCGGGACGAGCACTCCTTCCAAATCCAGACAGACGATCCGTGGCACGCGATGCTCCTCGAATTCCAGGGCGGCCGGGCGCGCCCGAGCATATCCCATCGTGCGCGGTTGCAGGGCCGCGGGCAGGGCCCGGCCGGTCAGGGCGCGAGGGCGACTACGCGGATGAAGCGGAAGCCGCGGTCAATGGACGCTCGGCGCGGGAAATCGCCCAAGCGATGCGCCGAGCGCGTGTAGCGGCCGGCGTCCTTCCACCCGCCGCCGCGCACCGTCCGCTTGCTCGCTTCGCTCAGGTTCTCGCGTCCGTCATCCGCCCGGTAGGGATACGGGCGCTTCAAGCTTTGACACCACTCCTGCACGTTCCCGTGCAGATCGAACAGGCCCCAGGCATTCGGGCGGCGGCGACCCGTGGTGCGCGTGCCCCGGGAATTGCCCTTGAAAGCGGCGTAACGCCCCAGGTTGCGCGACTCGATCCCGTAGGACCACGCTGCATTGCTCCCCGCGCGGCAGGCGTACTCCCACTCCGCCTCGGTCGGCAAGCGGTACTCCTCGTATGGGCCCAGGCGGCCGGCGCTACGCTCCGTTTCCGTCAGCCACCGGCAGAACTGGACCGCGTTGTACCACGAGACGCCCACCACGGGATACCGTTCGCCGGGGGACGCGGTTTGCCGCCAGTCCCGGTGGTGCCGCAGATAGTCGGGGTCGGCGTGGGCGTTCCCTTCGTATCCCGCGTCCTCCAGGAACGCGTCGTAGACGGCGTTCGTCACCTCGGTCGCCGCCATGTAGAACGCATAGGGCAGTTCGATGGGATGCCGGGGCTCCTCATCATCTTCGCGCGCGCGTTCCGTCCGCGCACTGCCCATGAGAAACGTGCCCGGCGGGATTAGCGTGAACCGTTGGCCCAGGCCGCTGGTAATGGCGACGGACAGTCCCGCCGCGGCCGCATAGTGCTGCTGCGAGGTCGGTGGATCCCACCAGGGGCGCGCCGGTTCCGCGCCGAGCCCCAACCCCTCGATGGAGCCGGGGGAGACGTACACGGGTGGGGGGCTGAACGGTTCGGGAGCGCGGGCCCGCGGCGGCGGTTGTTGCGGGCTGCGCACGAGCGCCCGCGCGCGGTCCAGGTGGCGCCGCGCGTCCGGGTCCTCCGGGCTGAGGGCCACCGCCTCTTCAAAGGCCCGGACCGCTTCGGCGTACCGCCCGCTCGCGATGAGCGCCTGCCCCTCTTGGACGAGGCGCTGCGTCCGGTACGGGTCGCCCGCCAGCAACTCGCGCGTGGCGCGCGGCAACGCGCCAGCTAGTTCATCCAGCGAGCGGCCCTTGATCTGCGTGAAGCGTTCTACTTCCGCCGTGCTGACGTTGATCGTGCGCAGGGTGATAAGGAAGGTGCGGCCCAGCCGGCCGACGCTGCCGGTCCAGACGAAGGGGACCCCGAGCAGCTTCCCGACCTGCGCCGTCAGTTCCGCGGACTCCGTCAGGCCGCCGAGCGCCAGGCGTTGCTCTGAGATTATGCGGTCGATGTTGGCGCGGTCCACCAAGGCCACGTGCTTGCTCAGGTACAACTCCCCGCGGACCAAGTCGGCGAGGAGCGCTCCGGTACCGGGCTCCACCCCGGCCTGCTCGTGAAAGTCGAGGACCGCGACGGTGACCCGGTCCTGCGCCGCCGCGGCGGTGGGCACGCCAGCTAGGATCAGCACTGCGAGTCCCCCCGCGGCCAGACCACTCACTCGAATGCGCAACACGCTCTCCCCCTCCCGATAGTCCCATCGCCTGGTGTCACGGCAATGGCGCCCTAGTATAGTCGCTCGCCCCCCGCGGTCGCTGGTGGGAGTCCCCGCAGCGGGGCGCCCGCGCTCTGCTGCGATCAGGCGTGGGCCTGGGCGCCGGCGATCTCGTCGCGCAGGATGGCGCTGAGTTCTTTCAGGCGGAACGGCTTGCGGATGGCCACCACATTCGGCCCCAGTTGCCGTAGGCGCTGGGGATCGGGGTCGTAACCGGTCATGAAGATGATCGGTGCCCGGAAGCCGCGCTCTTTGAGTTCCAGCGCGCAGTCCACGCCGTTCATTTCCGGCATGACCAGATCCATGAGCACCGCCGCGATGCCGTCCTCTTGGGCCACCACGTCCAGCGCCGCGCGGCCGTGTTCGGCGGTGGTGATCTCGTAGCCGAGCCGGCCGAGCATGTCGCAAGCCGTCTGGCGCACGCCGGCGTCGTCGTCGACCACCAAGACCAACTCGCCCGCGCCTTCGATCATGGCCGTTCCCGCGCGGGGGGCGGGGGGAGATTCGGGGGGGGCACACTGCGGGAGCGTGAGCGTAAACGTGGCGCCACGGTCCGGCATGGATTGCACGTCGATGACGCCCTCATGCTCCTGCATGATTTGGTGCGCCAGCGCCAGGCCCAGGCCGTGCCCCTGCCCCTCGGGCTTCGTGGTGAAGAAGGGCTCGAACAGCCGCTCGCACACCTCCTGGGTGATGCCGGACCCCGTATCGGTCACGAGAATTTGCGCCATGGGCGGGTTCAGGCCCTCCGGTGCGCGGGCCCGGATCACGAGCACGCCCGACGCGTCCTCCATGGCGTCCTCCGCGTTCTTGGCCAGGTTGAGCAGGATTTCCTGAATCGCCGCTGGATCGACCTCGGCCCACAGCGGAGCGGTCGGGAGCTGCCACTCGAGGCGGATGTCCTCCCGAAGGAGGCTGACTAAGAGGGGTTCGGTTTCGCGCAGCAGTTGGGTCAGGTCCGTGGGCTGGCGGCCGTCGTCGTTCGTCCGAGAGAAGCGCATCAGCCGGCTGATCAGCGCGCGCCCCTTCTCCGCTGCTTCCAAGGCGCCGGTGACCTGCAAGTGCGCCGGCCCCGCTTCCTCGGTCAGCTCTTGCAGCATGGCTAACCGGCCCATGATGCTCGTGAGATAGTTGTTGAAATCGTGGGCGATCCCACCCGTGAGCGTCCCCAGCGCTTGGAGCCGGCGCACCCGGTCAAACGACGCTTGGAGTTCGCGGCGCTCGGTGTTATCCGTACCCACGAGCAGCACGGCGGGTTCTTCTTCCCAGCGCGCGATGCTGGCGGTCACCAGGAAACCGCGCGCCGCGTCCGGCCCGCCGCGCCATTCCATCTCACCTCGCCACGCCACCTGGGGGTGCTCGGCCAGGTGGGCGCGCAATTCCAACCAGCTGGACGTGACTCCCGTATCCCACAGGGCGTCCACGTTCATGCCCACCAAGGGCACTCCGGTGCCCCGCCAGAGGGCCTCCGCGGCGGGATTCGCGAACCGCACGGTCTGGTCTTGCACGATCAGCAGGCTGTCCGCCAAATGATCCACGAGCCCCCGGTAGCGCGCCTCCGATTCGGCGAGTGCCCGGGACCGCTCGGCAATGCGCTCCTCGAGTTCGTGGGAGTACTGCCAGAGCCGTTCCTGGGCCTGGCGGTAGGCCGTGATGTCTTGCCGGATTTCCACGCGGCCCACGTCGAGGCCCATGGTGTCCGCCAGGATGGCGGTGCGCGAGGCCGTGTAGACGGGCTGGCCGTCGGGCCCGGCGAACTGCAGCACGACCTCATCCTCGACGGGGGCCCCGTGCCACTGCTCGGGATTGCCGAGCACCCACTGGTTCGAGTCCAACACGTCGGCGGCGGAGCGGCCCACCAAATCACGGGCGGGCCGGCCGATGCTGCGCTCCGCCGGGAGGTTCACGGCCCGCACGATCCCCTCGGTGTCCACCGCCACCATCCCCTCGGCCATGTTGTGTGAAAGGTAGGCCGCGCCGAACTTGTCGATGGCATCCACGATCTGCAGGGTGCCGCGGCGCGCCGCCAAGACCACCGTGAGCCCCATGAGCAGGACCATATCGACGAGCAGCCCCACCGGCATCCACCCGCGCCAGAGGGGGGCGAGGAACAGTTCGAATATGCACCGGTTCGTGAGCCAAATGACGGTGACCAGGATGACCCCTCGGAGCTGCATGCGCCCGCGGGGACTGAGCTTGGCCTGCCGCCCCGTGGCCAGCGCCATGAGCCCCATCCAGCCGATCAGGGGAAGAACGATGGCGCCGATGGCCACCTGGACGCCCGGCGCGTAAAGCACGGGCATCCGGCCTTCGCCTGCGTCCGCGGGGCTGAACACCAGTAGCAGGGCTGCCGCGAGGAGAAAGGCGAGGATGCCATACAGGTCTCCGCGCGGCTCCTGCCAGGTATGCGTGCGCCATTCGCGCCAGTTCCTCGTCATGGGCGCGCGGGCCTGCACGTGGAACCCAAAGCACATCAAGCCCAGGAATACCGCGATGAAGAGCGATTCCACGCGAGAGGCGAGAATCACCAGGGGAGGGTCCGTGATGAAGACGCGGCCGAGGCGGATGAGGTAGAAGCCCATCACGCAGAATCCCCCGAGGCTCAGGGCCCGGCGGCCCACGCGCGGGTCGGAGGTATCTACTTGGGGGGGCGAGGCGGTGCGCGCGATGATGCCCAGGCACACCAGGGCCGTCGCACACGCGACGATGGTGACCATCATTGGCTTATGCTCCTCGCACCTACGACCGGACGACTCGTATCACACCGCTGGGGAGGGACGACGTTCCCTCGGGCAGGGACCCTCTCTGACCCTCCCTATGCCCAGGTCCGAACTTCCGTAGTTCGCCATCATAGAGTCTACGCCAGATTCAGCATAAATACAACTATCATCAGTAATTACGTACGATCCGATGCTTCCAGATCCTCAGCTGGAGTGGTCCGGGTCCGGAGCCACGAGGGGTGAATTTCGGTGTCTAATACCCGAATAACATTGATAATAAGACACTGGAAAAAGAGCGATATCTCCCCGGCGTGGAGAGGCGCGGACTGACGCCGACTACAGATTCAGGCTGTCGCGGAATTGCTTGATGCGTTCCAACAGATCGGGAGCGTGTTTGCCGCCCGAGCCTTGCCCATCGAATTCTTCCAACAGGCGGCGCTGCTCCCGGGTCAGCTTCTTGGGCACCTCCACGATGACCTGCACCACGAGGTCGCCATGGCCACGATGCTGCAGGTGGGGGAGGCCCTTGCCCTTGAGCTGGAACACGGTGTGGGTCGGCGTCCCAGCCGGCACCCGCAGCTTTTCAGGTTCCCCGAGCGTCGGCACCTCGATGTGGGCGCCCAGGGCCGCTTGCGCGAAGGTGATGGGCACCTGACAGACCAGGTGGCCGCCCTCGCGCTCGAACACCGCGTGGCGCTCTACCACGATCAGCACGTACAGGTCGCCCGGGGCACCGCCGCTGGGCCCGGAATCCCCCAAGCCGCGCAACCGCAACCGCGTGCCCGTGTCGGCCCCGGGGGGCACGGTGACCGTGACCGTCTTGGGCACCGGCTCCACCCCTGCGCCGCGACACCGGGGACAGGGGCGGACGATGACCTGCCCGCTGCCACCGCAGGCGGGGCACGTGGTACTGATCGAAAAGAAGCCTTGGGCGCGCACCACCTGCCCGCGCCCGGCGCACGTCCGGCACGTTTCCGGTGCAGAGCCGGGCGCGCTCCGCGAGCCGCCGCACGCGGAGCAGAGTTCGCGATACTCCACGCTGAGCGATCGCTTGGCGCCTTCCAGCACCTCCTCCAGCGTCACGGAGAGTTCCACCTGCAGGTCGGCGCCGCGGGAGTGCCGGCCCCCCCGCCGGCCGCCGCCAAAGCCGAACAGGTCGTCGAAAATGGAGCCGAACGCGCTGAAGATATCTTCGGTCGCGCCGAACCCGTGATGGAACCCGCGCTGGTCCAACCCCTCGTGCCCAAAGCGGTCGTACACCTGCCGCTTCTCGGCATCGGAGAGGACCTCGTACGCTTCGGACGCCTCCTTGAACTGCTCTTCGGCCTGGGGGTCGCCCGGGTTCTTATCCGGGTGGTGCTGGATCGCAGCCTGCCGATAGGCCTTCTTGATGGTGGCGCCGTCCGCATCGCGGCCGATGCCGAGCACCTCGTAGTAGTCGCGTTTTGCCATGGGGGGCGGCCTTCAGCCGGATAACAAAAAGGGGCCGCGGGCAACCCTGGTTGCGGAGGCGCAGCGGCGCATTCTACGCCCCACCGCGGGACCGGCGCAATTCCTGCGCCGCAGGGCCCTCCGCCGGTTGACGCGCGCCCCCGTCAAATGTCGAAGAGGACGGGTCCCCGCTTCCCCGTCGCGCGCTCCTCATTCATGGGCAGGCGCGCCGGCGCGGGATCTCGGTGCAGCCAGTCCCGCAGGTCCGCGAGAAACGCGTCCCGATGACTGGCGAACGCGCCCCCCGCACAGGGGTAACCCACGCGCAAGACGCGCGGCACCTGCAGCGCAATGCGGACGCGGTCGGTCTGGGGGATGCGGGTGTCCCCCTCGCCCCACACCAGGAGTACGTGGCACATGATGTCCCCCAGCCTATCCTCCGGGGTCAGCGGGAGCGCCGGACTGTCGGCGATTACCCGGTGCACCACGGCCGCGTGGTCGGCCGCCATGACCAACGCTACGCTGGCCCCCGCGCCGATGCCGATCACGCTCGCCGGCGCCGCGGCGCTTGCGGTGAGGAGGGCGGCAGCATCCGCCCCCACCGCGGCCGGGTCTGTGGGCTGCGCGAGGTGCGGAACAATGACCCGGGCCGTGGGTCGCAGGGCGTCCGTCAGGGGGTGCAGGTCCTGGGGCGCCTGGTCGGCATCGTGCAACACGAGGACCGGGCTCCCGTCGCCGGTCTCTTCGTACGCCATGGACGTGCCGCTGGGGAGGGTGAGACGGGGCATGGGCGGATTACGTGCGGGAGTGGGGTGGTGTGCTTGCGGGCGCATACCCGACCGCGGGCAGCCGCCGGTCCCGCCGGGTACGCACCGCGTAATAGAGCAGCAACCCCAGGAGGGCGATCAACAACCCGATGCCGGACGTGCGCAGCAGGACGCGGCCCGCGTCGACGAATGGACTGGTGAGCAGCGCCATGGGAATGATGACGCTCACTTCCCATGGCACGTCCGGGACCGGGGCGGTGAAGACCGCGTGCGGACGGCCCGCGAGATCGACGAGCATGGCCGCGTGCACCGTCATGGGCACGGCCTGTGCCTCGCCAAGATTCGGCAGCAGCGCCTGCACGTCGATGGTGGCGTCGCGCCTGCTGCCCGCGCGGATGGCCTCGACCATGCGCTGCGCCGCCGCTTGCGTGGCGGTGTCGAACGCCGTCGGATCGATCGTGCCCGTCACCAGCATCGGGGCGTCGAACACGGCCGGGTCCAGCGTGCTCGCTATCAGGATGGGCTTGGCGGTCTGCCAGCGTGCGGGGTGCGGCGCCCTGGGATCCACGGCGCTCAACAACACGGCGGCGCCGTCCTGCGGGAAGTTGCGCGGCCGCAGGAACTCGATCATGGGCATCAGAAAGATGTCCGCGGCGACCACGAGGTCAGCCGGGGGATTGCCTTCCAGCCGCAGGTGTCGGGATACGGACACGCACGTCAGGCCGGTAATCACTTCCGTATACGGGTCGGTAATGGCGACGGCCCCCTCCGCCGCGAGCGCGCCTGTGTACCACGGGCGGGTGCGCGTGTCCACGTCCGCCGGGAACTCGCGCGTCGGATCACTCCCCAGGTTGACCGGTGGGTGCCGTTTGTCGTCGATGGCGTAGTACACCAGCTCCACGTTGTCGATGGACTGCTTGAGTAGGTGGAGCGCGCGCTCGGCCGGCTCCCGGTCGGTGCCATAGCGGCGCGCCACATCTTCCACGAGCCCCAACGCGCCCGCAGCGGGCGCGAGCCATTCCTCGGTCAACACCAGGCTCTGGCGAACCTGCGCGTCCGCGATCCACAGTAACGTGCCCGTGAGCGTCTGCGTCAGGTGCAGGCCCGCGACCACCAGCGCCACCACGTTCGTGGCGATCCCCAGCAGCAGCATGGTCAACACCGCCACGCGATGATGCCGATACCAGTTCACGGCTTTCTCCAACAGGGTGTACTGATGCGCCTCCACCAGTTGGCCGGTGAGAAAGCGCTCCAGGTCCGTCGCGAGTTCGCACGCGGTGCCGTACCGATCGGCCGGTGCCTGCGCCATGGCCCGCAGGATGATCGTTTCCAGCGCCCGGGGGACGGTGGGAACCAGGCCGCTCGGGCGCGGGAACTGCGCGGTGCGCGCCGCCTCGAGGATGCGGTCCGGCGGAATCCCCGCATACGGCGCCCGGCCCGTCACGAGGCAGTACAGGGTGGCGCCCAGACTGAACACGTCCGCGCTCGGACCCAGCTGCTCCACGTCGCCTCGCGCCTGCTCGGGCGCCATGTACGCCGGCGTCCCGATCACCGCCCCGGCTTGGGTACTCGACCCCCCCATGGGGGCGCGCCCACCGCTCACGCCCGAGGAAGGCGGCGTCGAGTGCGCGGGCGCGGCCGGCGCGGGCTGCTCGTCAGCCGGGAGGGGTGGGATCCGTGCGCCGCTCGTCGGCACGCTGCCTGGGGGCGGTGGGACCTCGTCAGGACATGGTGCGGGCACTTGCGATGCGTCTTCGATCTTCTTGGCCACGCCCCAATCCAGCACGACCGTTTCGCCGTACTCGCCGAGCATGATGTTGCTCGGCTTGATGTCGCGATGGATCACGCCCTGCGTGTGCGCGAACGCGATGGCCTGACACGCCTGCTGTGCACGCTGCAACAGGAGGAGGCGCTGGTAGTCTGCCTCCGGCGCGGGGAGTTCCTCCAACCCGCGGATAGCTTCTTCCAGCGTCTGCCCCGCAATGTACTTCATGGTGTAGAAGGGCAGGCCCTCGCCGTTGACACCGAAATGGTGGACGGGCACCACGCCGGGATGCTCCAGCCCGCCGGTCAGGAACGCCTCGCGCAAGAACCGCTCGCCCGCTTCCGCCACGCCCTGGTGTGCGGGTAACATTTCCTTCACCGCCACGGAGCGTTGGAGGTTGTGGTCCCACGCCATGGACACGCGGCCCATGCCCCCGCGGCCAATCTCCTCCCCGCGCGAGTACAACCCCTGGCTCGCGAGGGTGTCCTCATCCGTCTGCGGCATGGCGACGGACATGCCCTCCGTCGGGAGGGTCGCATCCGGATCGGGCCTCTGGTCCGCCGGTGGGAGGGGCCGGTCGCCCCGAACGGTGGTGTCTTGCGCCGGTGTGCCCCGCGACGAAACCACTGTTGGATCGTCGGGGTCGACCTGCCGGGACGAGGGGGCCATGAGTGGAACACCTGCGGCGCCCGGGAGGTGCAGGCCGGGCGACGCCGCAGCGCCTTCTACTCTACCGTGTCCCGTTCACCCCTGCCATGCGCGGGACTTCCCGTCAATCCGACCAGTGCTGCAGTTCAACGACATTCCCCTCAGGGTCGGTGACATACGTTTCCGTCAGGTGCCCGCGCCCGGGAATGTCCACGGAGACGACTTCGCCGACGCGGCCACCCCCAGCCGCAATGACCGCGTCGCGAGCCGCTGGCACATCTTCAACGGCGAAGGCGATGTGCCCGAATCCGGGGGCGTTCGGTGTTGTGGTGACTCGTGCCGGTTGAGTGTCGTACTGAATGACCTCCAGCGTCGGGCCGTCCTCACCGCAGCCCGGCATTCGCAAGTGCATCACCCGAATCGCGGCGCCGGCCACGCCCGTGATGTCTTCAACCCATTTCCCGGCGAGATGCTGTTCCGGGCCGATGGGCGTGCATCCGAAGACGCGCTCGTAGAACGCAGCGAGGGCTGCAATGTCGCGCGCGATGAGATTCGTGTGGACGTATCTCGCAGTCATCCCAGTTTCCATTCCACGCGTCTCCTACCAGTGCTACGCCCGTGGCGCTACGCGGGTCGCCGACCCGGCGCGATGGCACCCCCGGCGGTCGGGGAGTGAAGCCCGGCCCCGTCCGACGGGGCGAGGCCCGCGGTCAGAACGCGGCGGCTTTCTCCAGGTTCTCGATGGGATGGAGGACGAACGATTGGACGATGGAGGGCCGCTGCCCCGTGGTGACTTCCTTGAGCGACTCTTGGGGGGGGATGAACGAGAAGTCGAAGTGGAAGTACTTGCTCAGCGTGTCCAGGACCGCGGGGCTCTCGTGCAGCAGGAAGTACTTGTCGTCCGCCGGCCGGGCGTGGAACAGCTCCACGGAGAAGTACACCTTCCCACGGTCCTTGTCCACCAGGCGGTAGAGTTCCCGCACATGCCCGTCCATCTGCACTTGGAACAGGTCCGAGCGCAACTGCTCCAACAGCGGCGTCAACTCGGCGGTCTTTTCCTCGATCGATTTGCGCCCGAAGTGTTCCTCCATCAGCTTCGCGAAGAACGTGTAGGGCTCGTGCTCGAATTGCGACACCATCATGGACGACGTCACCAGGTCCTGGGACCCCGCCTCGATATCGAGCCGCTCGTTCACGGTGGCGCAGCGTTGGCAGTGGCTGATGGCTTTGCGGAACGCCCGGGCGGGGGTTTTCGCTTCGCGCACGATGTCCGGCAGCGATTCCGCAAACCGTTGCGCGCGGCCCCCCGTGACGTCCCCCGTCACGAAATGGGGCTCTGGCCCCGGCGCGTAGTTCTCGCATCGCGGATGCGCCCCCTCGGCCAGTACGAAATTGTGGCACACCCGATGGACGGGGTGTACCGGGGGCTGGAACGCCGCGCAGAAGTTTCCGGACGCGCAGCGTTCCTCGCACAAGAGGCAGTCGTAGCCATCCCCGTCTTCAGCGATGAGGCGCCCGCGGAACCCTTCCCGGGACACGTCCGGGATCCAATCGACCAGGTAGACCTGCGCCCCGCCCACGATGAAGCTGTCGATGGGGATGTCATTCAGGACGCCCGCGCCCAAGCATGCAATCCCCCGCGGCTTGAGGGTGGACATGAGCATCTGCATGTGCTCGCGCTGCAGCTCGAACGCGGCGCTACACGCATCCCGGCATTCATCCACACACTCGGGCGAAAACGGGACTTCCAGATAGTCATCCCACATGCTAAGTGCGCAGCCTAGCCCTGCCCGCCCGGGGCGTCAACACCGTACGCGCAAACCGCCGGGCTGGGCGGGCTGGTGGTCGGGGCGACTGGATTTGAACCAGCGACCCCCTCGTCCCGAACGAGGTGCGCTACCAAACTGCGCCACGCCCCGAAAAGCGCGGGCGGGGTCCGTCCACCCCGCCGCGACCGCCCGAGTATACCAAAGGGACCCGGG
Source organism: uncultured bacterium (assembly GCA_965371225.1). Lineage (GTDB taxonomy): Bacteria > Abyssobacteria > SURF-5 > CBDUXP01 > CBDUXP01 > CBDUXP01. The sequence goes on along the minus strand of CBDUXP010000001.1, from coordinate 120,754 downwards.
CCCCACAATGCATCACCCTGGCCGAATCTCGACCGTCGCGCCAGCCTGTACGAGCCGGGCGGCGATCCCGTCCGCTTCCGCCTGTGTCAGACCCTGCTGGATGAATTCCGCAGCGTCCTCCACGAGCGCCTTGGCGTCAGCCAGTCCCAGCCCCGTGATCGTCCGCACTGCCTTGATGACCTGCAGTTTGTTCTTGCCCGGATCCACGAGCACGACGCCGAAGCTCGTCGCAACCGGTTCTACGGTCGACTCGGCGGCCTCTGAACCGGTCGCCAGGGCACGCCGCACCGCCGCCAGTACCTGTACGCCTTCCGTGCGCTTGCGGTAATCGGGCGCCACGTCGATCCAACGTACGATACCGTCCGCGGTGATGAACAACGTGGTCGCGATTGGCGTCTTGTTATCGGTGTACCGCAGGTTGTAGCGGTCCGTTACGGTCAGGTCCGCGTCGTTCAACAACCGGATACTGAACCCGTACTTCTCCGCCATGCCGGCGGCCTGATCCACCGTGTCCGAGCTGATTCCGATCCGCGCGATGCCCAGCGCGTCGAAGTCGCCCCGCAGCTCTTCCCAACTCCGCAACTCGGAGACGCAGTAGGGTCACCAGTGGCCGCGGAAGAACTTCAGCAGGATGGGGGTGCCGTCAAGCGAGGACAGGGTGAAGGCGTTCCCGTCCGCATCCGGGGCCGTGAAGTCGATGTACGGATCGCCGACGGCCACCCGCGGCACGTCCGCCGGAACCGGTTGCGCGACGGCCCGGGCATCGCCCCCACAGCCCATGCCGCCGGCGAGGACCAGGGCCAGCACTAATGCCCGCCGTGCGGCGCCGCAGCGCCCGCGCCCGTTCAAGGCAGGTGTTCCTGGATCGCGGCCAACACGCGGTCCGCGTCGGAGCGCACGCGGTAATCCTCAGCCTGGTCGATCCATTTCACCACCCCCGCGCTGTCCACCAGGAACGTAGTGGGCACCGCCAGCGCCCGCACCATCGGCCGCCCGGGCTTGGGCGCGATCGCCCGGTCGTGGCGCAGGTTGTATTGGTCGACTACCGTGAGTGGCTCATCGCTCAGCATCGTCATCGTGAAGCCGTGCTTCGCGACCGCCTCCGCCGTCTCCGCGTGCGTGTCCGGGCTGATGGCGACCATGCGCACCCCCTTGGCTTCGAACTGGCCCTTGAACGCTTCCCATCGCTGCAACTCAGCGACGCAGTACGGTCACCAGTGGCCGCGGAAGAACTTCAGCAGAAAGGGGGCGCCGCGCAGGGAGCCCAGGGCGAAGTCCTGCCCGTCCGCCCGCTTTGCGGTGAAATCGAGGATCGGCTTCCCGACCGCCACCGCCGGAATATTCTTGGGCATGGTGCTTCGCAGTGTGAAGAACAGAAACATGCCCGCCAGCGGGATCGCCAACCCTGCCAGGATGCCGCCGAGCAGGCCTGGACCGTTGGCGAACGCGAGGACCGCGAGCACCAGCACCGCGACCATGACCGCCTGGTGCCCCACGGGCCGCAGGGGAACGCGCATCGCCTTGATCTTGGGCCAGTAGACCGCCCAATTGCCCGCTGCCAATCCGAAACCGAGCACTGCCAACCAGAATCCCGTCGTCGCCGTCATTGTGACCCCCGTCCGTGGTCGTCTGCTGCGGGCCCGGCCGAGCCCTGAACGCGGGATAGTCTAAACCGGCGCGTGCCCCGGCTTAATGTAGGCCGGTTCACACTTTTGCCACGCCCCTGCCCACTCCCGCCCCCATGGGTCCCGCGCGGGCGCCTGCGTCCTGCTGCGCGTGAGCGTTGTGCCGGGCCTGGCCGCGGCGCAGCGGGACGCCGAACCCCCGTGCTTCGGGGCATCTTCCCCTACCGCGGGGGCAGGGCCCTCCGTTCCAGGCGGCAATTTCGGTATAATTCGGGCTTGTGCCGGCCGCCGATCCTCCCCCGGTTCTTGGGCGGTGTGCGCACTGAGGAGCCGCAGACTATGGCCACATGTGCTGTCATCCCGTGTTACAACGTGGGCGACCTGTGCGAACCCATCATTCAAGAAACCGCCCAGTATGTGGACCGGGTCCTGGTGGTGGATGACGGGTCGACCGATGCCACCGCGGCGGTCCTGTCCGGAACACCCGCCCATGTGATCACGCACGAGCGAAACCAGGGCAAGGGTGCCGCGCTGCTGTCCGCGTTCCGGACCATCGCCACGGACCCCGCCTACGCCGACGTGGACATGGTGGTCACGTTGGATGCGGACGGCCAGCATCAGCCGCGCGAACTCTTCAAGCTGCAGCAGTACTACCGGGGCGAGGTGAAGTGCGTGGTCATCGGCTCGCGCAACGTGTTGCGCAGCGACATCAAATTCCGCCGGCGCTTTGGCAACTGGCTCAGCACGTACTTAATCAGCATCGCGTGTCGCCAGCCGATCTCCGATACGCAGTCGGGGTTCCGGCTGTTCACGCGCGAGACCATGGAAGCGATTCTCCCGTACTTGCGCGCAGGCCGGTACGAAACGGAAACGGCGTTCCTGATCGTCGCCTCCCGTCTCGGCTACCAGATCATCGGCGCCCCGATCAGCACGATCTACAATCCCGATGCGGAACGCGCATCGAATTTCGGCCCCGTGCGCGATTCCCTGCGCGTCGGCAAGGTCGTGTGGTACTACCTGCTCGTGAAGCCGTACCGCAAATGGCACGCGGAGCGGGCGTGAGAACCGCCGGCGTCCGCGTGCGCCGGCGCGCCGGCTGAGCGGATTGCGGGGGTCGTCGCGCCCAGCGCTATTCCACCGCGCCACCTGACTCTGGCCCGCGCCGTCCTTGGCGCCGCCATCCTCATCCACCTCCTGTTCCTGGCGAACCTGTTTGGCGCGTTTCGCGGCGTGCAACGCGGCACGGGGCCGGTCGGGCTCGACCGCCTGTTCAACGATTCGATGCACACCCTCGGCATGGGGGCGGACTTCTTCCAGTTTTACCAGAGTGGGTACGACGCCCGGCAGGGCTGGAGCATTTACCAGGCGCGGACGCCGGACGCCCCGGCGGGGCTGGTGGTGCCGTACCAGTACGGGAATCACTACCCGCCCTTCGTCGCGTACGCCATCGGGATTCCCCTCACCCTGCTCCGGCCGTGGACGGCCTACGCGGTGTGGGTGGGCGGCATGACCCTCCTCACGTGGGGCGCCGCCTGGTGGACGTATCGCCTCGCGGACGCGCGCGACGTCGGCTGCGTCGCGGCCGCCATGTGGTTCGCCTATTCCCCCTGGTACGTGGACGTGTACATGGGGCAGATCAACGTGCTCATGGCCGTCGGCGTGTTCGCGCTCGTGCGCGCGTTCGAGCGCGACCGCGCCTGGCCCGCGGCCGGCCTCTTCACCGTGCTGACGGTGATCAAGCTGTTCCCGCTCCTGTTCGGGCCCCTGCTGGTGAAGTTTCGGCAGTGGTGGCCGCTCGGGCTGTGCGCCGCCGGCCTGCTGGCGACCTTCGTGCCCTACTTTGCCATCGCACATCCGGCGGACTGGCGGTTCTTCATGGACTGGGCGGCCGCGCGCGACGTCTCCCCCCTGGCGCTGACCAGTGGGAATCACGGGCTCAAAGTCCTGCTGTACCACCTGACGGGCGGCCAGGTGCTACCGCGCATGGTGGGCTACTTCTGCCTCGCGTTCGGGATCATGCTCACGTTTCTGAGCCGGTCGCGCGATTTGCGCCTGTACGTGGGCCTCTGGATCTGCACGTTCTACTTCGTCCAGACGTTCGTGTGGGAGCATCATTACCTGCTGCTGGTCCCCGTGGTGGTGCTGCTGTACCTTCGCGAGCCGCGCCCGCGCCTGCTCGTCCTGTTCGTGTGGCTCGCACTGCCATCGCTGTTCGTGTTCCTCGACCTGCCCGAAATCGGCCGGCGCACCAATCCCACGCCCCACTGGACGCACGGGCAGCTCATCCTCTACCACACGTGGAAGCTGGTGCCCGTCGGCGGCCTCTACGGCGTAATCGTCGGCGCCCTCTGGCCCCAGCGAGGGCTCGGGGCGGTCGACCCGGTCGCCGCGCCGGTGGCGTGACCCGCCGCGACCGGCAAAGGCTGCCCCTGGGGGGCCGGAATCTGCCGTTGGCCCCCGCCGACACCTGACGCATCGGCCCGAACCTCCTGGGCCGCAACCGCTTCCGCGTACCGACACGTCGGCATGCTTCGTGCCCGTCTTCATGGGTGAAGGTTTTGGAGAGGAGCACCAACATGACGAACCGCAATCCGGAACGTCGGACCAAAAAATGGGCCGAGGGGCTCGAAAACAAGACCGGGTCCCCCCGGTCGGCACAGGACAAGCCGGACGATGGGCCCGGCAACGTCGTGGTCAGCGGCCTCGTGGACGTCTTGTCCACGCTGGCCGGCAAGTGGATGGACTACGACGCAGACCGGGTTCATAATAAGAGGAGTGCGTGAGCCCGACCCCGCCCGTGCCGCACGCGACGACCGTCCAGACGGAGGCGCTCAAGCGCTAGGCGGGTGGCGGTTGCGCGTGTCGCTGCCGCCGACCCTCGACCCGGCCGTCGCCGCCGGCTACCGGCGCTACGTGCGCCAGTGGTGCGCGCGGGCCGGCGCTGGGCCTGATCCTGTCACCGCGCTGATCGCCGAAGCCGCCGAGGCGCCAGCGGGGACCGTGCCGCCACGGCCGAATCTGGCCGCGTCCGCTGCCGACGTCATCGCTTGGGCCGAAGCAACTGCGCACTACCACGCCCGCCGCGGCGCTCGCCTGCCCTCCCCGCGCCGGCGGGCCGAATCCGCGCAACGGCAACGGGCGCTCCGCCAGTTCGCCGCCGCCATCCGGAGCGGGCTCGCCGAACACGCGCAGCCGGCACGACCCACCGGCCCCCTCGGTCGTGCGCGCGCGTTGGTCGCGCGCGTCACTTCGCCGCAAGCCTGGATCACACGGTGGCGAGGGCGTGGTCACGGGCGGATCTGACCCCAGCGTGCGGAGCACCGTGTTCGCGTATGGCGCGCCGCGGTTCGCCCGGCGGTGACTGAGGACACGGGCGCGCCAGGCCGCGGCGCAGCCATCGTGGCGGTCGGCGCCGGCCTCGGCGGCGTGGCGGTCATGCTCTTGGTCTGGTTGGCCACGGCCCCCCACGGGATCGGGGGTTATCAGGACTCCGTCCTGTACACCTATACGGCCGCCAGTCTGCTGGAAGGCCGCGGCCTGGAAGTGCAGCCGGGGATGCCGCTGACCCTGTGGCCGCCCCTGTATCCCGCGAGCTTGGCCGCCTTCGGCGCGATGGGGTTCGACCCCGTGACTGCCGCGCGCACGCTCAACGCGCTCAGTCTGGGCTTGAGCGTTCCCCTGTGTGCCGCACTGTGTCGCGCGAGCCGGCGGTCCGTCGGCGCCGTGCTGGTGTGCATCCTGTGGGTGGCCCTGGGGCACCCGCTCCTGTTCGTGGCGGCGCAGGTCACCGCGGAACCGCTCTTCATCTTGCTCGCGCTCGTGACGCTGGCCGGCATCGTGGAATTCCGGCGTCGCGGACATCCCGCCTGGTTCGGCGTCGCCGTACTCGGCGCGGCCCTGGCCTGCGTGGAACGCTACATGGGAGTCGCGGTGGTCGGCACCGGCGCCCTCGTGCTACTCGCCCCCACGGCTGGCACGGGTGCTCGCCGCCGGTTCTTGCAGGCGAGCGGGTTCCTCTTGCTGAGCCTCGTGCCGCTGACGCTTTGGCTGATCCGCAACTACCTGGTGTCCGGCATGTGGACGGGGTTGCGATTCCCGCCCGAGCGCACGCTGCTGCAAGACGCCGCCCTGGCGGCCGGGGCGATGGGCGAGTGGTGCATGCTCGGGCCGCCTCTGGTGCAATGCGCGATCGGTACCGGTGTGTTGAGCCTGGCGATGGTGGCCGTGTGGCGCAGCTGGCGCCACGGCACGGGCGCCGCCACCCTGGTGCCGCCGCTCGCCGTCCTCATGTTCATGGCCCTGTTACTGGTTGTGTCGCGGCTGGCGAGTTACAACCCCATCCGCATGCGTCTGGCCTCCCCGGGCTATGTGTTCGCGGTGCTTACCCTGGTTGGGCTGGCCGATGAGGCCGTCGCGTGGGTGGGTGCCCGCTTCCACATGTCCCGAACGTGCCGGGCGGGTGCGCTGGTGTTGGCCGCGGTGTGGCTCACGTACCCCGTCTCCCAGAGCGCGGCGATGCTGCGCCAATATCGCGCGGAAGGCCCCCCGGGGGTGTATATGATCAACTACTTCGTCCCCGGGGCTACCGGCCCGGGAACCGCGGAGCCCGGCGGCGCGCCCCCGACCTCAGGCGCCCCTGGTTGACCTCACGGCCGGGCGGGGCTCGCGCCGCACGCAACTGGGGCCTGCAGCGCAGCCGCAGGGCCATCTGTGGGCACCACCGCCGGTGGTATAATCCGGCGGGGTATGCGGGGCTTGGGCATGCCTGGAGGCGTTGGGCACGCATGACCGCACCGAAATCCACGGAGCGCCGAGGCCGCCGCGTCCACGGCCTCTTTTGCCTCCTTGTGCCGGGCGCCATATTCGACACCCTGCTGCGCGTGCGCGATTTCAGTCAATCCGGCGTGGCGGCCCCGCAGGAGCGCGCCGACCCGAGCGCCTGACCATGCGTCTCGGGCCCTGGGCGCTCTGGATCGGGCTGCTGGCCGGCGCGGGGCCCGCGTCCGCGGACGTCATCCATCTCGACACCGCCATGTCGCAGGAGTGCGTGATTCTCGAGGTCACCGAGGAGTGGGTGACCTTCGAAACCGAGATGGGACGCGCCTCACTGCCGCGCCACAAAGTCGTCGCCATCAGCCGCGAGCCCGAGGAGACGAACCAGCAGCATCGCAAGCGGTGGCAAGCGGCCCGAGCCGCCGAGGGGGCCCGCGCCCGCGCGCGCGAACGGCGCACGCAGGTGGAACGTTTGCAGCGGGAGGCCCTCGGCTTGATCGCATACGAGGGCGAATGGATAACGCCCGAAGAGCGGGAGGCCCGCATCACGGCGAAGGCCGTCGCACGTCGCGCTGCCGTTACCCTGAGTCGCGAAGAAGCCGCTGCCGGACACCAGTTTTACTACGGGGTCTGGATGACGCCGGCCACCTATCAGGCCGTCCTGGGGAAAGAAGACCGGTTGCGTGCGTACCAGGCGGAACTCGTTGTCCTGCAACAGGAAATCGGACTCCTCACCCGGAAGATTGAGACGGCGCGCATGATGGTGCCGCGGGAGCCGGACCTGGAGCGAATGGAGGAGCGGTCGAGACAGATCGCGGTGCTCAAGGGGCAGGTCAGTACCGCGACGGCGGATGCGGACGCGGTGCGCGCCAACGGGGACGCCGTCACCGAGCGGATCAATGTCCTGGTGGTGAAGGCGCGCAAACGGCTCGAGCGCCTGCTCGTGGCGCGGGGCGACCCGGTGCAGGCGCTGAGCTACGTCGTAGGCCCGTCCGACGCGGCGGCCCCGTGAGCCGCGCACGATGATCGGCGTCCAGCTCGGGGGGTTCATCGTGGAACGGGAGCTGGGCCGCGGAGCAATGGGCACGGTCTACCAGGCGCGCCAGGTCAGTCTGGACCGGCCGGTGGCCGTCAAAGTCCTGCACGCGCATCTCTCCGATGACGCGACGTTCATTGAGCGCTTCCGCCGCGAAGCGCGCGGGATCGCGAAACTCAACCACCCGAACATCGTGCGCATCCTCGGCATCGGCGAACATGAGCGCGCCCACTACTTCGCCATGGAATTGGTGAACGACCGCACGATCAAGGAACGCTTGGAGCGGGATGGGCGCTTTTCCCCACGCAGCGCCCTGCGCGTGATGGCCCAAGCCTGTCAGGGCGTCCACGCCGCGCACGAGGCGGGAGTCGTGCATCGCGATCTCAAGCCCGAAAACTTGGCCCTCGACTCGAACGGGCGGGTCAAGGTCATGGACTTCGGCGTGGCGCGCCAGCAAGACGCCGACGAGGTCGGTCTCACCTCGAGCGGCACCCTCGTGGGCACGCCGGCCTTCATGTCCCCCGAACAGGCCGCGGGCCGGCAGGCGACGCCCGCGAGCGATGTGTATTCCTTGGGCGTGGTGTTCTACGAGTTGCTGACCGGGGCCCTGCCCTTTGATCATCCCGACCTGCTCGTACTCTTGCAACAGCACCAGTGGGACGAGCCGGCAGCGCCGCGCACGCTGGTGCCGGAGATTCCCGTGGGGATCGAGGAGATCGTGCTCCAGATGCTCGCTAAGGCGCCCGCGGAGCGATACGCCACGTGCGCGGAGGTGGTGGCCGACCTGCGGGCGGTGGCGAAGGGGCACGGGGAGCGCAGTTCCGCCCGCGGCACGCGCACGACCGGTGCGGTGGGCAGGGGGTTCAGGCCCCCGGCGGACACGGCCCCGCCGGTGGACGATCCGCTGGCGGCCCTCACGGACCTGGCCTACACGCGGCTATTGGAGTCCGCGCGGCAGCGGCGCGTGATCCTCTGCTGTCGCAATGGGGGGGAACTCTGTGGGAGCGCGGGGCATTTCGAAGGGGACAAGGCCCTGCTCACCGTGGCGGAGGTGGGGGAGATCGCGCTCCCGTTGGCCGTGCTCGACCCGGAACCCTATGGGTTCGGACTGGACGATACCGTGCTGCGTGCGGAGAGCGACCAGTGGGCCCGGGCGTACTACGCGCAGTGGGTCGCGCACCATGGACCGGCGGCCGGCCCCGATTCGATCCCGACCCTGCTGGCGGAGGCCGCGACCGCGTTGCCGGCGCCCGCGGTCGCGCCACCGCTACCGGAGGTGCGCGCGTTGGCCGAAGGCTGGGCCGCCGTGCGCGCCGAACGCCAGGACCTGGCGGTGCTGCGGCGCGGTGGCCGGCGGACCGAGGCCGGCACGATGATGGTGGAAACGCACCAGACGTATCCGGATCGGCTCATCATGCGCATGGGCCCGGCGGTGCAGTGTCGCATCGAGGTGGAGAAGCCGAGTTCCCTCTGGGTGGAGCGCGCCGACGGGCGGCGGGTCCGTATTCCGGTGGCCGAAGTGCAGTGCATCCTGCGGGCCGTGCCCCCTCCGGATGCCCCGCGGCCGGCGGCCGACGCGTTCGCAGACCTCATCCGCCTGGGCAGCGGACGGGTGATCCCGTGCACCATTCTCGAACAGCAGCGCGACTCCCTGCGCGTGCGCAAGGCCGACGGACACGAAACCCGCTTGCGGTTCACTGAAATTCAGTCTGCGGCTTGGGCGCGCGAGGACACGGCGGTGCCGGACGCCGCACAGGACGCGGACATCCACGCGGCCGAACAGCGCGTGGCCGCGGCGGAGGCCGCGTATGACGCGGCGGTGGAGGCGGTACTCGCCGCGCTGGCCAGGACCCGACCGCGCGACCCGGTACAATAGCGCTCGCGAGACCCCACTCAGCAGGCTCGGAGATCGGCGGTCGCCGGGGGAGCGGCGACGGCTGAGATCGCGGACGGTCCGGCGGGAGGACGGCGGCAATGATCGGAAAGCAGTTCGGCGAGTACGTGGTCGAGGAGGAACTCGGCTCCGGCGGGATGGGGACCGTCTACAAGGCGCGGCAGGTGGATCTGGACCGGCCGGTCGCGCTCAAGGTGCTGGCCAAGACGCTCACGGACGACGCCTCGTTCGTGCAGCGCTTCCTGCGGGAGGCGCGCGCGGTCGCGCAACTGAATCACGCGCGCATCGTGCACATTTACGACAGCGGCCAGCAGGACGGCACGTACTACTACGTCATGGAACTGGTGGACGGCGAGTCGCTGGACCAGCGGATCGCCCGGAAGAAGCGCCTGTCGTGGAAGGAAGCGGTGCGCATCGTGGCGCACGTGTGCCGCGCCCTGCAGGCGGCGCACGGGGCCGGGATCATCCACCGGGATATTAAACCGGCCAACATCGTCATCGACAAGGAAGGCCTGCCGAAGGTCATGGACTTTGGCATCGCGCTGGACCTGACCGCTGAACGGCTCACGCGCACCGGGGGCATCATCGGCACGCCGGAGTACATGTCACCGGAGCAGGCCGGCGCCAAGACCATCACGCTCCAGAGCGACATCTATAGCCTCGGCATCGTGTTCTACGAGATGCTCACGGGCACCGTCCCCTTCCAACACGAGAACCGGCTGATCATCCTGCAGCAGCACCAGCACGAGGCGCCGCGAGCGCCGAGCGACTTGGCGCCGGAGATTCCGGCGCCGCTGGAGCGCATGGTGTTGAAGATGCTGGCGAAGGACCCGGCGGACCGCTACGCGACGTGTGCCGCCGTGGTGGCGGACCTGCGCTCCCTCGTGCGCACGGCCACCGGCGGGAGCCCGACCACCGGCACGGGCCTGCAGGCTGGGGTCACCGTTCCGCCCACCGGCACGGGCGCCGTGCCGCGCCCAACCACCATGCACACCGTCCAGCGGCTGGTCGGCCGTGGCGGCGCCGCCGCCGGCGAGGTCGGTGCGGCCTTGGTCGAGGTCGTGCGCCCGTATCGCATCCCCTTGGCCGCGGTGGCCGTGCTCGCCGTGGGACTTGCCGTCTATCGGAGCCGGACCCCGTGCAGCCGGCCACTGGTGGAAGTCCCCACCCTGGAGCAGAGCCCCGTCCCCTTTCCGATTGCCCACAGCTACATGATCGAGTTGTACGCGGCCAAGCGCCACTGTTACCAGGAGAAGTTTCTGGCCAAGCCCCGCGGCACCCCGATGACGCTGACGCTGGCCAATGGCGCGATCTTGACGGGCGCGGACGGGCGGCGGGAAGACGCGGGGGTGGTGTTGCGGGTGCCCCGGGTGCGCGGCGAGGTCCGCCTGCCCGACAGCGCCGTGACTCCCGGCTCCCTGAAGGCCTACACGCCGGCGGCGTTCAAGAGCCAGGGGGACACGTGGGCGCGGCGGTACTACATCCAATGGAAAAACAACAATCCCGCACACGGGGGCATGCTGGAAGGCGGCGGCTTGCCGCTCTTGGGCCTGCGTCGCATGTTGGAACAGGGGCAGCGGGACCTGCCGCCGCCGCCGGAAATTCGCAGCCGCGCGGAATTACGGCAGGTGGCGAAACGGTGGCGCGCGGTCGAGGCTGCCCGCGAGGCGGGGGACGACGCCACCGCAGCGGTGGCCGGGTATGAGGAAGCCGTCCGCCTCCTGATGGCGAGCACCAAGCCGCCTCGGTAACCGGCGCGCGTCGCGGGCCGCGGCCGTCCCGTGCGCTACACTGGGCGCGTGAGTTCGCTCATCGGCAAACGTCTGGGCGGCTACCGAATCGAAGGAGAGCTCGGCAAGGGGGGGATGGGCGTGGTGTACCTGGCGCGCCAGGTGGAGCTGGATCGCCGGGTGGCGCTGAAACTCCTGCCGCCCCAGTTCACCATCGACGAGGCCTTCGTCCGCCGCTTCCGGCGCGAGGCGCGCGCCATCGCGCAGCTCAACCACCCGAACATTGTCCAGGTGTACGACATCGGCGAGCAGGACGGCGCGCACTACTATGCCATGGAGTTGGTCGAAGGCGAGACGCTGGACGACCGGATCTTCCGCAAGCAGCACCTGAACGTGACCGATGCCGTGCGCTCGGTCGTCCAAGTCTGCCGGGGCCTGCACGCTGCGCATGAAGCCGGCATTATCCACCGCGATATCAAACCCGCGAACATTCTGTTTGACCGGCGGGGCAATGCGAAATTGACGGACTTCGGCATCGCCCTGCACGGGACCGCCGAGCGGTTGACCACTTTGGGCACCATCGTCGGCACGCCCGAATACATGTCCCCGGAGCAGGCGTCGGGGAAGACCACGACGCCACAGAGCGACATTTACAGTCTCGGGATCGTGTTCTACGAGATGCTCACCGGCGGAGTGCCCTTCGACAATAAGGATGCGTTGGTCACCCTCCAACAACATCAGTTCGATGAGCCGCGTCCGCCAAGCGAACTGAACGCGGATGTGCCTATCCCGGTCGAACGGGTGGTGTTGAAGATGCTCGCCAAGGAGCCCGAAGGTCGCTACCAGAGCTGCGCCGACGTGATCGCGGACTTGCGCCTCATCGTCAAGGGGGACGCGACGAGCAGCTCCGCCCAAGAGGTGCAGTCCACCGGGGCACCGGGTCAGCTCCGGCCGGCCCCCACGCCGGCGACCACCCGGTGGGCCATGCTGCTGGGAGCCGGGGGGCTGGCCGCCACCGCGACCGCACTCGCGCTGATCTTGCTGCGCCCCGCGCAAGAGCCCGCCGCGCCGATGCGCCCCCCCGTGGTGCATCGCGTGCCCGACATGGAAGCACTCGCTGGGTTGCTGAGCCTGTACGACGCCCAGGCGGAGATAGGGGCGGCGCAGGCGCGCGTGAGCGTGCACCTTCGCAACGGGGGCATCCTCCCCGCCCCGGACGCGCACGCGCAGGACGGTGGCGCCGTCCTGACCTACCCGGACATGGGTCCCGTGTTCCTGCCCGCTTCGGCGCTGGCCGAGGACACCCCGCTCCGCCCCCGGGCGACCACCGCGGCCACGGCCCAGGATCGCCAAATTGCTCGGGCATGGGCGCGGGATGTGTTCGATACGTGGAAGCTCGACCACCAGGTGGATTTCGTGCGCAGGGAGGAGATGCCCCCCCTGATGGAAGACGCCGCCGCGTATCTCCCGCCCGTGCCGCCCCCCGCCTACGGGCCTGAGTTGCGCACGCTGGCGGCCGCGAGCGCCGAATGGCGCGCGGCGCGTGAGGCGAACGCTGCGGCCCAGGTTGCCCTGACGCAACAGCGCAGTGCCCCGCCGGATGCGAGCTTGCAGTTTCCCGACCGCGTCGTCTTCACCAGCGGGCGGGAGTTGGTCTGCCGCATTCTGGATGCCGAGAGCGATATGGAAACCCTGCGAGTGCAGTTACCGGAGGGCGGCCGCATGCGCATTCCGTTCACTGAGCTCCGGCATTTCGAGCGCGCGTACGGGCAGGCCGCGGCCGCGGCAGACCAGGCCCGCGATTCCCTCAGGACCCATCGCGCTCGCATCGCGCTCGCCAAGCAACACGTGGAGGAGCAACAGCAGGGGTTCGCCGCGGCCCAAGCGCGCCATGGGGAAGCGGTCGCGGCGCTCGCACTCGCCGCCGCCCCGCCCGAACCGTCAGCTGCCCCGCCGACTGCAGAGCCGGCCCCCGCGCCGCCGCTCGAGGGCTTCGCCGACGCGCCCCCGCCGACTGCCATTGTGCTGTGGGAAGAAGCGTTTGATGGGCCCGTGTTGGAGGACGGTCCCTGGCGGGTGGCGACGGAGTGCGCGCCCAACTTGCAGGTGGAAGTCGAGGACGCGAATCTTGTCCTGGCGAGTGCCACCGACCTCGGATGGCAACGGTGCGCGCCGCACGTGTCCCGGAAGGGGTTGACCGTGGCCGGCGCCGCCCGGCTCGAGGTGACCGTGCAGGTGGAGAGCGACCGCGTGCCACCGGGCGGGGTGCTGGCCTGCTGGATCGAAGTGGAGGGGACGGCGCGCCCGCCCCTGGCGTACCTGCTCTACAGCACGGGCGGCGCCGTCGGCTCCTGGCCTGCGGGACAGGCCCAGCCGGTGCCGCTCATCGAGCGGGCCGGCCTCCTCGCAGGCGAGCCGGGCGCGTGGCGCACGGTGACCTTGCCGCTCGCCGCGGACTGGGCACGCGCCGGGACGGATCCGGTGACGCTCACCGGGGTGCGCCTGGTGCACTTTCGGGAGCGCGCGGGGACCAGCACCTTCGTGACGCGATTCACGCACTTGCAGGTGTACGGCATCGACCCCTAGGGTTGCGGGCGCGTCGAGCGGACCGCTACACTGCGTACTAGGGATCCGGGGATGCACACCTTGCGCACATGATTCTTTTCTGGATTCTCTTCTTTTCCATCCTCCTCTACATTTACTACGTGCTGTTGATCAATGCCCGCCTCGCGCCGGTTGCTCCGGCAGGCGCGCTCAGCCCGGCTGGGGCTGATGCGCCGGGGGCGGCCGCCCCGGACTCGGAGGCGGACGCGGATCCGGAATACCTGGATATGAACGCGCTGGAGAGTCCCGCCCTCCCCAGCGTGCCCAGCATCCCGGCCCAGCGGGACGCGGACGGCGTGTACCGTGGCGGCGCGGCCGGCCCGCATCCGAATGTGTTTGCCTCCGGCCCTTTTGACCTGAGCGCCCCCGCGCTCTTGAAAGGGGACCGCCGGCAGGGACAGCGGCGGGAACGATTGCGCCGCGCGGAGGACCAACCCGGCGGCGTGCCGCACCGGGAGCCGGACGACCGCCGCCTGGCCCCACGCCGCGTGTGGCTGCGCCGGCAGGAGGATCACGAACATCTGGAATTGGTGGACGAGGAGGAGGCGGCGCGCATTCTGTCCGCCACGCCCGACACGATCGAAAAGTGGATCCTGTCCGCCGACCTCCCCTTCCACATGGTGACGAAGGGGGCGATGCGCGAAAAACGGTTCGACCGCGTCGAGCTGCTCGGCTGGCTCGGGGCGGAGGACGTCATGGAAGCGCGTGCGCGCGTCCAACGCGAGGAGACGGAATGATGCGACGTGGTATCCCCACCGCGATGGCTCTGGTCCTGCTCGGCGTGACGCTGGCGGGTCCGGCGGCCGCGGCCGATTCGATGGCCCCACCCGAGACTGCTGGGACTGACCCCGCCCCGGCCGACATGCCTCCGGCCCCGGCTCGCCCGTGGCTCGTGACGCGCCACCCCGTCGGCGACTCGGCGGCCCACGTGCTCGACGCGGGATTCGCGCCCCTGTACTGGGCCGGCGCGTCCGGCTGGTGGTGGGTGGAACGCACCCTCTACCGCGACCCGCCCCCGCGGGTGCGCGTCCGTATGCTGATGCACGCGGAGCCGCCGACCCCGTAGCCGCCCTCGTCGCGGGCCGCGCCGGGCGGGGCCGCCGCCTGGGCCGGGTTCCCCCTCGACACCGGGGTGTGTCACGGACACGCCTCCCCGGCTGGTGAAAATTGCTGGCCCTGTCGCCCTATGCTACAGTCAGAGTTTTTCTGGGCTGCGGCCCCGGGGGCTCAAGGAGCCGGACAAGTGCCGACGTACGATTACGAATGCCGGAAGTGTGGCAACCAGACCGAGGTTTTTCACGGCATGCTGGAGAAACCGCGGGTGAAGTGTCCCAAGTGCAAGGGCGGCATGCGCAAGCTCATCGGGACCGGCGCGGGCATCATCTTCAAGGGCTCCGGCTTTTACGAGACCGACTATCGGTCCGAGGCGTACAAGTCCAAGGCGAAGGCTGACTCGGCCAAGCCGTCCGGCTCGGACTCCTCTACCGGCGACGGGAAAGCCGCGACGAAATCCGAGACGAAGGCCAAGTCCAAGCCGAAATCCAAGGCCGGCAACGGGAAGCAGACGAAGTCCACCGGTAGCACCGGCGCCGACTGAGCGTTTCGCGCCTCGCCCATGTCCACGTCCACCACTCCCACCGCCGCGGCGGATATCCGGGCGCTCAACCACGCCCACGTGCTCGACACGTACGGCCAGGGCCGGACCCTGGCGCTGGTGCGGGGTGAGGGCCTGCGCGTGTGGGACGCGGACGGGCGCGAGTACCTCGACTTTTTGAGCGGGTTGGCGGTCAACGGCCTGGGCCATTGCCATCCGGCCGTGGTCGGCGCGGTGCAGCAGCAGGCGGAAACGCTCCTGCACGTGTCCAACCTGTACTACATCGAACCGCAGGTCCATCTGGCCGAACGGCTCACGGAGCACTCGTTTGCCGAGAAAGTCTTCTTCTGCAACTCGGGTGCGGAGGCGAACGAAGCGGCCATCAAGCTCGCGCGCAAGTGGGGCCTGACCCAAGGCCCGGGCGGCAGCGACATCATCTGCATGTGGGGCGCGTTTCACGGCCGCACCCTGGCCACGATTACGGCCACCGGGCAAGAGAAGTACCAGCGCAATTTCCACCCGCTGCCCGGGGGGTTCTCCCACGTGCCGCTGAACGATTTGGATGCGCTACGCGCCGCGGTGACGCCCACCACGTGCGCCGTCATGCTGGAACCGGTGCAGGCCGAGGGCGGCGTCATTCCCGCGGAAGCCGACTACCTCCGGGGCGTCCGCCGCCTTTGCGACGAGCGGGGCGTGCTGCTCGTCCTCGATGAGGTGCAGACGGGCGTCGGGCGCTGCGGCCCGCTGTGGGGCCACGAACTCGCCGGGATCACGCCGGACATCATGACGCTCGCCAAGGCGCTCGGCGGTGGCCTGCCCATCGGCGTGATGCTCGCCACGGACCGCGTCGCGAGCGCCATGCAGGTGAGCGATCACGCGAGCACCTTCGGGGGCAATCCGCTCGTGACCGCCGCGGCCAACGCGACGCTCGACGTGGTAACGGCGGACGGATTTCTGGATGCGGCCCGGGAGACGGCTCGTCATCTGTGGAATCGGCTCGACGCGGCCGTGGCCCCCTTGCCGTGCGTGCGGGAAATTCGGGGCGCGGGATTCCTGCTCGGGATGGTCGCCGACCGGCCCGTAGCGGACTGGGTTGAGGCGCTCCAGGTGGAGCACGGCATTCTCGTGGGGAGTGCGGGGCCGGAAGTGCTCCGGCTGCTGCCGCCCCTCATTACGACGCCCGCGGATTGCGACCGGGTGGTGGATGCGCTCGCGACCGTGCTCGGGGGTGCGGCATGACCACGCGCACAGTGCGGCATCTGATTTCCCTGGCCGATTGCACGCGGGACGAGATCGAAGAGATTCTCGACCGGGCGGCGGGCTTGAAATCGGCGCTCAAGGCGGGCATGACCGACCGCCCGCTGGCGGGCAAGGTGCTCGCCATGATCTTCGAGAAGCCGAGCCTGCGCACCCGCGTCACGTTCGAGACGGGCATGTTCCAGTTGGGCGGGCTGGCCATCTACCTCGGCCCGGAGAGCATCGGCCTGGGCAAGCGCGAGACCCCGGCGGATGCCGCGCGCAATTTGAGCCGGTGGGTGGATGCGGTGATGGCGCGGACGTACGCGCACGGGACCGTGCAGGAACTTGCGGCCAACGCCACGGTCCCCGTGATCAACGGGCTGACCGACCGGTACCACCCGTGTCAAGTCCTGGCGGACGTGCTCACCCTGCGGGAGCGGTTCGGTGAGACGGACGACTTGCACGTGCTGTGGGTCGGGGACGGCAACAACGTCTGCCAGTCTTGGCTGGTGGCCGCCGCGCGGCTGGGGATCCGCTTCACCGCCGCGTGTCCCGAGAGGTATCATCCGGACGAGGCCATTCTCGCCGCTGCGCAGGCGGAGGCCGGGCCCGGTCGGATCACGGTCACGCACGATCTCGTCAGCCCCGCGCGGGAGGCGGACGTCATCTACACGGATACCTGGATCAGCATGGGGCAGGAAGCCGAGTGGGAAGAGCGGCGGGTGGCGTTCGCCGAATACCAGGTGAATGAGGCGCTCATGCAGGAGGCGCGGGCGGACACCGTGGTGATGCATTGCCTGCCCGCGCATCGGGGCGAAGAGATTACCGACGCCGTGATCGACGGCGCGCACTCCATCGTGCTCGAGCAGGCGGAGAATCGGCTGCACGCGCAAAAAGGCGTGTTGACGCTGCTGCTCGGAGTCTAGGACCATGGGCACGCAACAGAAGATCGTGCTCGCGTACTCCGGCGGGCTCGATACCTCCGTCATGCTGCGGTGGCTCATCAATGAGTTCAACGCCGAGGTCATCGCGTACGCCGCCGACGTGGGGCAGGGGGAGGAGCTGGCGCCGCTGCATGAGAAGGCGTTGGCCACCGGTGCCAGCACATTCGAGCTGGCGGACCTGCGGGAAGAATTCGTGCGCGATTTCGTCTTTCCCACCGTGCAGGCGAACGCGATCTACGAAGGCACCTATTTGTTGGGCACGTCCATCGCGCGGCCGCTTATCGCGAAGCGGCAAGTAGAGATTGCCCGGGCGGCCGGGGCGGATGCGGTCTGCCACGGCGCCACGGGCAAGGGCAACGACCAAGTGCGGTTCGAACTGACGTACCAGGCGCTGGCGCCGGACTTGCAAATCATCGCGCCCTGGCGGACCTGGCAGTTCAAAGGCCGGACCGACCTGCTCGCGTACGCGCAGGATTGCGCGATCCCGGTGACCGCGACCGCGGAGAAGCCGTACAGCATGGACCGGAATCTCTTCCACTGTAGCTATGAAGGGGGGATTCTGGAGGATCCGTGGCGCGCGCCGGACGCCGAGATGTTCGAGTTGACGGTTGCACCCGAGGCGGCGCCCGATTCGCCCACGTGGCTGGAGGTGACCTTTACCGATGGGGTGCCGGTCGCGATCGATGGGGAGACGCTGGCCCCGGTGGCGTTGCTGGAACGGTTGAACGCGGTGGCCGGCGCGAACGGCATCGGCCGGATCGACATCGTGGAGAATCGGTTCGTCGGGGTGAAATCCCGTGGCGTGTACGAAACGCCCGGCGGCACCGTGCTGCACGTCGCGCACCGGGCCATCGAGTCGATCACCATGGACCGGGAGGTGATGAACCTGCGCGACTCGCTCATCCCGCGCTTCGCCCAGATGATTTACAACGGGTTCTGGTACGCGCCCGAGGGCGCGCTGCTGCGGTCGCTCGTGCAGGAATCGCAGCGCGGCGTCTCCGGCGTGGTACGGCTGAAGCTGTACAAGGGCAACACGATCGTGGAAGGCCGGAAATCCGACCGGTCCCTGTATCGGGAAGACTTCGTCACCTTCGAGGCGGACGACGTCTACGACCAGGCGGACGCGGGGGGGTTCATTCGGCTCAACGCCCTGCGCCTTCGCATTCGCGCGTTGGCGGGGCAGGGGCCCACCCCCTGATGGCGCCCGCCTCCGGCGCCGGGAAGCAGTGGGGCGGCCGGTTCCGCACCCCGCTCGACCCCCGCGCCCTCGCCTATAGCGAGTCCATCAGCTTCGACTGGCGGTTGTATCCGTACGACATCGCGGGCAGCATCGCGCACGCGCGCATGCTTGGCCGGCAGGGCATCATTCCGAAAAAGGCGGCCGCCGCGCTCGTCCGCGGGCTGAAACAGGTGCGCAAAGAGATCGAAGCGGGAACGTTTACCTTTCGCACGGACCTGGAGGACATCCACACGAACATCGAGGTGCGGTTGCGGGCCATCTGTGGACCGGACGTGGCGGGCCGGCTGCACACCGGCCGGTCGCGCAACGACCAGGTGGCTACTGACCTGCGCCTGTACCTGATGGACGAGTTGGAGCGGATCGGCATCGGGCTGCGCAACCTGCAGGGCGCGCTGCTCGAGCAGGCGGAGGCCACCATCGACCTCATCATGCCGGGGATGACGCACCTGCAGCACGCCCAGCCCGTCCGCGTGGCCCACCATCTGCTCGCGTACGTGGAGATGTTTGCTGGGGACGCGGGCCGGATCGCGCGCGTGGCGGCGGACGTGCGGCGGCTGCCCCTGGGCAGCGGCGCGCTGGCAGGCACCACCTTTCCCATCGACGCGGCGGGGGTGGCCGAAGCACTCGGCTTTTCCGAGGTCCTGCCCAACTCCATGGCCGCCGTGGCGGACCGGGACGTGGCCGTCGAATCGGCCGCCGCCGCGGCCCTCACCATGATGCACCTGTCGCGGTTGAGCGAGGAGCTGGTGCTCTGGTCCACTAGCGAATTCGGGTACATCACGTTGCCAGAGGCCTTCACCACGGGCAGCAGCATGATGCCGCAAAAACAAAATCCGGACATGGCCGAACTCGCGCGCGGCAAGACGGGCCGGGCCTACGGCGCACTCGTCGCCCTGCTGACCACGCTCAAGGGCTTGCCGCTCGCCTACAACCGCGACCTGCAAGAGGACAAGCAGCCGCTGTTCGACACTATTGATGCGCTGAATGGGACCCTGGACGTGTTTCCCCCGATGCTCGCGGACATGGCCTGGTCCTCGGCGGCGCTCGAAGCGGCCTGTGCGGACGGCTTTCTCGCGGCGACGGATGTGGCCGACTACCTGGTGACGAAGGGGGTCCCCTTCCGCGAGGCGCACGACATCGTCGGCGCCATCGTCACCGCATGCCTCAAGGCGGGGACGCGGTTGGAGGACTTGGACCTGCAGGCGCTCCGCAGGTATTCGCGCAAGTTCCAGGCGGACGCGATCGGGCGCTTCACGGTCGCGGCGGCGGTAGAGGCGCGGTCGAATCCGGGCGGGACGGCGAAGCGGCAGGTCCGCGCCGCGCTCCGCGCCGCCACGCGGCGGCTGGCGAAAGCCGGCGGGGTGCGGCCCGTGCCGCCGGCCCAGTGGCAGGCCGGTCGCGGCCCCCGTTAGACCTGGCGCAACTGCCGGGTGATCACGTTGAGCACGGCGAGGGTGAGGTCGCCGGGGCCGCGCATCTGCGCCACGGTCGCAAGATAGCGGTTGATCCGTCGGCCGCGGGCGTCCAGGTACCGCCGCAGCATCTCCCCGGCCGCTTCCTGCGGATGACGCTGACGCAGGACGGCGTACACGACGTGCCGATGGCAATCCTGAATCTCCTCTTGCACGCCGTGGAGGGCGAGACGCTCCCACCGGTCCTCGGTCGATAACTCTTGCAGATTCTCGATCAGCCACGGGATGCGCAGCAGATGGGCGCTGTGCATGTAAACGAATGCCACGTCACCCTCAGGCACGTCCAGCCGTTCGGCGATAACCAGCACGTCGAGCACCGCCCGCAACACCGGGAGGAGTACGAACTGGTCGACGACCGCCTCGGACAAGCCCTGTTCGCGATACGCCGTGCGCGTCGCCTCCACGTCCGCCCCTTCCAGCTGGGCGTAGAGGCCGAGCAGGACTTCCGTCGTGGCTTCCGCGTGGGACCGGAAGCGGGTGAGCACCTCGCTGAGCGCGGTCAGGGGCGGAATGTTCTGCAGCACCCACTGCGCCACGTCCTCCAACAGCTCCTCCAGGTCGCGCAGGGCCTGATACTGGCCCGCGGTCGGGAGGGTACCGTCCAGGCTGAACAGCTCCGCGCGTAGATCGTCCGCGCGGAAAATTTCGTTGCTCACCAGATACGCCCACACCGCCTCCACTGGCTCGACCTCGGCCTCATCCGTCATGCGCTGGACGAACGTAATGCCCGCCTGATTGACCACGCGGTTGGCGATGAGCATGGCCAGCAGCTCACGCCGGAGCCGGTGCCGCTGAATCGGGCCGGCGTACCCCCGCGTCACCTGCGGGGGGAAATACGCCTCGACGTACTGGTGCAAGTGCGGATCGTCCGGCAGCTGACTCTGCAGCACCACCTCGGTCAGCCAGTTCTTGACGTACCCCAGCATGACGGCCAGTTCCGGCCGGGTGAGGCCGCCCCCGGCCGCCTCGCGCTCTTCGAGGTCCGCATCTTCCGGCAGGAACTCCGTCGCACGGTCGAGCCCGCCCCGTTCCGTCAACGTCTGCAGGACCGCGTGAAACTCCCCCGGTTGTTCGCGGGCTGCGCGTTCGTCCTGGCTCAGGACCAGCGATTGCAGGTAGTTGTTGTGCAAGACGTGCGCGGACACGGTGTCGGTCATCTCCCCGAGTAGGGTATCCCGGTCCGCGGCGTCCAGCTCCCCGTCGAGGATCGCCTGGGCGAGCAGGATTTTAAGATTGACCTCGTGATCCGACATGTCCACGCCGCCGGAATTGTCAATGGCGTCCGCGTTGAGGCGCACCCCGTTTTGCCCCATTTCGATCCGGCCGCGCTGGGTGAACCCGAGGTTGCCCCCTTCCACGACGACTTGCGCGCGCACCTCAGGCGCGTCCACGCGCACCCCGTCGTTGGCTTTGTCGCCCACGTCCGCATGGGATTCCTCACTGTGCTTGACATACGTGCCAATGCCGCCGTTGTACAGCATCTCCACCGGCGCCCGCAGAATCGCCCGCACCACGTCCGGTCCCGGCAGTTCGGGCGCGTCCACCTTCAGCAACTGCTGCACCTCCGGCGACAGGGGAATGCGCTTGGCCCGGCGGTCGAAGACCGCGCCGCCCGCGGACAGCAGCGCGGGGTCGTAGTCTGTCCAACTGGACCGGGGCAGGTCGAACAACCGCTTGCGCTCGCCCCAAGAGATCGCCGGGTCCGGATCCGGGTCCAGGAAAATGTGCAGGTGGTTGAATGCCGCGACGAGCTTCGTGGCCTTGGACTGCAGCATGCCGTTCCCGAACACATCGCCACCCATGTCACCGATGGCGACCACGGTGAACGGTTCGGTCTGAATGTCCTTGCCGAGTTCGCGGAAGTGGCGTTTTCCGGATTCCCACGCGCCCCGCGCCGTGATCCCTTCCTTCTTGTGGTCGTAGCCCGCACTGCCGCCGGAGGCAAACGCGTCGCTGAGCCAGTAGCCGAATGCCTGGGCGACGGTGTTCGCCGTATCGCTCAGGTGGGCGGTGCCCTTGTCCGCGGCGACCACGAGATACGGATCGTCCCCGTCGTACGCGACCACATCCGCGGGCCGGACCACGGTCCCGTCCACGATGTTGTCGGTCAGGTCGAGCAGCCCGCGGATGAACGTTTGGTACTCCGTCTCCAACTGCGTGGCGAGCGCCGCGCGGTCCGCCACAGGGCGCCGGATGATGAAACCGCCCTTGGAGCCGACGGGCACGATGAGCGCGTTCTTTGTCATCTGCGTCTTCATCAGCCCCAGCACTTCCGTCCGGTAGTCCTCCGGCCGGTCGGACCACCGGAGGCCTCCGCGGGCGATCATGCCCCCGCGCAGGTGGATGCCCTCCATGCTGGGGCTCGACACGAAGATTTCGAAGAG
The DNA here is from genome assembly GCA_965371225.1 of uncultured bacterium. Classification (GTDB taxonomy): domain Bacteria; phylum Abyssobacteria; class SURF-5; order CBDUXP01; family CBDUXP01; genus CBDUXP01. Next base: position 98,219 of record CBDUXP010000001.1, on the reverse strand, counting down.
CGGGCGCGGGTCGGGCATCTGGAGCACGTCGCCCGAGCGCACCTTCATGGAGATGTGCGTCCGCGTGCCGCCGTCCCCGAAGTAGTTCGTGCGCACGGTGCTATCCATGAGGTTCAGCACGGCGGTCAGGATACGGTCTTCGTCCAGGCTCTCCACCGCCGCGATCCCCGCGACCACCGCGTCCCGCAAAGGCGGGAGCGTGTCCTGCTCCCGCGCGTCCGGCGGGGTGGCCGCGTCCGGCCGGAACTTCGCCGTGAAGTACGCCAGCATGGCGCGACAGATGTCCGCATGCCGCACGAGCACCTCGTTCACATACTGGGGCGTCAGGAGCGTGCCGAGCTGCCGGAAGTACTGCAGGTACGTGCGGAGCAGTGTCACCTCCCGCCAAGTCATGCCCGCGCGCGTCACGAGCGCGTTGAGGGAGTCGCTCTGCGCTACGCCGTCCAGAATCCGGAGCACCGCGCTGGGGAGGCGGTCCTGGACCGCCGGCACGTCGAGCTGCTGGCCGCTCGCCGCGTCGGCGACGCCGAAGTTGTGGATGAAACATGCGCGCCCGTCCGCCGCCAGCGCTTCCGTCGGCTGTTCGTCGATGACGCGCAACCCGAGCGCCTCGAGGATGGGCAGCACGTCACTGAGGACGAGGCGCGTGTCCGGGGTGTAGAGCTTAAGTCGCGTGAGCGTTCCGTCCGCGCGGCTCTGCGGCGCGTGCAGGCGGACGACGGTCTGGTTATCGGTCGCCGCCGTGTGCAGCGCCTGCACGTCCGCCCCCGCCTCCGCGGGTTTCGTGAGTTCCTGGTACCCCTCGGGCAGCCCGTCCGCCCACGCGTTCCCCAGTGCCTCGGCCTCGGCGGCGGGATACGTGGCGTGCAGCGCCGCCCGCAGCCGGTCCTCCCAGGATTCGATCGCGCGCGCGATCGCCTGTTCCAATTCGCTGCGCGGCACGTCCGGCGTGTCCCCCCCATCGCACGCCAAGTAGAAATGCAGCCTCGCCGTGTACGCGTCCCCGAGCACCAGCTTGGAGTCGGTCACCGATCCGTGGAACCGCTCGGCCAGGAGCGCCTGCACCTTGTGGCGGACCCCCACGTGATACTTGTCGCGCGGCAGGATGACGGTCACCGCCACGGCGCCCGCGCGGAAGTCGTGGCGCACGACAGTACGGATCGTCGAGTCCGGGTCGGCCACGGCCATGGCGTCGATCGAGGTCTGCAATTCGTCCACGGATGCCAGGAACAAATCGTCCTTCGGCAGCCCCTCGAAAAGTTCCACCAAGAGCTTGTAATCGTGCGAGCCCGGGGGCAGGCCGGTCCGGTCGAGCAAGGTCCGGAGCTTGCGCCGCAGGATGGGAATCTCACTCGCCGCACTGCTGAGCGCCGCCGCCGTGAATAAGCCCAGCAGCCGCGCTTCCCCGATGATCTCCCCCTGCGCGTTCCGCCGCTTGATCCCGATGTAGTCCATGCGCGTGCGGCGGTGCACCACGCTGTTGTTGTTGGACTTCGCCACGGTCAGCACGGGGCCTTCCGTGAGGAAGCTCCGCAGGTCCGGGTCCAACTGCTGGAGCGGGACGGGCGTGGCGACACTGGAGCCCGCCTCGTCGCGCAGGATGCCCAGCCCCGTGCCCGCGCGCACGGTCAGCGCGCGCGCATCGCCCGTCCCCACCAGGTCGTACTCGCGGTAGCCCAAGCACACAAAATGCTTGTGCTGCAGCCACTCCAGAAACGCGATGGCCTCGCCCAGTTCCTCCTGCTGCTCCGGCAGCGTGGCCGCCTCCTCCCGCAGCGAGTCTACGAGGCTCGCCACGCGCTCGAGCATCGCGTGATAATCCGTGGTGGCGGGCACCACTTTTGCCAACACGCCCTCCACCCCAGCGGCCAACTCCGCGCCCCGTTCGGGCGACACGCGGTCAATTTCGAAGACGAGGCACGACTCTCGATTCGTCGCGTCCCGGGGCGGACCGATAAGGGCGCGCCCGTTCTCGCGCTCCACGCCCAAGACGGGGTGCAGCGTCGCCCGGATGGTGCAGCCGGCCGCGACCAGGTAGCCAGACACGCTGTCGTAGACGAATGGCCGGTCGCTGACCGTCGCAATGACGACGGAGGTGGAGGCCTCCCACTTCCGGTGATCGGCGGTCAGGGTAAACACCCGCACCCGGATGTCGTCGGGGGTCTTGTCGTCGATGAGCCGTTGCGCGGCGACCAGCACGCCGACCAGTTCATCCTTCCCGTGATGCTCCAAGTACCGCCACGCTGCGCGGCGGAAGAATTCCTGCGCCAGCGCCCGCAGCCGGTCCGCCTCCTGCGCCGGCACTTGCCGGCTGAGATGGGTGAGGGCCTCCTGCACGGTGGGATGGCTGGCGCCATCCAGGGCCGTCCAACTGGGTGGGGCCGGTGGTTTGCTCACGGTCATAATGTGGTACGTGGTCCGCCGCGGTGCGATGCGCGGGGCTACTTCCCCCAGTAGCGCCGGACTTCGGCGCGGAACGCCTTCGGTACCAGCCGCTGCTTGCCCGTCGCTTTGGTCAGGGGCACTTCGGTCAGTTTGGTGCCTTTCACGCTGACCATCTTGCCGAAACGCTTCTCATGCACCAACTCCGCCGCGTGGCCGCCCAGACGCAGGCCGAGCACGCGGTCCGCTGCCGAGGGGGGGCCGCCCCGCTGCAAATGGCCGAGCACCACGTGGCGGGTTTCCTGTCCGGTTCGTTTCTCGATGACGTCGGCCAACCGCTTGGCGATGCCGCCCAGCTTCACGTGGCCGAATTCGTCCACCTTATCGTCTTGCGTAATGAACTCCGCACGCGTTTTCGGCCGCGCCCCTTCGCTGATGGCGACGATGCTGTAGCCCCGGCCCGCCTTGCGCCGCTTCTTGAGGACGTCGCAAATCTCGTCCGCGTCGAACGGCTCTTCCGGGAGCGCGATGACGTGGGCCCCGCCGGCCAGCCCCGCGTACGCCGTCAGCCAGCCCGCGTAGCGGCCCATGATCTCCACCACGAGCACCCGATGGTGCGACCGGGCGGTCGTGTGCAGCCGGTCCAGCGCCTCCATGGAGATGTTGATGGACGTGTCGAACCCGAACGTCACGTCGGTGGCCTCCAGGTCGTTATCGATCGTCTTTGGGACGCCGACGATATCGAGGCCGGCCTTGTGCAACTTGGCCGCGACGCCGAGGGTATCGTCACCCCCGCAGGCCACCAGCGCGTCGAGCTTGTGGCGCTTCCACGCGGCCCGCACCTGCGCCTCTCCGTCCGGGCGCTTGTACGGGTTCGTCCGCGAGCTGCCAAGGATCGTCCCCCCGACCGCCTGGAGGTTCTCCACGTCGGCGAGCGTCAGGTTCCGGCTCTTGCCCTTCGGCAGCATCCCGGCCCACCCGTCCAGCAGGCCGATCACGCTATGCCCGTGCTCGTCCGCCGTGACGACGAGGCCGCGGATGACGGCATTGAGCCCGGGCGCGTCCCCGCCGCCCGTGAGTACGCCAATTCGCATCAGGCGGCTTCTCCTCGTGCGTGCCACGGCCGGCACCCTGCGGTGATCCCCCAGCCGGCGCGCGGCGATCATCGTAGCGGAGCCATCGCGACGGGGCAACCGGGGCCGCGGCACGGCGGTGCTATACTCCACCCGATCGCACCCGCCATCGTGACCCACTTGGCTCTAGCCGCGGTCGCGGCCACCGGCGATCCCGCCGATCCAGCTTGTGTCGACGCCCTGGCCGCTCTCGGCTTTCGGGAGCCGGTGCGCGCCTGCACCAACCTGCGCCGCCTCGGGGGGGAAGTGCCGCCGGGCGGGCAGGGGGCGGCGTTTTATGCCGCGCTCGAAGGGGCGCTGGCGGGCCTGCCGGCGCCCGACCGGGCACTGAACAGTCTGGAACGCCTGGTGGGGACGGCCCGGGACCGGCCGGCGCTGGCCGCGCGGCTGACGGCCGATCCGCAGGGTTTGCGCCGCCTGCTGCGGGTGTTCGCCGCCAGTGAGTTTCTGGGCGAGGCCTTTGTGGCGGCACCGGCGGTCGCGGAGCAACTGCTGCTGGACGAGGGGTGGGACGCGCCGCTGCAGACGGAGGACTTCGCACGCCTGTGGCAAGCCACGGCAGCGAACGGGAGCGATCTGCCCGCCGTGCACGCGGCGCTCCGGCGCTACAAACGGCGCATCCTCGCGCAGCTCGGCGTGCAGGACGTGTTGGGTGTCAGCACGGTGGATCAGGAACTTGCTGGGATGACGGCCTACGCGGACTGCTGTCTGCGGGTGGCGTACGACGCGGCCTACGCCGCGGTCGCCTCGCGATACGGCCCGCCAGGGGAGGCGTCCGGTGCCGCCGCCACCTTCACGGTCCTGGCGCTGGGAAAGTGTGGGGGCGCGGAGTTGAACTACAGTTCCGACATCGACCTCATCTTCTGTTACAGCGCCGCAGGCGAGACCCGCCCGCCGGCGGGAGGAACGCCGATTACCAACGCGGAGTTTTTTACGAAGGTGGGCGAGCAGTTCATCAACCTGCTCGCGTCGCACGAGGGAGGCGGCCGGGTGTTCCGCATCGACATGCGCCTGCGGCCGCAGGGGACCAAGGGGGCGCTGGTCTGCTCGCGCGCGGCCCTGCTGGAGTACTACGAAAGCTGGGGCCGCACGTGGGAGCGGCAGATGTTGATCAAGGCGCGGCCTGTGGCGGGGGACCTGGAATTGGGCGCGGCGCTGCTGCAGGAATTGCGGCCGTTCATCTATCCCAAGTATCTCGATCTCAAGGCCATCCGCGACGTGCACGGCCTGAAGCGCACCATCGAACAGCAGGCGGACCGGGCGGGTGACGCGGGCGTCGATGTGAAGCTGGGGCCCGGCGGCATTCGGGACATCGAGTTTGCCATCCAGTTTCTCCAACTCCTGAATGGCGGGCGCCGGCCCGCGCTTCGGACCGGCAACACCCTCGCGGCCATCGCGGCCGCGGCCGACGCGGAGCTGCTGACCGGGAAAGACGCTACCGAGCTGGCGGCGGCGTACCGGTTTTTGCGGCGCGTGGAGAACCGTCTGCAACTCTGGGCGGACCGGCAGGTGCATCGGCTGCCGACCGCCACCGATGCCCAGGAGGCGTTTGCGGTGGGGCTCGGTTACGCGGCGACGCGCGGGGCCGGCGCGTGGGACGCGTTCGATGCGGCCTACCAGCGGCACACGGGCGTGGTGCGCAAGGTGTTCAACGTGGTCCTGGGCGACGCTTACGACGAGGCGCCCGTGCAGGCGCCGGTGGTGGCGCTGCTGCGGGTACCCCAACCGGAGGCGGAGGCGGCCGCGCGCGTGCTCGCGCCGTACGGGCTGCGCGATCCGGCGGCGGCGTGGGCGCATATCGAGCACCTGGCTTTCGGGCCGCCCGCTGCGCCGCTCACCTCGGCCGCGCGCGACGCCTTCCGGCAACTCTGCCCGCGGATGCTGCAGCACCTGGCCGCCACGCCGGACCCGGATCACGCGCTGGCCAACGTGCGCACCTGCCTGGACGTGTTCGGCGCGCCGGGCGCGTTCTACAACCTGCTGTTGCAGCACCCGCGCGCGATCGAAGTGTTCGTCACCCTCGCATCCTTCAGCGAGACCCTGATCCGGATCCTCCTGCGCGATCCGGGCATGCTCGATTTCCTCATCCGGGATTCGCAACTGCAGCATGCCGCGGAGCCGCGGCATATCAAGCGCGCCCTCGACCAGTTCCTGGAGATCAATCCGGATTTCCAGATCGCGTTGCGGCGCTTCCGGAATGGCGAGTTGCTGCGGATCGGCCTGCGGGACATGCTGGAGTTGGCGCCGAGCCGCGAGGTGACCGCGGAGTTGAGCGCGGTGGCCGCGACGGTCATCGATCACCTGTGGGCGCACGAAGCGGCTGAGTTGACGAAGCAGTACGGATCGCCGCTCGAGGCGGACAGCCACGCGCTGGCCGAGAGCGTGGTGCTCGGGCTGGGCAAGTTCGGCGGCCAGGAGTTGAACTACACCTCCGACCTGGACGTGGTGTTCGTGTACTCCGCGCCGGGGGAGACGGCGGGGGAGGTGGACGCGCCGATTACGAATCAGGAGTACTTTCTGAAGCTCGCGCAGCGGGTGACCCGGCACGCCACCGCGACGTCTCCGTACGGGGTCCTGTATAAGATCGACGCGCGGCTGCGGCCGTACGGGGGGCAGGGGAGCCTCGCGTTGTCCGCCGAAGAATTCCTCACGTACTATCGGACCAAGGCCGCTCCCTGGGAACACCAAGCGCTCCTGCGCCTCCGCCCCGTGGCGGGCAATCGCGTGTTGGGCCGGCAGCTGATCGAGGCGGTGCACCAGCTCGTGTTCGCGCCGGGGTTCTGGCGGACGGACTTGGTCGACCGCGCGGACACCATGCTGCACAAGGTGCAGGCGCACCGGACGGAGCGCGCCGCGGGGTTGGCGCTGAAAAATGAGGTGGGCGGGATATTGGAGGTGGAATTCCTGGTGCAGGTGCTCATGCTGCGCTACGGGGCGGCGCACCCAGCGGTGCGGGAGCCAAACACGCTGCACGCCCTGGCGGCGCTGGAGCTGGTAGAGGCGCTGCCGTCCGGCGATGCCCGCGCGCTGGCAACGGCCTACGAATTTCTCCGGCATACGGAGAACCGCTTACGTATCATGTACGGGCGGGAAGCCGCGGAACTGCCGGCCGACCCAGCCGCCCGGGACCGCCTCGCGGCGCGCCTCGGGCTGGACAGCCACAGCGACCTGCCGGCGGGCCAAGTGTTGGAGGAAACCATCCGCTCTTCGTTCCATCGCGTGCACGCCATCTATGAACGCACCGTGACCCGGTTGCGCGCGGAGGCCCTGTGAAGCGCCTGTTCCTCAGCGACATCCACTTGAACTCCGGCCTGCGGGAGGACGAGAAGCAGGCGCGGCTCCTGGCATTACTGCACGGCCTCGATCCGGCCGAGTGGAGCGACATCTACCTGCTGGGCGACATTTTCGATTTCTGGTTCGAGTACCGCTCCGTCATCCTGTCGGCGTACTTCCCGTTCCTGCACGCCCTGGCGCGGGCGCGGGACGGCGGGGTGCGCCTCCATTTCGTCCCCGGCAATCACGACCAATGGACCGGCCCGTTTCTGCGAGAGACGTTGGGCATGACCGTGTATGCGGACGGCGGCGACATCGACCTGGACGGACGGACGGTGCACCTGTTTCACGGCGACGGCGTGAATCCCACGGACCGGGGCTACCTGTTCCTCAAGTGGTTCCTCCGCCGCCGGCTCCCCCAGTGGCTGCTCCGGCAGGTGCACCCGGATTGGGTCTTCGCCCTGGGCCGGCTCTTCTCGCGCTACAGCCGCAAGGTGCAAGAGGACAAGATGCAAGCGGGCAATCCAGTGGAGCGGTCGTGGCTCCACCTGTATGCGCTGCGGCAGTTCGATCGCGGGGCAGAGGTGGTCATCTGCGGGCATTGCCACGTGCCGGAAATCGTCCGTGTCCAGCGGAACGGGCAGGCGCGGACGTACGTGAACTGCGGCGATTGGCACGAGCACTTCAGTTACGCCGTGTGGGACGGGACGGCGTTCAGCCTGCACCGCACGGGCGACGACGGCCGCCCGTTCCCGAACCTGGACGCCCTGACGCTCCCCGTCCCCGACCACCTGTAGCCGCCGGCGCGCGGCCGGCAGCGTCAGGCGCCGCGATCGGCGCCGCAGAGTTCGGTCATGAGCGCGTCCGGCCGGATGAGGCCCACGCCCGCCGCCGCGGCCAGATCGTCAGCGCTCCACCGGAACCCCTCGCACCACCAGGTCCGCAGCAGCGCGCCCACGGCGGGTTCGTGGAACCAGCGCGGGCCGAATTGCAGCCGCAGGCGTTCGCGAATCTGCGCGTCCAGGCACCAGGCGCGGAGGTAGTCGGCGCAGTAGAAACCGTCGTCCAGGTCGCGCAGTGCGAGCCGCCCGTCGGTGGACAGGCCCGTGGCCTCGGACATGCGTTCGGCGTAGGCCGCGCGCGCGCCGGCCAAGTCCGCGTCAGGCGGCAGGTCGTGCAGCGCGATCTCGTAGTCCAATTTCGCCACGTAGCGCCGCACGAAGTACAGCTTCGTCAAGCGGGCATGCTCCACGAGCGGTTCGGGATCCGCGATCCCGAGCACTTCCGTCAGCCAGAGCGGGTCGGTCACGAACGCTTGCATGAAGAAGGCGTACGTCTCCGTCAGCGCGCGATCGCCGATGTACCGGTCCTCGGGCGGCAGCGTCTCGCGCGCGTGTGCGAAGTGCAGGGCGTGCCCCATCTCGTGAAAGGTCGCGACGTAATCCTCCACGCCGCCCACGGGAGCGTGGCACAGGCGCACGTCGTGGGGAATGTCGATGCCGCAGCAGAACGCGCGGGGATGCTTCGCGGGGCGGGGCTCCAGGTCGAGGGTGATCGGGAGTTCGGCCAGCGGTGCCAGCCCGAAATTCGTGAGCGTCCGGTCCAGGGCTCCCGTAATGGCATCGGCGGGAAAATCGTAGCCGGGCACGGTGAACGCGATGAGGAATGTCGCATCGCTCCGGTGCGCGTCGTCCAGCGTCGTGCCCGCGTGGGTGCGCAGGAAGCGGTCCAGGTGCGCGGCGTACGGCGCGGCGGACTCGCTCAGCAGGCGCTGCGTGCGCGCCGCGAGCCCGACGTACTGCACGCCGTACACGCGCTCGTGCAGCGCCCGATAGCTGGAATACCCGGCGGCGCGGGCCGCTGCATGCCGCGTACGCAGCCGTTCTTCCCGCAGCGGCGTGAGGGTGACGAGTGCGGCGACACATCGCTCGTGCAAATCGCGCCGGCGCCCCGGCTCGGCTTCTCCGGCCAGGACGGTCTGGGCCTGGTACACGGTGACGTCCGCCCCGTCCCAGGTGACCGTGAGCGCGGCCTCCGCTTCGGCGATGCGCGTGGTGAGCGCTTGGACGGCGGCGGCGAGGTACCCTTCGGCTGCCCACTGCAACCCGCGGCGGAACCGGTGCGCTTCTTCGGGCGTGCTCGCGGACCAGTGCTCGTCCCAGGCGCGCAGGCGGGCGGCGGTGAACCAGTCGGCGTGATCGGCGTAGATCGGGGCGAGGGCCAGGTCGGGCTTCTGCCCGGAGCCGAACGCGAAGTGCTCCGCGCTCAGGCGCGTGGCCCAGTCGGTGACCGCGTCAGGAAACGCCACGAGATCAATCGGTGGCGGCATGGTGCGCATCGGCGTCATGGGGTCGCGGGGCCGCCGCGGGCTAGTGGACCAACCGCTCTTGCCCCTCCCAGTACGGCGCGCGCAAGTCTTTCTTCAGCACCTTCCCGCTGAGGTTCCGCGGGATCTCGTCGATGAGGTCCACGGTCTTGGGGCACTTGTAGTGCGCCAGGTTCTCGCGGCAGAAATCGAGAATCGCCGACTCGGACAGGTTCTGCCCCTCCTTGACCACCACACAGGCCTTCACCTCTTCGCCCCATTGCGGATTCGGAATGCCGATCACGGCCGCGTCGGCGATGTCGGGATGCGTGAACAGGATTTCCTCGATCTCGCGGGGGTAGATGTTCTCGCCGCCGGAGATGATCATGTCCTTGGACCGGTCCACGATGTAGACGTACCCCTCCTCATCCATGTAGCCGATGTCGCCCGTCCAGAGCCACCCGTCGCGGACCGCCTTGGCGGTGGCCTCCGGCATCTTCCAGTACCCCTTCATGATGTTCGGGCCGCGGCCGATGATCTCGCCCCACTGGCCGCGCTCGCACTCCGTCGCGTCTTCGTGCACCACCTTCACCTCGCAGCCGATGATCTCCCGGCCCGCGGACTTGAGGAGTCGATCGCCCCGGTCACCGCCGGCCGTGTGATCCTGCGGCCCGAGGATTGTGAAGACGGCGGTGCATTCGGTCTGCCCGTAGCCCTGCAGAAATTCGCACTTGAAGACCCCCATGGCCTTGGTGAGCACCTCCAAGGGGATGGGCGATGCGCCATACGTGATCTGTTTGAGCGTGGGGTAGGCGCGCTCCTCCACCCCCGGCATCTGGAGCAGGAACAGGATCATCGCCGGAATCATCAGCGTGTGCGTCACCTCCGCGTTCTCCAAATCGTCGAGCAACTGCACCGGGTTGAACTCGCGGTGGAGCAGGATCGTCCCGCCCGACAGGAGGGTGGTGAGGGAGTTGATCCCCGCGGCCATGTGGTACAGGGGCGCACTGACGAGGTTCACGTCTCCCGGGCTCGTGTCGGTTTCGAACGCGCAGCCCATGCTGTTCGCCACCAGGTTGCGATGGGTGAGCATGGCGCCCTTGGGGACGCCGGTGGTTCCGCTCGTGTACATCTGCAGGGCCACGTCGTTTTCGTCCAGCGGCACCGTGGGCGGCGTCGTCGGCTGCCCCGCGACGAAGTCGGCATAGGACTCGTACCCCTCCGGCGCCGTGCCGCAGAGGATCACCACGCGCGTGATGTTCGCGCAATCGCCCTTGATCCGCTCCCACGTGTCCACGAACTCAGCGTCCAGCAGCAAGAGCTGTGCTTCCGAGTTGGTGATGACGTACGTGAACTCGCGGTCCGCCAACCGATAGTTGACGCAGGTGATGATCGCGCCCGCGCCCGCGCAGCCGAAATACGCCATCAGGTATTCCGGACAGTTTTTGCTGAGTACCGCGACGTGGTTCTGGTGCTGCACGCCCGCGGCCACCAGCGCGTGGCTCATCCGATGCATCTCGGCGCTGAACTCCGCGTACGTGTAGCTGCGGCCCTCGTACGTGAGGGCGGGTACGTCCACCTGCCGGACACAGTTATGACGAATCAGATCCCCAAGAAACATCATGCGCTTTCCTCCTGCGGTCGTCCGGCGCCCCAGTCCGCGGCGCCTGCCGGAAGCCGTGCCTCCGCCCCCGATACCGCGCGTATGCTACGTGCCCCCTGCGCGGAGGGTCAACCGGGCTGCTTCCGCGCCGGCCGCTACTTCACCCGCACCGTCAGCCGGCCCGCCCCGAGCGCGGAGGGATCCCCGGGCGCTGCGGCGCGCACCACGTCCTCGGGATGGGCGCCGGCGCGTTCGAGCCAGCGGGTGCCGCGCAGGCGCAGCATCACCCCGCCGGCAATCATGACGCACCACACGAAGAGCCCCGACCAGGCGCCGAGCAGCCCAAACCGGGGCGTGACCACGATGGTCAGCGGCACGAACACGAGCCAGGACACACCGATGGCGAGGGCGGCGGGGAAGAGGGTATCGCCCGCGCCGCGCAGCGCGCCCGACCCCACGTTGAACTGCATCTCGAACGCCATGCACAGGACGACGATGAAGAAGAGCGGCCGCGCATACGGCAGCACCAGTGGCAAGTCCTCGGCCTTGAGGAATATCGCCATGATCTGGCCGGGCGCGAGCAAGTACACGGCTGCGAACCCCAATAACATCAGATACCCCAGCCGGAGCAGGCGCTGCACGATGCGGTGCGCATCGGCGTACTGTCCCGCGCCGACGCAGTGGCCGACCAGCGTTGTGGCGCTGACGCTCAGTGCGATGGTGGGCACCATCGCCATCACCCACGCCTGGATGCCCGCGTTGGTGGCGGCGAGTTCCGCGTCGCCCAGGCGTGCGATGCAAGCGGCGAACACGTTGATCGAGGCCATATCAAAGAACGACTGCACGCCCGTGGGCCACCCGATGTGCAGCAATCGCCGGAACACGGCAGCATCGAAGCGCCACGTGGTCGTGATCTGGTAGCGGCGCCGCACCTCCGGGCTGAGGAGGATGGTGGCGAACAGCAGGGCACCGGAAATGGTGAGCGCAATGACCGTGCCCAGGGCCGCGCCGTCCGTCCCCAGTGCGGGCAGGCCGAAGTGCCCAAAGATCAGGCCGTAGTTCAGGATCATGTTCAGCACGCACTGGAGGATGCCGAACCACATGGGCACGATCGTCCGGCCCAGACCGCGGTAGAAGTTGTCCGCCACCACGAGCATGCCGAACCCCACGCCGCTGAGCAGGCGAATGCGCACGTAACTCGTGGCGAACTGCTGGACCTCGGCCGAGGCGCCGCTGACGCGATAGATCGTGGGGATGAGCACCCACAGCCCCGCCAAGGCGACGGCGCCGATGGCGGCGAGGTACATGCCCTGCCAGAACGCCACGCCGCACGCGCGGTCGTCCCCCGCCCCGTACGCTTGCGCCACGACCGTGTTCACGCTGCTGAACAGGCCGAACAGCACGGAGAGGAAACACCACGTGACCATGCCCGCGAAGCCCACGGCGCCCAATTCACTGACGCCGAGGCGGCCGACCATGACCGTGTCCATCACGCCCATGAAGACGTGGCTCGTCTGCGCGATGACGACGGGGTAAGTCAGCAGCGCGATGCGCCGGTAACTCGTATCGATGTTCATGGTCTGCATGTCCGTTCGTAGTCTAGAGAATGAAAAAACCCTGGATCGCCGCGGCGAGCCAGGGTGGAATCTCTTATGGAACGCTATCTAGAGCTTCACGACCTGGTCGCCGGACACACGCCGCCCAACGGCTGCGCGCCCGTGCCTTCCGCGGTGATGGTGTCCCCTGCCGACATGCGTGCGTCTCTCTTCCAACCAGGCCACAGGGTAGCCGACCATGTCCGCTGCGTCAACCACCGTCCGTGGTGGCCCCGGTCCGCGGCGCCCCCGCATATTGAGCAAATTGACGGTGCCGTGGCGTTGGCAGTAGAATAAGCTGATTCTGCGGTGACAGGATCGCACACCGCCGTGCGTCACCCGAACACCACCGCCGGCGGTCCCCGATGCAGCGCATTACCCTTCCCCAAGCCAAGGCAGGCATGGTGCTGGCCGAGCCGGCCACCAGCGAGCAGGGCACCACTATCTGCGGCCCCGGCACCGAACTGACCGAGAACTTGATCGGCCGGCTCGAACGCTTCGGGGTGGCCCGGGTTACGGTGGAGGGCCACCCGGTCAAGAAAGCCGGGGAGGACAAGTCCCTCGCGGACCTCGAGGCGGAACTGGATACGCGCTTTTCGCACCTGGAGGACAATTCCCTCATGATGGAGTTGAAGGGGGTGTTTCGCGAGCAGTTGCACGAGCGCATGCAAGAGCTGGCGCCCGGCGAGGCGGGCGGCGCGCCCCCGCCCGAGTAGGCATGGCCCCGGTCGATCGCAAGGCGCTGCGCAAGCGGATCGAGGCGCTCTCCAGCCTCCCCACGCTCGCCGGGGTCGTGGAGAAGCTGAACCTGCTCGTCGATAGCCCGGACACGTCGATCGCCGACGTGGGCAAAGTGATCTCCATGGATCAGGTGCTCTCGGCCAAAGTGCTCAAGCTGATCAACTCCGGCTTCTACGGTTTTCCCGGGCGCATTACTACCGTGACGCACGCCCTGGTCTTGCTCGGGTTCAATGTCGTCAAAGGGCTGATCCTCAGCGCTACGGTCTACGACTTGATGAAGGAGAGCATGGTCGGCCTGTGGGAACATTCCCTCGGCACGGCGGTGGCGTCCGGCCTCATCGCCCGCCGCCTGGGGGAAGCGGACCCGGAGGAGGTGGCCACCGGCGGCTTGCTGCACGACTTGGGCAAAGTGGCGCTCGGCGTACAGCTGCCCGACCTGTTCACCGAGGTGATGGACACGGTCGCCGCGGACGAGTGCCTGATCGCGGAGGCCGAAGAGAAGGTGCTGGGCGTGAATCACACGCGCATCGCCTACTGGCTCATCGACCAGTGGAATTTGCCGCCCATCCTGACCGAGGCCGTCATCTACCACCACCAACCGCACTTGGCGAAAGTGGCGCCGCGGCAGACGGCCATGGTGCATCTGGGCGATATCTTCGCCCGCGCCCGCGGATTCGGCAACGGTGGGGACGCCTACATTCCGCCCCTGGACCCGGATGCGTGGGACGTGCTGGGTTTGACCATGGCGGACGTCCGTGAACTGGCCCGCGAGTATGACAACGAACTGGATCTCGTCGGCGATATCGACTTCGGCTGACGGGGCGCCGGGTGGCAGCCGTGGCCGATGACCAACCCACGCCGCCCCGCCCGCGCATCCTGATCGTCGGGCCCGATGCGACCCAGAACAGCACGATTGAGGCGGCGCTCGAGGCGGCGGGATACGTGACCTACATCCGCGAGGATGCCCAGCACGCCTTTGACGTGATCTACAACGAGCCGCCCAACGCCATCCTGTTGCATCACGCATCCCCGGGCCTCTCCGCCGAGGCATTCGCGACCGATCTCAAAAGCGACAATGTGTTCAGCCACTTGCCGCTCGTGCTCCTCCTGCCCGAATCGATTGCGAACAGTGGCCTCGATTGGGCGGCCTTGCCGGTGGACGATTATGTGCTGCTGCCGCTGGACACCCAGGCCCTCGTCCGGCGCATGGCGTTCACCCTCGCGCGCGTGCAGCGGGAGTTGGGGTCCAACCCGCTGACCCGCCTGCCCGGCAACGATTCCATCATCACCGAAATCCAGCGGCGCATCGCCGAGCGCGACCCGTTTGCACTCGTCTACGTGGACGTGGATAATTTCAAGGCGTTCAACGACACGTATGGCTTCTCCCGAGGCGACGAGGTGTTGCGGATGATCGCGCGTGTGCTCGTCAATACGATCCGGCCCTTGCGCGACAGGGGTGGCTATGTGGGCCACGTGGGGGGCGACGATTTTGTGCTCATCGTGCCCCTGAGCGAGGCGGAAGGCACCTGCGCGCAGGTGCTCGGGAACTTCGACCTGATCGTGCCGACGTTCTACAACGAAGAAGACCGCACTCGCGGCTACATCGACGGCAAAGATCGGAAGGGCGTCGCCACCCGCTACCCGCTCATGTCGCTCACCCTCGCCGTCGTCCCGAACACGGACGCCCGGCTCACCCACTATGGTGAGGCCGCCGCCATCGCCGCGGAACTGAAGCGGCGCGGCAAGCAGCAGCCGGGCAGCGTGTACGTCATGGACCGGCGCGGCGGGCCGTATCCCGCATCGGCGGACCGGCCGGAGGAGGACGCGCCGTGAGGGGGCGGTACGGCATCCTGGGCGTGGTGCTCTGCCTCGGCGCCTGCGCCACCAGCGCCCGCCTGCCGGCCCGGGCGGGGACGGAACTCACCGCGGTCGAACTGCTCGATGTCACCTTTACCGAGATGGCGCTCGTCGCGCACGTCACCGTGCGCAACACGACCGCGCGGCCCCGCACCATTGACGGCTACTCGTGGAAGCTCACGGTTCAGGAGGACGCCGTCCTGGAGGGCCAGAACTCGCGCCTGCGCAACGTGCTGGCGGGCGACGTGAACCGCCTGCGCATCCCCATCGCGTTTCACTTCGCGGACATCTGGGCACGCGCCCCCGCCCTGCGCGGCCGCGACGTCGTGCCCTACCGGTTGCAGTTGCAGTTAGGCGACCGCGGCGGGCCGCTGGAGTACGAGGGCATGCTCGATATCCCGCAGGCGCCGACCGTGCACCTCGCGGCTGTGCAGGTGCGCCAGTTGGGCTGGCACGAAGCCACCGTGCAACTCGAGGTGGCCCTGGAGCCGAACTCGCCCGCCACGCTCGAACTGCGCGGGCTGCGGTGTGCCCTCGCGCTTGATGGGCGCCCGATCCTGCGCGCGCGCGCGGACGCGATCGCTGTGCCGCTGACCGGCCCAACGCAGGTGCCGCTCACCGCGCACGTGGCCCTCGGCCCCACGGGCCAGACCACCGCGGCCATCCTGAAGCGGCAGGATGTCAGCTATCATTTGACCGGCCACGCCACGCTGCACACCCCGGCGCACGGCGTGTTGCGACTGCCGATCGATGAGGCGGGCGTGATCGCGCTCGCCAGCCCCGGCGCGTAGCGCGCTGTGCGACCCGGCGCCGGATCGCCCCGAAGCACGGCGTGATGCGGTTCACCTTGACCGCGAAGATCACCCTGGGCGTGACCCTCCTCGTCGCGCTCGCCGTCGTGCTCGGCACCCTGAACCTGTACCTGAGCCTGCGCCGGGAGTTACACGTGCTGCACGGCGAACGGCTGGCGGGGGCGGCCCGCCTGGCCGCGGCGCAGATACCCGCCCGCGATCTGGTCGCGATCCCGGCCGGCGCCGCTGCCGAGGGGAAACGCGCGCGCGCGGCGCGGGAGGTGCTGGCGGCGGCCCGGCGCGCGTACGCTCTCGAGTTGCCGCTGGCCGTGCTGCGCACCACACCCGTGGAGAACCAACTGGAATACGTGGTCACGACCCGGCCCGACGGTCCGGCCAGCGGCGCTCTCTATCTCGCCAGCGACTACCTGCTGTATGCGATCCTGACGCGCGAGGTGATGTACACGAATCCCTACGCGGCCGCGGCCGGCGGCCGGATCTCCGCGTTTGCGCCCATCATGGGGGCGGACGGCATCACGGTGGGCGTCGTCAAGGTGGATTACGACATGGATGCGTACTTCACCGAGCTGCAGACGCGCATGGCGTGGGTCATCCTCTTCTCCAGCAGCCTGGCGTTGCTCGGCGGAGCGCTCGGCGCGGGCTTCGCGCGGCGCCTCACCCGCCCCATCCAGCGGCTGGTCGACGCGACGCACCACGTCGAGGCCGGCGACTACACCACGCACGTCCCCGTCCGCGGCAGCGACGAAATCGCCCGGCTCAGCGCCGCGTTCAACGGGATGGTCGATGGGTTGCGGGAGCGCGATCGCGTCAAGTCTGCGTTTGCCATGTACCTGGCGCCGCAAGTGGCCGAACGATTGATCGCCCTGTCCGATGTGCTGCACCTGGAAGGCGAGCGCCGGCAGGTGACCGTCCTGATCTCCGATGTGCGCGACTACACGGCGCTCGCAGAGGGGATGGACCCGGAAGCGCTCGTCCACGCCCTGAACGAATACTTCGATGTCCTCATGGGCGTGGTGATTGAACGCGAAGGGACCATCGACAAATTCATGGGGGACGGGTTGCTCGCCTACTTCGGCGCGCCCCTCCCGCAGGATGATCACCGCGAGCGGGCGCTGGATGCCGCGTGCCAGATGCAGATCGCCCTGGCGGCGTTCAACGCGCGGCGCCGGGACGCGGGCCAACCGCCGCTGCTTACCGGGATCGGCCTTGCCGTGGGGGAGGTGCTCATCGGCAACATCGGCAGCGAGAAGCATCTGGAGTACACCATCATCGGTGACGCGGTCAATCTGGCGTCCCGCCTCTGCGCGGAGGCGGCCGGCGGACACGTGATCGCGGCCACCTCGGTGCTCGACGGGATTGGCCACAAGTACGTGGCGAACCGCCTGGCCCCGGTCACCGTCAAGGGCTTCACCGCGCCTGTGGAAATCACCGACGTCGCGGTGGAGTCGGCCTAGGCGCCCGTTGCCTCACGGCCAGACTATCCTTACAATGGGAGCATGGGACGTGCCTTCTGGCTGGGTCAACTCGGGGTGATTGCCTGCTTGTTGCTTGGCCTGGCGTGGCCGCCCATGTTCGTCGCGGCCGGGGTGACGCAGGGGGTCGTCGTCATCCGTGCGGTCGCCCGCGCCATGCGCGCGCTGGACGCGTTCGACTCCGCGTCCGAGTTGTCCTCCAGCGGCGACTGATTCCCGCGCGCCGCCGCCCCAGCTATTGCGCCCGGACGGCGCGGATGCAGGAAGCGTCCGAATCGGGAATCGGGGCAATCTCGACGTTCGTGAACCCCGCTTCCGTCACCAGGTCGCCCACGCGCTCCGGCGTGAGTGGCGTCAGGCCGTCGGGCCCGAAGAGCATCGCCGCCCGCAGGCGCGCCAGAGCCGCCGTCGGCGCGGTGGCATCCGTGTCCACCACTTCCTGCATGTGCAGCCGCCCCCCGGGACGAACGGTGGCGCAGGCCGCGTGCAGCAGGGGGAGCCGCCGCGCTTCCGGTGCACGGGCGAGCACGCCCCCGAGCAAGGCCACGTCCGCCTGCCCGTCGCGCGGGGTCGCGGTCGCCGGATCGCCGCCGATGAACGTGGTGCGCTCCCGGTAGCCCGCGTGGCGCAGGGTTTTCTTGAGCGGCGTTTCGTAGCTCGGCCAATCCACCACCGTCAACCGGGCGTCGGCGTTCTGCTTCAACACCGCCAGCCCCAGCGGCCCGAGCCCGTTGCCGATCTCCACCGCGCGCTGCACGTCGTGAAAATCGCCGCAGCGCATCGCATCCGCGAAGTGCCCATTGAACCCCGCCTTGCCGTACGCGCGGGCGCGCGTCGCGGTGGTGCGCTCCTCGGCCCCGAAGTCCGGTCGTGGCGTCCGCCCACGCACGATGTCCGCCAGCTGGTCCCACGCGGGTATCTCGTCCGCGAGCGCAAATTTGAACGCGTTGGTGAGGGCTCCATGCTGCTGTTCGTTCAGGCACGCCGCGGCCAGGGGCGAGGGGCAGTACCCCTCCGGCGTGCCGACGAGCAGGCCCAACGCCACGTTCGCGTCCAGCAGGAGCGTCATCCACGCGGGCTCCACCCCGCACCGGTGCGCCAGCGTGTCGGCGTCCTGCGGCGCGTCCGCGCACTTGGTATAGACCTTCAGCTTCGTACTCGCCAGGACCACGTGGGCGCCGAAGAAGCCGTCCAGCAAGCGCGTGAGGGAGGTAGGGGACTCGTCCGGGCGCATGGCGTTCGGGGGTGGCACGATCCAGTGTAGCACTCGCCCACTGCGCGGAGCGGGCTAGCGCAGCGCCACGACTGGCGGCCGCGGACATTCGTGCTAGACTTCCGCGGGGATTGACTGACGTGCCCGACCATCGGCGGCGCCGCCGCCGAAGCCAATGGAGGGGATCGTGACCGAAGCCGCTGAAAACCCGTCACCACCAGCCAAGCGTTCGGTCATGCGCATCGCGCTCCTGATCGTCGCCACCTTCGTCGTCGTGGTGATCGCGCTGGTGGGTTTCGCCCGCCACTCGATGGCGCGCGACACGAAGCTGCAGGTGGGCGAAACCGCCCCGGACTTCACGCTGCAAGACCAGACCGGCACCGCCGTGACCCTGTCCGAGGTCTTGGCCGACCATC
Organism: uncultured bacterium; assembly: GCA_965371225.1. Taxonomy (GTDB): domain Bacteria; phylum Abyssobacteria; class SURF-5; order CBDUXP01; family CBDUXP01; genus CBDUXP01. Next base: position 79,417 of record CBDUXP010000001.1, on the reverse strand, counting down.
GGGGCGCCATCGTCGCGTTCTATCCGAAAGACTTCACCGCTGGGTGAACGGCGGAGTTTGCTGAGTTTCAGCAAAACATCGACCAGTTCACCGCCGCGGGCATCAAAATCCTGGGCATCAGCCTCGACTCCGTGGAATCTCACGCGAGGTTCGCCGCGGAGAACAGCCCCGACGTAACCCTGTTGGCGGACGCCGACGCCGCCGTCGCGAAGGCGTATGACGTGTTCCTCGGCATCGGCGCCAGCGGCGTAGCCAAGCGCGGGTACTTCCTGGTCGATGCGACGCGCACGATCCGGTTCAAGTACCTGGAAGGCGGCAGCGTCATGCCGAATCAAACGCAGACGCTGCTGGGCGCCGCCGCCGAACTCGACAGCTAGTCCACGCGTTCGGGAACGCGGCGCGCGCTAGGCCGCCGCGTCCCGAATCGCGTAGGCCACCTGACCAATGGTGCGGAATCCCGCCGCTTCGCACAGCGAGCTGAGGCCGGGCCCACCGAACGCGTGAAAGGTCAATGCGCCGCGCTCCCGCTCCACGTGGAGCGCCCGGTCCAGTAGCGCGCCGCCGTACCCCCGGCGCTGGTGGGCGGGGTCCGTCGCGGCCAGATACAACCCACAGTGTTGCGCGCGCCGAACCGCCCGGATGGTCGACACCATGGCCCCGTCCACCCAGGCGCCGTAGACCGTGTGCTCGGGTTGCGTCCGGGTATAGCGCAGCGTCTCGTCCACTTCAGGCGCGGTGATCGCTCCGCCCCGGCCGGCGGCCGCGACGATCGCATGGGCCTGCTGCATGTCCCGCGGCGTGCGAAGTTCGGCAATCGCCAGTGTGTCCTCCAACGCCGGCACCTCCGTCGCGCCGAGTTGCAGGTACGGGTACGATTCGCTGACGCGCCACCCGGTCCGGGCGAATGCTGCGCGCGCCGCGTCCGGGTCCCCGAGCCCATCCAGCGCAAGACACACCAGGGCGGCCGTGTCATCGAACTGCTCGCCGGCGAATGCGAGGGCGGCATCAACTGACGCCGCGTCGGCCAATCGCAGCACGCCCAGGTTGGCGCAGGCGTAGGGCAGAGGGAGGCGCAATGCCCAGCACCCGGGTGCTTCCGCGATCCGCGCACCGTCCCCATAGCCTGCCGCGAGCGTGGCGACGTCGGCCAGCGCGGCGGCGTACGCGGCGGCCCGCTCATCATCCGAGGGTGCGGGAGCAGGGGGCGGCACTAGTGTGGGGGCCTCGCCTATCGGGCCGTAATACTCCGGCGCGCGGCCGGCGGATCAGGCGGCGTCCAGGGACAGCAGGACGCTGTCCCACAGGGCGATGCGCGCGGCGATGGCGGCGTGCGCCGCGTGATCGGCGGCCGCGCAGCGTTGGGGGTCGTCTCGCGTGAGGGCCTCCAGCATGGCGGCCGCGGCGGGGCCGTGCAGGTCCCCATCCAGGTGGATATGCCGCTCGAGATAGTACGCGAATGCGGGCACAGCGCCGGGGTCCCGCTCCCACTGATGCAGGAGCGCGCGGAACATGTCCGGAATGATGTCCTCGCGGCCGTACAGAAAGACGGCCGCCACCTCCGCGGTGCTCCCCGCCACGGCGTAGGTCAGGGTCGCGTTGACGAACTCCCGAACGTGCGGCGGCGCCCCCACCTGCGCTAGCGCGTCGTCCGGTGCGGCCCCGGTCCGCACACGCCGCAGGAATTCTTGGAAAGGCGCGATGTCCGCTCCCACCTCCTCCATGCCCGCCACGTACAGTTCCACGTGGCTCATGGGCGTGCCCTCCGGCCCCAGGTCGCTCTCCTCCGCCACCACCACTTCATTAATGAATCGCGCGAGCCGCGCGTCCGCGGGCGGTACCCACGGCACGGTCGTACAGGTGAGGTCCCGCTGCAGGCGTTTCGCCAGCGCCATGAAGTCCCAGACCGCGAACACGTGCGCGGCCATGAATTGCCGCAGCCGTGGTAGGGAGTCGACGGCCGCGTACAGGGGATGCGCCAAGAGATCGGCGCGGAGGCTTTCCAGTTGACTCGCGGTCGCGGTGGGCATGAGCGGACGGTGCGACGACGCGCAACCGGCCGGAGATCGGGGTGGTTCGCTCGGACGGCGGCCCAATCCCCATGGTACGCATCACCCGAACATTTGGCAACAGAGATTCTTCATTGCGCGCGGCTCAAGACTGCGGTTCGGTCGCCGATAGGTAGTTTCGGATTAGTAGGCCTTCACGCCAACGGAAGGAGTGCAGACCGTGGGTGTCCGGCTGCTCAATACCTTGGGCGGTGGCGGTCCCCCTGTGCGTAGCCACGGCACGCCGGCCGACACGCCCGCGCGCGTTGCGGGTGGCAGTCCGGATGGCCGTGATGACGTGTCGGGGGAAACCGCTCCGCGTGCAGCAGACCAGTTCGTGCCTCGTGGCGCGCTGGTCCCGCCTCCCGTGCGCGGGCCGCTGGCGGACGTGCGACGCACCCAGGCGACGGGGTTCCTCGCGCGGGTGGACGCATTGCGGCGCGGGCTGCCCGATGGCGCCGTCCGGCTGGGGCTCGGGGCGTTTGCCCAGGAACTGGCCGCGCGCTTCGCGGCACCTCAGGCGCCCGTGGGCCTCACCGCGCTCGACCGGTTTCTGGATCAAGCCACGCACCTGGCCGGGGTCGATATCGAGCTACTGAAGGAATTCCTGCTACTGCTGCGCCACTTCGCCGAGAAGGAGGGTCCGCTGGCGGAGTTTCTCCTGCAGGTGGAGCAGACCCTGGCCGATTTCAGCGGCGGCGGGCTGGCGGGCGCCAACGCGTTTCTTGCAGACACGGCGCAGACGGCCGGCGGTGTCAGCCTCAGCGCGCGCGTAGCTCAGTTTCTCGTGGACGTTCACGCCAACTCGGCGCAGGTCAGCGTATCCATCAGCATCCAGATAACGAGCGTGAGCGTCGAGATCACCACGGCTCCGGCTGAAGGGGATCCCCTGGTGCTCGATCTCGATGGCGACGGCATCGAACTCACCGGCATCGCGGACGGGCGCCGGTTCGATTTGGACGGTGACGGGCGCCCGGATCAGACCGCGTTCGTGACGGGGAACGACGGCGCGCTCGCGCTGGACCGGAACGGCAACGGGCTCATCGACGACGGGCGCGAACTCTTCGGCGACCAGCACGGCGCCGCGAACGGCTTCGCGGAGCTGGCCACGTTCGACCGGAACGGCGACGGCGCGATCGATCCGCGCGACGCGGTGTTCGCGGACCTGCGCGTGCTCGGCGACTTCGACGGCGACGGGATTGTGGCCCCAAGCGAAGTGCGCACGCTGGCCGACCTGGACATCGTGGGCATCCTTCTGGAGACGGAAGAGGTCGACGAAACCGCGGCGGGGGACAACCGCCTCGTGCAGCGCGGCACGTTCATCCGGTCGGACGGGACGACGGGCCTCGCCGCGGACGTGCTCCTCCGCTATCGTCCCGGGTAAGGCGCGATCCGCGGCGGGCTTCGGCGCCCGTTACTTGTCGACGGCGTGGATCCCGTCGTCCTGACGGTTCCGCCAGGACGTGTCCCAATAGTGCGCTTCGCCCCGGTAGTCCGTGTTCAGCCGCGCCGGGTGAATGCCGTGCAGGTGGCGCTCGCCCCGCTGCACCACCGTCGAGGCGGCCAGCGTCCGCTCGCCGCCGCGCAGCGCGTAGTAGAACTTCCGGTTCTCCGACATGTGCCCCACGTCATCGCGCAGGGCGTGGACTTCCAATCCGCCGACCATGCTCGGACACTGGGTGCCCGGCCCGAGCCAGCTCGCGACCTGACAGCTCGACGCGCTGCCACGCTCGAAGCAGCGCAGGAGTTTGTCCTGTCGCGGCACCCCCGCGTCGGCGAGCCAGAACACCTGCACTTCGTCAATATCGAGATTCGACACTTCGGCCACGAGCCGCCCCGACTCGCCGCCATCCGCCAGCACGAGCGCCGCCCGCGCGCACGGAGAGTCGCGCCGGTCCCGCAGCGCCATCGCCGCGATGTCCTCGCGCCGGACGACTTGAATGCCGCGGGTCATCATGTCCGGCCCGTAGACCGCGACACGCACGCGCGCGCCGTTAATGCTGATGACCGCGCCCTCCAGCCACTCGCCATCCCGCAGCGCCACGATGTCGTGCAGCGGATGCGCGCCCAGCGCCGGCAGGTCGCCCGCTTCGCCGAACTCCACCCCGCCCACGATCACGCGCGGCACGCGCAAGCCATCGGCAAACCGCACCATGTAAGGATCGAGGGACGCGAGTTCGCCCAACAGCGGCGTGCCATCGAGCAGCGTCACCCGGTCCGGCCCCACGTACTCCACCCGTTCCGGCCGCGGATCCAGCCGTACCCGGGGACCACTCACGAACCCATCACCGCCCAGCCCCCGCTCGATGCGCGGCCCGGCAACCAGCCCGCCCGAGCCACCGTGCTGCGGCCGCGGTCCCGCCACCAGCCCGCCTGAGCCACCGTGCTGCGGCCGCGGACCGGCGACCAACCCACCGGATCCACCAAAGGGAACCCGCCGAGCGGTAGGCAGGCCCTTGGCACAGCCCACCGTCATCATTGTTGCGACGCCCGCGACACTGGCGAGCACTCCTAAGCGCATAGCCTCACTCCTTGCCCGATTCCCACTCCCCGGCCCTGGGTCGGCGGGGGCACCGTGCCGCGGGGGAGAATGGTCATCCTAGCACAATTCCCATTCCGCCAGAAACTCTAGCGCGAAAACGGGATACGCGCCCGTGACCTGCAATGGGTTCGTTTCGTAAAAACCGGAAAAATCATTCCTGTGCTCCCTTGGCACTAAATCGCCGTAACGCGCTGTGCGAGCAGGCTTTACGCCATTTTCGCCTGCCTCGCCTGAGGTCGTCCATGCCCTAATACAAGCACGAAACCTGCCGACCGACCACGCCAACCCGTTTCACGGATCCTTCATGTCCGCGCCTCGCCCCGGCGCTCGGGTTCGGAGGGGCCGACCCAGGTGTCCGCCCGGGGTGCCCGGTTCCGTGCTGTGATGCCCCGGCGCGGCGCGTGTACCATGGCGCTCAACGCGCACGCGACCATGACCCCCTCCGAATTCATCGCCAAGTGGGGGGGCAACACGCTTAGCGAACGCTCGGCGTCGCACGAGCACTTCATGGACCTCTGCGCGTTGGTGGACCATCCCTCCCCCGCCGCGGTCGATACCACGGGCGACGAGTTCACCTTCGAGAAAGGGGTCACGAAAGAAGACGGTGGAGGTGGTTGGGCCGACGTTTGGAAAAAGGGCTGTTTCGGCTGGGAGTACAAGGGTCCGCATAAGGACCTGGACGAGGCCTACAGACAACTGCGGCAGTACCGCGAAGCCCTGGAAAACCCACCTCTGTTGGTAGTCAGCGACATGGACCGCATCGTGGTCCATACGAATTTCACCGCCACCGTCGGGCGCACCTATGACATTCCGCTGGAAGCATTGGGCGAACCCCAGAACCTGGAGGTCCTTCACGCGCTGTTCCACGAACCCGGGAAGCTGCGGCCGGGCACCACCAGCGCGGAGGTCACCGAGGAGGCGGCGCGGCGGCTTGGGGATATCGCCCAAGGGCTCCGTGGGCGGGGCCTGGACGCGCACGAGGTCGCGCGCTTTCTGGACCGGATCGTGTTCTGCCTGTTCGCCGAGGATGTGGGGCTGCTGCCCAAGGGGCTGTTCACCGAGGTGGTGAATAAGGCCAAGGGCGACCCTCCCCGGTTCAAGCGACAGGTGGAGCGCCTCTTCTCGGCCATGGCGGACGGCGGCGACTTTGGACCGGAGGAGATCAAACACTTCAATGGCGACCTGTTCAGTGGCAGTCCGGTGTTGGAGTTGACGCCGGAAGAGATCACGGCCATTCACGCGGCAGCCAAGCTGGATTGGAGTGCCGTGGACGCGTCGATCTTCGGCACCCTGTTTGAGCGCGGGATGGACCCGGACAAACGCTCGCAGATTGGCGCTCACTACACCAGCCGCGAGGACATCGAGACTCTAGTGGAGCCCGTGGTCATGTGGCCCTTGCGCCGGGAATGGGAGCAAGTGCGCGGAGAGGCTCGAGGCAATGTCGAAAGGTTGCACGAGCGTTTGGAAAAACGCGAAAAGGAAGGGAAGGGGCGCCCACGACCCAGGGATTTGCAGAAGTGGCAGGCTGAGGCGGCGGGCCCGTTGACTGGATTTCTCGACCGTTTGGGAAAGGTGAAGGTATTAGATCCCGCGTGCGGGTCGGGAAACTTCCTCTATGTGTCACTCCAGAAACTCAAGGATTTGGAGAAGGAAGTTTGCATCTTTGCGGATAATCACGGCATCGGGGGCCTGTATCCACGCGTGGGACCGTGGCAGCTCTACGGCATCGAGATCAATGAATACGCGTGCGAACTGGCGCAGATGACTGTGTGGATCGGGTTTCTTCAATGGACCATCGCCAACGGCTACGGCAACTTCGAGACCCCCCTCCTGCGCAAGATGCCCGAGAACTTCCAGTGCAAAGACGCCATCCTCGACCTGTCCGATCGCGACAATCCCAAGGAACCCGAGTGGCCCGCCGTCGACTACGTCGTGGGAAATCCCCCGTTCTTAGGGGGGAAGAAGCTGCGCTCGGAGTTGGGGGACGCGTACGTCGATGCGTTACTCGGGCAATGGGGGGATCGTGTTCGCCCGGAAGCTGACCTGTGCTGCTATTGGTTGGAGCGTGCGCGGAACAATATTGAGCGGGGACTGGCGAAACGGGCAGGTCTGCTGGCTACGCAAGGGGTGCGCGGCGGCGCCAGTCGCGAAACACTAAAACGCATTAGGGAGACAGGAAACATCTTCTTCGCTGAGAGTGATCGTCCATGGATCCTGGATGGCGCAAATGTTCATGTGTCCATGGTCGGCATTGATTCGGGAAGCGAAAAAGAGAGACTGTTGGACGGCAAGAGTGTTGCCACTATCAACGCAAACCTTACTGCACTTGCCGATGTTACAAAGTCACAAACGCTGAGCGCCACTGCCGACATCGCATTTATGGGAACTACGAAAGGGGGCGCTTTTGACGTTCCATTCGAAACGGCAGTTGACTTCCTTGTTGCGCCTAATCCTCATCTGATTCCGAATTCTAACGTTGTTGTTCCTTGGGTCAACGGGAAAGACATAACCTCCCGGGGACGTAACTTCTTCATCGTAGACTTTGGAGTTGGTATGCCGTCCGCCGATGCGGCGAGGTACCAGGCCCCTTTTGAGTATCTTCGAACAAAAGTAAAAGGCAGTAGACAGGTTACAGCTCGTGAACACGGTGGTAAGAGATGGTGGCAGCACACAAGGCCACGCAGCGAGCTGCGAACAGCAATCCTAGGATTCCAGCGCTACACCTGTACTCCCAGGGTGTCCAAACATCGGCTTTTCGTGCGAATAGATTGTCCTACACTCCCCGACTCGGCGACGATAGCTTTCGCCCGGTCCGACGACTACTTCTTTGGTGTGCTGCATTCACGATTGCATGAGGTGTGGGCGCGTGCGCAAGGAACCCAATTGCGGGAACGGGAAAGTGGTTTTCGCTATACACCAACTACATGTTTTGAGACATTCCCGTTTCCGGGGCCCACAGCGAAGCAGGAGGCGGCGATCGGGGCGGCGGCGAAGGAGTTGGACGACCTGCGGAACAATTGGTTGAATCCGCCGGAGTGGGTGACGGAGGAGGTGCTGGAGTTTCCGGGGTCGGCGGACGGCCCGTGGGCACGGTTCGTACACGATCCAGATGAACGGGGGATCGGCACCGTCCGGTACCCGCGCCTCGTGCCGCGGCATGAGGCGGCAGCGAAGCAGCTCAAGAAGCGGACGCTGACGAACCTGTACAACGAGCGACCCACGTGGCTGGACCTAGCGCACCGGAAGCTGGACGAGGCGGTCTTCGCAGCCTATGGCTGGGACCCGGCCATGAGCGACGAGGACCTCCTAGCCGCGCTACTGGAGTTGAACCTGGCGCGGGCGGCGGCGGAGGAATTGGCCATTTCTCGGTAGGGGCGGGTTTTTGTCGCCGCCGAGCCCGGCATCCCGCTCTGCGCTTTGCGCAACCGCTTTCCCCTTCGACCGGCCCCTACGAAATGCCCGTATTTGTGTGCATCGGCGTTTATCTGCGGTGACGTCCACGGAGGTGCCTTGTCCCGGGCCGTGCGCTGGGGCAGACTGGGCGTAATTCCCATGCACGCTGCGGTGGACCAGGCCGACATCGAGCGCATCGGTCGCGAGCTGTTTGCGCGCGTCCGCGAGCGGGAGTCCACGCCGCTGGGCCGCGCGTGGTGGACCGAGCGCGTGCTGGAGTGGGCGATGCACGATCCCCACTTCAAGACGGACCTGTTCCGCTTCGTCGACGTGCTCCCCACGCTCCGTACGCCCGACGCGCTCACGCGCCACATGAACGAGTACTTCGACCCCGCGCGCCACCAGGCGCCGGCGGCGGTAGAGCAACTGCTCGCGCGCCTGGGCCGGGGACGGCTGGGGGAGTGGGCCGCGACGCAGTTGGCGCGCCAGGTGCGGCGCATGGCGCAGCAGTTCATCGTGGGGGAGACGGCCGCCGCGGCGCTGCCCCGGCTGCACGGGCTGTGGACGGCGACGCAGGCGTTCAGCATCGACGTGCTGGGCGAGGCCTGTCTCTCGGAAGCTGAAGCGGAGACCTACCAGCGCACGTACCTGGAACTGATCCCCACCTTGGCCGACGCGGTGGCGGCGTGGCCCGCGCAGCCGCGCCTGGAAGAGTCGCCCGCCGGGCCCCTCCCGCGCGCCAACGTGTCCGTCAAGCTGTCGGCCCTCTATCCGCACGCGGACCCCATGGCGTGGGACCGCAGCGTGCACGAACTGGCCGAGCGCCTGCGCCCCCTGTTTCGCGCCGCGAAGGCGGCGGGCGTGGCGATCAACGTGGACATGGAGGAGGTAACGCGGAAGGATTTGACTGTCGCCGCGTTTCAACGCCTGTGCGACGACCCGGAGTTCCGCGCGTGGCCGGACGCGGCCATCGCGTTACAGGCGTACCTCACGAGCGCCGACCGGGACGTGGAGGCGTTCGTCGCGTGGGCCGAGCGGCGCGGCACGCCGGTGACGGTGCGCCTGGTGAAGGGGGCCTATTGGGATTACGAGACCGTCGTGGCGCAGCAGCGGGGGTGGCCGGTTCCCGTGTGGCGCACGAAGGCGGAGACCGACGCGGCATTCGAGCGGTGCGCGCGGGCGCTGCTGGCAGCGTACCCGCACGTGCGGCCAGCCTTCGGAACACACAATATCCGGACCCTGGCGGCCTGCCTCGCGGCCGTGCAGGCGGAGGGGGTGCCGCGGGGCGCGGTCGAGGTGCAGATGCTGTACGGCATGGGCGAACCCATCCGCCGCAGCGTGGTGGAGCATGGCGAGCGGCTGCGCCTGTACGCCCCCATCGGCGAGCTGATCCCGGGCATGGCGTACTTGGTACGCCGGTTGCTGGAGAACACGTCAAACGAGGGTTTCCTCGTGCAGCGGTTCGCGGAAGACATGTCCGACGAGATGCTGTTGCGGGATCCGGCGACGGCCGCGGAGAATGCGCCGGCCGATGCCGCGCCGCCGCCGTCGCACTGGGTGACCGATGCGAGCGCGCCGGGGCCCCTCGTGAACACCCCCACGCTGGATTTCGCGATAGGGAAGAATCGCGACGCGTTCGCCGAGGCGCTGGCCGGAACGCGCGGCACCTTTCCGCGGACCGTGCGCCCGTGCATCCCGCAAGGTGGCGCGCGGGTGGGGGCGTTCGACAGCGTATCGCCCAATGCGCCGGAGTTGGTGGTAGCCCGCGTGAACGCCGTCGCTCCGGAGGAGGTGGACGGCGCCGTCGCCGCGGCGGGGGCGGCCCTCGACGGGTGGCGCGACACCCCCGTGCGCGAGCGGGCGGCGGTGCTCTTCCGCGCGGCCGACCTCATGCGCCGGCGCCGCTGCTCACTGGCCGCGTTGCAAGTATTCGAAGTGGGGAAGACCTGGCGTGAGGCGGACGCGGACGTGGTGGAGGCCATCGACTTCTGCGAGTATTACGGCCGCGAAGCGATTCGCCTGGGCGCCGGGCAGCGGACGCAGCACGTGGCGGGGGAGACGAACGACCTGACATGCCAGCCGCGCGGGGTGGCCGCCGTCATTCCGCCGTGGAATTTCCCGCTCGCCATCACCACGGGCATGACGACCGCCGCGCTGGCGATGGGGAATACGGTGCTGCTCAAACCGGCCAGTTCCGCCGCCACGATTGCCGCGGGACTGGTGGACATCCTCCGCGAGGCGGGACTGCCGCCGGGGGTGTTGCAGTTCCTGCCCGGTCCCGGGGCCAGCATTGGCGCGCGGCTGGCGGCGCATCCGGACGTGGCCCTCATCGCGTTTACCGGCTCGCGCGAGGTCGGGCTCGAGCTGCTGCGGATGGCGGGTACCGTACGCGACGATCACCGGGTCATCAAAAAGCTCGTCTGCGAGATGGGGGGAAAGAACGCCATCATCGTTGACGACGATGCGGACCTGGACGAAGCCGTGCGGGGCATTCTGCAGAGCGCTTTCGGCTATCAGGGGCAGAAGTGCTCCGCTTGCTCGCGGGCGATCGTGGTGAGCGACGCCTACGACGCGCTCGTGCCGCGGCTCGTGGAGGCGGTGCGCAGCCTGCCCCTGGGCGATCCGGCGGACCCCGCCACGCACGTGGGGGCGGTCATCGACGCGGCGGCGCAGCGCACCATTCGCGAGTACATCGAGCGGGGCCGGCGCGAGGGGACCGTACTGGTGGAGCGCGAGGCGCCGGGGGGATACGGCATCGGCCCCGTGATCTTTGGCGATCTCCCCGCGGACCACCCGCTGGCCCAGGAGGAGATTTTCGGCCCCGTCCTCACCCTGCTGCGGGTCGACACGTTCGATGCGGCCCTGGACGTGGCCAACGGTACGCGCTACGCGCTGACGGGGGGCGTGTTCTCCCGGTCCGTCGCGCACATCGCGCTGGCGCGGCGCGCGTTCAACGTGGGTAACCTCTATATCAACCGGAGCATTACCGGAGCGATCGTTGAGCGCCAGCCGTTTGGCGGTTTCCGCCACAGCGGCATCGGCGCGAAGGCCGGCGGGCCGGATTACCTGTTGCAGTTCTGCGAGTCACGGACGATCACGGAGAACACGCTCCGGCGTGGCTTCGCGCCCCCCGAGGGCGCGCGCGACGGCCACGCCTGACAGGGTCTGGGGCGGACGGACTCAGGCGGCGCCGATCCGACGCCCGACGCGCCCAGGGTTGGCGGTGGGGTGCGACTCCCCAGGCTACGCTATACTCGCGCGATGCGGGGCCTGTTGCGGCCGCTGGTCTATTGCCTGATTAGCTCGGTTGCCCTCGGTCTGGCGCGGCCCGCCGGTGCCGCGGACCCGGCGCGTTCCGCCGACGCGGCTCCCGCCGCTCTCTCCCCGCGGCCCTGGCATGAGGGCCTCTTCCCCCCGGCGACCATCTATATGGAGCCGCTGGTCCTCGCTTGGTCGGAGGATCGACAGGCGTTGCAGGAAGCGGCCGTCCGGGTGGGGGAGCTGTTCGAGGTGCCCGTGGCTGTCCGGCTGCCGGAGGCGGAGCGGCCCGATTTGCCCAACGAACTTGGCGCGCCCTACACCGCGGGTGATCGGCTGCTTTTCCCCCCCGTGGCGGCGGCCATGCAATACATCTGGCGGCGCGACCCGGTGCTGCCCGACGCGCTGGCCATCATCGCCGTGAGCGGCGCGCCCATCGGGTTTCCCGCCCGCTCGGGCCGGATCGTCGAGGGCGCGACGTGGAGCATGCGGGCGCAAGGGATCGCGGCGGTCTCTCTGCCCTTGCTGCGCGCCGGCAGCCCGGCCGCGCCGGAATCGGATGATGTGGTGCAGGAGCGGCTGGCCAAGGCTATGGCCCGCATGCTGGGCCAGGCGCTGGGACTGCGCGACGCCGCGGAGCCCACCTCGGTGATGTACCGCCCCCCGTCTCTGACGGCCCTGGACTCGGTGCCCTTCACCCTGGCTCCCGCGCAGCGCATCGAACTGCGGGTGATCCGTGCCCTGTGTGCTCTGGCCGATGGCCGTGCCACACCCGAAGAATTAGAAGTGAGCGTGCGCCGCCGCGCCCAGGAGCACGCGGACCCCGCCGCGGCGGCGCTGCTGGCCATCCTGCTGGAGCGGCGGGATGCCCGCACCCATGCGCACCTGGCGCTGGACCAGGCGATGGTGCTGACCCCCGCGCTGCCGCGGCTGCATCTGAGCCGGGCGCGGCTGGCCTACCGGGAAGGAGACTGGGCGGGCGCGGCGCGCGCCTGGGCGAAGTTCGAGGATACCCATCCACACCTCTTGGCGTGGGCGGGCGGCGCCGCGGCGGATCGGCTGCTGGCGGAACAGGGCCTCCCGGCCCGCGCGGACGGCGCTGCGGCGACGGTTTGGCGCGAACCTTTGGAGCAGGCGCAGGCGGCTCTCGAAGTGGGCGATGCCACAGTGGCGGCCGAAACCGCCCGGGCCGCGTTGACGCGCGAACTCGAGCTTGCCGCCCGGTTTGGGGACCAGGCGCCCTTTGAGGGACGGAGCATCAGTGGATTGGGACGCCCTTCGCGCTTGGGGACCGCCGCCGGTGTCCTGGCCGTCGCGCTGGCGCGTTCGGGCGCATGGGACGACGCGGCCGAGGCCCTCGCACTGGCCACGGAGCATCTCGCCTCCGCCGAACGGGATCACTTGGAACACGTGGCAGTACGCATCGCCGCCGGCCGCGCGGAAGTCCCCGTCTGGCAGCGGCCCGATCGCAGTGCGTGGTCGGATCGTTTGCGCATCGGGTTGGATGCACGCGCCCGCGGGGATGCGGTCGCGGCGCTGGATGCGTGGGGTCCCCTCCTGGCGGCGCTGGACACCCCGTGGGCGCCCAACGTGCCCGCCGTCGATCTGGCCGAGCTGCACGCCGCGCGCGGCGACGTCACGCGCGCACGGGACGTGTTGATCCGTGCCCGCCGCGCCGGGCTCTTCGATGGGCGGGCGCGGGACCTGTGGCGACGGCTGCCGGCGGCCCAACCGGGGGACACGGCCACGGCGCTACGCGGGCCAGTCCGCCGGTACTCCATCCGCCGCTTCCGCCCCGCCATCACGACCACCGCGGATACGGTGTGGCTCGGCACCACCGACGGGCTGCTCCGCCTCGATCGCTCGCAGCGCAGCACCGCGTTGCAACACGTGGCGCTGGGGTTGCCCGAGGGGACCATTCATGCCATCGCCGCCCGCGGCGAGACCCTGTGGCTCGGGACTACGGCCGGGCTCTATCGTGGGGATAGCCGTGGGCAGTGGACGCGCGTGCTGGAAGCGGACGGCACGCCCGTGCCGGCGGTGACGACCCTCCAGACGGAACCCAACGGCACGCTGCTGGCGGGTACCATCGCCGGCCTCTGCGCGGTGAGCCGCGACGGGGGGGTCGTGTTGTGGCCGGCCGGATTGCCGCGCGCGCGGGTCAGCGCCCTGGCGCATCGCGGTGCGGTGGCGGCAGTAAATTTCACCCGGCTCGGCCCGGCCGTCCGGCAGCGAGGCGTCTGGCAGGTGATCGCCGCGCCGAACCCCGTGGGGCCCCTGACCCGTTTCGGCGGGATCGCGTTGGACGCGTTTCACCGCGTCGCACTTACCCAGGTGCAGGTGGGCGGCGTGGCCATCTGCCGCGAGTCGCCCTTCGCGGTGTACTGCGACGACCTGCCGAGCGGGACGGATGTGATCGGCCCCGTCGCCGCGCGCGGCGGGCTGCTCTGGTTGGCCGCGGGCACCGAGGTGGCGCAGTGGGACCCGTCGGTCGGGTGGACTCCCGCCGCGACGCTCCCGGCCCCGGACCCCGGGCCGGTGCTCGCCATCGCCCCCGACGAGGAGGATGGCCTGTGGGTGGTGACGCCCCGGAGCGTGCTCTTCCTGCAGGACGGGGAATTCAAGCTGCTCGTGCAGTACGGCGTGCGCAGCATCTGGCAGCAGCTCGTGGCAGACCCGCGCGGTGGCGTGTGGAAGATCTTCGCCCGCACGCTCGCGCCTCCGAAGGGCGTGCCGGGCCCGGCGACGCTCCCGCCCGGCGGCCGGGGCGACGCGGAGGCGCGGGTGGTGCTGGATCCCACGGGCGCGCCCTGGACGGTGGCCGGGAACCGCCTCTACCGCGCACGCAGTACCGTGTGGGTCGCCGTGGCAGATACCCCGGCCGAGGCGACCGGGCCGCTCCGGTTATGGACCGCGACCCGGCGCGGGGTGTGGGCGGACGACGGCGCGCGCGTATGGGGCTGGTCCCCGCAAGCGGGATGGGTGCATCACGCGCCGCCCGACGATGTCACCCCGGATGCACCGGCGGTGCGCGGGGTCGCCGTCACGCGGGACGGCCGCGTCTGGGTCGCCTGGTCCGATCGGGTGCACGTGCGGGAGGAAGGGGCCTGGCGCGAAGCGGAGGGGCTGCCGCGGCGGACGGTGCGTGGATTGGCTGCGGCGGGGGAATCGGTGTGGGTGGCCACCGCGAACGATGGCGTGTACCGCTTGGGTGCGGAGCCCGCCCACTGGAGCCGGGCGGAGGGGCTGCCCGACCATCAGGTGGCGGTGGTGGCGGCGGGCGGTGGCTCCGTGTGGGTGGCGGGCGGGTCCGGCGGCGTGGCCCGGTGGGACGGAACCCGGTGGCGCCAACACCATGTGGGCAATCTGCAGGTGGCGCTGGCGGCTGATGCGGTGGTGCCCACCGCCGATGGGGGCGTGTGGTTCCAGGTCGGCGCGTCCTGGTACGAGCACGGCCGCGCTCCATAACGCCGCGCGGCGGGAGGACTACGCGTCGGCCAGGGCGTCGCGCGGGGCGGCCGCGGGGTGCGCGACCGATCGTGCTTCGGTCAGGCCCATCGCCAAAACGAAGGCCGCCAGGCCCAGGAGCAGGTTCCCGCTATACACGCGCACGTAGCGCACGTGCAGATCATCGAACGCCGCGCGGTGCACGCTCACTTCCGGGGAGTCGAACGTCGCAATGTGCGCGCGGTGCTCGCGCATCGCGGGCAGGAGTCCGAACGTGTAATAGCCGATGCCCGCGAGCAGGACGGCGACTACCAGGGCGAGCAGGGTCCGCCGGAGCCCCGAGACGGCCCGCGGGAGCCACAGGACCGCCAGCACGCCCAGCCCGCCGCCGAACACCACGTCGGCGGTGGTGGTGGCGCCCAGCACGGCGGCGAAGGCGTCGCCCGCTATGGTGCGGGACTCGATCGCGCCAAACACGGCCGGGCCGGCGACGCTGACGGTCAGGCCGACGCCCGCGTACCAGCCGAGCGCGAAGAGGAACACGCTGCGCAACAGGGCGAACATGGGGCCGCGGGGCGCCGGCTAGGAGAGGGTGGCGTCGAGCCGCGTCAGGGTGTCCATGCCGTCGCGGTACCGATGCTCGATGGGAGTCAGATCGGCCGGGCTCAGATCAAGGTGAGTCAAGAGCTTGGCCAACTGCTCGTCTTCGGCTGGATCGCCGAACCCTTCCTCGTGGTTGTCATGCTCCATGCAGCACAAGGCGAGGGCGATGGCGTAGGCGAGGGGCGGGACGTCGGTCGTGGAGTCCAGGCGATCGTAGAACCGGATGGCGGCGCCCAAGGAGGCCGGAATATTCCAGCGCTCGGTCAACTGAAAGCCGACTTCCGTTCCGGTTAGGCCCAGGAGCCGGTCCTGCACCTGTGGGAGCGGCAGCCCAGTCTCCTTGACGGTTTCCTCGATGCGTTCCAGGCACTCCGGGCTGTACACGCGAATGACGATGGTGCCAATATTGTGCAGCAGCCCGGCCGTAAAGGCGGCGTCCCGGTCCCCGAGCCGCGCCCGGTCCGCGATGATCTTGGTCAGCAGGCCGCAGTGGAACGCTTGGAGGAACAGGCGGGACAGATCGAAGCTGGTGCGCGCGTCCAGGGTCTCCATCACGGCCGTGCCGACCACGATCCCATGCAATTCCCGGAGGCCGATATACGCAATGGCGCGTTTCACACTGTCGAATTCGCTGCGCGCGGCGTACGCGGCGGAGTTCGCGAGCTTCAGGATGTTCGCGGCCAGGGTCGGGTCCTGGCTGATCAACTCCGTGAGTTCGGCGACGTTGGCTTCGGGCTCCTGAATTTGCTCGAGGATGCGGGAGTGCACCTCGGGCAGCAGCGGGAACTGGTCGACGGTCTCCAGCAGCGCCGTGACACCCTTGAGCCGCACCGCCTCGGGGCCGGGCTCCAGCGCATCCGCGTCCGGCGGGCTCCCCGGGGCCAGCACCGCGGGCGCGGGCGCCTCCTCGGGCGTGCCATCATCGGACGCATCTTCTTCGTCAATCAGCACGCCGTAATACTGTTCGATGACCGCGTGGACATCGCTCCGCGAGCAGAGCACAGCCCGGACGCGCAGGCCGGTCTGCTCCTCCAGGGCGGTGCGGGTCTCCACGTCCAGCGGCACGGCCATGGCCACCGTGAGGTTCTTGCCGAGCTTGTCCAGGGGCATCAACTCATGCTGCACCGCGAAGCTCTCCGGCACGTACTGGCGCAGCTCCGGGTCGATGGTGTACTGCCGGACGTTGACGCTGACGATGCCCATCTGGCTGCCGAGGCACTCCAAGAGCGCTTCTTCGGTCAGGTAGCCCAGATGGATGAGCACTTCGCACACCCGGCCGCCGTGGTCCGCCTGGGCGTCGAGGGCTTCCTGGAGTTCGTCTTGGGTAATGGCCCCATGCTCGACGAGCAGTTCGCCTATGCGTTTCTTTTGCTTCATCGAGGCCTCGTGCTACCCGAATTCTTCAGTGTAGCACGGGGATGGCTCTTCCGAGAGGCTGCCGGGGGGACGGGCCGCGCTTTACGCGGTGCGTCCGCGTCGCCGCGCGCCGCCGCGGACCCAGTCGGCCACCGCGGTCGCAAGTTCGGCGTGCACCTCGGCTGGGCAACGTCCGGTCCGCTTCAAGACGGCGAAACCGTGGTCGGCTTCGTGCACGTGGTGTTCCGCAACGTCCCCGCCCCAGCGCGGTAGCGCGCGCGCTAGGTCGGCGAGGGGACACAACCGGTCCCGCGTGCCCGTCAAAAAAAGCGCCGGGGCGGACACGTCCGGCCAGTGGGCCGTCCGCTCCGGGGCGGGCGTGCCGCGCGGCGCCAGGGGGTAGCCGTAACACACGAGGCCCGCGCACCGGGCGCCATCGGCAGCCACGTGCGAGGCGACGCGCGCCCCCATGCTCTTTCCGCCCAACCAGAGCGCGCCGGGCCGCACGCCGTCCGCCCGCACGCGGTCGAGCACCGCCCGGTACGCTTTCATGAGTGCCGGCAGGCGGTCCGGAGCCCGGCGCCCGGCCGCACGATACAGAAAGTCAAACCGCACCACGGTGAGGCCCCGCTCCGCGAGTGCGCGGGCCTGCGCCGTGAGCCACGGGTGCGTGGCACCGGTGCCGGCGCCCGTGGCGAGGATGAGCGTGCGGCGGGCGGCGCGGCGGACCGGGCGGGTTATCCAGATAGGGAGGCGGGTGGTGCCGAGGCGCACCGTCCAGGTGGGACGAGCCATCCGCGCAGTAGAGCCTAGGGCGTGGGCGCGGTCAAGGGCGCGGTTGCTTGACAGAACTCAGGGGGCGCCGTAGGCTGGCGCCCTTTATGGCACCGCCGAAGCGGAAACGACCGCGCGGCCCCCGGCGACAGGGCGGCAAGAAGAGGAAGAGATCCGGCGCGTCTGCCGATCGCGCTCCCGCCCCCAAGGAAGATGCCATCGAGGTGGAAGGCAAGGTCGTGGACTGCTTGCCGAATCTCACGTTTCGGATTGAGTTACCGAACGGCCACCGCCTCCTGGCCCGGTTGGCCGGCCGCATGCGGCGCAACCGCATTCGCGTGTCCCTGGGCGACGAGGTGAAAGTCGAGATCAGTCCCTACGATCTCGAGCGCGGCCGCATCACCTACCGACTGTAAGCCGGCGCCCGGGGGCCTGCGGGCCCATCGCGCCGCACGTCACGATCAGATTCCCTGCCCCGTACACCCGGTGCGCACTCCACCGGATGGTGGCGCGATCCGCTACGATCGTGGCTCGTCCGGATCCGCGGCGGAGCCGTCGTCCACGTACCGGTCGCGCGCCGCCGCTCCCAACTCTCCAAATTCGTCGAATCCGATGGCGATGAACAGGCCCCGGCCTTCCGCGAACGCTTTGCCGTCGGCATCCGACAGCCGGGCGCGCGAATGCACCTTGTTGCCGTCGACCCGATCGACCCACGCTTCCAGCACGGCTTCGGTGTGCAGCGGTAGCATGTTCCGGAAATCGATGGTGATGCTCGCGGCCACCACCGCATGGCCGGCCATCCACGCGACCATGCCCATGGCTTCGTCCAAGACCGCCGCCATGCTGCCCCCGTGCGCGTTGCCGGGCGGACCCTGGGCCCCGGGACCGAACCAGACCTTGGCCATCAACGCGCCGTCGGCCGCCCGCTGGAAGTAGCGCACGCGGAGGCGATTGCCCTGCGGGTCGCCGGACACGAACGACTGATGCCCTTCGCCGCGGCCGAAGTGCTCGTGCGCGATCCACCCGGGCTCCCCGTCGAGCGCGGGTTCGGGAAACGCTCGTGGCGGCTCCGGCATGGGTCAGGCGTCTGCCGGGCTTGCGCCCATGAGCCCCGAAAGCATGAGGTCCGTCAGCATATCCGCCATGTCCGGAGTCAGCGGTTCACCGCTGGTCATGATCCACTGCAGCGCTTCGCTGGTGGCACCGAGCATCCACGCCGCGAGCAACTCTGGGGGCCCGCTGCGAAACACGCCGGTAGCTTGGCCGGCTTCAATCATCTCCACCGCATCGCGATAGAAGAACTGGCGCGCCACCTCGGTGAAGGACGCCCGGGCGCCCGCGCTGCTGTAATACACGCGGAGCAGCTCTTGCTCCTCACGGCTGAAGTCGATGCAGACCGCGAAGCCGGCACGCAGCCGGTCGATGGGGTCCGGGTGCTCCTCGCGGTGCGGCGCGGTGCCCTCGGCCATGCGGCGCATGAACACTTCCACGAGCGCCACGAGAACGTCGTCCTTCGTCGCGAAGTGGTAGTAGAAGGTGCCCACGCCCACGTCCGCGGCCTCAGCGATGTCGGCGACGGTGAGCGTGCCCGGCCCGCCCGCAGCGCACAGGCGCCGGGCGGCGGCGAGAATCGCCTCCCGGGTGCGCTCCCGCTTGCGAGTGGCCCGATTGGCGGCGGGTGGACTAGACTTGACGGCTTCGGGCATATATGCGAATCTCTGTTCGAAACCGAATCTAGATTCAGAATATGCCGGCCCCCATCCCGTGTCAAGCGCAGACAGCCTCCCGCTACCCAACGTCGACCCGCCCGCGAACCCTGAAACCGTGACCACCCGCTTCAACCGCTTCGTAACGGATCATCCGTGGGTGGCGATCCTTCTGTTCCTGGGGGTGACCGTATGGCTCGCTGCGGGTATTCCCCGGCTGCGCCTCGAGACCGACATTATGGCGATGATGCCGAAGCAGCATCCGGTCTTCCAGTTCAACACGTGGGTCGAGGAGTATTTCGACATTCAGGATCCGGCGCTCATCGGGGTGGTGAATCGCGGGCCCGATGGGGTCTTCACCCCGGCGACGCTGGCCCTGGTCAAGCACCTCTCCGACGAGATCAAGGCCCTGCCCATGATCAACGGGGAGGAGATCATCAGCTTGACGGAGGTGGACAACATTACGGGGGACGAGTCCAGCCTCTATGTGGATCCGTTCTACGACGCGGCGCCCACCACGGCCGAGGGGGCGCGCGCCATTCGCGACGCGGTCTTCGCCAGTGAGCTGATGGTCGGCTCCCTCGTGAGCGCAGACGCCCAGGCCACGCTCATCATCGCCGAGATGGAGGCCGGGGGCGACTACGACAAGGTGGAGCTATACCAGGTGCTGCAGGACGTGGTCGCCGCGGCGCCCGTGAGCGTGGAGGACGTGTTCATCGCCGGGCGCCCCGTCATCGAAGGCGAGATGTCGGTCCTGGCGCGCACGGACATCCTCCGCATGTTCCCCCTGGTGGTCTTGGCCGCGGGCCTGATGCTCTGGCTCACCCTGCGGTCCTGGCGCGGGGTCGTGTTGCCGCTGCTCGTGGTCGTCACCTCCGTCATCTGGACGCTGGGGCTGATGGGCTGGCTCCGCGCGGAATTCTTCGCCATCCAGTCCATGATGCCCACGTTGCTGATCGCCATCGGCGTCGCGGACGGCATCCACGTGATCCACCGCCTGCTTCTGGGCGTCGCAGAAGCGCCGGACCGGCCGCGGCGCGATCTGGTGTTCGCCACCATGCAGGAGATGACCCGGCCGGTGGTGATGACCTCACTGACCACGGCGGCCGGATTCGCCTCGCTCGTGGTGTCCCCCATGCGCCCGATCAAGGCGTTCGGCATCTATACGGCCTTCGGCGTGCTCGCGGCCATGGTCTTCTCGCTCACGATTTTGCCCGGCCTGCTCGCGATCCTGCCCACGCCCCGCCGGGCTGCAGCGCGGGTGGCGCACGGCCGCCGCGGCGAGGGGGGGCTGCTCCCGCGCCTGCTGGACCGGTTGGTGCCGCTCGTCACCCGCCGACCCGGGCTCGTCCTGGGGGCCGGTGCCGGGGTCTTCCTGTTCGGGCTCACCGGCTTGCCGCAGGTGGTGGTGAACGGCTCGCTCTTGCAGAATTTTCCACCGACCAATCCCGTGAAGGTCGCGGACGCGCACATCGCCGGGCATTTTCACGGCTCCCATCCGCTGCAGATCGTGCTCGACGCCGGGGAGGACGGCGGATGGAAAGATCCGGCCCGGCTGCGGGCGGTGGAGGGGTTGCAGAATCACCTCGAAGCGGGCGAGCACGTGGGGCAGACGCGCTCCATTGTCGATCTCATCAAGCGCATGAATGAGGTGATGAACCCGGAGGATCCGGACGCGTACCGGGTGCCGGACGAGCGGGACGTGGTGGCGCAGTACCTCTTCCTGTACACCCTGGCCGGGGACCCGGATGATTTCGAAGACGTGGTGGACTACGACTACCGGCAGGCGAACGTGCGCGCGCAAATCGACAGGGACGATTCGGTAGTGTCCGGCGAGGTGCTCGAAGACGTGCATGCATACGCCGCGGCCCATCTGGCGCCGCTCGGGATCGAGACGCGCACCTCAGGCGCGGTCCAGGCGATGCACACCTTCATGGATCTCATCGTCCGCGGCCAGGTGACCAGTCTGGCCCTGGCGATTGTCCTCGTCGCCATCCTGACCGGCCTCATGTGCCGGGCGGCCGCCGCCGGCCTGATCTGCATCATTCCCGTGTCCGTGGCGAGCATCCTGAACTTCGGGGCGCTCGCCTGGTTCGGCGAGCCGCTCAGCGTGACGACCGCGCTCATCAGCAGCATGGGCATCGGCATTGGGATCGACTACGCGATCCATTTCGTCGTCAAGTACCAGCGCACCCGCTCCGCAGGCGCCGACGCGGAAACGGCCATGCACGACACGCTCAACACCGCCGGCGTCGCCATCTTCTACAACGCACTGGTGGTCTTCGTCGGCTTTCTGGTGTTGGCCACGTCGGCGTTTGTCCCGAACCGGGTTCTCGGGATTCTCGTGGGCCTGAACATGGTCGTCTGCTTCCTGGGGACCGTGACCGCGATTGCGGCGGTCCTGCACCTGACGCAGCCCCGCTTCGTGCGTCCCGTTGGTGAAATCCCGGCGGATCGCGTCGGATGACCGCGCCGGGCACGCCCGCCCGGGTGCTGCTGACTGTGTGCGCGCTGCTGTACACGCTGCCGGCTGCGGCCCAAGACGCGGCTCAGGACCCGACGCCGGATGCTGGCGACCGGCTCACGCTCGTGGACCAATTTCGCGAGGCGCGGGGCCGCTTGGGGACGCGGTTCGAGAAATCGCCGCTGGGCGCGTACGTGAACGAGCACGTGGATGTGGCGCTCGAATACCGCCTCTACCAGTTTCTCGATGAGGGGCCGCCGCAGGATTCCCGCCGCACCCGGCACGAAGGCCGGCTCGAAGTGGAGTACGAGAACGCGCTGACGGACGAGATGGAGCTGTTTGTGGAGCTGCGGGTGTGGGTGGACGACGACGATTACGCGTCGGGCGGCATTGACCGGTTCGAGGACGAGACGCCCAAGCGGCGGGTGTTCGACGTGACCGAAGCGTACGTGGATGTGTTCTTCGACGACGTGGACGTGCGGTTGGGCAAGCAAGTCGTGAAGTGGGGCAAGGCCGACGTGTTCAACCCCACGGACCAGATCAACCCGAACGACTTTTCAACGCTGCTCGACGACGAACCCATCGGGGTCATCGCGGGCAAAGTCAACTATTACTATGAGGACATCGGCCTGGAGGCCATCGTGGTCCCCACGTTCACCCCGTCCCGCTTCCCCCCGCGCGGCACGCGGTTCGATCTCGTGCCCACGAATCTCCCGTTGCCCCTGCTGGAGGTGGACGAACGCGCGGACACGCTGGATGACGTCCAGTACGGCCTCCGCGCGAGTTCGACCTACGAGGGGTGGGACTTTAGCCTGAGTTGGTACGACGGGGTGAACCACTTTCCCGGCACGCGCCTGGCACCGACGCCCCAGTTCCCGTTCGTCGGTATCCAGCCGGTCTACTACCGGCGGCGAATGCTGGGGGGCGATTTCGCGACCACGTTCGGGCGGCTCGGCCTGCGCGGTGAGGGCGCGTGGTTCCGGACCGACGGCCATCGGCAGGACGAGTATTTGCAGTACGTGCTCGGCGTGGACTACACGTGGACGAACGTGTTCCGCGACCACGACATCTTCGCGATTGTCGAGTACGCGGGAGAGCACGTCATCACCCAACAGCAGAAGGGGTTGGACGCCGGCGCGCTCGAACGCGCGTTCGCCAACTCGGCGGCCTGGAACATCGATTACCAGGTAACCGAGTTCCTGACGTACACTGTGCGGGGCGTCTACAACTTCGACGGCCGCGATAATTTCTTCGTGGAACCCCAGGTGGAGTACGCGATGAACGACCACGTCACCATCACGGCGGGCTTCGATATCATTCACGGCGGCGGCCAAACACTCTTCGGCCTTATGTCGGAGAATGACCAGTTTTACCTGAAGGCCCGGTACACGTTCTGAATCATCGGGTGGAGGTACGTATGATCCGGTTGCGGCGAATGGGTATAGCACTCGCGCTGGTGGGGGCGGCGGCGCCCGCGATGGCCCAGGAGGTGGCGCCGGCGGCCGCGGCCGAGGCGCCGGCCGACGCCGTGTTGACTGCGCGGCAGATCATGGAGCGCGTCGACCACATTAACGATGGGGACGATGAGCGCAACACGCTCGACATGACCCTGACGAACCGGCGCGGCCAGACCCGGCAGCGTGCGATGTTGGGCTGGAACAAGCGCACGGGGCCCGACCAGGAGAATCAATTGGTGCGATTCGAGGAACCGGCGGACGTCAAAGGCGTCGGCCTGCTCACCTGGGAGCACGACGACCGGGACGACGACCAGTGGCTCTACCTTCCCGCGCTGCGCAAGGTGCGCCGGATTTCTTCCGCCGACCAGTCCGACAGCTTCATGGGCACGGACTTCTCGTTCGAGGACATGCGCTCCGAAAAACTCGAGGAGCATACGTACACGCTGCAGCGGGAGGAATCCCTCGGCGACCGGCTCTGTTGGGTCATCGAGGCGGTGCCGTCGACCGATAAGCAGAAGAACGAATCCGGCTACAGCCGGCGCGTCCTGTGGGTGGATCAAGCCACCCACCTGCTCATCAAGGGCGAGTTCTACGACAAGAAGGGAAACCTGCTCAAGACGCTGGAGACCCGCGACTACGAAGAGGTGGCCGGGGGGTTGTGGCGCGTCAATTGGATGCTCATGCAGAACGTCCAGAAAAAGCACCAGACCCTGCTCGTCTTCACCGGCCGGGAAGTGAACACCGGTCTTGACGACTCGCTCTTTACCGAACGCTACTTGAAGCGCGGACGGTAGCGCCGCGTCCCGGTGGACGGGCGCGATGACGCGCGCGCCTACTCGCGGATGGCCGTGCGGAAAATGAGATCAGCATTCGTCAGGTTGCGGAATGTGCGGCGCGTGAGTGCAATCGCCGTCGGCCGTCCCGCGACTTCCACGTACGGATCCCACGCGTAGTTCAGCCGGGGGCCCGCCTGTGGCGGCGCGAGCACGAGGTCGCGGCCGCGGCTGATGGCGATCCGGTCCGGATCGAGGCGCCCATAGTAGTCGGAGACGGGGCGGTCTGGATGCCGATCCGATTCGGAAATGTCCAGCGGCACCCACCCGCGCCCGTCCACCCAAATGGCGGTCCAACAGTGATAGCCGGCGATGTCGCCGCTGGTGGCCGCCGGCAGGCTCAGGCCCATGGTGAACCGGGCGGGAATGCCCGCCGTGCGCGCCAAGCCGTTGAACAGGGCGTGAAAGTCCGTGCAGTTCCCCTGGCCCGCCTCGCACGCGTACACGGCGTCACCGCGCCCCCAGCCGGTGCCGGACTGGTCGTAGCGCATCGTTTCGCGCACGTGCTCGAACATGCGGCGGCCCCGCGCCTCGGTCGCCGGACCGACGCCGGCCAGGATGGCCGCCGCCCGCGGCCCCAACACCGGCCCGCCCACGGGCACGAGGGGCACCGCCTGCTTGTACTGCGCGAGCTGGGCCGCTGACGTGTGATTCCGTTCCGGGCGATACCATTCAGTCCGCTTCACCACCGCGGTCCAGCGCAACGTAATCGCCTTCGCGGACGGCGGCAGCTCCGCGTACAGGAACCGGTTGCCATAGACCGGTTCCCGCTCGATGGTCCAGCCGGTGGGGGCTTGGACGGCCAATTCCATGACGCTTTGCACGGGCGACTGCACGGGCACGGGCACCCACACGCGCGCGGTCTGGTCCCGCGGCGGGATCGTCACGAGAGTGGTGAGTTCGATGGTGCGCGTGGGCACCCGTTCGGCGACGAGGGTGGGGGGAGCCGCGGGGGCGGGGAGCGTGGCCGAGGGGCCGGAGGTAGGAGCGGACGCGGCGCCGGCATCAGCGCCGGGGGCGAGCAGCGCGAGGCCGCTCAGGGCGAGGCCGACCACACGGGCCGGCAGGGCGATGGTACTTCGGCGATCATTGAGCATGGTGTGTCCCTCTCGCGGGGCGCTGGGCCCGATTACTCTAGCGCGCCCCGTCGGCGGGCGCCACGCGGTGAACCGCCGGGCTCACCGGGGATGCCCCGCTATTCGCCCGGCGATTCCCCTGCCCGGGCCGGCACCAAGGCGTTCGCCGCGGGCGGAGTGGGCGTGACCGCTTCCAGCATGATCCGCACGGTGACCGAGTCCGGTTCATCGCGCGCGCGCCGAAAACCCGTCGGCCACACGAGCTTCGCCGTCCCATCCACGTCCCGTCGCGCGCCTTCCACGTCTACCGGTTCGGTGAGGATCAACACGTTGGGTGGGAGGGCGTCCTCCTTGTGCAGCACGCGCACCTGGGGGGGATCGGCCACGGCGCGGGCCACGCGGAATCCCTCCGCTGGTTGCCCCGCCACCTTGACTGACACGGGGACCGTGCTCATGCGGAACGATTCCAGCTGGACCTCCAGACTGTTCGGTTCCGCATCGAGCAGCCGGACCCCCTCGGGCAGCTGGAAGCTCTCCGGCGTCGCCTGTAACACGTGCGTGCCGACGCCAAGCCCCTCCAGGTCGATGATCAACCCGGGCGGCTCCTGTTGCAGCGCCGCGATCAGATCCGGCGGTCCCTCGATCTCCGCTTGCGCCGTCTCCGCGCCCACGGTGGCGATATAAAAGTTTTCCGCCAGATTCTCATACAGGATGGGGGTCGTCACCCGGGCACGCAGGGGCGGTTCCGCCGGCGCGCCCGTGAGGAACCACAGGCTCGTTGCCACGCCCAACGCCCCAACCTTGGCCACCGGCTGCTGCAGCGCGCGACGGAACCAACTGCGCCCGGGCGCATCTGCCGCGACACCCCCCGGGAGGAATCCCTCCACCGCCGCCCGCAGAGTCGCCACGTCCGCCTGGGGGGTGAGGTGGCCATCCCGCGCCAGCGTCACGTCGCCCCGCTCCTCGCTGACGATGATGGCCAGACAGTCCGTCCGTTCCGAGATGCCAAGCGCGGCCCGGTGCCGGGTGCCGTACTGGGGGCTGAGGTCCAGCTGCTGGCTCAGGGGCAGGTAACTCGCGAAGTGGGTGATCCGGTCCCCATCGATCAGGATGGCGCCGTCATGCCCGGGGGAGTGCGGGTCGAACAGGCTGCCGAGCAACTGGGGCGAGATGGCGGCGTCCAGCGGAATCCCACCGGTGATGTGCCGCGCCAGGGGGCCGCGGCCGCGCAGCACGATGAGGGCGCCGATGCGTTGCGCAGCTAACTCAAACGCCGCCTCCGTGATCGAGCGCACCCCCGGCGGTGCCGTGGCGTCGCCCCTCGCCTGGCCCCCGATGAACCCCACGTTCTCCAAGATGCGCCGCAGTTCCGGCTGGAAGATGATGATGACGGCGAGCAGGGCGACTGCGTAGAAGCCCTGCAGGATGCGCGTGGTCAAGTGCAACTGGAAGGTACTTGCGCCGAAGTAGAGCAGGACAAACGCCAGGAGGCCGACGACAATGGCCGCGGACCGCGTGCGCACCAGCCACGTGTACACGTAGTACAGCATGGCTGCGGCCAGCAACACGTCGACGATGGCAATCCACTCGGCGGCCATCCGCGCGTTCCCCTCGGCGTCGCGGCGCCGTTAACTCGTGCGGCGGAGCAATAGGTCCGCCAAGGCGTGTAGCGGTGCTGCGTCGCCCGGTAAGCGATCCAACAACGCGTGCGCGTCCATGACGGTGGCGTGCAGCCGTTCGCGCGCCTCGGCAATACCAAAGTGCGTCACGTAGGTGCTCCGGCCCTTGGCCCGATCCTGGCCCGTCGGCTTGCCCAACGTCTCCGCATCCCCCACGGCATCGAGCACGTCGTCCGAAATCTGAAACGCCAGCCCGAACGCCGATGCAAAGGCCGTCGCCGTTTCGATGTCGGCGGCGGAGGCGTCGGCCAACAAGCCGGCCGCTTCTGCACAGAACCGAAACAGCCGCCCCGTCTTCCGGGTATGGATGGCCTCCAGCGTCGGGAGGTCGGATGGCTGATCCGCATAGGCCAGGTCCAGGAACTGGCCCGCCATGAGTCCGAACGAGCCCGTGGCGTCCGTGAGGCGCGCGACCAGGTCCACCGCCGGCGCGTCGGCGGGCAGCCCGTCCTCGCCCGGCCGGCTGAGCAATTGCACCGCCCGCATGATGAGCGCTTCCGCAGCCAACACGGCCGTCGCCTCTTCGTAGGCCACGTGCAAGGCCGGGTGCCCGCGCCGCGTCGCCGCATCGTCCATGCACGGCAAATCGTCCAGCACGAGTGTCGCCGCGTGATACAGCTCCACCGCGCAGCCCGCGGTGAGGCCCCGGTCGGGGTCGCCCCCCAGGGCGGCGCAGCAGCCGCGCAGCAGCGCCGGGCGTAACCGCTTGCCGCCGTTCAGGACCGCGTCCCGCATGGCGCCGTGCAGCGGGGCGGGAAAGTCGCTCGCGGGCGGCAGCAGGTTGGCCAGGTGGGCGTCCACCACGCGCTTTTCGTCGGCCAGCCACGCGCGAAAATCCGTCGTCAGCATTCCCAGGCCTCCCCCCGTGGTCCCCGTCCGCGCGCGGGGGCCGTGGCGCCACGCACGATGGCGGGCCCAGTGCCCGTTCTCGTGGCCTGCCCAGATCTCGCTTCCTTTATATAGAAGCTAAAGGGAGAGCCGCCGTGGGTGTGCCGCAGGACCGGTGGCGGCGAATCGAAATCCGCCACACGGTGGGGGGGCGCAACTTTGCGGTCGGTGGGGCTCACGCGGGCTGGGACGGGTGCGGCGCCAACGGGTCGTGGCGCGGAGTATAGGGGCCCGATGGAAACCGGTCAAATGGTGCCGCCGCGCGCCGCCCGGGCCTCAGCGTCCGCGCACCCCGCCGCGGGTTAGGTATCCGTCCACTCGTCGGTGAATTCCTCGTCATTGGTCGGCCGCGCCGGCAGGATCAGATGCGCGGGCTCCCCGTCATCCGTGGCCGTGTCCCTCACCCCGCGCTGCAGGTGCAGGAACGCCAACCCCCAGATGCCGAGCACGCCGCAGACGAGGCTGCCGACGATCACCGCCACTCGCGCCACCGGAAAGGGCGCGCGATAGCTCACTCGCAGCTCGAACCCGTCGCGCACGATGCTGCCGAGTGCCGGTTCCCACGTGGCCGTCCGCTGGTCGTCCCCCACATGAAAGGCGCCGTTCCCGATGATCGGTTCCGGGGTGTGGATCCGGAAGCGGGCATACTGGTTTGCCAGGGCGTGGCTCACGTACTCGTCCTCCGCTAGCGCGGGCAACGCCGGCAGGCGGCGGCGCACGGTGGTGAGGCGACCCAGGCGGTCCACGACTGCCTCGGGCCCCACCGTGGGCAGCGCTTCGGCGGGCACCGGCATCCACGAGAGCAGCAATGCGTCGGACGCGACCAAGAGGGCCTGCAGCGCCTCCGTCGTGGCGAAGGAGAAAGTCCACGACACCCGGTGATTCCCCGACGTGGCCAACTCGTGGAACCTCGACAGCTCCACCCCGTCAATCTGTCGGGCCAGGTGATCGCACTGTGCTTCAAGCTGGCCCGGTCGCAGCTGCTGCATGGTGCTGTACTCGTCCCACGCCGCCGCGGGCACCCGCAGATGCCCCTCCAGGCGGCCACTGTGGTCGCCGTACAGCCACGTGTCCTCCCGGTACTCGAAACAGCCTGGGCCGGCGAGCAGGACCACGCCTGCGAGCAACCCCTGGATCCAGCCACCGGCCCGGCGGGGGGGCCAGGCCCGCGCCCGGTCGGCTCCCAGGGTGCTCAATATGTGTCTACCCAGCCACATGTTTCCAACCGCCTACAGCCTAGCGAGGCAGTGGCGATCCGTCAATGCCAGCCGCGCGTACAATGGCCCGCACCACTGGCCAGGAGGAGGGCGCCATGGCGTACGACTACGACGTGCTCGTGCTAGGCGGCGGCAGCGCCGGGAGCGCGGCCGCGGCCACGGCGGCGCAGGCCGGCGCGCGCACCGCCATGATCAACGATGGGGAACTGGGCGGGCTATGCATCCTGCGGGGATGCATGCCGACGAAGACCATGCTCGCCTCCACGCATCTGCTCCACGAGTTTGCACATACTGCGCCGCTGGGGGTGCACGTAGCGCCGGGGGCGGTGTCGCACGACTTCCAATTCATCATGGAGCGGAAAGATCGACTGGTGCAACGGTTCCAGCGCGCGAAGATCGCCGCCATCGAGAACGGCGGCTACGACGTGATCGACGGGCGTGGGACGTTCGTCGATGCGCAGACGATCGCAGTGGGAAATCGCCGCGCGTCGGCGAACCGCATCGTGCTGACCACGGGGTCCGAACCGATCGTACTGGAGATTCCCGGGATCGATCGGATCCAGGTGCTCACCAGCGACACGTTGATGCAGTTGACGGCGGCGCCGGAGTCCGTGCTGGTGCACGGGGCCGGGCCGGTGGGCTTGGAGTTCGCCGAATTCTTTGCGCGCCTCGGCGTGCGGACCGTGCTGGTGAACCGCTCCGTGCCCTTCAGCAAGGTGGACCCCGACGTCGCCGCGGAATTCGCCCGCATCTGCGCCGCGCAGGAGAACCTGACCGTCCTCGCGCCCGGCACGATTGCCCGTTTCACGCCCACGGCTGCCGGCTTTACGGCTAGCGTGGAGACCCCGGGGGGGACCGAAGAGGTGGACTGCGCCGTGTACCTGAGCGCCCTCGGCCGCCGCGCGAACACCGCCGGCCTGCACCTGGACGCTGCCGGGGTCGAGATGGACGGGCCGTCGGTGCGCCATGACGCTTACATGCGAACCACCGCCGAGAGCATCTATGTGGCAGGCGACGCGACGAACCGCTACCAGATTCTGCACATTGCGAATCAGGAGGGCCGCGTGGCGGGGTATAACGCGGCCGTGGGCCGTGACGAACGCACCATGGATTACCGCTTGCGCATCTCCGTGGTGTTTACGGATCCGCCGGCGGTCACGCTGGGGATGACCGCGGCGGAGGCGGAGCGCGAGGGGCGCGAGGTGGTCACCGCGACCAAGCGGTTCGCCGAGCAGGGGCGCGGCATTACCATGGGTGTGGAACATGGGCTATTGAAGCTCGTGGTGGATCGCGCCAACGGCGAAATTCTCGGCTGCCAGATCCTCGGCCCGCGCGGGGATGACCTGATTCATATTCCGGCTGCGGTCATGGCGCGCCACGGCACCGCGCAGGACCTGTACGATCTCCCGTGGTATCACCCTACCCTCGCCGAAGCGTTCGTCGAGGTCGCCCGCGGCACCATTGCCCAACTGATCGAGGGCGCCGCGCTGCCCGGCCAGAGCTAGCTACGCGGGGGACCAGGCCGCACGAGGTCGACTACCCGAAGGAGACATGTCATGAGCACGGTTCAACGGATCAACCCGCCGGGGACGGAAGCCATCTACAAGTCCTACAAATTCTCGCAGGCGGTCGTCGCGAACGGGCGCGTCGAGGTGGCGGGGCAGGTGGGGCTCGGGGCCGACTTCTCGATCCCCGAGGACATTGCGGGCCAAGCGCGGAACGCGTTCACGAACCTCAGGAATGTCCTGGAGGCCGCCGGCTCGTCGTTACCCCACGTGCTGCACCTGACGCAGTACTTCACGGACATCGCGGACGTGGCGGCCGTCGACGAGGTGTTCGTCGAATTCTTTCCGGAGAACTACCCGGCGCGCACCGTCGTGCAAGTCGCGTCCCTCGTCCTGCCGGAACTGAAGCTGGAGATCCAGGCGAGCGCGATCGTGAGTACCTGACGGGTATGGCGGGCGGCGCATGCGTCGCCCGGACGTGGTAATGCGCCGCCGGCTATCCCGTAGGGGCGAATCTTGTTTTCGCACATCTCGCTGGGCGATCGCGAGGATCGCCCCTACGAGCCCGTCGGGCCGCGCAACGCGGTGACGAGCATGAGGAGCCCGACGAGGGTGATGGCGCCGCCCGCGGCGATTTCGAAGGTGCGCTGGTGGTGCTCCAAGCGCGCGATGAAGCTGGACAGGTAAACGCCGAGCCCGCACGCGCACACGAGCGCCGTGGAGGCGGCGAGGAAGACGCCCAGACGCTCAGCCGTCGTTTCCGCCCGCGCCCCCAGGGCGAGCACCATGAACTGCGTCTTGTCCAACATCTCGGCGAGGAAGACGGTCGCGAACGCGGCCCCATAACTGCGGAACATGTCCTGCCTCCTGAACGGTGTCCCAGCGTTATACCTCATCCGGGCCGAGGCGGGGGCACCCGGGAGGCGTCAGGCCACCGCGTCCTGCGGCCGGCCGGCGCGGTCCAGCGCCAACACGCACAGGCCGTCGGCCTCGATCTCCAGCGGGAGGTTGATGAGGTTGTAGTAGTTCTCCAGCGCGTTCAGCCAGGTGATCTCGACGATATGCGTGTCGCTGAAGTGTTCCTTGAGCGCCGCGAACGTTTCGTCGGACACGTGCTTCTGCTGCGTCGCTTCCTCCACGTACGCGAGCGCCGCCCGTTCGGCGGCAGAGTACAAGGGGCTGCTGCGGAACGCCCCGAGCGCGTGGTACTTGTCGAGCGTGAGCCCGTATTCCACCGCGACCGCTTTCGCAATGTCCTCGCAGAAGAGGCACTTGTTGAGCATGGACACATAGCTCTTGATGAGAAAGCTGAGTTCTTTATCCAGGGTGAGATAATTCTACGCGACCTTGACTGACTCCCACGCGTGCTTGAAGCTTTTCGGCATGCGCGCGTTCACAACCTTCATCGGCATGATGACTTTGCCCAGCTTCCGCTTGGTCATCCAGTACGCGAGCTTGGGCATCAAGCCCGGCGGGTTCTCGATGGGGGTCAGGCGCATGCGGCTATCCTCCTTCACGTGCGGCCGACTTGGTGGCTACACGCCGCGTTCCGTCGGCGTAGGGGCGGACGCGCGCGTCCGCCCAGCACGCGGGCCGACACTTTGGTCGGCCCCTACGACGCTTCGATGAATCCGAGATACGCGCTCATCTCCACGGTAGTGCCGTCGGTGCGTTCGACCAGACACGTCACCGTATCAAATCGGGGATGGTCGGCTGCCGTTAGGTAACGCCCATTCCGCACCAGCGGTACCGTGGGCCCGTCCTCGAAGACGAGCCGTCCCCCGCGCGCCGGCAGCGGACGGCGGTAGGCATCACTCAGGTACACCTCGATCACCCCGTCGCGCCGCACCACTTCCAGGTGTACGTCGCCGACCATCCCCAGCACGCCGCCGTGATGGGGCGCGTGATCCGCGTGCGCCGCGCCACCGTGGCCAGTCCATGCGTACCGCCCGACCATGGCCAGGCCGAGTCCCAACCCGAGCGCGAGCGCGCCGAGGCGCTGAGTGCGCCGCATCGCCGGGGTCATGCGGGGCTCTCTGTGCGCCGAATGAGCAGCACCGTGAGTGCGGCGAGCACGACCGTCGGCACGTACACGAGTGGCAGGTCGATGAGCCAGTGTTCCGGTTTAACGTAACCGGTCGCGGTGTCGAACACGTGCACGAACGAATGCGCGACGTTGAAGAGCGTCGCCACCACCAAGGCCGGCAGGCGCACTGCGGGCTGGAACGCGCCCCAGAGCAGCATGCCCCCCAGGGCCAGGAATGCCGCGCCGATGTCGCGGACGAAATGCGGATTGAACGGCCCAAAGTCCGGGACGCCGGCCGGGAGCGTCACGAACCAGTGGTGCGGTGCAACGAGCATCCACACCGCATGGGCGATCAGCGAGGCGCCGAACGCACCCAGCAGGTAGGTCCAATTGTCGATCTTCGCGCCGGTAGGCATTCGTGCTCTTTTCCTGTGCGAACGGCGAGTAGCAGCTTATCGCTTGACGTGGCCCCTGCACCAGGGCCAATCGGTGCCGGCACGACCGGGCCACTCGGTGTTGCGCCAATGGGGCCGAGCCGCGCGCGCGTCGCGATTTCCGCCGCGCGGTATACTCGTGAATGCGCGCAGCGTTGATCCTGGATTTCGATGGTACCATCGCCCCTACCGAGCACGTGCAGTTCGAATCCTGGCGCCGCTTCTTCGCCGCGCACGGCTTCGAAGTGACGCTGGAACTGTTTGCGCAGAACATCGGGCGCGCCGATTGGGCGGACGAGTTCAATCCGTGGGTGCAGGCGGAACGGATGGGTCTCGGCACCGAGGAGCAAGTGCGCCCCCAGTATCAGGCTATCAAGACCGAGTTGCTCGCGGTGATGCAGCCCAACCCGGGCGTACCCGAGTTGATCGCCGCCACCGTGGCGCGCGGAGTGCCCCTGGGCTGCGCGTCGAGTTCCGACACTGCGTGGGTCGTCGAGCACCTGGACCGATTTGGGTACCGGGAACATTTTGCGAGCATTCGCACGCGCGATCACGGTCCGGGCAAGCCGTCGCCGCACCTGTTCGAGTTGGTCCTGACCGACTTGAAGGCGGACGCGCGCATCAGTTGGGCCATCGAGGATTCCGGCCCGGGGGTGACGGCGGCGAAAGCGGCGGGCCTTAACGTGCTGGCTGTCCCGCACGACCTGACCGCAGGGCACGACGTGTCGGCCGCGGACCGAATCGTGCAGTCGCTGGAAGAGGTGTCGCTCGAGATGCTGGGCCTCGGGCTGGAGGAGCGGCGCGACGCATCGGCATAGGCCGGGTGACGCACCACGGGGACGAAGAATGGACCTCCAAGAAGCCAACGAACACATGTTCACCCGCGACCCGCGCGGGAAGCCGCTCATTATCGAGCGGGCCGAGGGGATCTACCTCTATGACTCGCGCGGGTACGAGTATATGGATGGCAGCGGCGGCGCGATGGTGGTCAACGTGGGGCACGGGCGGGCGGCGGTGGCCGATGCGGTGGCCGCGACCATGGCCCGGGTGAACTATGTACTGCCCGTGTTCGCGCACGAGGAACGCGTGGAGTTGGCCAAACGCATCCGCGCACTCACGCCGGGGGCGCTCGACCGCATCTGGTTCGGCTCGGGCGGGTCGGAGTCGGTAGAAGCCGCGCTCAAGTTCGCGTACCAGTATCAGACCGTGCGCGGCCGCCCCGAGAAACACAAGATGCTCAGCCGGCGCATCAGCTATCACGGCAACACGATCCTGACCCTGTCGGTGGGCCACACGCAGGCGCGGCGGACGGTGTACGCCCCGTTGCTCCAGAAGGGCTACCACGTGGCCGAAGCGGTGTGTTACCGCTGCCCCTTCGACGCGATGTATCCCGACTGCGGGCTCGCGTGCGCGGAGGACCTGGAGGCGCGCATCCTGGCCGAGGGCCCCGACACGGTGGCGGCGTTTCTTGCAGAGCCGGTCGTCGCGGTCGCGGCAGGCGTGGCGCCGCCGCCCGCAGACTACTTTGCACGCATCCGCGAAATTTGCGACACCTACGACGTCCTGTTGGTCTTTGACGAGGTGGTCACCGGCTTCGGCCGCCTCGGGCGCAACTTCGGTGCGGACTATTTCGACGTCGTGCCGGACCTGCTCGTGTTCGGGAAAGGGGTCGCGTCCGGCTACGCGCCGCTCGGCGGCTTTGCCGCCCGCGAGGACCTCGTCACCGCCTTCGAGGAAGCGGGCGTCGATTTCAATACCATTTTTACCTATTCCGCCCAGCCCATGGCGTGCGCGGCGGGTGTGGCCGTGCAGGACATTCTCCGGGACGAGGGCCTTATCGCGCGTGCCGAGCAACAGGGCCGGCGCCTGGGCGAGGCGCTGGCGCCGTTGCGCGATTTGCCCATTGTGGGGGACGTGCGCGGGGCGGGTCTGCTCTGGGGGATCGAGTTCGTAGAGGACCGCGACACGAAGGCCCCCTTCCCCGCGGAACGCAAACTCACCGCGGACCTCCTGGCCCGGTGCTTCCGCCGCGGTCTGCTGGTCTACCCGGGCGCGCGAAAAGATGACCAGGGGCGTGGCGACCAACTAGTTATCGCACCGCCGTTCATCATCACGGACGACGAAGTCGACCGCCTCGCCGGGATCCTCGATGAAGCCATCCGCGAATGCTGCGCGGCGGGCTGACCGGGGGGATCGCCCCTACGCGGATTCTCCCGCGCGCAGCTCGATGCGCACCAGGTGCGTGAGCGAGTAGCTGATCCACAGGAGCAGAATCGGGACCAGCGGCCGAAACTGGCGCTCGTACGCCGCCAGCAGCGAACTGCCGCCAAGGGCGACCGCCACGAACAGCAGGAGCAGCTTGATCTCGCTGGGGATGCGCGCGTGGGCGCGCACGCTCGGATACGCGCAGAGCACCGTGAACACCACCACGAAGGCGTTCGGCACGATCAGCAGGAGGGTCAGGGGTGTTTGGAGCCGGTAAGAAAAGGGGTAGGAGAACAGGAGCCGGCCCACGTTCGCGCACCAGTTGATGAAGAACTTGCCCGGGTGCTCCCGGATGTTGCGCATGGCCTGCTGCCGCAACGCGGGTTCTCGCGCGGCGCGCCCTGCGGGCAGCGTGGCGAAGAACGCTTCATGGTTCGCGCGGAGGCGGTCGATTCCGCGAAAACTGTCCGGATGCCACTCCCCGTACTCGCCCGGGTGCGGCGTGGACATCCAGTACAGCGATTCCCCGCCGGTGTAGGCCCAGTAGAACAAACGCCCCGTGACTCCATACGTGTGGGCGAGGTACGGCGTGCACAGCAAGAGGGCCAGGATGCCGACGCGCACCATGTGCGCGGCCGCGGCCTGCCGGCGCCACAGCCACCCGAGCGCGCAGAGCACAACAAGCACCACGAACACGTAGCTGAAAAACACTTTCGTGAGGATCAGCCACGCGGCGAACCCGCCAGCGAGTGTGCGGTGCAGGATGGGGCGCGGTGCACCGCGATGGAGGCGGCAGAAGTGGAAGAGAAACCCGCACGCGAGCAGCATGGCTAGGCATTCGCTGAGGAGGTAGAAACTTTCTTTGAGCAGCGGGGGGTAGAGGCCGAACAGGACCGCGAACCAGAGCGCCGGCAGCCGGGGCAAGTACAGGCGCAACGTGGCATGGACATACCACACGGCGCCCAGAAGCAGCGCGGCGTTCGCGAGCCGCCATCCCAGCAGCGGCAGGCCCGCCGTTTGCAGGAGCAGCAGGAACAGGGGGTATCCCGGGCCCGTGCCCAGGTCCAGCTCGGCGCCGCCGCCGGTCAGCACCTGTCCGAGCGCATCGACGTACCGCAAGTAGAACTGTTGGTCGCCGCTGAGATTCTGGTGCGGCCCGACCAGTATGACCGCGACGTAGAACGCCAGCAGTGGCAGCAACCGCAAGCGGTCCATCATGGGCGCGGGTCGATCGCGTGGTGCGTGATCAGGTCGCCACGGTCCAATCCGGCTCCTCCCCTTCGACCCGGTTGCCGTCGCGGATACGGGAACGCCCGGCTTCGGGGGAATACCCGTCGAACGGCATCGCCCCGGCGATCAGGATCGTTCCGGGCTGGTTCGTGCGGTTACCCACCGTGCGCTTCGCCTCCGGTGCGACGCGGACGAAATCCCCGGCGTGCAGCGTGAGTTCATCGTCGTCCACCAGGAGTGTGAGGGAGCCCTCCAGACAGATGTACACCTCTTCTTGTTTCTCGTGCGTGTGCCAGAACGGGTAACCCTTGCCAGGCGGCACGCGGCCCAGCCCAAGGCCTACGCAGTCGAGGTGCAAGTCCTCGTGCAAGAAGTTCAGAATTTTCAGGTCGACGAAATCGTATGACTGCTTCGTATAGGCCGCCATTGCGTCCCCCTCCTGGCCGGCGCGACTATTCCGCGTCTTCCGGCGGCGTCATGGGCCGGCCGGCCTTCTTGTAATCCACCCGGCCCCACCACCAGTACAGCACCGCCAGCACCGCACCCGCCACGGCCCCCAGCGTCGCACCCCCGCCCAGCAGTATCACGCGGCCCACCCGCGTCGTCTGCTCGCCGACGGGCGACACGAGCAGGATGAACGCCATGGCGAGGAAGCCGGATAGGCCACCTTCGGCGCCGAACCGCGGCAGCGTCGTGGTGAGCGGCCGGTAGCGGACGGGCTGTGGGGGAGCCGGCGGCTGTTCGGACATGCCGCAGTATAGCGCCCCGGTTCGATGGCGGTCGGCCCGAGGAGACGCGAGATGCGGATACGGCGCCGGGGCGAGTATACTGCCGCCTTGCCCCACAGCTCTGCAGGAGGTCGTTCATGAAGATTTACGGCGCGTCGCTCAGTCCGTACGTGCGCAAGGTCAAGATGGCGCTCAACGAGAAGGGCGTCGAGTACGAGATGGTGATCACCGAGTCCGAAGAGAATATCAACGAACTGCACCGGTTGAATCCGCGGGGCGAGGTGCCCACGATCGTGGATGGCGACGTGGTCATCACGGACTCGACGGTGGCGTTGCAGTACTTCGAAGAAACCTACCCGACACCCGCGTTGCTGCCCGCCGACCCGAAGCTGCGCGTGAAAGCGCGGGGGTTGGAAGACCTGGGCGACCGGTTGGGCGACGCGATTCTCGTCGCGCTGGCCGCGGTATTCATGCAGGGAGAAACCCAACTGCAGGATCAGATCGTGCCGCGCGCGAAGCAGGAGCTGGACGACCTCTTCGCGTACCTCGACCAACAGCTCGGCGACCAGGAGTACTTCTGTGGCGACTTTTCCTGGGCGGATCTCTCCATGATTCCCTGCGTCAGCGCCGCGCAGTTCTTCCAGCTCGGGCCGGGGGAAAACTTTCCCCGCGTGGAAGCCTGGCTCCAGCGGTGCCTCGCGCGTCCTGCCGTCGCTACGGACATGGCCCAAGTGATGGAGGCGGCGAGTGCCGGACTGGCGACCCCGGAATTGCCCGCGGACCATCCGCACCAGGGGCGGAATTTGCGGGGCGAGCGGGCCGAATTCTTCCTGCGCGCCGGCCTCGCGGATTATTTGCGTGACGGCATCGCGGACGGTTCCATCCGCGTCGGCCTGCCGCTCATGCACGCGCAGGCTCTCGCCTAACGGGGCGGACCGCGGACACTGGTCCTCCCGGGATCTGGAACACGGCCGCCGCGCGCACGTGCATCTCATGGACCAGCGAAAGACTCTGCTTGCACTCGGGCTGCTGCTCTTCGCGCTCGGGTGCGCGGCGCACGTGCGGTTCGGCTTCTATTGGAACAGCGAAGAGGCGAGCCACACGTGGGGGATGGACGATGCGTTCATCACGTATCGGTATGCGCAGAACCTCGTCGCCGGACACGGGCTCGTCTTCAATCCAGGCACCCGCGTCGAGGGCTATTCGAACTTTCTGTACGTCCTCCTCGTCGCACCCGCGTTCCTGGTGTCCGGCCAGCCCGTGTACGCGTGGTCCGTCGTACTGAACGCCCTGTGCGGGCTCGCCGCGTGCGGCCTCTTGGCCGCGGCCGTCCGCCGGGAACGGGACGATGCGCTCGCCTGGGCTGCGCCGCTGCTGTTCGCGATGAACCCGGTGCTGTGGCAATGGGTCGGGTCGGGCATGGAGACCATGTTCGTCGTGCTCCTCCAGCTCGCGGTCTGGACGGGCGTGGCCAACGTGCTCGCCGGTGAGCGGCCGCGGGATACGTGGGTGCTGGTGGCGGTGTTGAGCGCAGGGGTCCTCGCGCGCGCGGACGGATTCCTGCTGCCCGGGCTCGTGGTGCCGTACTTGTTTCTGCACGGGAAGCGGCGCGCGGCCCTCGTGTGCGCCGCGGTCGCCGGCGGCGTCATCGCGGCGCACTTCACGTGGCGGTACGCGTATTACGGCTATCCGTTTCCGAACACGTACTACGCCAAAATCGCCGGAACACTTGGCCAGCGTCTCCGCGCCGCGCTGCCCCAGTTGGCGAGCGTGGCGACGCTGCAAGCGCTGGTCATCTACTTGGGGCTGTTTTTCGCGTGCATCGCCGCCGCGGTCGTGCGCGTTGCGCGGCACGGCGCGGCCGGGGTGCGCGCCGCGCGATTCGAGGTCGTCCTGGCGGCGTTCCTGGTCGTGTACTGGCTGTACATCGGGGGTGACGCCTTATACGGCCGGTTCCTGATGGTGCTGTACCCGTTGGGCATCTTCACCGCGCTGCGCCTGCTCCCGCGCACCCTGCCCGCCTCCCGGCAGGCCGCCCTCCTGCTCCTGCTCGGCGGCCTGCAGATCCTCCTGCCGCTCCGGGATCAGCGGTTCGCGTATCGAGCCGACAAGTACGACTCGTGGGCTACGCTGGGCCGCTTCCTCGGGGAACGCTATCCGGGCGCGACGCTGGCGGTGGACGCCGCGGGCAAGATTCCGTTCTACTCGGGCCTGCCCGCGCTGGACATGCTCGGGCTCAACGACGCGCACATCGCCCACCGCGATGCGCCCCGATTCGTCGCGCCCGGCCACAGCAAGCACGACCCGGACTATGTCTTTGCCAGCCGGCCGGAGATCATCGCCGGCTGGATGTACCCGACCGGGGACATGCCGTGGGGGCTGGGGCGCGACCGCTTTCGGCGCGAAGGCTACCGGTTGCGGTACCTGGTGAACAGCCAGCGCACGTCCCGCCCAACCAATATCCGCGACGCCACCGACATGGACGACACCGCGGTGGTGACGGCGATCCTGAGCGGGTATGCCTACGCCGTGCTGGAGCGCGTCCGTCCCGCCTCCGGCGAGGATACGGCTGCCGGGGGTTAGGCCGTGGCCGGCGCGGCGTGCATGACCTCGACGTACTTGCGCCAGCGGGCGTCGTCGGAGCCGGGCAGGTAGGGGTAGTAGAACATCACGCGGTCGAAGAGGCCGTCGTACCGCTCCAGCACTTTCTCGGCGATGTCTTCCTTCGTGCCGCGCACGGCGAACACGTCGAGCATCTCGTCCGTGATCAGGTCCGCCATGCCCTGCCAGTTGCCCTTCTTTGTCTCCGCCGTGAGCTGGGGCCCGATGTCGCCCCACCCGTGGCACTCCAGCACGCCGTAGTACGCCGGCGTGGACGCGTAGAAGGAAATCTGCTGCCGCACCGGCGCCGCCGCGGCCTCTTGCTCCTCCTCCGTATCGCCCATGATCGTAAACACCGGGCCGACCATGTCGATGTCGTCTATGGTGCGGCCGGCCTTCTGCGCACCGATGTTGATATTCGGGAGGATCACCTCATTGAGGTACTTGAGCGAGTGGAATGGGTGGACGTGGAAGCCGTCGCAGAGTTCGCCCACCATGCGGCAGACGTACGGATTGACGCCCGCCACGTAGATGGGTACGTCCGGGTGGTCGATGGGCCCCGGGTTGAAGAACGGCGTCATGAGCGTATGGCGAAAGTACTCGCCCTCGTACCGCAGCTTCGTCCCGTTCTGCCAGCAGTCCCAGATGGCGCGGATCGCCAGCACCATATCGCGCAGCTTGGGCCCCGGCTTGTCGTAGGGCACGCTGAACCGGCGCTCATTGTGCGCCTTGATTTGCGTCCCCAAGCCGAGGATGAAGCGGCCGCCGCTGTACTGCGCCAGGTCCCACGCCATGTGCGCCACGATCATCGGGCTGCGCGGGAAGGCCACCGCGATCGCGGTGCCCAACTGCACGCGCTCCGTGTGTTCCGCCGCCAGCAGCAAGGGGTAGAACGGGTCGTGGGACGTTTCCGCGCTCCACACGCAGTCGAAGCCGCACGCTTCGGCCGCCTTCGCCTGGTCGGCCACCCGAGCCAAATCCGTGAGCATGAGTCCGGTATCGAGTTTCACCGCGTCGCTCCTTCGCAATGCCGGGTCATCGCAGTCCACCCCCGTCCCGGATCCTTACGGGGGTTTCCGTGCATGGTGGGCTTGGGCGCTGCCCGGCGCGCAGTTTATCAGAGCGCGTCCCAGGCGCCCAACGGGCGGGATGGCTTCAGGCGCCGGCGGCAGCGGCGGGGTTGGGCGTCGGCGGCGCATCCGTGACGGCCACCAGGGTTAAGGTGCGATCGCCCGTGTGGTGCACTTCACCCAGGCCCGGAGCAAACCAGATGTCGAACAGGATGCGCGTCTGCCCGTCGAGGATCAGCAGCCCGCCCAGCTTGGCCGTGGCCAGGCGCCCGGCCGGCACGCGGATCGCGGGAAAACCCTCGATCCGCGCGACCGCGGCATAGGGGGTGGTTTGAGCGGGAGCCTCGGCCGTCTCGGTCACCATGGTCCCCGCCGAGCGCACGCCGGCCCCCCGCACCAGCGTCGGACCCGTCAGGTGTAGCGGCGGGTGGAACGTGAGCGTTTGCCCCGTCTCTGGGATGATGACTCGGTGCAGGTGCACGCCGCGGTCGTCGACGCTGTAGTACTGACGCCGGCCCGTGTCCTCCGCCACCACGCGCGTCCGTACCCCCGCCACTTCGACGGGGTCCGGTAACACGCGCGCGGTCACCGTCTCGCCTTCTTCCGTTCGGTACGTCAGCGTGCGCCCGGCTACGAGAGCGAAGTAGTTCGCTGCGCTGGGTGGAGCAATCGTGAACGGGCCATCGGATTCGTCCCGCGTCGCGGCCGCACCAGAAACGCGTAGGGCGTAGTCGTCGGCGTCGTCCACGGTTGTCGGCACGGACCAGGTGTGCATCCCGTCGTTCGTCGTCCCCGTCGCGATCGCCCGCATCACCGTCCCGCTCCTGAGCAGGTGCAAGTCCACCCGCGCGCCGGCTGCTGCGCTCGGGGTCCACGTCACGACCACCGAGCCGCCCGGTGGCCAGGTCTCGCCTCCGTTCGGACTCAAGACGGCGAGCGGCTCGTCCACGAGCGCCGGTTGGTCCTGGGCGCGGTCCCCGGCCGAGGGTTGCGGTGCGCAGCCCCAAGACAACACGAGGGCCATGGAAAGCAGCACGCGGAGAAACCGTGGCCAGAGGCGCGCGGGCGCGGCGGGGGACCGAGCGGCGGGGGCGTCCATCAGCCTTGAGGCCATTACGGCGTCGTTGCGGGTTTGGCGGCGTGCCTAGCGATGGCCGTCGCCAAGCCCGCGGCGAGTTTGGAGTTCAGGGCCGCCAACTGCGCGTGATGCTCCTTCGCCTTCGCCAGGTCCCCCTTGGCCAGGTAGGCGCGAGCGATGTAGTCGTGCGCCTCGGCGAATTTCGGCCGCAGCTTGAGCGCGGCCGTATAGCTGGCAATCGCCTGGTCGTACTTGCGGAGCCGGCGGTACACGTAACCCAACTGGTTGTGCGCTTCCGCGTACGCCGGGTCCTGCACAACCGCCTGCCGGTACTCCGTGGCGGCTTGCTGATAGTTGCCCTTCTTCTCGGCTGCCTCGCCCCGCCGATAGGACTCCGTGGCCACCGGTTTCTTCGGCGCCTGCGCTTCCGGCTTCGCCCCCGCGGCCACGGCGGGGGACGGGGCGGCGCCCACACAGAGCAACATGAGGGCCACGGTCATTGCGCGTCGGCGCATGGGAAGGATCCTCTCGGGGGTGCGACGCGTTAGCTTAGCGCGAAACTCCTGAGGACGCATCGGCGCCGGCGGGCCGGGAGCTACTCGTCGTCGTCGCGGCGATGCCGCCCGCGTCGCTTG
Organism: uncultured bacterium; assembly: GCA_965371225.1. GTDB lineage: Bacteria > Abyssobacteria > SURF-5 > CBDUXP01 > CBDUXP01 > CBDUXP01. The sequence continues at coordinate 37,167 of CBDUXP010000001.1, read as the reverse complement.
TCGCGCCGCGCCTGCCGGCGTGCGCGGCGGTGTTCCCGCCGGTCCCCGTGGCTTTTACGATGGCGGGAACTGCTCGCGCCGACGGCGGCTACGATCACCCCGGCGAGGATTAGCAGCGTGTTGGTCACGCTGCTCCAGTTGGTCCACATGGCACCGGAGGCGATGGCCGCTCCGAGCGCCAGCATGAAATTGCCCGGCCGGCCCGCGCGCCTCGCCCACACCCCGCCGAGGCACACGGCGATCAGGATGGAGCCGCCGGTGGGGAACACGCCGGCGGTGTCAAACAGAATGACGGGACTCAGCACCAGGAATACGCCGACGATCAGGGGGATGAGGGTGCCTGCGCGGCGCAGGTCGCGCGTCCAGGACTGCAGCGCTGCGTCGATCCGTTCGTGGGGCTGTTCCGCTGGTGGGGCGGGTGCGGCCGGCGGGCTGGGGGGCGTCGCCGGCGTGCCCTCAGGTTTACCCAATGCCGAGCGCAGCGCCTCTTCGGCGGCCGCGGAGGCGGTGTGCACGGCGGCGTCGACGGCTGGGGGCACCACCTCTGCCACGTGCTCGCCGAATGCGGTGGCGGCTCGGCTCACTTCCGCACCCATCTTGCCGGCGGCTCGGCCGATGTCCTGCCCTAATTTGCCGGCAGCGGCGCCGACGTCGGTTGTCCCCCGTTTTGTGTCGCGGGGTTTGCGTTCGGCGTCGAACTCCGCATGACTCCGCTTGGCTTCGCGGGCGATTTTCTTGGCTTCGGCCTTGATGGCGCGCGCCGCTTCTTTCGCTTCTCGCTTGAAGGTCCTGGCGGCAGCTTTGCCGATTGTCCGGGCGCTGTCCCGCAAATTGGCGGCATCCTCCGCGCCGGGACCGGTCGCCGCCGGGGCTGGCGCCACGGGGGGCACCGCGGGGGCGGCCGCTGCGGGCGGCGCCGGCGCGGGTCCGCTCGATGGCGGGGGAGGAGCGGTCGTCGGAGGCGGTTCCCCATTGAGCAGCTCAGGCGGTGGCACGCGATAGAGGCGAATGGGGTACTGGATGTTCTTCAGCTGGCGGACGCCCAGGTCCTCCAAGGGGATGTCGAGCTTGTTGCGAATCTGCTGGTAGACGGCTTCTGAGAGGCAGATCCCCCCCGGGTCGGCGAGGGGCTCCAACCGCGCCGCAATGTTTACGCCGTCGCCGTAGACGTGGTAATCCTCGACGATCACGTCGCCCAAGTGCACGCCGATGCGCGTGTGGACCTGGCCCCCGTCGGTGCGTTCGCGGTTGACTGCCGCCTGGTCCTCTTGAATGCGCCGCGCGCAGCGCACTGCATTGACCACACTGTCGAACTCACAAAACACCGAGTCGCCAGCCGTGTCGACGATGCGCCCCTCGAATTCATGCACGAGCGTGCGCACTCGGTCGTGAAACGCTTTGATCAGGTCGACGGTGGCGTCCTCATCGGTCCCCATCATCGCGCTGAAGCCCTTCACGTCCGCCATCATGATGGCGGAGAGCTTGCGTCGTCGCCGGGGCGTGGTGTCGGTGGTCTCGACGATGTCTTTGCGGTCGGCGGCCATAAGGGGTAGTGGCGTTTGCGTCACTCCAAGGCTCCCATTATACTGACCCGGCTTGGTGCGCGGCGCGGGGAGCAGCCGCGCGGAGGGACCGGGGATGGCCAAGAACGCCCATATTTTCGACGGTTTGGACTCCTCGGAAGTGCAACAGGTCCTGGCCCACGGCATCCTGAAGGACTACGAGAAGGGGGACCTGCTCTTCAAGAAGGGCAGCCGCTCGGACTCCATGTTCCTGGTCGTCGAGGGCCAGGTGCGCATCTACATCGAGTTCCACAGTATCGAGATCGACCTGGCCAAGCTCGGCCGGGGGGACGTGTTCGGCGAGATCGCCGCGGTCACCCGCGGGCCGCGCACGGCCAACGCGGTAGTGAGCAAGAAGAGCACGCTCTTCGAGTTCGATCGGAACATTCTGGGCAAGCTCAACGAGCATTTTCCCAAGCTGGCCACGCAGTTGTATTACAACCTGCTGTTCATCACCGCGAAGCGCCTGTCCGACACGAACCGCAAACTCGTTGCCGAGCGGGTCGAACGCCTCGAATCCAGTCTGCTCTAAGCACGCATGCCCCTGTGCGACGGGGCCGCGGGCGCCCTGCACTATCACGTCGGCGGCGAGGGAGAGCCGGTGCTGTTGCTGGCGGGGCTCGGCGTGGACCGCAGCGCGTGGGCCTTCCAGACGCCCGCCCTGCGGCCGCACGGCCGCGTGATCACTCTGGAAAACCGCGGCAGCGGCGGCAGCGTCGCGCCGGAGGGTGATTACACCATCGCCGCCATGGCGCAGGATGCGGTGGACCTGTTGGATCATCTCGAAGTCGCCACGGCGAGCGTCGTCGGCGCGTCCATGGGGGGCATGATCGCGCAAGTCCTGGCCGCCACGTACGCGAACCGCGTCAACCGGCTCGTGCTGCTGACAACCGCGGCGCGACCGGACGCCGACCTCTTGGCGCTCCTCGAAACGGTGGAGCGCATCGCGCGGGAAGAGGGCGTTGTGGCGGCTATGCAACATTCAATTCAGCTGTGCTTTACCCCCCGCTTCCTCACGGATCAGGCGGCCATGATGGAGGCGATCTTGCGGGGCATTGCGGAGACACCGGCGGTACCGCTGCACGGGCTCCTGGGTCAAATTGCGGCCGTTCGTGCTTGTAATACGGAGTCCCTGCTCCCAAAGATTCACATTCCCACGCTCGTGCTGGCCGCGGAGGCGGACGAAGTGTTTCCGGTGAAGCACAGCGAGGCCCTGGCCGCGGGCCTGCCCAATGCCGTGCTGCAGGTGGTCCCGGGCGGCCACGGGTGCACCCTCGAGTCCAAGGATTCCCTCAACCGTGCCCTGGTCGAGTTCCTGACGGTCGACTAGCGGGGTGGGGGCCTGCACCCGGGGCCCGGCGCGCAGTACACTGCGGCCCGGCGTGAAACGAGGGGAGAGGAGGCGGGCTCGCGCCCATCCATGCGGCCCCCGCTGAGACAATTGGTGCTGCTGCAGGCGGTAGTGACGCTCGTGGGCGTCGCGTTGCCATGTCTCGCGTTTCCGCCGGCATGGTTCGCGGTGTTGGGGTTGGACGTGGGAGACGGCGTCGCCACGTTGGTCCTCCTGCGCCTGCTCGGTGCCGCCTTCGCCGCGTTGTCCGTCGAGTACGTGCTCTTCCTCCTCCGCCCGCAGGCCGCGCCCTCCACCCGCCTTGTGGCGATCGTGGCGAACGCGCTCGTGGGCGGAATCGTGGGCGGCATGATCTATCGGGGCACGCTGGCGGACCTGCCCGTTCGGGGCAAGGCCATTCTCAGCGTCTTCGCCGGGCTGAGCGTGGTGCTCGCGGTGCTGCTGCTCGTCGCCCGGGGCCGCCCGCCGGAACCGCCCGGCTTGGTGGAGGCGCTCAAACCGCAAGAACCCTGGCGCGACCAAGAAGAAGAGGAAGACGACCCCGACAAGAATTAAAGCGGCAAGGCGGTTGCACCATTGGTGCAGAGCCGGGTCCCGGGCCGGGCGGGTCTGAAAGATGGGAAGGCGGTTGCACTCCCGGTGCAGAGCCGGGTCCCGGGCCGGGCGGGTCTAAAAGAAGGGGAACGCGCGTGAGCAAGATCCGAAAGATTCACTTTGGCGTGCAGACCGGGCAGGAGGGCACCACGTACGAGGCCATCCGCGACCACTGGCAGTTGGCGGAGAAGCTGGGCTACGACTCGGTGTGGGTGGACGACCACCTGTTCGCCGTCGCGCAGCCGTCGTGGGCGGCGGACCAGCTCGAGTGCTGGACGCTTCTGGCGGCGCTGGCGCGGGAGACGAGCACCATCCGCTTCGGGCCGCTAGTGGCGTGCCATTCCTACCGGCCGCCGGCGCTCACCGCGAAGATCGCCGCCACGCTCGACGTGCTCAGTGGCGGGCGGCTGGAATTCGGCTACGGCTACGGCTGGTTCGAACAGGAGTACACCGCGTACGGCTACGAGTTCCCGTCCAACCGCGTGCGCAGCGAGGAGTTCGGCGAAGCGCTGGAGATTTGCCGGCGTATGTGGACCGAGGAGCAGGTGACGTTCGAGGGCAAGCACTTCCAGGTGCGGGACGCGTACTGCGCGCCGAAACCGATCCAGAATCCGCTGCCCATCTGGATCGGCGGCAGCGGGCGGAAGTTCACCATGCCGTGGGTCGCCAAGTACGCGCACGCGTGGAACACGGGCGGTACGCTCGACGACATCAAGACCCGGATCGGCTGGTTGGAAGAAGCGTGCGAGAAAGAAGGCCGCGACCCGGGCGACATCCAGAAGACCTGGTTCGGGCACGTGGTCATCGATGACGACGAGACGCGCCTCAAGCGCCGGCTCGACCGCCGCGCGGAAGTGCCCTACCTGCAGCAGGTGGATCAGCGGTCAATCAAAGGCACGCCCGAGCAGGTGGGCGAGCAGATGCAAGCCCACATCGACGCCGGCATCGACGGCTTCCTCATGATCTTCGGCCGCATCGAAAACCACACCAGCACCGAACTCTTCGCCGGCCAGGTAATGCCGAAGTTTGACTAGCGTCCTCGCGCGAACCAGACCACTAATCCGACGGCGGCGCCGCCGAGGTGGGCGAGGGCGCTGACGTTGGAGAAGCCGGCGAGCTGGGAATAGGTGCCGATGAACTGCATGAGGATCCAGAACCCGACGAACCCGATGGCGGGCAGCGTGAACCACTTGGGGTAGAAGTAAAACCTGAAGAAGAACCCGAGGCGCGCCCGGGGAAACGCGAGGGCGTAGAACACGATGATGCCGGAGATACCGCCGCTGGCGCCGATGCTGGGGATCGCGCCCCGGGGCTCGAACGCCATGTGCGCCGCGTCGCCCGCCACAGCCGCGAGCACGATCAGGAGTAGATACCACCCCTTGCCTAGGTAGTCCTCCACATTGTCGCCGAAGACGATGAGGAAGTACAGGTTGCCCAGCAGGTGCGCGATGCCGCCGTGCAGGAAAAAGGACGTGAGGAACGTCAGCCCGCCGTCGCGCCCCGCCTGCGCCGGGATGAGCCCGAATTCGTCGACGTAGTACTGCAAGTCGCCGAAGGTGAAGAGCGCCGTGAGCACCATGACCGCGCCGATGGCCCACGTGACCAGCGGCAGCCGCCCGACCGCCGGTGCGTCCGTCTCCACCGGCACGCCCATGAGCGCGAGCCCGTACTTCCACCACGCGTCCGGTTCCTCGCCCGCCCCCGTGCGCTGCCGGTGGCGCGCGGTTTCCAACTGCATTTGCGCGCGGGCGAGTTGTTCCACCGCTTCGGGCGGCAGGTCGCGCTTCGGCGTGCGAACAGCGGCCGCCGGCGTCGACGGAGCTTCGGGTAACGCTTCGTACTCGGCCGGGTCGAACCACACCAGGTGGCAGCCGGCGCACACGTCCAGGTCGTGGGCCCCGCCCTCCGGCGTAAACTCCGCCATGGGGCGCGCACACGAGGGACAGGGCCGGCCCCGCCGCACCTGGCCGGCGCGTGCGTCGCGCCAGAGGCCCCTGAGGAACGCGTTGTCAATCTGCTTGCGGAGGATCGGCAGCGTCACCGCGCGGCCGCGGCAGGCGGTGCAGCCGTAGAACAGCCCGTGTGGCGACGCGACCCGCGTCATGGCCGTGCGGCACGTGGGGCAGGTGAACATGGCTGGACGTTCCGTGCGGTACTCGAGATACTCTACCTTTCCCGGTACGCCTTTATTCAGGGAAGTGAACCGCCAAGACGCCCAGCCCGCCAGGGAAAGCAGGAGGAGGACGAAGACATTCTCCACGAAGGGCACGAAGGATCGGGAAGGGGAACGCCCCGGTGCGCGGTGTGTTTCAATGCTCTTCGTGTCTCTTCGTGGCGTTGGGGGAAAGTCTTCCCCGTAGATTCTCTGCGTCCTCTGGGCCTCGGTGGTTGTGTTGTGCTTGGCGTCTTGGCGGTTCATTCCTCGCGAGGTAACGCATGATGCGCTTGTACGACTATCTCCCCTCGGGTAACTGCTACAAAGCGCGGTTGCTCATGGCGCAGTTGGACATCCCGTTCGAGCGCGTGGATACAGACATCCTGTCGGGTGCGACGAAGACGGCTGCGTACCTGGCGAAAAATCCCAATGGGAAGGTGCCGGTACTCGAACTGGAGGACGGCACGTGCCTGGCCGAGTCCGGCGCGATTCTCCACTATCTGGCTGAGGGGACGCCCTTCCTGCCGGAGGACCGCTTGGATCGCGCTCGGGTACTCCAGTGGATGTTCTTCGAGCAGTACAGCCACGAGCCGTACATCGCGGTTGTCCGCGCCTGGCTGCACATCAAGAAACCGGACGACCTGTCGCCCGAGCGGCTCGCGGAGAAACGCGAGGGAGGATACCGGGCGCTGGGGGTCATGGAGAAGCACCTGGCCGAGCGCGCCTACTTCGCGGCCGAGCACTACACCATCGCGGACATCGCGCTCTATGCCTACACCCACGTGGCGGACGAGGGTGGCTTCGATCTGGGCCCCTACCCGGCCGTTCGAGCCTGGCTCGACCGGGTGCGCGGCCAACCGGGCCATATTCCCATCACCCAGGCCTAGGCCTGGGGCGGGCAGCGGCCCGGTCTATCCGTGGAGCATTTCGGCCTTGTACTCTAGCCATTCCCCGCGTATGCTCATAAAAGCTGGTTAACCAACAAGTATGGCGCGCTCCAGATGACTCGCCCGCTGGATTCCACGGGAGGGCCGAAGTGCTCCCGCGGAGGGCCCTCAGGGGTATTTCCGCTCCAGGCTGATAATTTGCACCCCGACCATGAAGTGATCGTCCCCCGCCGGTTCCACGCGGGTCACGCGTCCGCGCAAATAGATGAACGTCGCGCCGTCGATTTCCTTGCCCCGCTTGATGTCCACCATGATCTCATCGCCCACGTCGAACCGGACGCGCGTGTGAATCCCGACCCCATCCGTAGAGATGTCCGAGGCAATTGCTACGACGGGGCTTTCCTCTTCCCCCGGGCGCCACACGTGGGCGGCCCGTTCCATCTGATGCCGCTGAGCGCGGCGACGGCCCCGACGGAGCGACTTGCCGTCGGGGCTCATGAGCATGTCGTCTGGCATGGTGGACCGGCCGGGGCGAGGTCGGCTGGCAGGATAGCCGGGGCCGCGGGGACCGTCAACCGCCGCGCGTGTGGCGACCAAAGCTTCCCCACGTCAGCAGATGCCGACGCCTCCTGAGCGTGCACGGCGCCGGCCCGTGCGCCGGTACGATCCACAGGACAAACGCGCACGGCTCATCGCCGCCGCGGCGGTGGTTATCGGCGAGCGCGGTTTGGCGGGCGCCACCGTGCCCCTGATCAGCCGGCGGGCGGGCGTCAGCCGCGGCCTGATCCACTATCACTTTCCCAACATGGCCGCCCTGGTCCACGCAGCGGCGCAGCAGCATTACGCGGAATGGCTGGCGGCGCTCCAGACCGCCGCGCAAGCGGCACCCGATCGGACCGGCGTGGCGGTCGAGGCTGTCGCCACTGCCCGGGCGCTCGTCGCGCAAGCCCCCGCTTTCTGGGCCGCGCGCGCTGCGTTCGTGGCGTCGGCGCCTCACGATCCGACGCTGGCGGAGATCCTGGCGGCGGGGGACCGGGATGCCGCGCAACTCATCGGCCCGTGCGACGTGCTGGTGTGCGGCTTCGCGACGCGGCCAGCGGCGCGCCGGCTGGAGGCGGCGGACTGGGAGGAGCTGGAGCGTGCCGCGGTAGCGGTCACGCGCGGGTGGCGGCGCGCGGCGGCTGTCTAGGGGTCGGCCGGCGATCCGTCCTCGGCCTTACGCGACCGCGACAGCTGCACCAGGATGCCCGCCAGTGCCAGGGCGAACCAGACCACAAGCAGCAAAGGCCGGTCCAGGAGGGCCGCCGGGCGCGCCGCGCGCTCGACGAGCGCACCAAAGCCTTCCTGGGATTCCTCCCCGGCGCCGCCGCTCATTAAGAGGACCCCCGCTACCAGCGTTGAGAGGGAGCCGTACGCCGCCGTGCCGAAAATGATTGTCGCGCGCTGCACGACGATGCCCACGATGGCCCCCACCATGCCGAGCACCACCGCGCCGATGGTCTGCGCAACCGTCCCGGCCGGGGCGAGCAGGATGGCGCCGGTCGCCGCGAAGAGCGAACCGGCGAAGAGGGACACCCCCACCCGGAACAGGAAGATGGCCACCAGCGCGAACAGCACGGCGCCCAGCACCGCACCCACGAGTGGGCCTGCGCCGCTGTCCACGAGCGCACCCACCGTCTGCCCCAGTCCCGCGCCCAGCCCGGCGCCGACCAGCACGAGCACTATGCGGAACGCCCGGTACCCCAGAAAACACATGAGGAGGCCCGACGCCGCGACCGCAATCAGCCAGGGGGAAGCGTTCATGCGGCTTCCTGCCCGCGCTAGGGCACGTCGCGGATGCGGTCCAGGTCGGCGTCCGCGCCGTACAGCAGCATCCGTTGGCCTGCTTCGAAGGTGAATTCCGCGTGTGGGCTGTTGGTGATCGTGGGCGGGGCGTCCGCGTCGCTCCCCGCCGCTTCCACGGCGAGCACGCTGAGTCCGTACTTCTGCCGGATGCCGATCTCGCCGATGGTCTTGCCGGCGAAGCTTGCGGGTACCACCAAGTCGATGACGCTATACCCCTGCTCCAGCCGGATGTAGTCGAGCACGTTCGGCCGCACGATGTGCCGCGCCAGCCGCGCTGCCGCGTCCCGCTCCGGAAAACACACCCGCGTGGCCCCGACGCTTTCGAGCGCTTCGGCGTGTTCCTCGCTCGTGGCCTTCGCGACGATCTGTTCGATGCCGAGTTTCGCCAGGTGCTGCACCAGCAGGATACTGGTGGCCACACTGTCCCCCATGGCGACCACCGCAATGCCCACCTCATGCACCCCGAGCGCTTGGAGCGCCTCCCGGTCGCGCACGTCGCCCCGGGCCGTCTGCGTCATCGCGTCCTTGAGCGCCTGCACGCGATCCCCGTTCCGGTCGATCCCGAGCACCTCGCAGCCTTCGTGATACAGCGCTTGGGCCATATACCCGCCGAACGACCCCAGCCCCAACACGGCTACGCGCACCGCCATGGCAGCATCCTATCCGATCATGATGGGCTCTTCGGGATACTCCACGCGCGGCGCGTCGGCTTCCCCGAGGAGCGTAAACGTCAACGTCAATGGGCCGACCCGGCCCGCGAACATGAGCAGCACCAAGACCAATTGTGAGTGAGCACTCAAGCCGGCGGTGACGCCCGTGGAGAGCCCCACGGTCCCGAACGCCGACACGGCTTCAAACATGAGGCCGCGCGTGTCCACTGCCGCGGGCGTCACCTGCTGCTCGAACGCGAACAGCAGTAACAGGCCGACCGCTACCGTGAGACCGCTGATGCCGATGGCGGCGATGGCCCGTTGCACCACGGCCGGCGGCACGGTGCGCTTGCCGATGGTGACGGCGGTCCGTCCGCGCAGCCAGCCGTAGCAGAGCGCGGCGAAGATGGCGACCGTGGTCGTCTTCACGCCGCCGGCAATGGAGCCCGGCGACCCGCCGATGAACATGAGGAACATCAACACTAGCAGCCCCGCAGACGTCATGTCACCAATGGCCACGGAATTGAAACCGGCGGTGCGCGCGCTGATGGACTGGAACAGCGCAGTCGCCCACCCGCCCGTCGGCGGTGCGCCATTCGGCGCCGCCGGCCGCTCGACCGTGAAGAGCAGCATGGCGCCCGCGAGGATGAGCACCGCTGTGGTGACCAACACGACGCGCGTGTGCAGGGATAGGTGGGGCCGCGGCCGCGCCGAGCGCAGCCAGCGCGGCACTTCGAGCAGCACGAGAAACCCGATACCGCCGAGGATTACGAGCACGCCGATGGTAGCCAGCAGGGCGGGTGCGCCGGCGAAGGATTCCATGTTGTCGGAGAACAAAGTGAAGCCGGCGTTGCAGAGGGCGGAGACGCTGTGGAACACCGCCAGCCACGCGGCCTCGCCGCCGGAAAACCCGCGGCCGCGGAACAGGAGGAACAGCACGACGGCGCCCGCCGCTTCCAGACCGAGTGTGAGCAGCACCACACGCGCGATGACGCGGCTCAGCTTTGCCCCTCCACTGGGCTGGAGCAGGTGCTGGAACATCTGGCGCATGCGCAGGCTGCTCTGCTGGCCGAGCAGCACCAGGGCGAAGGTGGAGAAGGTCAGGATGCCGAGCCCGCCAACTTGAATCAGCAACAAGACGATGGCTTGCCCGGTCGCCGACAGGTCCGTGGCGGTGTCGACGACGATCAAGCCGGTGACGCAGGTGGCCGACGTGGCGGTGAACAGCGCCTGCAACCAGGAGAGTTGCGCCTGCGCCCCCACCGCGGGCAGGCGGAGCAGCAATGTGCCTACGAGGATGGTGCCCGCAAAGCTGGCCACCACCAAGGTGCCGGGTTGCAGCCGCCGGAGGGGAGAGGGTGACGCCATGGCTGCGGGATTCGTCGGGCGACCGGCCAAACGCTGGGTTACCGAACCCGGCGCCGGTCGTTGCTTCTGCGCGGCCAGGCCAGGACGTCGATGCGCACGCGGGCGAGCCCCCGGCTGAGCATGTCCAGGCGGCGGGCCGCAGCCCGGCTCAAATCGATCACGCGGCCCCGCTTGAACGGACCCCGGTCGTTGATGCGCACTGTGATCCGGTCGCCCGTCTCCAGGTCCGTCACCCGCACCTGCGTCCCAAAGGGCAAGTGGCGATGGGCCGCGGTCATCTGTTCCGGGTCATAGATTTCGCCATTGGCCGTGGGGCGCCCGGCAAAATCTGCCCCGTACCAGGAGGCCAGCCCGACCTGATACGCGTCCCGAGTGGTGATGTTGACGGGCCGCGACTTGGCCACCCGGTTGCCGCGGGCGGTGCGGATGCGGCTACAGCCGGGCACCAGCGCGAGGCCGGGCAGCAGGAGGGCCAGCGTGCGGATCAGTTCCCGGCGGGTCGGTCTCCGGGCAGACGAGTCATGCACCATACGGTCCTAAATTAACGCAGGAGCCGTGCCAATGGGCGCGATCAAGCGGACCCGGTGCGCTCGAGTTCCGCGACCAACTCCACATGGGTCGTTTGGGGAAACAGGTCGTAGCCCTTGAGCCGCACCAGGCGATATTCGCTGAACCAGGTCAGCTCGGTGTGGAGCACCGCAGGGTTGCACGCCACGTACAGAATGCGTTCCGGCCGGAGCGCCTCGATACGTCGCACGATTTTCTTCGCCGTGCCACCCCGCGGCGGGTCGAGTACCACGGTGTCGACCGCCAAGCCCGCATCGCGCGCGTCCCGCATGAACGGACGCACCGGCGCGCACGTGAACTCGACGTTGCGAATCCCGTTCGCCTCGGCGTTTGAGCGGGCGAGCGCAATGGAATCCTCCACCACCTCCACGCCGTGCACGTGCGGCACGTGCCGGGCCGCGAGACACGCAATGGTGCCCACCCCCGTGTACAGGTCCAGTGTCGGCCCGGTGCAGCGGGCGACCACGTCCGCGTACAGTTGGTCGGCGAGCCGCATATTGTTCTGGGCGAACGTCATGGGCCCGAAGGCGAACGTCATGCCGCCGATACGTTCCGTGATGGTCAGTGCGCCGAGCTGGCGAACGACGGGGGCGGTGCTGACGTCCGCGCGTTGGTCGGTGACGCAGACCGCGACGCCGTTAGCCATCCGCTCCGCCGCCGCGAGCAGCGGCACTAGTGCGGCATCGTCCCGCGTTGCCACCACATTCACCAACATCTGGTCGGTGGTGACCGCGTACCGAAACACGAGGTAGCGCAGGAGACCCACGTGCCGGCGATAGTCGTATTCTGCAATGCCCGCGTCGGCCACCACGCGGCGGAGTTCCCGAAAGGCGGCGAAGAGGCGCGGCGGTACGAGCGGACACGCGTCCAGGTCCACCACGGTGTATTTCTGCCCGCGCGCACGCAGCCCCGCGCGCCCGAACGCGAACACATAATCCATCCGCTGGCGGTAGCCGTACGGTTCCGGCGAGGGGGCCACCGGGACCGGCATGCCGAACTGCGCTTCGAGCGCGTGCTGTTTCATGCGCACCTGGTCCGCGTACGCCACGTCTTGGAGGCTGCACCCGCCGCAATCGCCAAAGTGTGGGCACGCCGGTTCGGCGACGGCCCAGTCGGACACGGCGGTGCGGATGGCTTCGACCGTCGGCATCCCGCCGAGTATGGCACGCGTCGCGCGCGGGGCCAACCTTGAGCCCCGCCACGGCGGCGGCTAGACTGGCGCCACTATGGCGCAGCCGCAGTACCGCCAGATGGCGAACCTCTACGATTGGCCCGACGCGCTGGAGTTCAGCGCGGTCATGCTCCGGCGCACGCGCACCGCGTTCCGCCAGCACGGACTCCAGCCGCCGGCGCGGGTGTGCGACCTGGGGTGCGGCACGGGCACGCTGGCGCTTGCGCTTGCGGAGGCGGGGTTTGCCGTCATGGGCGTGGACCTGTCCGCGGATATGCTGAAGCTCGCGCGCGCGAAAACGCGCGATAGCGGGCTGCCAGTGCGGTGGTTGCGCGAGGATATGCGGCACTTCAGCGTGCCGGAACCTGTGGACGCCGTGACGTGCTACTACGATGCCATCAACCACCTGCTCACCGAGCGCGACCTCCTGGCGGCGTTGCGCCGCGTGTACCGGGCGTTGCGGCCGGGCGGTCTCTTTTGCTTCGACGCAAACACCCTGTTTTGCTTCCACGAGTTCTGGGAGGATTTGGTGCACATGATGGAGCACGACGGGGCCACGCAGATTACCGCGGGCACTTTCAACCGGCGCACGGGGCGCGCGTCGGCCACCGTGACCGGTTTCGTCCCCGTCGGGCGTACGCGGTACCGGAAGTTCGTGGAGCAGGTGGACGAACGGTATTACTCGGCCGACACCTGGCGCCGCCTCTTGCGCCAAGCTGAGTTTACCCGCGTGCGTCTGCGCGAGTTCGATCCGTGGGACCATGGCGGCCCGCGGCGCATGAAGTGGTTCGTGACGGCCACGAAGCCGGCGCGCGCCTGAACGGGGGGCGTATGGATCTCGGATTGCAGGGCAAAGTGGCGCTGGTCACCGGCGCGGGGCGCAACGTGGGAGCCGCTATCGCGCACGCGCTGGCGGCCGAGGGGGCCCGCGTGGCCGCGACGGACCTGTTGGGGGAGACCGCCGAAGAGACGGCCGCGGCCATTGAAGCGGCCGGCGGCCAGAGTACGGGCTACGGGTTGGATGTGAGCGACCCGGTGGCGGTCGAGCGCGTGGTGGCTGCCGTGGGGGAGGACCTGGGCCCCGTGGACGTGCTCGTGAACAATGCCGCGCGGCTCCCCGTGTTCACCTCCTTCGCGCAGGAAAGTGAAGAGCCGCCCGGCGAGCGCGACTGGGGGGCGCTGATCGACGTGAACCTGCACGGGCTGCTGAACATGACGTCGGCGGTGGCCCGCGCTATGGCCGAACGGGAAGGGGGCTGCATCGTGTCCATCGCGTCGGACGCGGGCAAGATCGGCGAGAGCCGGCAGGCGGTGTATGCGGCGACGAAGGCCGCGATCATCGGCTTCACCAAATCCCTGGCGCAAGAGTTGGGCCCCCGCGGCGTCCGGGTGAACGCCGTCTGTCCGAGCATGATCAAAACCCAGCAGATCGCCGACGCCCTCTCGCCCGAGCTGGAGGCGCGCATCGTGAAACGCTACCCCCTGCGTCGCCTGGGCCGGCCGGAGGATGTGGCGGCGCTGGTCACCTTCCTCGCGTCGGAACGCGCGGCCTGGATGACCGGCCAAGCGGTCAGCGTCAACGGCGGCTACTGCATGGCCTGAACGGCGAGGCGCCTCGCGTGCGCCCTCGCCCCACGGGGACGCTCGCGGTGGAGTTAGAGTTGCCGCTGGCCGCCGACGATGTCCGCGTGCAACTCGGCCGTGAGCGGGACGTAGTTTTTCGCGGCGGGGTCGCGAAAGTACAGCGCCTCGTCGATCTCGCCGGGATTGAACCCGGCGTCCCGCAGCGCCACTTTCTGGTGCTTGAAGGTCCCGGTCACGTCGAGGGAAGAGCGCACGCGGAGGAACAGCGGCTGTGCGTACGGGGGGAGGTTCTCCGCCACATGCGCGTAGAACGCCGCGGGATCGAAGCCGGTGCTGTCCTGCAGCACCAGGGCGGCCATGCCGGCGCGGCCGTCGGCGCCGGGAATCTGCACGCCGTAGACCGTCGCCTCGTCCACCCACGGGAGCATGGTGAGCTGCTCGCCGATCTCTTGCGTACTGACGTTCTCGCCCTTCCAGCGGAAGGTGTCGCCCAGCCGGTCGATGAAGTACAGGTAGCCGGTCGCGTCCACCTTCAGCATGTCGCCGGTGTTGTAGTACGCGTCGCCCTCGCGAAAGACGTTGCGCAGAATCTTCCGCTCGGTCGCTTCCTTACTCGTGTATCCCGTGAACTCCGAGTCCTGCGTGATTTCGCCCAGCAGGCAGCCCGGCTCGTCCACCGCGCACTCGATGGCGAAGCCGTCCGCCCCCCGCACCAAGTCCTCGTGCTCCATGTCCCACCGGGCCATTTTCATGGTGTCCGGATTCCACTGGCCCACGCTGCCCGCCGGTCCCAGGAAATTCGTCGAGGCGGCGTTCCCTTCGCTGGAGGCGTAGAACTCCACCACCCGCCGCAGCCGGAAACGCTTGAGGAAGTCCTCCCAGATGTCCATGCGCAGGCCGTTGCCGATGGCGCGGACCACGGGGTTGTCCGCGTCGTCCGCGCGCGGCGGCTGGTTCATCAGGTACCGGCACAGTTCGCCGATGTAAACGAAGCAGGTCACGCCGTGCTCGCGGCATTCGTCCCAGAACCGGGAGGCGCTGAACTTGCGGCGGAGCACGATGCGGGTGCCGAACACGATGGGAATCGAGGCGGCGATCAGGTTGCCGTTCCCGTGGTACAGCGGGAGGACGCAGTACATAACGTCGTCCTCCGTGAGGGCCAGCGCGAGGCCGCCCCAGCCGTGGGCCGCCCGGTAGTACCGGTCGTGGTTGATGATCGCGGGTTTCGGGTTGCCGGTCGTCCCGCTGGTGAAGATGTAGCAAAGCGTATCGCGCAGCTTGACCGTCTCGGCCGTGGGCGGATTGTGGATTTGCGCCCGGTCCACCACGTCGGAAAAGTAATGCCAGTCGCTGCCGGGCAGTTCGTGGGTGTCGCCCTCGGGCGCGAGGTACGAATGCTCCGGGGCGATGGGTACATCGTCGCCCAGCGTCGCGAGCCGGTCCAGACATTCGCTGCCGATGATGAGCCCCTTGGCGTTCGAGGCCTGCAACGCGTGGCGCAGCGGCCCCTCCTGCAAATTCGTGTTGATGAGACTGGGAATGACCCCGCGCTTGGCGAGCCCGTAATACGTGAAGAGGTACTCCGGCCGGTTCTCCATGTGGAGACAGACCACGTCGCCCTTCTGCCAGCCGAGCCCGTCGCAGGCGTGCGCGATCCGGTTGGCTTCTTCGTTGAATTCCCGCCAGGTCCACTGCCGGCCCTCAAACACGAGCGCGATCTTGTCCGGAATGCGCGCGGCCGTCTGCTCCAGGTACCAGGGGATGGATTCGTGGGAATCCTTGCTCCACGCCTGGATCGCGGGCACGCTGGCAAACCGGCTGCGCAGCTTGGCGCGCACCTGCCGCCAGTCGCGGCGCGTGCCCGGCTTGAAATCCTGCGCGCTTTGCGCGCTGAGCTGCACCAGGCTCTTGAGCGTTTCCCAGTTCCACGGCAGTGTCTTCGCCATCGATGCCCCCTTCGCTGTCCCCGTTCCGGTCCCTAGTCGAGCGCTCCGTGCGCCTCCAACCCTGGCATTCGCCGCCGCCTACTTCTTCGTGACGAGCGTGAGTCCGTCGCCGATGGGCAGCATGACCACGTCCACGCGGGCGTCTTGCACGATGAAATCGTTAAGCTTCCGAATGGCCACGGTATCCTCGTCGTCCGCCGTCTCGTCAATCACGCGGCCGAGCCAGAGCACGTTGTCGATCAGGATGATCCCGCCCGCGTCCATGCGCTTGAGAATCTCTTCATAGTAGATGGCGTAGTTTGTTTTGTCCGCGTCGATGAACGCGAGATCGAACCGCGCGTTCTCCGGCAGCGCCTGCAGCGTGTCCACGGCGGGGCCAAGCGTCAGCGTGATCTTGTGCGCGACGCCCGCCCGCTCCCAGTAGGCCCGCCCGATGCTGGTCCACTCTTCGTTCACGTCGCAGCAGAGGAGCGTGCCGTCTTCCGGCAGGCCGCGCGCGACGCACAGGGCGCTGTAGCCGGTGAAGGTGCCCACCTCGACCGCCCGCTTCGCCCCGCTGATGCCCGCGAGCAATTGCATGAGCGCTCCCTGCTCCGGGCAAATCTGCATCAGGGCCGCTCCGTGAGTCTTCTCCAGCGTCTCGGCAATCAACTCCCGTTGCAGGTCGTCCGTAAGATTGCCGTGCGCCAGCAGATATTCCCGCAGGGCCCCTTCCACCGTGATCGTCATGCTGCTCATCGACGCTGCTCCTCCCGCCGCGCGTTCCGCTGCCGCGGCGCCTCCGGCGGCCCTATATGCTATGCGAAGCGGTGTCCGGGGCTCACCTGCCCCACAACGCGGCGCGTCATCGCGGCGCGTCGACCACCGGAAAGGCACGGAGGGGAACGGTTCCAGCGTGTACAGCCCGCCATCTGCCCTGCGGTCCGCCGCCATCGCCCTGGCCATTGCCGCCCCCGCGGCCGCGCAAGCCCCGCCGCCGCCCAGCCCGGAATTCCAGCAATGGGTGGCCCAGGTGCGGGCCCGGCCGCGGCCGGCATCGCCCGCGGGTCCGCTGGTGGTGGCCGACGTGCGCGCCGGTATGGAGGCGGCGACGTCCGTAGTGGCCGCGCTCCCGGCCGGCGTGCGCGTGACGCTGGTGGAGGCGGGGGACGTGCACGGCGAATGGATCGTGCCGTCCGAAGTCGATGCGGACCGGATCCTGCTGTATCTGCACGGCGGGGGATACGTGGCCGGCTCGCCCCGGTCCCATCGCGCCCTGGCGGCAAACATCGCGCACGCGGCCCGCGCGCGCGCCCTGAGCGTCGACTATCGCCTAAGTCCCGAACACCCGCCCGCCGCAGCGGTGGCGGACGCGGTCGCGGCCTATCGGTGGCTCGTCGCCGAAGGCTTCGCCCCCGCGCGCATCGCGGTCGTCGGGGATTCGGCCGGGGGCGGGCTCGCGCTCCGGATGCTGATGGCGCTTCGGGATGGGGGCGACCCGCTGCCCGCGGCGGGGGTGACGGCCTCCGCGTGGACCGACTTGGCGCTCACCGCGCCGTCGCTCCGCACGAACCGGACGCGAGAGTTGGTGCAGACCCCGGACATCCTGCGCGGCATGGCCGCCCTCGTGTGCCGCGACACGAATGCAACATCGCCGGCGGTGTCGCCCCTGTACGCGGACCTGCGCGGGCTCCCGCCCCTGTTGATCCAAGTGGGAGATGCGGAGCTGTTGCGGGACGATTCCACGCGGCTGGCCGCGCGGGCGCGGGCGGCGGGCGTGGACGTGACCCTGGAGGTGTGGCCGCACATGTTCCACGCGTGGCACTTGTTCGCGGATGACTTCCCGGAAGCACGCGCGGCGATCGACGCGATCGGAGCGTTCGTGCGGGACCGCACGGGCTAGGGCGCCGGGGATATACTCAGTCCAGGGTCACGCTCCGGGCGAACCTGCGGGGGAACGCAATCTATGGCGAGTGCTGAACATGACAACTTGGCGGCCATGATTCGGGCGCGGCGTGCCGGCGGAACGGTGCTGCTGGGCGGCGAGGGGAGCCCGGCCTCGGCCGTGGAGGGCATTCGCGGGTTCATGGACCTGGCGAAGAATTCCTGGACCGAGCCGGACGATGTCACCTGCGAACCGGTGGACGCCGGCGGGGTGCCGGGGGAGTGGGTCGTGGCAGAGGGCGCCGTGTCGACGCGCGTGCTGCTCTACCTCCACGGCGGGGTGTACGTAGGGGGCTCCATTGCCACGCACCGGGACCTGTGCGCCCGGCTGTCCCGCGCCGCGGGCGCGCGGACCTTGGCCATCGACTATCGCCTGTGCCCGGAGCATCCGCTTAGCGCAGGATTAGAAGACGCGGTCGGCGCGTACCGGTGGCTGCGCGCGCAAGGGTTCGCTCCCGCCGAGATCGCGATCGCCGGCGACTCCGCTGGCGGTGGCCTCACCTTCCGCACCCTGGTCGCCCTCCGCGACGCGGGCGATCCCGCACCCGCGGCCGCGGTCACCATCTCCGCCTGGACCGACCTGACGAATTCCGGCGAATCCGTTCAAACGCGGCGCGAGACGGACATCCTCTTCGGAGGCAACGGGCAGGCGAGCGGGGGCATCATCGGATGGACCACCGCCGATCTGCTGGGTGAATCCGACTTGGGGGCGCCGGAAAAATCCCCGCTGTTCGCCGAACTGCATGACCTGCCGCCGCTGCTCATCCTGGTCAGCGAGGCGGAGATGGTTCGGGACGATAGCGTCCGCATCGCCGCGCGCGCGCGCGCTGCAGGAGTAGACGTCACGCTCGACGTGCGGGACGACATGATCCACGACTGGCCCTGGTTCGCGTACCTCCTGCCCGAGGGCCGCGAGACCATCGAACAGATCGGCGCGTTCATCAAGGAGAGGACGGCTCCGCCCGGAGCGGTCTAAAGCCCGGCCGCTACGTCAGCAGCGCGTCGTAGGGGGGCGTGAACTCGAAGCCGGTGTACGGGGCGTCGTCCCCGTGGCGGATGGCCCAGAGGTAGTACATGTCGAAGCCGGGCGCGCTCGTCTGGCTGTGGTCGCGGCCGCCGGTGATCTTGAGCAGGTCGTGCTGCTTGATCTTTAATACTTCCTCGCCCAGCTCCCCGTGGCCGTACCCGTGTTCGGGGGAAAAGCGGTAGTAGTAGATTTCCGGCTGGGCGTGGTGGTGCGGGGGATAACTGCTCCAGCGCCCCGCGAAATTGATGACCTCCCCGATGACCAGCCGCGCGTTCTCCGGCGCGACCGTGCGGTCGAACACAAGTTTCACCAACCGGTAGCACGCTTCGGCGAGCTGCCCCCGGCCCCGGTGCTCCACCTGGACCTCGGCCGCCGTGTAGACCTTTGCGGGAAATTGCCGCGGATTGGTCGTCTGCACCACGGCCAGGTCCGACGTGCGATCTGCCGCGACCGTGACCGTCGTGCCCGCCGGCAGGTGCGCGGTGGTGGGCTGGTGGTGGCGCCAGTCGGGGCGGTCGAATGGGTGGCCCCGCCCGTCCAGCATCATCCGCCCTGCGCCGGTGACCACCAGCACCGCTACCTCGGAGTCGGGATCCCCGAAGACCACCTGTTCGCCCGCGCGCAGGCGGTAGACGGCGAACTCCAGCCCGGTCTCCGCATCGTCCTGAAGCAAATGGTTCCAGCCCGGCTGCAGGGGGGCGTCGCGGTAGGTCGTGATCAGGTTCGGATGGCTCATGGGTCGTCCAGGAGGCCGCCGAGGTACGCGCGACACTGCGTCGCGAACGTCAGCGGATCCGTCTCCGGCAGGTACTGCTCCGCCTCGATGATGATCCACGCATCGTAGCCGACCGCCCGCAGGCTAGCCATCAGCGGCGCGAAATCGATGGCGCCGTCGCCCGGCACGGTAAACACACCCTCCAGCGTCGCGGTCAGGAACGACCAGTCCTCCGCGCGGGCGCGCGACAGTACGTCCGCCCGCACGTCCTTGAAGTGGACGTGACCGATGCGGTCCGCGTGCCGCGCGAACAGGGCGGCCGGGTCGTCGCCTGCGAACGCGGCGTGCCCGCTATCGGGACACAGCCAGACCGCGGCGGGATCCGTCATGGCCATGAGCCGGTCCACTTCGGCCGCCGTCTGCACGCCCGTGCCCATGTGGAAGTGGTAGCCCGGGGTCACGCCGTGGGCCAAACAGACTTCGCCCGCGCGATTCAACCCGGCCGCCAGCCGGTCCCATTCCGCATCCGTGAACGTGGGCCGCGTGGAGAGTGGCGCGGCTACGGTCGTGTGCACCGTGCGGCTCGTGTCGCAGAGGTTCACATGCGCGGCGCCCGCCGATGCGAGGAACTGCGCCGTCGCGTCCAGGTTGGCCAGCTCGTCCGCCTCGTTCCCGTCAACGACGTTGAACGAATGCCACGACGACGCCAGCGTCAGCCCGTGCGCGGCGAGTGTGGCTTTGACGGTGGGCGCGTCCGCGGGCATCTTGTAGCCGTACTCCGTCCCCGCGTATCCCGCTTCCCGCATTTCGCGCAAGCAGCGCTCGAGCGGAATGTCACCACCCAGCTCGCGCAAGTCCTCATTGGACCAATTGATGGGGGAGTTGCCCAGTTGCATGCGCGCCGGTTAGAGGAAGTCGCGTTCGTTGTCGCGGTCCTCGACGTACGCC
Source organism: uncultured bacterium (assembly GCA_965371225.1). GTDB lineage: Bacteria > Abyssobacteria > SURF-5 > CBDUXP01 > CBDUXP01 > CBDUXP01. Next base: position 16,874 of record CBDUXP010000001.1, on the reverse strand, counting down.
CGGCGGGCGGCCTGGACGCTGCGGGCGTCGGAAATTTCGGCGACGGGCACGTCCCACCACGCCCCGCTGTCCGGCGCCTTCACGCTGGGGTCCACTTCCGCCACGATGACCATGGTCTCTTCCAGGTCCCGCGCCTCCGCCACCGCCTGGATCAGCTCCTCCCGCGTCCGCACGGTGACCGCCTCGGCCCCCAGGCTGCGTGCGATGGCCGCGAAGTCGATGGACAACACCTCCCCGTCGAGCCGATCCGTCTTCGGATTCCGCGCACGGAACTCGTTGCCGAAGCCCTGGCTCCCGCACGCGAGCGACAGCCCGTGAATGCTGCCGAAGCCGTGGTTGTTGACGAGCACCACGATGAGCTTCTGCTCCTCCTGCATCGCGGTGACGAGTTCCCCGTGCAGCATGAGGAACGACCCGTCGCCGCACAGGACGAACACCTGGCCGTTGGGATTGGCGAGTTTGATGCCCAGCCCGCCCGCGATTTCGTACCCCATGCACGAATACCCGTACTCCAAGTGGTACTGGTCGCCGTTGTCCGCGCGCCAGAGCTTGTGCATGTCGCCGGGGAGGCTGCCCGCCGCACAGACCACCACGTCGTTTGGCGCCATGGCATCGTTGACCGCGCCGATGAGTTGCGCCTGACTAAACGGGCCGGCCTCCTCCTCCGGGTCCGGCGTGCGCGCCGCATCCGCCGTCTGGCGCCACGCCGCGATGCATTCGGCGATGTGTTCGGCGTAGGCCTCGCTCACGCGGTACTCGGCGGCGCCCAGCCCTTCGCACAAGGCGGTGAGGGCCGCGCGCGCGTCGGCCACGATGCTCAGGGCGCCGAGTTTCGCGGCATCCATGGCGACCACGTTGATACCGATGAACCGCACGTCCGGGTGGCGGAAGAGTGTTTTCGACGCAGTGGTGAAATCGCTGAGGCGCGTGCCGAGACAGATCACCACGTCGGCCTCCGCCGCGATGCGATTGGCGGCAGTGGTGCCCGTGTGCCCGATGGCGCCGAGGTTCGCCGAGTGGTGCCACGCCAGCGCGCCTTTGCCGCCCTGGGTCTCGCCCACGGGGATGCCCGTCTGCGTACACAGCGCTGCCAGCTCGGGCTCCGCGAGACTGTAGATGACGCCGCCGCCCACGATGAGCAGCGGGCGGGTGGCGGTGCGGAGGGCTTTCACCGCGTCGCGAATGGCCGCGGGATCCGGTTGGGCGCGGCGGATGACGTGCGTGCGCGGGGCGAACAGGGCCGCGGGGAATTCGTACGCCTCGGCCTGCACGTCTTGCGGCAGGCACAGCGTCACCGCCCCCGTCTCGGCGGGATCCGTGAGCACGCGCATGGCCTCGGGCAGGGCGGCCACGAGCTGCTCGGGCCGGTTGATCCGATCCCAGTAGCGGCTCACGGGCTTGAAGCAATCGTTTACAGAGATGTCCTGCGTCCACGATGCTTCCAACTGTTGGAGCGCGGGCGCGACGGTGCGGCGGGCGAACAGATCCCCGGGCAACAGGAGCACCGGAAGGTGGTTGATGGTGGCGAGCGCCGCGCCGGTCACCATGTTCGTCGCGCCCGGGCCGATGGAGGAAGTGCAGGCCAACGTGCGCAGGCGGCGATGCTGCTTGGCGAACGCGACGGCCGCGTGCACCATGCCTTGTTCGTTCCGCGCCTGGTAGTAGCGCAGCTCGCCGTCCTGTTCGAGCGCTTCCCCGAGCCCTGCCACGTTGCCGTGCCCGAAGATGCCAAACACCCCGGCAAAGAACGGGTGCCGGTCTCCGTCCCGGTCCACGGTCTGCTGCTTGAGAAATTGCACGACCGCCTGGGCCGCGGTCAGTCTGCGGGTCGCCACGGGTACGCTTTCTTCGCGGCGGGCGCTAGCAGCCCAGCCCAATCCGGGCGGAGATCGCGTTGTTGACCACACGCTCTGCCGCAGCTGTCTGCGCAGTCGCGTCGGTTGGGAATTTGCTAGTGCGCATGGGAGTGTGAGTGCCGCGGCCGGCGGTCAGAGAATCTACAGTAGTCGACAGCCCGAAACGAGCGACAGTATACCGGGATGCCGGGCGTGCTGGGTGCCGGCGGTGGCCTAGAAGCGCCAGCGGAGGCCGAGGGTGGCGACCGGGTAGAACCGGAACAGGTCTTCCAACTCGTCCTCGATCTCGCTCGCTTCCTCTTTGAGAAGCTCGGCAAACCCCGGCATCGCTGCGACGGGCCCGCTCACCGCGAGATCGACTTCGGGACTGCCCTGGAAGAGGATCCCAATGGATGCGTAGAGAGAGAGACGTCCGCTGGTGTGGTGCGTGTTGTCGAAGCCGATCCCCCCGTAAGGCGCGATCGTGTCGAATTCGATGTCGCCCGTCAATTTCCCCACCTGCGCCGGGGTGAACGCTACACCGCCGATGACCACCGGGGTCGCCGGGGTCGCATCCAGCTCGATTTCATTCTGGTTCCAGTACGCGCCGCCGGAGACGAAGAACGACCCGCCATAGATGTGCCAATCAATCGTCCCGCCCAGGGTGAGCAACTCCACGTCCACGTCGTAGTCAACCCCATCGATCGTTTCGTCTTGCTCGATCACAAAGTAATTGCCCGACAGGGTGAGCACGAAGAAATCGGTCACCGGCAGTGCGATGCTGGGCCCCACACCCAAGGTGCTCGCGTGCACGCCCAATGCGGGCCCCGCCCCCGAGCCCTGGTCCTCACGCGGACGGGGGCCATAGTCATCCCCCCGCGCCAAGGTGAATGTGCGGCGGAGCACGTCAGTGTCGGCCCGGGGCTCTTCCTCCTCGCGCTCGACCGCGGGGGGCGCGTCGGTCCTTCCAACATCGCCCCGCGCGAGAAGTTGCCACTCATCGGCAGGCGGGGGCTCTCCCGCGTCGGCTGCCGCCGGCGCACCGGGCGTGACCATGACAGAGACAACAAGGCCGAAGACGATGTGTCGCAGGTTCGGGCACGACAGGGGGAATCGATGGCGCATGCGGTGGCTAGCTCGGCGGGAGGGTTAATTTTCGACAACCTGCACGACACTCCCATATATTGTGCCGTCCGTTCTGCACCTTACCACATATTGTGTGTAGAAGGCCACTGGGGACGAGCGTGTTTTCCGGGGGCGTCGGTACGGACTCCCCAACGCGCGGCTAGGCTTGGGGACGAAAGCGGACGTGGTTGAAGGCCCAGAAAGCCACACACCCGAAGGCGCTCAGCAGATGCCAGAGCGCATGGTAGGCGTGGAAGGGCGACTCGACGTGCGCTTGGCCGGCAGTGGCGAACACCATGCCCACGAGCAGGATACCGACCGTGAGGTAGAGCAGAGGGCGCGCCCGCGGGGCGATCATGCCCCGGCGAAAGTAGAGGAGCCCCCCCACCAGCGCCGCGAGGCCGAACACCACGGTTTCCCCCACGTAGAACCCACCATATGCACCAAGGGCGAGCGCATACGCCGCCGGCTGCGACGTCGGGCCGTCCAAGGACAGCGTCCAGATCACCACGCCCACGAGCAGCCCGGCCAAGATGCCCACCCGCCGCTGCAGCGTGCCCGTGTAGTAGTCCCCAAGGACGCCGACGATACAGGCCCACCCCACGAGCAAATAGCCTGCGGACTCGAGGACGGTCCACAGGGGCCGATGTGGTGCCTCCCCCCCGCCCTCACCAAACCCATGCTGGGCGATCGTGCAGACGCCCGCGACGGCGATGCAGCAATAGACGAACGCCCACCGGAACGGCTGCGGATTGACGAACAGCGTCAGGGCTAGCGTGAGGAGGCCGGCGAAGAGGATGGCGAATCCCGTGACCGTGTTTGCCAGACCGAGAGCCGGCACGTCCGCCATAGGGGCAGTATAGCGCCCCAGCCTGCGGCGAACGCTACGTGAATTCGTACAGCAGGTAGCGGGGGGCGCCGCCCCGTTCGATGCGCACCCACATGCGCCGGCCCCCTTCGAAATCCTCGGCCAGGATCGCCAGATCGCTCGGTCTGTCCAGCGGGACGCCCGTGGCGGACAACAGCACGTCCCCCTCGTGGAAGCCCAAGGAGGTGAGCACGCCGCCGCTGCCCAGATCGCGCAACGTCAGGCCAGCCGGCATGCCGTTGATCACGCGCGGTCCCACCGCGGCAGACAGGAGGGCCGTGGCCAGGGTCATGCCGTGCTCCCGCTGGAACGTGGCCGGCACCAGTCGCAGGTGTTCGTCGAGGCTCGTCTTGCGCGGGCGCGCCGCGTGCGCGTCCGCAGCCGGCCCGACGTGCGACATCTCGTTGTACACGCGGTACGGCCCGGGCGTCGGTACGTCCGCCCCTGTTCGGCCGGATCCTGCGGTGGCCTCACCGGGGAGTTCGCTGCCGGTGAGGTGGAGCACCTCCAGGCGCCCGCGCCGGTCGAGCACGACGCTGTTCGCCTCGATGCGTACGAGCCGCACCCCCGCCTGGATCGTGTCCCCCAAGCTGTAGATGTCCTGCGCGCCGCTCGCCGCCTTCTCGATCAGCGCGATTCGCTCTTCCGGCCGGCCCGTGATGGTGCCCAACAGGCGCAGATCCCGCCGGGCCGGGGGGAGCTGGCGGCTGGGGGGAATCGCGGCAGCCGCCGCGGGTGCCGCCGTGCGCGCCACCGGTGCACGTGTTGGGGACGAGGCGACCGCCGAAACAGGCGCCTGGGTCGCAACCTCGCTCCCCGCCGAGGCGACGTCCGGGGCGGGCGCCAAAGCCCGACCCACCTGAAGACCGGTGAGTAAACCAACCGCTAGGCCCAAGACCAGCCACAGCGCGCGATGCATAAAAAAACTCCGTCGGCACCCGACTATTCTGCCTATTATGCCTGTGACATGTGGTCAAAGGCAAGGGTGGGCGCGAAAGCCCCAAATGTAGCGGGATCAGGCCCGGAGCGCTTCAGTTTCGACAGCCGCGGCGGGGAGGACGAGGGACGGGCCACCGGCGGCCTCGATCTGCCGCCAGCGGGCGGGGACGAGCAGTTGCCCCCAGAGGCCGGGCGGCATGGGCCAGTCGATCCCCACGTTTACCGGCGGGCGGCGGTCGGCCGGGCAGTGGAAGGTGCCGAACAGCAGGTCGAACAGCATCACGTTCTCGCCGTAGTTGCGATTGCCCTCTTCGGGGCGGCGCGAGTGATGCCAGCGATGCACGCCGGGCGTATTGAACAGGAAGTTCAGCGGCCCCAGGTGCATGGCGATGTTGCAGTGCGAGAGCAGGCCGATGTAGTTGTAGACCATGGCCAGCCAGTAGAGCACCAGTTCGGGCGCGCCCGCGAGGATCAGCAGCGGGAACCACATGATGTGCGACTCCAGCGTGTCCACCGGGTGGAAGCGCCCCGTGTTGATCGCGTAGAGCCGCGGCGCGCTGTGGTGCACGGCGTGGAAGCGCCAGAGCAGCGGCACCTCGTGGGCCAGGCGGTGCGCCCAGTAACCGCCGAAATCCGCGATGAACATGGCGAGAATGACCTGCGCCGCCAGGGGCCACGCGTGCGGCCACACGCCCCCGCCCGTGTGGCGCGCCACCCAGCCCGCCGCACCCGCCAGACCCAACACCAGCACCGGCCGCAGCAACTCCGCCGGCAGCGCGCTCCCCACGAACGTGAGCGTCAGGTCGTTCCACAGTTGGCCGTCCCGCCCGTTCCACACGGGCGTGTGTGGCATGACCCGTTCGCAGAGGAGCACCACGGCGAACATGCCCAGATACACCACCGTGCCGCCCAGCACCGGGTGCATCCCGGCGCGCAACACGAGCAGCGTGGCGACGAAACTCCCCCCAAGGAGGACGGGCCAGGCCACGTAGGCGGCCGCTCGCCGCATTCCCTCTACTCCCCGCATGTGCGTTCCATTGTAGTCGAGCCGCGCAGGGCGGGCGCACGGTCGCGCCGGCTCCCGAAAGCCGGTACACTGGCGCGCCGCTGCCGGTGGGTGCGGCGGGGAGGAGTGTGCCATGACGGCCGGAAACCGTGAGTACTGGGGGGTGATCACGCCCATGCCGGGGGCCATGATCTCGATGCTGGCGCAGCAGGCGGAAGCCGCGGGGATGCACGGCCTCTTTGCGGTGCAGGTGCACGGGGCGCCGTGGGTTCCGCTGGCGGCTGCGGCCGTCGACACGGAGCGCCTGCAACTGGCCACGGGGATTGCGATCGCCGCGGTGCGCAGCCCGTTCGAAACGGCCATGACCGCCATGGACATGGACCGCATCAGCGGCGGGCGGTTCATCCTGGGGCTGGGCGCCAGCGTGCACGCGTGGACGCACGGGTTTCACGGGGTGCCCAAGCGCAAGCCGCTGACCGACCTGAAGGAAACCGTGCGGGCCGTGCGGTACATCATCAAGCACGCGCACACCGGACTCGAACCGTTCGAGGGCGAGTACTACAGCGCCGACTTCCGGGATTTTCAGCCGACGGCGCCGCCCGTGCGCGAGGAGATCCCCATCTGGACCGCCGCCATGCGGGCGCCCGCCGTGCGCGCCGCGGGTGAGGTGGCCGACGGGCTCATGGGCCATCCCATGTGGTCCCTGCAGTGGGCGCGCGATCAAGTAGCGGCGCAACTGGACGAGGGGCTGGCAAAGGCGCACCGCACGCGCGAAGACATTCACGTGGACTTCTGGCCGCTGTGTTTGCCGACGGATGACGTGGCGGCGGCGCTCGACGACGCCCGTCCGACCGTCGCGTTCTATGCGGGGGTCGAGCAGTACGAGTCCTACTTCGCGGCGCACGGATTCGCGGACCAGGCGCGGAAGATTCAGCCGTACATTCAGGAAGGGCGCTTCGTGGATGCGGCGCAGCACGTGACCGACGACATGGTGCACACGTTCGTGGCCGTCGGGTCGGACGACGAGGTGCGCGCGCGCCTGGAAGAGTGGTGGAGCATCGCGGATTCCCTGTGCCCCGTGCCGCCCACGTGGGGCCGCGACCCCGCCACCATCTTCGCTTACCAGGAACGCATCGGGAAGCTCATCGCGACCTAGCGCGCGGCACGGCACGGCCGCCGTGCGCGACACACGAACATGCTCGCGCGAAGGGGCGCAATGCATTGCGCCCATCGGCGCTATTCCAGCTTGGCCAGTTCCTGCTTCAGCGTGTTCGAGTCGATCCAGATGTGGTAGTCCGCGCGCACGTCGGCCAAGCGGACGTTCCCGGCGCGGTCGATGACGTACGTGCTGGGATGGGGCACCCCCGCTTCCATCGGTTCCGGGTCCGGCCGGCGCAGGCCGAGTTGGTCGATGTACGCGCTGTTCTCGTCCACGAGCACGCGCACGTTCGTGCGCATGCCGGACTCGTCGACGAACCGTCGCGTCTTGTCATTCACCTGCACGTCGGGCAGCACGTACAGGATGGTGACGTCGTCCAGGTCGCTCAGCGTGTGGTGCAGCTCACCGAGCCGCATCTTGGTGTAGGGTCACCAGTCCAGGCTGCGTTCGAGCGTGAGGATGAGACGTTTCCCCCTGTAGTCTCGGAGGCGCACGGGGTTGCCGTCCAGGTCGCGCATCGCGAAGTCGGGCATCGGCTGGCCCACGGCGGCGAATGCTTCCGGCGCGTCGAGTCTGGGTTGGGCCTCACTGCCCCGGCGGCCGATGGGGGTGTTCGGCAACGCAACATCCAGCGCCAACAGCAGACCGATCAGTATCGTGGCGATCCAGCGTCCCATTAGTTGGCCTCCTCAAGTACCGCGTCGGTGCTCGGTCGGGGGATGGCGACCTTTTTCGTCTCGCCGACGCCGGCCTTCCTGGGCCGGAGCCACACGAACGCGAGCGCGAGCACGAGAAAGATCGCGGCTTCGGTGCGCGGCAGGTTGCCGAGTTGAATGTAATAGTCGCCGACGATCCAGACGACCATGCGATAGACGGCCGACATGACGAGGCCGATCACGGTGGGCACGGCCAGCGCGCGGCCGAGTTCCGTGTTGCGCGCGCCTGCTATCAGGCAGCCGCCCCACGCGAGCGTGGCGCACCCGCTGAACGCGACGAAGTAATGCCCCGTCGGGCCGGTGCCGATCGGACTGCTGCCGTCGGGGCTGTGGTACCCAAAGAAGGTGAGAAACAAGAGGATCCCCAGCAGGACCATGAGCGTGCCCAGGCCGCCGCACAAGACGGCGTAACCTCGTGATTGCATAGCGTGTGCCCCTTTGCGTGGCGCCGAATCGCGCGGCGCTTGGCCAACGATATTCTACCGCACGACCCGCCTGCTCCGGCGCGGCGGACGGCGGGGAAGCGGGGATGTTGTAAAGTGTGCCCGGGCCTACGATGTTGTAAAGTGTGGCCGGGCTTACGTGAGGGGAGCGGGGCCCGGAACCTGCACAATGCACCTGCGCACGCCGTCGGTGGCCGCGCGCAAAGGGAAAGCGAGGCTGTAATGGGCCGACTACCGATATTTCTCTACGGCGTGGTGGCGTACGTGCTTTTCCTCGGGGCGTTCTTGTACCAGATGGGCTTTCTTCTAGGTATGGTCGTGCCGAAGGACATCAACGACGGTGCGGTCACCCCAGCGGTCTCCGCAGCGGTGGTGAACATTATCCTGCTGAGCCTCTTCGCCATCCAGCACACCATCATGGCGCGGCTCGCGTTCAAACGCTGGTGGACGAAGATCATCCCCGAGCCTATGGAGCGGCCCACGTTCGTCTTGCTCTCCAGCGTCTTGCTGCTCCTGATGAACTGGCAGTGGCGCCCGCTGCCCGACGTGGTGTGGCACATCGAAGGCGGCGGCCGCGGGCTCCTGTACGCGGTGTCTTTGCTGGGATGGGGCCTCGTCCTCTACTCCACGTTCCTCATCAACCACTTCGACCTGTTCGGCTTGCGCCAGGTCTGGCTGTACTTCCAGGGCCAGGAATACACCGAGGTGCCGTTCAAGGAGACGGTGCTCTACAGTTGGGTGCGGCATCCGCTCATGTTGGGCTTCCTCATTGCGTTCTGGTTCACGCCGGACATGACGCAGGGACACCTGCTGTTCGCCGTCGTGACCACGGCCTACGTACTGGTGGCGATTCAGATCGAAGAGCGCACGCTCATCGCCATCCACGGCGACGACTACCTGGACTATCGCAAGCGCGTGTCCATGATCATCCCCCTGCCGCCCAAGCCCGCGGACGCGCCGGCGGGCGGCGGGAGCTAAGCGCGGGCCGCGGCCGGGGTTTCTGCGCGCTGCTGCGCTGCGCGGGCGCGGCGGCCCCCCAGCGTGAAGGGGGACAGCATCTGCCCGACGAAGCCGCGCGGCATGGGATCGCGGATGCCGAGCGTCCCCGGCGCCCGGTCGGGCGGGTTGTAGTACGTGCCGAAGAGCAGATCCCAGAGCATGAGGTTCTGCCCGTAATTCTTCAGCCCCTCTTCGGGCCGCACGGAATGATGCCACCGATGCAGGACGGGCGTGTTGAAGATGTAGTTCAGGGGCCCGAATCGCAGGTCGATATTCGCATGCGACAGGAGGCCGATGAAGCGGAAGAACATCACGTACCAGATGAGGACGGCGACGGGCATGCCGGCCAGCAGCGAGAGGGGCACCGCGATAAATTCCGTCTTGAACGCATCGAACGCGTGGAAGCGGCCGGCGTTGATCACGTTCAACTGCGCCGGGCTGTGATGCAGCGCGTGCACCCGCCACAGCCACCGCCATTCGTGTGACCAGCGGTGCGTCCAGTACGCGACGAAGTCCCAGCCCACGAGCATCAGCAGCAGTTGCGCGCCCATCGGCCAGTCCTGCGGCCATAGGGTGCCCCCGAAGCGTTCGGCGAGCCGATGGGCATACGGGAGCGCCGCGGTGATGAGGAAGACGCCTGCGAAGTGCGGTGCGACGAACGCTGCGAGCACCGTGTGCGCTACGTTGTGGGGTATCTGCCCGTCCGACCCGTGCCACGCGCGGCGGTAGGGGAAGAGGCGCTCCAGCACGAGCAACGCGGCGTTGAGTACCGCGTAGACGCCGAGCACGGCGACCTGAAAGCCGTACCCGTTCCGCAGCGCCCACCCGCTGCCCCACAGGCTGGCCCCGACCGCGACCGGCCAGAAGCCGTAGTGCGCTAGCGCACGGACGGCCGCCATCGCGCGGGACGCGACTGCGGTACCCGGCGCAGACTGGGCCGGCGCCACCAGATTCGGTACGCGCACCGCTTGCCCGCACTTGGGACACGTCCCGATCTTGCCTGCGCGGCGCTGGCGGACGGAGAACCCCTGACCGCACGCACACGCGAAATGGATCGCCACGATGCCCGCCTCTCTCCGAAAGGTAATTGTACCACCCGGCTCTAGGCGGGTGCCTCGACGGTGAGCGGCGGGGTGCGCGATGCGGGTAGGTGGTCGTAGAGGTCCGCGATCAAGTCCGCCTTGAGGGACGCATAGCCGGCGTCCGCCCACAGGTTGCGCCACTGGTGCGGATCCTCCGCCACGTGGTACAGCTCCCCCTCGGTGCCGTCGTACACGATGCCCGGTTGGTCGCCGGTCCAGCCGCCGAAGTTCAAGACGGGTTCCGCCCGCCAGCCCACGTCCCGCGTGCTCGCTTCGTACACCGTGCACGTGTACCCGTCGCGATAGATAGTGCGCAGGTGCATGCCGCAGGCGTCGAACTGGCTGTCCCATTCCGTGAGCACCCGCTCGCGCCCCGAGCCCGGCGCGGTGGGCAGCGGCACCCCCTCCATCCAGGCGGGCACGGGTACCCCCGCGATTGCACAGAACGTCGGCGCCAGGTCGAGCTGGCCGACCGGTTCGTGGACCCGTGCGGCCGGCACGTCGGCGGAGGGCGCTGGCCGCCAGATGAGCGGAATGTGCATGAGCGCGTCCACGTGATACGGCCCCTTATAGAGGAGGCCGAAGTCGCCCTGCAGTTCGCCGTGGTCCGTGGTGAAGAACACGTCCGTCTCCGCGTCCCACCCGCGTTCCGCGACGCGCGCCAGCACGCGGCCACACGCCTCGTCGATGAGTTCGTTCTCCACGTGCGTCAACGCATTCACTTCGCGAATCTGGTCGTGCGTCAAGCGGCTCGGCACAAACGCCGCCGGTCCGCCCTCCATGTTCGGCCAGCGGCCCTCGTACCACGCCAGCCAGTGCGCGGGCTTCTGCGTGAGAATGTCGACGATCTTCTGCTCCGACCCCGGATGCCCTGGCGGCAGCTCCAGATCGCGCCAGTTGATGCGTCGCGCGGCCTCCGCTGGCGGATCCCAGGGATGGTGCGGGTCCGGAAAGCTCATCCACACGAACCAATCCGCGTCCTTGGGCAGGGAGTCCAGGTACGCGATGGTGCGGTCGGCCACCCAGTCCGTGTGGTAATGCTCGCGCGGGATCGGGTTGTAGGTGACTTCCGGCGCGCCCGTATCGCCGCCACCTTGCGCGCTGAGCAACGGCGCGAACCCGTCCACCTCGTCCGGGAAGTGGTGGCGCAGCCAGCGGGAGTAGTGCCACCCGCCCAGGGGCACGTGCATCGCCATTTCGATGTGGTCGAACCCCCGGTACGGCCCCGTCGACTCCTCGCCCGCCATGGAGTTTTCGACCCACTGCCGTTTCGCATCAAACGCGGGCTGGAAGTGCGCCTTGCCGAGCAGCGCCGTGTGGTACCCGGCTGCTTCCTTCAGGTACGCCGCCGCGCTGGGTGCGTCCACGGGCAGCGGCACGCCGTTGGCGAACACCCCGTGGGTGCGCACGTATTGGCCGGTGATCATGGTGGACCGCGCGGGCATGCACACGACGTTCTGGTTGTGCGCCCGGTGGTAGGTGATCCCCGCCGCCGCCAGCCCGTCCGCCACCGGCGTTCGCGCGATCGTGCCCCCGTTGCATCCCAGCGCGTCGTACCGTTGCTGATCCGTCGTGATGAAGAGAATGTTCCGCCCCATGCGTGCTTCGCCTTTCCTCGCGTCCGTCCCCCCGAATGGGAGAGATTCTACCCGGAAGCGGCGGTGAACTCCTGCCACGCCCGAAGCGCGTCCTCCCCGCATAAGGGCGGGCGGGCTGGGGCGGCCGGCCCGCCGAACCCGGTCTGCTATACTCCCGCGGAGGTCCTGCGCCACTCTCGCACGTTTTTTCTATGCAGTTGTTCGTCCTTGGGTTTCTCACCCTGTTTCAGGAGCTGGTGCTGATCCGCTATCTCGCGGGCAACATCTGGAACCTCGGCTACTTTCCGAACCTCGTGCTCATCGCGGTCTTCGTCGGGATGGGCAGCGGCTTCATGTTTCACCACTACTGGTCGGAGCGCACCTCCGACCGGTTATTTCAGGGTGCGCTGGTGCTGCTGTTGGTCCTGGTAGCCTTCGTGACGTTCGCGAATCCCGTGGTCCCCGGCTTCGGGGACAACAGCGGACGGGTGGGGGATGAGCTGTTCTTCGCGCTCGGCCCCGCCGCGGGGGGCAACAGCTCGCTCATGTTCGCGGTGTGGTTCGCCTTGACGGTCCTGATCTTTGTCCTGCTATCGCAGCGCACCGCCAAACAGTTCCGCCGATACGCGCCGCTGCACGCGTACACGCTCGATATCGCCGGGTCGTGCTGTGGGATTCTGGCGTTCATGGCGGCCAGCTGGGTGCAACTACCGGCCTTCCTGTGGTTCGCCGCGCTCATTCCCCTCTACGGCCTGGCGCTTCCGCCGGGGGCGTGGCGGCAGCGCGCCGTCGCGGCGGTGTTACTGCTCCCCGTCATCCTCCTCGCGCGGCACCGCGACACCATGCTGCTGGTGAACCCCGACTTCCGCGGCGACGTGGAGTCGCACTGGTCCCCGTACCAGAAAATCGAGTACGTCCATTCGCTGCAATATCCGCATCACATCTTCGTGAATGGGATCGCGCACCAGACCATGTCCCCCCAGATTTCCCTCGTGAAAACGTTCTACCAGGAGCCCTTCGACGACCGGGCGAACGTGGGCCGGGCCCCATACAAGCGGGTCATGATTATCGGGGCGGGCTCGGGCAACGACGTGGCCGCGGCGTTGCTGAACGGCGCCGAGTACGTCCACGCGGTGGAGATTGATCCGGTGATTTACGAACTCGGCCGGCGCTACCATCCGCTCCGGCCGTACGACGACCCCCGCGTGCACGTGACCGTGACCGACGCGCGCGTGGTGCTCACCCGATCTTCAGAGAAGTACGACATGATCGTGTTCGCGCTGACCGACTCGCTCATCAAAGTCAGCCCCATGGCGCAACTGCGGCTGGAGAACTACCTGTTCACGACCGAAGCGGCGGAACGCGCCTTCAGCCTGCTCAATGACGGCGGGGACCTGTTGTACTACAACTACTATCGCCAGCCGTGGCTGCCGCAGAAGATTTCCGCGATGATCCTCGCGGCCACCGGCGCCACCCCGCGGATGATCTTCGAAGGGGAAGGCCTGACCATGCTCAAGGCCACGCGGGAAACCTACCTCCCGCCGCCGCCGGGGGACGCGATCACTTCCATCGACCTGCCGAAGGACGATTGGCCCTTCCTGTATCTCTCGCAGCGCGGCATCCCACGCCTGTACGTGGGAGCGATGGCGGTGCTTACCGTCTTGGTGGCGCTGCTGGCCGCCACCCTCCACCGAGCCCGCCGCGGCATGCCGGCGGCGCTGGCGGGCGGGGCGGGGCTGAGCCTGAAGTTGGCGTTCGTGCTCATGGGGGTGGCGTTCCTCCTGCTCGAGACCAAAAGCGTGATTCAGTTCAGTTTGCTATTCGGGACCACGTGGGTGAACAGCTCGCTCGTGTTTCTCGCCGTGCTGGTGCTGGTGCTCGCCGCCAACTGGACCGCGTTGCTGCTCCGCGGCCGGGCCGTGTTGCTGCCCATCTTCCTGTTGCTGATCGGCTCCTGTGCGATCGGCCTGGTCTATCCGCTCGCCAACCTGTTGTACTTCGAGCAACCGGTGCTGCGATTCGTACTCGCCAGCTTGCTCACGTTCAGCCCCATCTTCTTCGCGAACCTCATTTTCAGCATCACGTTCCGCGACCAGGAAGTGCCCGAGCATCTGTTCGGCTGGAATCTGTTAGGGGCCACCCTGGGCGGCGTGGCCGAATACGCGAGCATGGCCGTGGGCTACACCGCCCTCGGGATCGGGGTCGCGCTGTGCTACACCCTCGTCTTCATATTGCTGGTGCTGGCCCGCCGGTTGGCCGCCGCGCCGCCGGCCGCGCCCGTCCCCGCCTAGTCTGCCGCCGCCGGGGTGCGGGCGAGCCCCGACCGCCGACACCAAAAAAAAGTCGCCGTGCCCCGGGCGACCGATTGGCGTTTGTGACCCGCCTGCCAGTGGAGAGACGATCGCGCCGGGGCACGGACGAAACCGTGCTTGCGAACAGTCTCGAATGTACCCCCGGACGCGGGCGAACCGCCGTCAGCCCGCGGCAGTATTAGCAGAGGGGCGGCGACGGCGGAAGCCGTGCCGCGCTGGCCAGTTTTACGCCCAGCGGAGGGGATGCAGGCTGAACTCGCCGCTGAGGCCCTTCAGCGCGGCCTTGCGGGACCCGGCGAACGCCAGGTCGCCGGCGCTCTCGGTGAGATTCTTCACCAGCGACGACACGAGAATCTCGCCACCCTGCGCCTGGCCGGCGATGCGCGCTGCGAGGATCACGTTCTTGCCGAAGAAGTCGTCGGCTTCTTTGATGACCTCCCCGGTGTGCAGCCCCATACGGACGCGAAGCGGGTCGTGCCCGTCAGTGGGCTGGTCCCCGCCGTTCTGGGCGTTGTGGGTCGCGAAGGCGCGTTGCATGCCTATCGCGCAGTCGATGGCCTTGCGGGCGCTGCCGAACGCGAGCATGAATCCGTCGCCTTCGCTCTTCACCTCGTACCCTCCGTGGGCGTGGAGCTGCTCCCGCACGATGCGGTTGTGTTCGTGCAGGACGTCCTGCATCTTGAAGTCGCCCAGGCGTTCCGTCATGGCGGTGTAGCCTTCGATGTCGCTGAAGAGGATCGTCACCGTCCCGTCCGGCGCCGCGTGCGGCTTCAGGTCCGGCCGCTCCATCTGCACCGTGGCGGCCACCAGGTCGATGGACGCCTGCCGGTCCGATTCGCCGGACACCCCTTGCAGTTCCAGCTTGACCGCCAGCGCCTGTTCGAGGACACCCTGCATGCCGATTTCCTGTGCCGTGTCCGCCGCCGCACTCGCCAGCTCCATGGCGCGTCCGCGGTCCTGCGGCCGCCCGCGGTCCAGCAGCAGGCGCGCGTAGTCGGCTTTCGTGCGCGCATAGAGCGTCGGCGCCCCGAGCCGCTCCTGCTCTTCTATCGCATCCTCGAAGTGCCGTGCCGCGTCGTTCCAGCGCTCCATCAGCCCTGCCAGCAGGCCCAGACCGTGAGAAATGGTATCGGGACAGAAGCCGCTAGCCCCAATATCCAGGTACCGTCCCGCGTATGGTTGCAGCATGGTGTAGAGGACCGACGCCCGGCGCGCGTCGCGGAGAGCGGCGCAGGTTCGCGTCAAGTAATACAAGCACGGGACCCAGCCCAAATTCCTCGGAATGGCACGGAAATCGTCCGCGGCGAACTCGTCAAACAATGCCTGGGCCTCGTGCGGGTGCCCGCCTGCCGCCAAAGTGGCTGCAAGCACCGCGCGCCACGCCGGGATGCCTGGATACCGTTCGGCGCACGTCCGTGCCAGTTCCTCCGCCTCCGCGTGCCGTCCCCGTGCGTCCAGCAACCCCGTCCTGAACACAGCGAAAGAAAACTGACCAAGCTCCGGGGCCAATCCCCTACCCAGTTCCGGGAATTCTTGTGCCAATCGGTCGGCCTCCTCTAAGCGGCCTTCCCAGAGGGCACGAGCTACATCGAGCCACCGAATGCTAAATCCCGCGACCACGTCCCGTTGCCTCTCCGCCAATTTCGTCATCGCGTCGAACGCTTCGCCAAGCAGTTCCAGCTCGCCCAGTGTCAGCGCGCTTACCCATGCGTAATGCCTCGCCTGCGCCTCCCGGCTCGCCAGGCCCAATTCGTGACAGAGCCGCGCAAGCTCACGCGCCACGGCCAAACGTTCGGCCATTTCGTCCGGATCCACCAACGAGACCATTTTTTCACCCAGAGTGAAGGCCAGGGTTTCCCTGTCATTCAGGCGCCCAGCCATAGCCACGCTTTCCTCGCGGAGCCGAAGCCGGCGGTCGCGATCGCCCCCCCATACCAGTTCCCGCGCCAGCCGCGCCGACACCCGCGCGCGCCAGGGGTTGTCATTCGGAGGCAGCCGGTCCAGCGCCTCATCTATCATCGCGGCGATCTCTTCGTTCACCACCCCGATGGATTCAGTTATTGTGGCGTGCGCGAGCGCCGCCCGAGCGAACAGGTCGCTCCGGTCGAGTTGCCGCGCCACCTCCGCAGCTTGTCCGCCGGCCTCGCGCGCGCCGTCGCGGTCGCCCGCGTCAAAGCGCGCCTCCGAGAGCGCCAGCAGCAGCTCGCACCGCCAGGTCGGGTCGGCGTCCTCCGCGAATTCCAGCGCCTGCACCGCCCGTTCGTAATGGAGCACCGCCTCCGCGTGCGCGACCTGGGCGTGGGCGCGCTCGGCGGCGCGGGTGCAATAGTCCACGGCCTTGGCGGGGTTGCCGCCTTGAGCCCCCTGGAAGAAGTGGTGCGCCAACTCCGGCAGGTGCGCGTCGATGCTGTGCGCGTGCCCTGTTTCGAGCGCTTCCCCCGCGGCCCAGTGCAGTTGTACGCGGCGGGGGGTGCTCAACTCGTCGTACAGCGTCTCGCGGATCAGCGCGTGCGAAAAGCGGTGCCGGCTGCCGGCCTGCTCCGTGACCAGGCCCGCACCCGCGGCTTCCTCCAGCGCCTGCCAGACCGCGTCGGCGTCCAGCTCGCTCACCCGTTCCACCACCGCCAGGTCGAAGTCGCGGCCGATGACCGCCCCGATGCCCAGCACGGCGTTGCACGCATCGGACAGGCGCGACAGCCGGCGGCCGACCACCTCGCGCACGCCCTCCGGAATGCCCAACTCCTCGGGATTCTCCGTGCGCGTGACCCACTGCCCCTGCTCGTCCCGGTAGATGGCTTCCGTCTCCGCCAGGT